>NZ_JBIVTO010000002.1:0-565984 GCF_044756805.1 Paeniglutamicibacter sp. NPDC091659
GTCCATCAGAACTCTCCAGGTTCGAATGTTGGTGATTACACCTCGAGTCTGGACACCCTTGCCCGCGTAGTCATCCCTTGGAATCAATCATCTAGGTGCCAGGGGCAAGGTCGCGCCTGGCGAACCGCACAAGCCCGATTGCCCACAACGCGACGGCGATCGCGGTCAAGGCCGCGAGGGTGAGTAGCACAAGGGAATCCGCCGGGAAGGCCGCCGTAGCCGTGAACAGCATGTTTTCTGCTGAGGCTAGCGGAAGTCCGAACATGCTGACGATGGATGAGACGCCAAAGTAGCACCACGACAGTGCTGCGGCTTGGCGCGGAACCACTCCGATCAGCAGAACGACGACACCCGCCGTCACCATGACGCTGGGCCACTCGAACAGGGACAATCCCGCCAGCACCCACAATTGCGAGGGGTCGTTCCGTGAGGCGCCGTAGGCCGCCCCCATGATGGTGCCTCCGACCACAAGCATCAGGATGGAGCCGATGACCGTGACCAGCAGCCGTCCCCAGGCCCACCGCAGTCGGGATAGGCTCCCCGCGAGCTGGGCCTCGGCACGCCCGGTGGCTTCCTCGGTTCTCAGCTGCAATGCACTCTCGACCACGAATGCGTTCACGGCGATCGCGTTCAGCATCGACAAGAACATGAGAACGCCGCTCGTGGTCGCCGTGCCGTGCCGGCCGACCAAGGTGATGAACACCGTGTTGGTTCCAAGCAGGTCTGCCATGGCCGATGCCACCGATCCGTACATCCAGGCCATGACCAGCACGGTGGCGAACCACCCGATGATCGGCCCGCGTTGGAGCCGCAATGACAGGCCGAACGGTGTCGCCAGGAACCGGCCTGCCGCTGCCGGCCCCGGCCGCACCGGCAGCACTCCGGTGCCGAGGTCGCGCCGGGCTTCGACGGCCATGGCAACGCCACACAGGAGGACCGCACCCAGCACCAGGGGAACCAACGGCCACCACCGGTTCTCCCCGAACGCACGCATCTGCTGGGCCCATCCGATCGGAGACAGCAGGGATGTCCAACCGGGCGCGGTCCCGTTGCCCTCCAGATCGCCGATGGCACGAAGCACGTAGGCGACGCCGAGTACCGCGGCGGCCGCACCGTTTGCGCCGCGAGCGGCGGGGAAAAGCTGTCCCATGACCGCGGAGACGCCGAGGAAAAACAGTCCGAGTGCCGCCAACGAGGCACCGAGCACCAGGCTGCCGTCCGCCGGCAGGCCCAGCGCGACGGCTGCGCCCGAGACCAGGATGCCGACGGACACGTTGTATGCGGCGACCACGAACCAGCCTGCCAGTGTGTAGGTGTGGCGGCCCTGCACGTTGGCGCGCAGCAATTCCGTCCGCCCGGATTCTTCCTCGGACCGGCCGTTGCGCGTCACCAGGAAGATCGTGGACAAGACAAGGGTGAGCGCGAGCGTCATCCAGATCTTGAGAACCAGGATCCCCCCGAAGGTGTCCGCCGCATACGGGGTTCCCGTGAGCGCGGCGACCAGGGGATTGCTTGCGATCGCGGCGTAGGCCTCGCGGTCCGCCGGGGTGGGAAACATTGCGCGTTGCGACGCATTCACCAGCGGGATCATGCCCGTGATCACGACCGCCCACGCCAGCAGGCGCCACCGGTTGTGGCGGAAAACCAGGCGCATCATGTCCGGCAACCCCTGGAATTGCGCCCGGGAAGGGTGCCGATGCGCCGACGAGTGAGGCTTTCCGGACGATAGCGGGGATCCGGGGACGCTCACGGGAGGACCTCCCGGTCCGCGGCAGGCTCCGTGCGGTAATGCCGAAGAAAAAGCTCCTCGAGCGTCGGTCGGGTGGCCACTATCCCGCGCGGCCTCAAGAGCGCCAGGCCGGCCAGGATGGCACCCATGTCGGCATCGGCCACGGTCAGTGTCGCTCGCTGGCCGTCGATGACGAGGTCGTTCACTCCCGGCATCGAGGCCAAGGCCGTCGGATCGTCCAAGATCACCGAAACGGCGGTGTGGTGCAGGCGGGGAAGCCCATCCAGCCTGCCCGATTCCACCGTCCTGCCCCGTCGAATGATCGTCACGGTGTCGCAGAGGATTTCCACCTCGGCAAAGCTGTTGCTGGAGAGCAACACCGTGCGTCCCCGGGCCTTGGCCTCCCTGATGCAGTCCCTGAACGCCGCCTCCATCAGCGGGTCGAACCCCAGGGTCGGTTCGTCGAGAACCAGAAGTTCCGCATCGGAAGCCAGCGCGGAAACCAGCGCGACCTTCTGGCGGTTTCCCTGGGAGTAGGCGCGCGCTTTCTTCGTGGGATCGAGGTCGAAGAGCTGCAGGAGCTCGTCCCGTCGACGCTTGTCCACGCCGCCCCGGAGCCTGCCAATGATGTCGATGGCCTGCCCTCCGGTGAGGTTCGGCCAGAGGCTGACTTCCCCCGGGACGTAGGCAATCCGGCGGTGCAGCGCGACGGCATCATTCCACGGATCGCCGCCCAGGACACGCATGGTCGTTGCCTCTGCCCTCAGCATCCCCAGCAGGATCCGGAAGGTGGTGGACCTGCCCGATCCGTTGGGGCCGAGGAAACCCGCGACCTGGCCCGTCTCGGCCCTCAGATCCAAGCCGTCGAGCACAATGTGGGGCCCGAACGACTTGCACAGGCCAACGACTTCGACCGCAGGGCTGGTGCTCGACATCGGTCTTCCTTGGGTGCTGGGCGGATCAGGAATCGGTGGAAACGAAAGACCGGGGAGTCGCAGCTCCGTCGGTCGACGCCTCTGCGAGCGAGCACAGGCAGGCGTCGAAGGCCGT
Organism: Paeniglutamicibacter sp. NPDC091659; assembly: GCF_044756805.1. Lineage (NCBI taxonomy): Bacteria > Bacillati > Actinomycetota > Actinomycetes > Micrococcales > Micrococcaceae > Paeniglutamicibacter > Paeniglutamicibacter sp. NPDC091659. The sequence goes on from NZ_JBIVTO010000002.1 coordinate 2,780, forward strand.
GGCGTCGGTGAAAAGGCCGTGGCTGCATGGCCCAAGGGTGATCCGGTGCGTGGCGGCGGGAGAATCTTCGATGCCGGCCTCCGTGACAGTGCCTTGCGCCGAGGCATCGAATCCATCGACGGCGAAGCAATCGATTGCGGCGTTTTGGAATCGGGCGCTCGCCGCGTGCTCCGGGTTCTGGCTACCAAAGGATGAAATCCCTGTCGAGCTCATGCAATTCACGCTACGCGCGTGCCATGCGATCCACAACGGGCGCAGCGTGGCCATGAGCCCGGATCTGGCCGGACGGAGGTGCACGGGCGAAGGGCCTCCAAATTGCTACGGGGTAGGGAGTGGCCTGGCATCGCGGAAACCCGTGATGCTGGCTGTTCGGAGGGGAAACGAGAGCGATCTACAGGGGGTGTTTGAAACACCATCGGGGGTCTACGGTGGATTGCAGAAACTCTTATGGTTCGCAGAGTCCGGGCACATGATTGATGGGGGCAGGAGCCGTCGGCCAGCTGGTCCACTGCCAGTACTCCGCCACCCGGATGCCGGAGAGAACACGCAAGCAGGGCCGTGTCTTCGCCCGGAAGGCGGTGAGGATGAATACGGAGGGCCAGGGAAGGCCCTTTTCGTCACTTGCCTGTGGGCAACCTGCGAAAATCCAATCCTAGGAGAGCCGCGATGACCTACACCCATACCGCCACCGTCCCTGTGGGATGGGAGGAAGCCGTCCGGCGAACTCGCGAGGCCCTTGCCTCCCAGGGGTTCGGGATTCTGTCCGAAATTGACGTTCGCGCTGTATTTGCGGCCAAGCTCGGCACCGAAGCGGCCAATGCCGTTGGGGACTACGTGATCCTGGGCGCTTGTAACCCGGCGCTGGCCAGCCGCGCGCTCGCTGCCGAGAAGGATCTCGGTGCACTTCTTCCGTGCAACGTCGTCGTTCGCCGCGATGCGGACGCCACTGAAACCACCATTCAGGCCATCGATCCCCAGACCATGGTCAGGCTGAGTGACAACCCGGCGGCAAATCGCTGAATCTACCGGATCGCGTCTTCCGCACGCCGGCACATTGAAAGCGAATCCGGTTGAAAGAACTCTTGGCCGGGAATCACCGAGAACCGTTGCGCAACCGGTGCGGTGGCCGGTACTGCAGGATAAGGAGAAGGAAAATGATGGATGGATATGGATATGGTTCGATGATGGGCTGGGGGTGGCTCTTCTGGCTGCTGTTGGTCATCGGCCTCGTCCTGCTGGGCATCCTTGCGGTGCGGTCTTTTTCAGGCGGGGCTGGCGACGGCAGGAGCGCCCGGCGGATTCTGGATGAGCGCTATGCCAGGGGTGAAATGACCACCGAAGAATACCGCGAACGGCTCAAGACCCTCAGGGACGGAACCTGATGCAACCCCTGAGTCGTCGCAGCGCACTGCTCCTGGGAGGTCTCGGGGCCGCGGCCACCGCGACCGGCGCGGCAGGATTGCTGTGGAGCGGGGGGTTTCAGGCCGTCCGTGGGCAGGACATGGAGGAACCGCAGGCCCTGACCAGTGTCGATGGCCGGCTTCGACTGACGCTTTCAGCTGCCTCGGGAAAGGTAAGGATCGCCGGCAAGGATGCCACCGCCCTGTCCTACAACGGTTCCCTGCCGGGACCCACCCTGTTCCTCCGGGCCGGAGACCGGCTGAACGTGAGATTGGAGAACCGGCTGGGGAACCCGACGAACCTGCACGTGCACGGGCTGCATGTTTCCCCGCAGGGCAACAGCGACAATCCGTTGCTTGCCGTTGGCCCCGGCACGTCCTTTGACTACGAGTACCAGCTGCCGGCGGATCACCCGCCGGGCGTCTACTGGTACCACCCGCATCACCACGGCTTGGTCGCCGACCAGATTTTCGGCGGGCTGTACGGGGCCATCGTCGTCCAGGATGACCGGCCCATCCCGACGATCAGGGAACGGGTTCTGCTGATCTCCGACATTTCCCTGACTCCGGACGGAAGAATCGCCGCCGTGTCGGTGATGGAGAAGATGATGGGGCGGGAAGGCGACTTGGTCCTCGTCAACGGACAGCTGAACCCGCGCCTGGCAGCCCGGCCGGGCGAGCGTGAAAGGTGGAGGGTCGTCAATGCCTGCACCGGCCGGTACCTGAAGCTTCGCCTGGATAGTCAGTCGCTGCAACTGCTGGGCCTGGACTCCGGCCGCTTCAGGGTCCCAGACGATGTCGACGAGGTGCTGCTGGCGCCGGGGAACAGGGCGGACCTGTTGGTCACCGCCCAGGCAGGCACTGCCGTGCTGCGTGCCCTGCCCGTGAACAGGGGAAGCCTGGGGTCGATGATGGGCGGCAACGGCCCTCCGCGCTCTTCGGTTGGCCGATCCGGGGCGGTCCTGGCGACCTTCACAGTCGCAGGTGCACCCGTCGCCGGCATGGCTTCTGTCCCCGAGCAGTCGGCGCCGCGGGACCTCCGGGCCGAGCCGGTCGCCGCCCGGCGCGAACTGGTCTTCGCCATGGGCATGGGCATGAGGTTGGGTGCCGGGATGATGGATTTCACCATCAACGGCAAGTCCTTTGACCCGGCCAGGGTCGATACCACTGTTTCGGCTGGCGGCGTCGAGGAATGGACGCTGCGGAACACCAGTCTGATGGACCACCCGGTGCATCTGCACGTGTGGCCCATGCAGGTCATCGAACAGGCAGGCCTTCCCGTGGACATCCCCAGGTGGCAGGACGTGGTCAATGTCCCGGCCCGCAGCAGCGTCCGGGTTCGGATCGCCTTCGATGACTTCACCGGAAAAACCGTTTACCACTGTCACATTTTGGATCACGAGGACGCCGGGATGATGGGAGTGATCGAATCGCGATGACCCGACATCTTCCAGGTTCCGGGGCAAGCGCGCCGTGAATTTCCCCCGGTGGGAACGGCTGCGACGGTGCCAGGAAGCTCCGTTCTCAACGGTGAATCAACCTTCAATCGAAGTCGGTGTGGATCCTTCCTCTGGTCAGGGAAAAACGGGCGCCTTGATTTCAAGTGGCGATCGCGGCAGCCGCTTTCGCCAGGACTTCGCTGAATCCGCCGTTGCGGAAATTCCGGCGCTGGATGAAGGCACCGGTTCCTTGTTCCTGGATCCGGGAGATTCCGGAGGATACGTATTCGTAGTCGCCGTTGCGTTCCAAGGCGTCACTGATGTGCTCCATCAAGCTGTGAAGCATGCGGGACGCGGAGGTCTTCGTCCCGTCGAAGGGATCGAAATTGTTGCCACGCAGGCCGAATTTTGCGGCCTGCCATTGCGCCAGGTCGAGGGCTTCGGGCATGGGCTGGAGGCGCGGGGGCGCGCCGTTGAGGCTCGTGTCCACCAACGACCTGACGACCAGCGCCAACAAGATCGAATTTGAGGCGCTCAGCTGGGCATCGGCCACCCGGACCTCAATGGTGGGATACATGGTGGAAAGCCTTGCGCCCCACCGCACGTGGCCCGAATCCAGCACCACATCGGCGCCGAGGACGAGTTTCATCCGCTCTTCGTAGTCCTGCATGTCTGCGAAGTACGGCGGGATGCCCTGGAGGGCCCAACGCCGGTAGTGGATGTTTCGCCATGAGGCGAAGCCGGTGTCTGTTCCTCGCCAGTAGGGTGAATTGGAACCGCATGCAGTCAGCGCCGGGAGCCAACGGCGCAATCCGTTCAACGCAATGACGCCTGTTTCGGTGTCTTCCACGTTCACATGCACATGCAAGCCCGAGATGTAGTGCTCCGCGGCGAGCTCGCCATACAAAGAACTGATGGCACGGTACCTGTCGCCGGAGCTCACCGTCGCCGGAGCATCGGAGATGCGCGGGGGAGTGCCAAGCGCCACCGCGTGGAAACCAAGGTCCTTGGCGGCGCGCGCCAAGGCCTTGCGGTACGTTTGCGCGGTTGCAAGGGCCTCGCCGCGTTCGGTACAGATCGGGCTGTTGCTTTCCAACTGGCAGACAAGGAATTCGCCGCGGGTTCCGGTGCCGCCGGCGGTGAGCGCCAGCAGTTCGGTCCGGGCCGTGGCGGATGGAGTGCCGGGCAATCCGCTGAGCGGATCCACAATGAAGAATTCTTCCTCGATACCAAATGTACGCATTCTGCGTATCTTCCTTCACCTGGCGAGTTCTGGTTGTCCGTGGGCGGACCGGCCGCGTTGCCTTCCGTCCACGGAAGGCGTATCGCGTGGGGATGGCCGCCCCTGAAGGTGTTTCGTCCGAAACGCGATCCTCATGTGTTGTCTGCTCGGTGTTTGAGTGCAGGGGCAGCGGTTTTTGGCTCCGTGCCTGCAAGCCTTCGGCAGATGGTTTGTTGTCCAAACGCAGCAGAACGATCTGCACACAACTAATCTTGGTACGTCAGTGTTCGGCATCTACAGCATGGCCCCGAGCGAACGCAGAAACAAGTGCCGGTGCCGACTGCGCCGGCCAGCGATCGAAGGTTTCGAAAACCGCGCCGGCAGGGGACCTTCGACACTGGTGCGTGGCCGTGCAACGGGAGAGGATTGCGTGGTCCGGTCAGTTCCGCCCTCGACGGGATTGGTAATGTGCGCCCGCACCACATGCTGCCGCAGACCGGGATCGTTTCGAGCTTGAAAGGGATCCTGATGAGCAATCATGACACGGTCATCCACGCTGCGATTGTCGATGCCGCCCAGAGCCTGTTGGCAGATGCCGGTGCAGACACCGTCGACGTCGTGCACGTCGCCCGAAAGGCGGGCGTCGACGAGGCCACGATCCGTGAACATTTCGGGAGTCTGGATGACCTGTTGGCCGCGTGTCTGGATCTGCCGTTCGTTCCGGACCAGCTCTTGGCCGAGGCCTTAAGTCAGGCGCCGTCCGAACGTGGCGAATCCGTGGTGCGGACCATGCTCAGGGTCTGGGATTCGCACGCGCAGGCAGCCATGCTTGCGTTGATTGGCAAGGTGTTCAAATCCGAGGCGTACGCAACTCTCATGCGCCGGATGATCCGCCATCTTATCCTTGACCGCGTCATGGCGGATCTTGGGTACGACGAGGAGGAATCGCGCCTTCGTGGGTCGCTCGCAGCGAGCCAGATGGGTGGTCTGATGCTTGCCCGCTACGTGATCAAACTCGAACCCTTGGCGTCGGCCGGGCATGACGAGATCGCACGGCTGCTGGGACCCGTGGTTCAGCATTACCTGACCGGAACCCTCGAAGCCTTGCCGGGCACCCCGAAACCATGAAAGACCCAGACCTGCCGGGTGCCAAGCCGGCTGCGCTCGCCGACCATCGTTCAGCTTCACCGACATGGCAGCGTGCCGGGGCCGACGCAGATTTCGGCGCGGTCGAGGACCGCTATCCGAGGCCTTGGATGCGCAGGACGGCGGTGCCAGTGACACGGTCGCGGGCAAGGTCCTCGAGGGCCTGGTCGGCGGCCGCAAAGGCGTACATCGTTGTTGTGGGGCGCAACTCCATCTCGGCGGCCAGCTTCAGGAATTCCTCGCCGTCCGTTCTTGTGTTGGCGGTGACGCTGCGCAGCTGGCGTTCCTGGAAAAGGTCGGTTTCATAGTGCAGGGACGGAATGTCGGTGAGATGGATTCCCGCCACGGCGAGCGTTCCGCCTCGGTCCAGTGCACGCATGGCGACAGGAACAAGGTCCCCGACGGGGGCAAAAAGGATTGCCGAATCAAGCGGTTCGGGCGGGGCCTCCGTCGGGCCCCCGACGAACACCGCGCCGAGTTCAAGGGCGAGGGCGCGCGCCTCGGACGACCGGGTCATGACGTAGACGGAGGCGCCCATGTGGCGGGCCATCTGGGCGGTGAGGTGGGCGGATCCTCCGAAGCCGTAAATGCCCAGGCGACCGCCGGGAGGAAGCGCCGAACGCTTGAGCGCACGGTAGCCGATGATGCCGGAGCACAGCAACGGCGCGGCATGCTCGTCGGCCAGATTGGGTGGGATTCGGTAGACGAAGTCCTCGGCCGCCGTGACGAGTTCGGCGTATCCGCCGTCGCGGTCCCACCCGGTGAAGGCCGGGGCGAGGCACAGGTTTTCGTCTCCCCGACGGCAGAACCGGCAGATGCCGCACACCGAGCCCAGCCAGGGCACACCGACCCTGTCGCCGGGCTCGAACTTGCTGCAGCCCGGACCTGCCTCGCGGACGATGCCGACGATCTCGTGGCCGGGGACCACCCGGCTGTGCCTTGGGACAAGGTCGCCCTCGGCCAGATGCAGATCGGTCCTGCATACACCGCACACCTGCACGTCGAGCAGCAGCTCCCCGGCTGCGGGCTGGGGATCGGGGCGATCGCCCAGGACCAGGGGGTGCGAGACAATCGGACCGGGTTGGCCAACCCACCAAGCGCGCATGACGGACTCCTTCTCCTGCCCCGAGGATGGCGGTTGCCGGCGCTTGGGAGTAGGGCACAAGGTCCCGGTGCCCGGTCTTCCGCCCGCACGTCGCCGATCGGTGACTTAGGCCACTGGTCGGCAACTGAGTTTGCCGTCATCCTGAAGGGTAGCCGGCTTTGCTCATGCCATGCCGGACGTCAGCGACGACGCCATCCCGCCCAAATCGAACTCGTGAAGGTGAGGTCGTTCCCGTGGCCCGTGGGATCTACGTTTGTGCTTCCGTTCCGGGATCCGGCAAGAACCTGGTCTCTCTGGGGCTGGTCGATGCCCTGCACCGCCATGCCGACAGGGGCGGCTTCTTCAGGCCGATCGTCGGCGGCACGGATCCGGAGCTCGACCCGATGGTCTGCATGCTGCGGCGCCTCTACGACCTTGAGGCGTCGGTGTGCCGGGGCGGGCTGACGCTCGCCGCGGCCAGGGGCTTGCTGGCGGCCGGCCGCGGCGAGGAAATCGAAGCCGCAACCCTCGCCATGTACAGCGAGGTCGCCAAGCATTGCGACGTCCTGGTGGTCGAGGGATCGGACCTCAGCGGCCGCGACGCGGCTGCGGAATTCGGCCTCAATGCACGCCTGGCCAACAGCCTGGGACTGCCGGTGCTGGCAGTTGCCGGGGCCGGGGCCTGGGGCCGGAGGAAACCGCGGACGCCGTCGACGCGGCGCGCAAGGAGCTTGCCGCCTCGGGTTGCTCGCTCCTGGCCGTGATGCTGAATCGTGCCGATGCCGCCGCGGAGGCCCGGATCAAGGCCGGAATCCGCCCCGGAAAGAGCGGACGGCCCGTCTACGTCATCCCTGAGATCTCTATGCCGACGGTGGGCGACGTCGCTGCCGCCCTGGGGCGGAGGCACCTGGCCGGCAGCACCGAGCGGTCAAGGTGGCGGCCATGACGGCGGGCAACTTCCTGCAGGTCCTGGGCGTCGGCGACCTGGTGATAGTGCCGGGGGACCGGGTGGACGTGATGGTGGCCAGCCTTGCCTCCGCGTTCTCGCCCGAGTTCCCTATCCCCAGCGCGATGATCCTGACCGACGGGCTGACCCCGGGGCCCGATGTGCTGCGGTTCCTTGCCCGCGCGCCGTTTCCGGTCTTCGCCAGTGGGCAGGACACCTACTCCGTGGCCCACACGGTGGCGGGGATTCGAAGCGAAATCCACGTCGGCCAGCGGCGCAAGGTCGCCGCGGCCCTTGGCTCGTGGGCCCGTTGCGTCGACGAGTCCGAGATGCTGGCGCGGTTGGCCCTTCCGCGCCCCGCCACCACGACGCCCCTTCGCTTTCTGCACGAACTCATCGAACGGGCCAGATGCCAACGGCAACGCATCGTGTTGCCGGAGGGAGAGGACGTCAGGGTGCTGCGCGCCGCGGAGATCCTGCACCGCCGGGACGTCTGCGACCTGACGCTCCTGGGCAACGAGGCGGCCACCCGCGCGCTGGCCGCCAGCCACGGCATCGGCCTGGACGGGCTGAACCTGATCGATCCGGCCACCTCGGAACTGAGGGACCGTTTTGCCCTCGAATACCAGCGCCTGCGGGCACACAAGGGGATGGTGCCCGCCCGTGCCCGGGAAACCATGCTGGAGGGGGCGTACTTCGGCACCATGATGGTCCTGCTGAACATCGCGGACGGCATGGTCTCGGGGGCCGCCCACACCACTGCAGACACCATCCGCCCGGCCCTGGAATTCGTGAAGGCGCGGGAGAGCGCGGGGACCGTGTCGTCGGTGTTCTTCATGCTCTTTCCCGACCGCGTCCTGGTCTACGGGGATTGCGCCGTGAACCCCGAACCCAATGCGCAACAACTTGCCGACATCGCCGTGGCCTCGGCCGACACGGCGGCCCTGTTCGGGTGGAGCCCCGGGTGGCGTTGCTCTCCTACGCCACCGGGGGTTCAAGCACAGGAAGCCCCGTGGACAAGGTCCGGCGGGCCACCGAACTTGTCCGGGCCGCCCGCCCAGATCTGGCCGTCGAGGGGCCGATCCAGTACGACGCCGCGGTTGATGCGTCCATCGCGGCGCTCAAGCTGCCGTCCTCCGCAGTGGCGGGTCAAGCCACGGTTTTCATCTTTCCCGACCTGAACACCGGCAACAACACCTACAAGGCGGTCGAGCAGTCCTCAGGCGCCGTTGCTGTGGGGCCGATCCTGCAGGGCCTTCGACGGCCCATCAACGACCTGTCGCGGGGCTCCACGGTCGAGGACATCGTCAACACCGTCGCCATCACGGCGGTGCAGGCCCAAGGCAAAATGGCCGATGGGGTGCCGGGCACCGGTGAAGCCGGTCCGCACCGTCCCTAGAAGCCCGTGGGTTCGGTTTCGAGCTCCGGCTCCTCGGGCCGTTGTTCGTGGTGCAACGGGTGCAGCGCCGTGGCCTGCGGGATCCAGAGCAGTGCGTCGTAGCGTCCCCCCATGTGTGTGGGGACGTAGTTCCCGGCCTCGCGGTGCGGATTGTAAACCACCCCGATGGCCCGGTGGCCGTGCAGGGATTCGAGCCAGGGGCCCGAACGGTCGGGTCCGAACAGCAGCAGGGAGGCTTCGGCGAGAGCCTCGTGGAGGAGGTCTTCGTGGCTTCCGCGAACGGCGGCCGGAACCGCCATGACTTCCTCGGGCGCTCCCCAGGCCTCGGCGGCGATGACCGACCCGGAATGCGAGGCGAACCCGGCCAACAGCACCTGCCCGGGGTGGCGCCGTCGCATCAACTGCCCGATGTTCACCATGCCGCCACGGGACATGTCGGTAGCGCGGGCGTCGCCGACATGGGTGTTGTGCGCCCACACCAGCCCCTTGGATTCGATGCCGTGGTGGAGCGAGATCCGGTCGATGGTGTCGCACATGTGGTGGTCGCGGATGTTCCACGACTGCTGGTTGCCGCGGACCATGGTGCGGTAGTAGAGCTCGGCATTGGCCGCGACGACGGCGTTCTGCACCGCGTCGAAGGCCTCGGGGTCGGTGGGCAGTCTGCCCAGGGTTCGCCGGTGCACCTCGGCCAGCAGCGCGACGATGTCCGCCTCGCAGGAGTGGGGCACCAGGCGGGTGTTCCAGGCGTACCGCTGGGGATCCTCCCCGAACGGCACAAAGCATTTCCAGGCCCGCAGGGCGGCGGGCAGGGCATCGGGCGCGTTTTCCTCGAGCCAGCTGAAGATCTGCCGCAGCGAGTCCCACAGCGAGTACACGTCAAGGCCGTAGAAGCCGGTGCGCTCGGATTCGGCCCGATCGAGGTTCCACCCGCGCAGCCAGTCCAGGAACCCTGCAACCTCGGCATTGGCCCACATCCAAGTCGGCCAGCGCTCGAAGAAGGCCAGCAACCGGTACGCGTCCAGGTCCTGGTCGCCCTGACCCCTGAGCCAGCGGTTGATCCGCCAGCAGTCGGGCCAGTCGCCCTCCACCCCGATCCACCTGAAGCCGTGCTCTTCGATCAACCGTCGGCTGGCCAACGCGCGCCAGCTGTAGTACTCGTGGGTGCCGTGGGACGCCTCGCCAAGGCAGACGAAACGCCTGTCGGCTGCGAGGCGGACCAAGCCGTCCAGGTCCCCGGCGCCGGCGAGCCGGTGCGCCAGCAACCGGATCTGGGACAGCTCCTCCGAGCGGTCGGCCGCCGCGTACGGGTTCTCGTTCATTTTTGCTCCTCCGGTGCGCGTTCTGGGTTCCGTTCGGGCAAGAGGTAGCGGCCAAACCAGTCGGCGGCCAGCGTGGCGGCTTGCGCGAGGGTGCCGGGCTCCTCAAAAAGGTGGGTGGCCCCCTGTACGACCTCAAGCCGGGTCGGTGCCCGCATTTTGGCCATGGCCTCGCGGTTGAGGTCCAGGACCAGGGCATCTGCGCTTCCGACGATCAACAGGGTCGGGGCACGTACCGCCGCCAGCCGGGGGCCGGCTAGATCCGGGCGTCCGCCCCGTGAAACGACGGCGGCTATCCGCGCGTCCGGTTCGGCGGCGGCCCACAATGCGGCGCCGGCGCCCGTGCTGGCCCCGAAGTAGCCGATCTTGCATGGGGAGGCCCCGAACTTGGCGCCGAGCCACCGGGTTGCCGCCGTGAGCCGCCCTGCCAGCAGGGCAATGTCGAACACATTTGCCCGGTCGGCCTCTTCGGCGGGCGTCAGCAGGTCCAACAGCAGGGTGCCCAACCCGGCACCCTGGAGCACCGAGGCCACGAACTTGTTGCGGGGGCTGTTTCGCCCGCTGCCGCTGCCGTGGGCGAACACCACAACACTGTCGCAACGCACGGGCAGGTGGAGGTCGCCCCGGAGCACCACGGAATCGCAGGGGATTTCAACGGCCTCGTCGTCGACTGCGCCATCCGGCGCCCGGACAGCATGCCGGCGCAGCGCGGCGGCATCGAGCAACCGCACGACCTCATCGTCCTCCGTGGGCGAGAAATCACTGTAGTGGTAGCCGACGGCCTCGAAATTCCTGACGGAAATCAGGCTCACGACGTCGTCCGGCTCTGTCAGCGAAGCCAGCAGCCGGACCGGGGCCACCGGCACGGCCAGAATCACTCTTGCCGCGCCCAATTGCCGGGCAACCTGGCAGGCAACACGTGCAGTGGCTCCGGTGGCGAGGCCGTCGTCGACGATGACGGCCGTGCGGTCGTGCAGATCCAAGCGCTCCCGGCCCTTGCGGTACCTTGCGACCCTTGACTCCAACAGGTCACGCTCGCTCCGCTCAATGGATTGAAGTTCCGCTTCGTTGACGCCTGCAAGGGCGATGAGGTGTGTATCAAGCACCCGCGTGTTTCCTTCGCCTATGGCTCCCATTGCGACTTCGGGTTGGAACGGCACACCCAACTTGCGTACGACAATGACATCCAAGGGCGCGCCGAGCTTGTTGGCAACCTCGAAGGCGACAGGAACACCGCCCCGGGGCAACCCCAGAACCACCAGGTCTTGTCCGCGCAACCCTGCAAGTCGTTGGCCCAGCCTCCGGCCCGCGTCTATGCGGTCCCTGAATTCATGCATGGCTCTCACCTTTCTGCGAGCTGGTCAGGGACCCCCATGAGTCCCGTAAATTCGTGGATTCCCGACATTCTGCACGAACTGGATTTCCAATTGCCCGGGGACCCGCCCCGGGATTGCGCATGGCATGGTTGTCAATGCCGCAGACGTTTCTGTTCGGTTGAACAAACACACGCCCGGATCTATCCTTGTTGTCTCTTGCCGTGGTCATGCCAGGTGCCTTTCTCTCATGCGTCGTGGCGATGACCGGGCCGCCGGCTTCAATCCGCCCGAACTCGGAGGCACGGGACAAAATGTCGACAAATGGGTGCCAGCCGTGACGATTGCCGGGCGTTGCCACCGGTCTCGGCTCCTCGCGAACATCACCGTGCATGGTTGATCTATCCTGCCGAGACAGGGAAGCAACCTGCGCTCGGTGAGGCTGGCCGCACTTCCAGTACATGCCTTGGCTTTGGGGCATTCCAGAGGAATAAGGCCCTTGGCATCGTTCGAGTCCAGTTTGGCGGACTGCGGGCACCGAGGGGAGCCGAAGGATATCGCCGACTTGGTGCACGACCTTGCAGGGGACGAATCCGCCTTCGTTGCGGGTGCAGAATGCGTCGTTGACGGCGGCGAAACAGCCGGCACGGTAGCGTCGCCTGCTCCTTGAAATGCAGCGGCAAGCCACCGGGAGGGAACGATCCCCAGCTACCCCGGTGCCTCGTTGCCCGGTTCGGAGCTGATGGAGTTTCGACGCCGCTGAGCGTAGCCTGTGTTTGTCTCGGCCAAATAGTCATTGTCAGTCGTCGGTGCTTTTTGTTTCCCTTGGACGGAGAAATCCCATGGAATTCCCTTCGATGAAAGATGACCCTTTAACGATGGGTTCCTCCACATCTTCATCGGCGGAGATCGAGAATCTGCGCAACGGACTCGTTGCCAGCATTGAGGAACTGGTCCAATCCCAAACGCGTTTGCAGGGGCTGCTGTCGGCGGTCATCAGTATTTCCCAGGAATTGAGCCTGACTGCCGTTCTTCAGCATGTCGTCCAATCTGCATGCAAGCTCATGGACGCCAAGTATGGTGCGCTGGGGGTCATCGGAAAGGGCAAGAAACTGAGCCATTTCATCACCGAAGGCATAGACCCCGAACTGGCCGAACGGATAGGCCCACTGCCCACAGGCCATGGTGTACTCGGTGTCTTGATAGACGATCCGCAGCCGATCAGGCTGGATGATCTCCACAGTCATCCGGCATCAGTTGGATTCCCGCCCTTCCACCCGCCCATGCAATCCTTCTTGGGAGTGCCCATCCGCGTCCACAATGTCGTATTTGGAAACCTGTATCTAACGGAGAAGCGGCACGGCAAGTCGTTCACATCCGACGACGAGGACTTGGCCGTGGTGCTGGCCACGGCGGCGGGGCTCACCATAGAAAACGCGAACCTTTTTGACGAAGCCCGCTTGCGGACACAGTGGATTGAAGCGAGCATGCAGGTGGCCGTGCAGATGATGGACAAGAGAACCGAGGACGCGGAGTCGGGGAAAACGATTGTCGCGCGCCAGGCACTGGAGGCGTCGTCCTCCGTTTTGGCCCTGGTTGGAATCTGTGCAGGCGAGGACGGAATCATCCACGTCTCGGCGGGAGCCGGCGCCCTCGCGCCGGGGTTCCTGCGCCGTTCGTTCCGGATAGGCGAGGGGCTGGTCAAGAGGGTCTTCGACGAACAGCAACCTGTGCCGTTCAATCTCTCGGAGCATCTTCAGGGCACCGTGGAGAAAGCCGAGATCGGCCCCGCCCTCCTGATCGCACTGGGTTCAAGTGAAGCCGGCCGAGATCTCCTGATTCTGGCGCGTGGACCGGGGGTGCCGGCGTATACGGACTCGGAAATCACCCTTTCCGGGAAATACGGTTCCCAGTCCGCGCTGGCTCTGGAACTGATGCGCGCATACAAGCTTCGAGAGCAATTTGCGCTTTTCACGGATAGGGACCGCATCGCCAAGGACCTGCACGATGTCGTTATTCAGCGGTTGTTTGCCGCCGGCCTCAGCACCAAAAGCCTTGCACGATTCTTGGTCGACCCCGTGGCGCTCGAACGCATCGAGGCCATAACGAACGAACTCGACTCAACCATCACTGAACTGCGGGAGACGATCTACTCGCTCCAAGTGCCTTCAAGAACCGCCCAGTTTCTCAGCACGAGGATCATTCAGGTAGTTCGAAAGCTATCCATGTCCTTGCCGTTCGCACCGAGCCTCCATGTGGGAAGCGCCGTCGACGAGCTTGTCCCGTTCGTGATGGAGGGCCATGTCCTCGCCGTCGTGTCCGAGGGCATGAGCAATGCGGTTCGTCATGCGAAGGCAGAGAACATCAGCATTCGCGTCGACGTGGTCGATGGCACGGTTGTTGTAGTGGTTGTCGACGACGGGTGCGGTTTCAGCAAGCTCAAGAGCCAGAACGGCTTCGACAACATGAAGGCACGCGCCCAGGATCTCAACGGAACTTTTTTTGTGAAGAGTTCCAAGGAAAACGGGACCCATTTTGAATGGACGGCACCGCTTGCAGCTGGACTGGAGAGCGCAACCGCGGGATAGGACCGACATGCATGGAACCCGGTTTGGCGAGAAATCACGGCTTCGCCTGGCCCGGATTGGGTGGGAACCAACCCGTGCGGATCATCGGGACTGCCACTGGTTCATGGTGGCGCGTCGGCCGCAAATTTTTTCATGTCTTGGACGGTGCTTCCATTCGAGGTAGCCCGCAACACGGTACGCAAATGGTACGAAAGCGTCCGGTGCCGTCATCGGTTTCCTGTGGTTCCAGTGCGATAGAACGATATGTGCAAGCCAATGCATTGGCGCGTTCAGGAATGCCTCGTGGCGACCACAAGCTTGTCGAGCCGTCGGTGCTAGGCGGAAGGCGGCTGGACATGTTGGACCTGCCGTCTAAGGCGGGCAAGAGTGGACGCCCTTGACGCAAAATAGGATCCAGCGCCCATCGCCACGAACGCAAGGATGCTTAGCAGCACGGACCCGATGTACAGACCAACGATCACGAACACCAGCGCGACTACTGCACAGAGTGCCCCGGCGCCCACGATGAATCTTGGGCTGAACCGCGCATCAGAGCGCTTCATCTTCTGTTCAAGCAGGGGAAACTGCGTTGACAGGTCCTTTTCCAAGGATCGTAATACTTTCTGCTCGTAGTCAGAGAGTGGCATGGTCTTCTCCTCAAAACCTTACATAGGAGTCCAATCGCTGAGGCAAGTCCCGAATGACTGAACAACTCAAGACTCCGCGCATGGGCTGAACAAATGAAGAGTCGAAAGCCCCGCTTCTCGAACGCTGGACCATGGCAACACGGTGTGCCATCAAGCGTCGACGAGCCGGGCAATCGGCGAAGCAATGCGGCCCGTGCATGTTCGGCCTGCCGGCCATGGCCAAGGTCCTGGGTGCGATGGCCCGCGGCGACCACGACCCGCGGCTTGCCGGCGAACTGGAACGGCTGGGCCGGCTGGTCGGCGGCCGGGGTGCCTGCCACCACCCCGATGGGACGCTGCAGCTGGTCGGCAGTGCCCTGGAGGTGTTCTCCGGGGATGTCAAGGCCCACTTGGCGGGGGACTGCACACGGATGAACGGGAGGACGCCATGAGGGAAACACTGCACATCGACTGGACGCGGTGCGACGGGCGAGGGCTCTGCGTCGAGGTCTTGCCGGAGGTGTTTGATCGCGATGATTGGGGGTACCCCTGGTCAGGCATGTGCGGAGCGCGAACAGAACGAACGTAGCGATCGGTCCCGACGATGTCGAGGCCGCCAGGGATGTGGTCAGGCTCTGCCCCAAGCTTGCGCTCAGCTTGCGGCCCCGACAGGCAAACCAGCAAGCCCTAGGTCTGGACCGCCCGCTGCCACGCGCACCACCGAGGCGTGGAACCCTACTTGCATTCAGGACGAGTTTCGGGCGTCCCGGGGCGGAGACCAGACCCAGTCGCGAATTTCCGGCATGTCTTCCAGATGCAGGTGGATGTGGGTTTGGTGTTTTGCGAGCATTGCCAGGCAATGTTCCGCCAACTCGGTGCCACCGTCGAAGCTGTCGCCGACCCGGTTCAGGGCCTCCAGCGCAAGGTGGTAACGACTCATGCGGTTGAGCACCACCATGTCGAACGGCGTGGTGGTGGTTCCCTGTTCGTTGTAGCCGCGGACATGGAACCGACCCGGGTGCCTTCTCCCGTGCAGCAATTGGTGGAAGGCGCGGGCATATCCGTGCCAGGCCACAACCACCTCGCGGTCGGAGGTGAAAAGCCTTTCGAAGTCGACGTTGGTGAGCCCGTGGGGGTGGGCGTCGCGGGGAGGGAGCACGAACACGTCCATCACGTTGACAACACGGACCCGCAGGTCCGGCACATGGCGCTGAAGCAGCCACGCCGCGGCCAACGTCTCCTCCGTGGGAACGTCGCCGGCGCAGGCCATGACGATGTCCGGTTCGGTGGCGGTCGCGGCTGCGGGCTCGTCCGATGTCGTGGTAGAGGATGCGGTGACGGACAACGCGCCCCCGGTGGCGCTCCTGCCGCCTGGCGCGTCGTCGTTTCCGGCCCAATGCCAGATCGAGGCGCCGGCCGCGGCATGCCGGCGGGCGTCCTGAAGGTTCAGGTACTGCGGGTGCGATTGCTTGTCCACCACCACCAGGTTGAGGTGGTTCTTGCCGAGCAGGACATGTTCGGCTACTGCCAACAGCGTGTTGGAGTCCGGTGGAAGGTAGACACGAACCACCGAGCCGGACAGGGACAGTACGGTGTCGATCAGGCCGGGCCCCTGGTGGCTGAAGCCATTGTGGTCGTTGCGCCAACACGTCGAGGTAAGCAGGATGTTCAGGCTCGACACGGGCTGCCGCCAGGGAAGCTCGCGGGAATGCTGGAGCCATTTCGCGTGCTGGACGGTCATGGAGGCGCTCACCATGGCAAACGCCTCATAGGTGGCAAAGAACCCGTGCCGTCCGGTGAGGACATAGCCCTCAAGCCAGCCTTGGCAGAGGTGCTCGGAGAGGACCTCCATGACTCGGCCCTCCGGAGACAGATGGTCGTCGCCGTCCCGTGCCGGCGTCATCAGGCACCTGTCGGTCACTTCGAAGACGCCTCCCAACCTGTTGCTGTTGGTTTCATCGGGACTGAACAGCCTGAAACGGGGGTCCCGGGCAGTGTCCGTGTAGATGTCCCGGAACATTTCACCCAGCGGCCGGGTAGTCTCGTGCTTGGTGGATCCCGGGGTGCCGACGTCGAGGGCGTAGTTTTCCAGGGGTCGCAGGGGCAGCGGATCCATCGTGGTGCCGCCGTTGGCCCATCGGCCGGCGCCCATGCGCAAATTGCCCTGCGGGGCGAGGGCTGCAAGCTCTGGCACCAGACATCCGTCAGCGTCAAAGAGCGTTTCGGGCTTGTAGGAACGCAGCCATTGTTCCAGTTGGGACAGGTGGGCGGGGTTTTCACGGACGCTGCTCAACGGGACCTGGTGGGAGCGGAACGTGCCTTCGACCGGAACACCGTCAACAAAGTCCGGACCCGTCCATCCCTTGGGGGTACGCAGGATGACGGTGGGCCAGTATGCCGGCCCGGTCGTCCCGTTTCGGCGTGCCTGCTCCTGGATGCGGATGATCCTTGCGTGCGCGTTCCCGAGCTCCCTGTCAAGGTCGGCATGCACCAGCGCCGGGTCATCGCCGGCGACAACCACCGGATCCCAGCCATGTGCCCGCAGCAGTGACACGACCTGATCGTCGGACTGCCTGCCCAAGACCGTGGGGCCGGAAATCTTGTAGCCGTTGAGGTGAAGAATCGGTAGGACGGCTCCGTCACGGCTCGGATTCAGGAAGGCAGGGGCCTTCCACGCACCCGCCAGCGGTCCGGTTTCGGCTTCGCCGTCGCCGATCACGCAGGCCACGATGAGCTCAGGGTTGTCCATCGCGGCACCCGTGGCGTGGGCCAGCGAATAGCCCAGCTCCCCGCCCTCGTGGATGGAACCCGGGGTGGCCGGCCCCACGTGGCTGGGGATGCCGCCCGGGGTGGAGAACTGCCGGACTAGGTTCCGAAGCCCGGCCAGGTCCTGGCTGACCTCGGGATAGATTTCGGAATAGGTCCCCTCCAGGTAGAGATTTGCTATCACGGCGGGGCCGCCGTGACCGGGTCCCGCAACGAAAAGGACCTCAGCGCCGGACCTGCGGATGAGCCGGTTGAGATGGACGTAGATCAAGGAGAGCCCGGGGCTGGTTCCCCAGTGTCCAAGCAGCCGCGGTTTGATGTGCTCCGCAGCCAGCGGGATGCGGAGCAGGACATTTTCCTGCAGGTAGATCTGCGCCACCGTCAGGTAGTTGGCCGCATCCCAGTATCTGTTCAGGAGTTCGAGCCCTTCGGCGTCGCCGGTTCTCGCGTTGTCCTGCTGCACC
Organism: Paeniglutamicibacter sp. NPDC091659; assembly: GCF_044756805.1. Classification (NCBI taxonomy): domain Bacteria; kingdom Bacillati; phylum Actinomycetota; class Actinomycetes; order Micrococcales; family Micrococcaceae; genus Paeniglutamicibacter; species Paeniglutamicibacter sp. NPDC091659. Next base: position 20,468 of record NZ_JBIVTO010000002.1, read on the forward strand.
GGGGGAGTCTTTCGATCGAACCGGTTCTTCAAGGGTTGCTCCATTTGGACGTGGTTGGATCCCTGCCCAGTCGGCTGGATCTTCGAATCGAAGGATGGGCGTTCCGCCGTTTCAACCGTTGCATGAATCCAGCAGAACGGTTAGGGACTTTGTGCCCTGTTCAGCCACTCCACAGGGCACAAATCATGGATGTTTAGGGACGGCTGGTTCTGTGCGTTTTTCTTCGGCGGGGAAACTCCGTTGAATCTTTGGATAAGCGAAAGACGGTTGATGCCATGGCGGACCTGAAGGACCGCGAGCGTCCGCAAATCGTGGTGGTGGGTCGACGGCTCCGTCTGTTCCGTGATGGCCCTCAAATGGGCTGCCAAATTGGCGCCGTCCCTTGATGCAGTCATTCGTGCCGTCACGGCATGGCACTTCGAGACCTCGTGGGGTGCCTATGCCCTTCCGGGATGGAACCCCGAAACCGATGCCCGGCAGATCCTGGCGGACGCGCTCGCCGAGGCCTTCGGCGAGCGCATGCCCGAAGGCCTGGTTGGCCGGTGCTGCCAGGGACAAGCCGCACAGGTCCTGATTGAGCAAGGCAAGTCGGCCGTCATGCTTGTTGTCGGATCGCGAGGTCATGGAGGATTTGCCGGCTTGTTGCTCGGGTCCGTCAGCTCGGCCTGCGCGGAGCATTCGTCATGCCCGGTCCTTGTGGTCCATTCCGCGACGACGGTACCGGAATCCGGGGGAGCGGGACGTGAAACCAACCATGGTCCAGTCGGCATGCCCTGAAACAGCGGACGCCTCGGTGCTCTCGATGGATGGCGCTGCCCGGCAAACCGTGGAACGGGTGCTGCTGGATCTGAAGTCCAGCGAAAAAGGCCTGTGCGACGGGGAGGCGGAGCGCCGCTTGGCCGTGGTTGGCCCCAACGCGCTGAGAACCCACAAGACCAGCCCTTGGTTCGTTCTGTGGCGGCAGCTGCGTAGCCCGATCCTGGTTCTTTTGATTGTCACCGCCGGGTTGTCCCTGTTTCTGGGGGACAAGACGAACTCGTTGGTTATCGCCGTCATCTTGACGGTCAGTGTCGGCTTGGGCTTCAGCAACGAATTCCGGGCCGAACGCGCCGCGGAGGCGCTCCACTCACGGGTCACGCACACCGTTGTGGTTCTTCGGGACGGAACCGCGCGTCGGATCGATGTTGTGGACCTGGTTCCCGGCGATGTGGTTCGGCTGGCCTTGGGCGCCGTCATCCCCGCGAACATCAGGCTGCTGTCCTGCGATGACCTCTTGTGTGACGAAAGCATCCTCACCGGGGAATCACTGTCGGTGGACAAGAACCCCGCCCCCGTCGGTGGCGTGGTGGCCACGGGCGGCCGGGCCGAATTCGGCCGGATCACCATGGGGCTGGGCGAATACCAGCCGCATACCGAATTCCAGCTGGGCTTGTAACGATTCTCGTACCGTCTCCTGCAGGTGGTAGTCGTCTTGACGACACTCACCTTCATTGCGAACCTGTTCCTGGGGCGACCGTTGATCGACTCGTTGGTGTTCTCCCTCGCCATAGCCGTGGGCATCACGCCCCAGCTGTTGCCCGCAGTGGTGAGCACTTGCCTGGCAGCTGGCGCCAGGGCGCTCGCCAAGCGAAATGTCTTGGTCAAGCGGCTGGTCTGCATCGAGGACCTGGGCGATATGGATGTGCTGGTGACGGACAAGACCGGCACCTTGACCGATGGGCGCATCGGATTCACGGCTGCGCTGCCGGTGCTTTCGACGATCCCGGCGGAGGAACTTCTTGTCCTGGGGTTGTTGTCCACGGAGGTCGACTTCTCACAGGACATTGTCTCGACCATGGGGCAGAACGCCTTGGACGCCGCACTGTGGGATTCGGGGCCGGCCCGGGACTTTGCGCCGGGCGGCTGGAAACGGCTGGACATCGTTCCCTTTGACCACCGGCGTCGAATGACCAGCATGCTGGTTGCGGACTCGGCCGGGAACCAAATTATTGTCAGCAAGGGCTCCCCGGAGGATGTCATGCGACTGTGCGTCGAGGTTCCGCTGCGATGCACAGGCCCGCCTGGATGAACAATACGACCAAGGCGCGCGGGTCGTTGCGGTGGCCACCCGTCCAGCCGCCGGTCTGACGGAGATCGGGCCCGCCGACGAACACGGTTTTCGCCTGGCCGGGTTCCCGTCGTCGAAGACAAGCCAAAGGACAACACGAAAAAGTCACTTGTCGATCTGGCGGACTTGGGCATTGCCGTAAAGATCGCCACGGGGGACAACGCCCGGGTCGCGGAAAAAGTGTGCAGGGACCTGGGACTGGCGCTGGGCGGGACACCGACCGGTGTCCAGATGGATGCCATGACTGACCAGGAACTCGGCGAGGCTGCCAGGGATTCGAGCATCTTTGCCCGGGTGTCCCCGGAGCAGAAGGCTCGGCTCATCAGGCTTCTGCGCCAACAAGGCCGGGCCGTCGCGTTCCTGGGCGACGGAGTCAACGACGCGCTTGCACTTCACCATGCAGACGTCGGCATTACCGTTGAAAGCGCCACGGACGTCGCCAAGGACGCAGCCGACATCGTCTTGATGGACAAGGACCTGGGTGTCTTGGCCGAAGGCGTTCGGGAAGGACGGCGGATCTTTGCAAGCACCATCAAGTACGTGCTGATGAGAACCTCAAGCAACTTCGGAAACATGTTTAGCGCCGCGACGGCTTCGGTTGTCTTGAGCTTCCTGCCCATGTTGCCGGGACCGATCCTGCTCAACAACTTGCTCTACGACACCGGCCAACTTGCCATCCCCGGGGACCGGGTGGACAAGGAACAACTGCTTGCCCCCTCGCATTGGGATATTTCGTTCATCCGGCGCTTCATGCTCCTTTTCGGTCCCATCAGTTCGCTCTTTGACTTTGCGACCTTCGGGCTGATGATCTTCGCGTTCCACGCGGCGCCGGGGGAGTTAAGGGCAGGCTGGTTCATTGAATCCATTGCCACGCAACCCCTGATCATCTTTGCGATCAGGACCCGCCGGGTGCCGTTCCTGCGGAGCAAGCCCGCGGCCGAGTTGCTTTGGGCGGCCATCGGAATTGTCGTGGTGGGCATTTACCTTCCGCTGTCCCCGGTGGTGGCGGTGTTGGGTTTCGATCCGTTGCCCGTGCCTTTTTCTTGTCCTTGCTGGTGCTGGTTGTGGTCTATCTCGTCTTGGTCAAGTGCGCCAAGGTTTGGTTCTTCTCCAGGCCCGTCCAACAGGCGCCGACGGTCCGCAAACGCGGCCGCCCCCACCATGTCCACCGCCGGGCTGCCCGGTTCAGCGTTGCCGGGCCAATCAGGCCGTGACGTTGCGGTTCCGGGCTGGCCGTGCCCCAGCAGGCTTCGTAACCTGCCCCGAGCGCCAAGGCGGGGAGAGCGCAGCGTATGAGGAGCCGTCGTCCGTTCTTGGCCTGGACCGAGTCGTCGCGGGCGCGGCGCACCCAAGTGCCCGGGGAGGGCACTTGGGTGCTGCTTGAGGCGGCGAAGGATCCCGTTCCTCGTGACCTATGGCATCGGCACGAGGGCGGCTGTGGCTTCGGCGATCGCGCGTGCTTCATCGGTGGGGACCACGAGAACCGGGAATGCGGAATCCATGGAGCTGATGCAGCGAGGTTCCCTTGATGCGCTGAGGTTGGCGGCATCGTCGAGCGCGATTCCCAGCGGGGCCAGCTTTCCGACAACCAGGGAACGGAACCGGGGCGAGTTTTCCCCGATGCCGGCGGTGAAGACCAGGGCCTTGGCGCCGCCGACGGCCACATGATAGCCGCCAATGTATTTTGCGAGCCGGTAGGCGGCAATCTCCAGGGCCAGCCGGGCCTTGTCCTGGCCGGCAATAGCGGCTTCCTCGATGGACCGCATGTCGCTTAGGCCGCACAGGGCCTGGAACCCGGACTGCAGGTTCAGGAGCTCCTCGATGGCATCGGCGTCCAGGCCCCGACGCTGCAGGAACAGCACGACCGAGGGATCGATGTCCCCGCATCGCGTACCCATGACCAATCCGTCCACCGGGGTGAACCCCATGGATGTATCGATGCTGCGGCCCCCCTTGATGGCTGTCACCGATGCGCCGTTGCCCAGATGTGCGACGACGCCGTCGAACTGCCCAAGGGGGAGCCCGAGGAAACGGGATGCCGCCCGGGTGACAAACTCGACTGAGGTTCCGTGAAAGCCGTAACGGCGGATCCCGTAGTTGTTGTAGAGGTCTTCCGGGATGGCATAGCGCCAGGCCGACTCGGGCAACGTCCTATGGAAGGCCGTGTCGAAGACCGCCACCTGGGGGATCCCGGGCCAAGTGGTGCCGGCGGCGCGGATCCCGCCGATGTCGTCGGGATTGTGAAGCGGGGCAAGGTGGGACAAACGCTCCAATTCCCCGATTGTCTCTTCGGTGAGCACCGTGGGTGCGATGAATCGCTCTCCGCCGTGAACCACCCGATGGCCGATGGCATCGATCTTCCGCCCCGCCAGGGCCGCGAGCACGAGCCGGTTGATTAGGTCCAGGGACGGGACATGGGCGTTGGATGCGTCGGTTCCGGCTCCGCCCCGGACGGCCTTCTCAACCAGGCCGTCCGCCAGGACCTCGGATTTCCCGTGGGCGTTCGAATCCCGGAACCGGTGCAACTGGAACTTGATCGACGAGGAGCCGGAATTCAGCACCAATATCAGCATGTTCCCATCCTCCGCTGGTTGTTGTTTGAGCGTACGAGTGGTTCGGGCCATGGCGAAGCGTGGCAGTGTTCCTTGCGACCTGGTCCTGGGCAACACTGCCGTTCGAAGGCCGTTGAGGCAGGCGCCGGATAGGTCCCTGCTGCGGATCTGGCCCCGTTGGCTGGCCTTGTCCGCGTCGGACCCAGCGGTCCCTGTGCGGCGGCCATGACCGTGCAATGGTGCCTCCTCCGGGGAATGTCCTCAATGCCACAGCTTAAGTCCGCGGAACCACAAATGACATGGGCATGGGAACCCCGGCCGTGCGCTGCAAAGGTGTTTCGCCGCGACCATGGTCGCGGCGTCTCGTCGTTTCCTGAATGGACCGAAGATGCCGAATTCGCAATGGGTGGTGGCCCGACGGGGTCTTTGGGCCCTATCTGTGTGCGCTGGAGGAACGTTTACTGGAGACAACAACATGCCCTTGGGCCGACTGCTGTTTGCCGCAGGTTTCAGGGGCCGGAAGATTTCAATGGGCGAGGGCCGGACAAACACCAGTGGAGCCAGGAAGGCATACCGGCCTGGGCGTCGGTCCGGCTCCGCGGGGGATGCCCTCAAGCGACTGCGACGATAAGAAGGCCTGGCATGACAAAGCATCAGCACCCGAGCCTCAGGTTTCTCGGCGGGACGGGAACCGTGACAGGTTCGAAATACCTTTTGGACACCGGTGGGCAAAGGATCTTGGTGGACTGCGGCCTTTTCCAGGGATATAAGCAATTGCGCGATCGTAATCGCACTCCACTGCCCGTGCCGGCGGCTTCCATTGACGCCGTCGTTATCACCCACGCCCACCTTGACCACACCGGCTATCTGCCTGCCTTGGTCAGGGACGGCTTTGCCGGTCCCATCCATTCCAGCAAGGGCACCGCACAATTGTGCAGCCTGCTTTTGCTTGACAGCGGCCATCTTTTGGAAGAAGAGGCGCAGTACGCCGCTCACAAGGGCTCGTCCATTCACCATCCGCCCCTGCCTCTCTATACGGCGGCAGACGCGGCGCGATCGCTCAAGAGCTTCCGAACCCATGAATTCGATGATCGATTCGAGGTTGCAGACGGCGTCGACGTCACATTGATCCCGGCCGGCCATATTCTGGGGGCCTCCCAAATCCACCTCGGCGTCGGTGGCATCGGCATTCACTTCACCGGAGACCTCGGCCGGCCGGATGATCCGCTGATGAATCCACCGCGTGGTCTGGAATCGGTCGACGTGTTGGTGACCGAGTCGACCTATGGGAACCGAAACCATTCTCCGGAGGATCCCGGCGAGGAACTGGGAAATCTGGTCACGCGGGTCGCCAAACGCGGCGGAGTCGTCCTCATCGCGGCATTTGCCGTGGGTCGCGCCGAGTCGATCCTTCTGTCTCTGTCGCGGTTGCTGGCCAAAGGCAAGATACCGGCGGTGCCGGTCTTCCTGAACAGCCCCATGGCCATCGACGCCTCCCTGATCTATCAACAACACAGGGAGGAACACCGGCTTAGCGACAAGGATTTCGCTGCGATGTACGGGCTGGCGACGCTAACACGGACGGCGGACGAGTCCAAGTTGCTGAACTTGCGAGGCGGCCCCATGATCATCATTTCCGCAAGTGGGATGCTTTCCGGCGGAAGGATTCTTCACCACCTCTCCGCCTACGGGGAGGACCCGAAGAACGCGATAGTGCTTGCTGGCTACCAGGCGGGTGGGACGCGCGGGTCCGCACTGGAGAGCGGGCAGCGGACACTGAAGATCTATGGCGAATATGTGCAGATCAGGGCCGAGGTCGTCTCAATAGATGGATTCTCCGCCCACGCGGATGCGGACACATTGATAGGCTGGATGAAGGAAGCTCCCACGGCCCCGCGGATGACATACATCACCCACGGCGAACCGGAGGCGTCGGACACGTTGCGATTGCGCATCAAACACGAGCTGGGTTGGCGTGCCCGGGTGCCCGAGCACCTGGAATCCGTGAATCTTCGAAACCCGAGCTGAGTTCCGGCGAAGCACTGGAACGGACCCGTCTGAACCAGGCAGTGTTGGTTTAGACGGGTCCGCAGGTGTTGGCCGTCGGCCGTGGTGGGCAAAAAACCCCATTGGAAGGCCGCCGGGATGTCTCGTGAAGCCCCGGCCAGGCGCCCTCTATGCGTTTTCGTTGACAACGAGAACCGGACAGTGGGCATGTGCTGCACAGGCAGCGGCAACCGAACCGATCCGCAGACCAAGGAAGCCGCCCCCGCCGCGCCGTCCCAGGACCAGCATTCGCGCGTTGGTGCTTTCCTCGACGAGGATCTTCGCGGGGTTGCCGCGCCTCAGTTCGATACTCATCCTGGTGGGCCGTTCCATGCCGAACGCCCTGTCGAGCGCGTGCTCGACCCGGCGTCCGGCTTCGCTCTCCAAGATGTCTGCCTCCCGGAACCCGTCGTCTGGAATTTCCGCGGCAAAGTAAACGCCCGACTCGTTCCAACAGCAGATGATGTGCAGGCGAAGCTTCAGCGCTGCCGCGATCTCTGCGGCAGTTTTCATGATGTGTGTGGAGTGCTCGGATCCGTCGATGCCGGCAATGACGCGACCGGAGCATTCGGGTGTCGGAGCCATTGTCTTCCTAGGGCAGTATCTTGAGCGAGGTGTCCCAGTTGAAGTTCTCGTGTTCGGGGTTGACCTGAAGACCCATGACCAAGAGCATCATGGCTTCAAGTTGGCGTGCCCGCCTGAGCGGCCCGACGTCGATCGGGCGGAGGCCTGAGTTGGCCACGACCGCGCTCACCTTGGCCTTGGCGTTCTCGGAGTCGCCGGCAATGAAGACGTCCAAGGGGAGTCCTGCCACGGACCCTGCTTCCAGCGGCTTGGCCAGACAGGTGTTGAAGGCCTTGACAACGCTGGTGGTCGGGCCCGCAAGCAACGCGATCGATTCCGCGGCCGACGTGCCCTCGGGGACCAAAAGTCGGTCGAAAGAGGCCAAGTCCACGGGATTGCTGATGTCCACGACGACCTTGCCTGCGAGTGCATCGCCGTAGGCCGACACAGCTTTCTTGCCCTCTTCAAAGGGGACTGCCAGGAACACGAGATCGCCCTCGAGGGAGGAGCCCTCGCTGCCGCCGTGGGCTCCGGCGCCGAGGAACTCAACGAGATCCCGGGTCTTGCCTTCGTTGCGGCCCAGGATCAATACGGAATGCCGGCCCTTGATCATGCGGACGGCGATGGAACGGGCCATATGCCCGTTGCCAATGATGGTGATCTGTTCCATGATGTTTATGCCTTTCAGGGCTGGGTTGGTTGGTGCGTGATAATGACTTTAAGTGCCTTCGTCTCCGTTGCTCGGGCAAAGGTGTCGTACGCGTCAAGCATCTGGTCGAACGTGAAGGTGTGCGTTGCGAACTTGGCTGCGGGGATCTTGTGCTGTGCCACGAGCTTGAGCAACATGGGAGTGGTGTTGGTATTGACCAAACCCATGCTGATACTGATGTTTCGGATCCATAGGTCCTGGAGCGCCAAGTCGACGCTCTTGCCGTGGACGCCGATATTTGCGATGCGGCCGCCGGGACGGGCGAGGTCGATGGCCATGGTGAAGGTTTCGGGCAGGCCGACGGCCTCGATGGCCACCTCGACGCCTGCCCCGTCGGTGAGGTCCAGGACCTTTTGGCGCCAGTCGACCGCCGAAGAGTCGACAATGTTCGTTGCGCCGAATTCCCTGGCTTGCCGGAGCCTGTTTTTATCGCGGTCGATGGCCACAATTGTTCCCGCGCCGCAGAGCCCAGCGGTGGCGATCGCCGCCAGTCCCACCGGACCGGCGCCGATGACTGCCACGACATCGCCGGGCTTGACCCCGCCTGACAGAACACCGATCTCGAAGCCCGTCGGCAGAATGTCGGAGAGCATGACAGCCTCGGTGTCGCTGACTCCGTCGGGTAGTTTATACAGCGAGTTGTCCGCGTACGGCACCCGAACGAATTCGGCCTGGGTGCCGTCAATCAGGTGGCCAAGCACCCAGCCGATGCCCGATTGGCCTTCGTCGCCAAGGCAGTGTGAATACAGGCCCGAGCGGCAGTTGGGACAATGGCCGCATGATTTGATGCATGAGATCAAGACGCGATCGCCCGCCGCCAAGTCACGGACGCTTGTACCCACTTCCGCGACGGTTCCGACGCCTTCGTGGCCCAAGATCCGTCCCGGCTGCACGGCTGGGACGTCGCCCTTGAGAATGTGCAGGTCGGTGCCGCAGATGGTGGTGGTTTCCACCCGCACTATCGCATCACCGGGATTGATAAGTTGTGGATTGGGAACATCTGACCATGACTTCTCACCAGGTCCTTTGTAGATCAGGGCTTTCATGCTGGTCCTTCCAATGGTTCTATAGCCGAGACGCTCAGGGGGCGGGCCAGAAATACAATGTCTGTGACGGCTGTATTCGTCATGCGGGAAAGCGACCCGGGGGCTAGCCAGTGTCCGTGCAACATGCCAAGGTCTTATGCTCGTTGGGGACGAAGATGGCAAGGATGCCCGATCGGAGCGATGGCCTAGGCAGCACAATGCGTGAGGGTTCTGGGTTGGGCACATTTTCGAGCTACGTAACTCTGTCAAAGAACGATCTTGGTTGCCTCCGGTCGGACACGTGTGCAGGATTTCCTGCTGGTCAACGCATTGCATGAAGAGCAAGGGTTTCCTGCCTGTTGCCTGATGTGGCTGTAATCCTTGAGTGATCGAGATTTCTTCCGCGGCGCTGATATCGCTGGTGTTCACGAGGCTACGTTTTACCACTTGATCTGGTTAGAGCCTTAAGTCCTGTTTCGCGAATCATTCCAACGACCTGGCGAAGTCGAATCCCGCGAGGCCGGGCATGCTTCCGATGGAGGGCGTTGTGTGCGAGCCGCGCAAAGATGATAGGGCTCTCAACGCCTTCGCCTTGGCCAGGCGTCGCCATTGCTGACCCGTCGGGGGTGCGCATGCGCGTCGGCCAATCAGTATTGCGCCGTCTGCCTGTGTTGGTCGGCCGGCGGTCGTCTTTTGGGACCAGCCGGTTTCAAGTGGAAAGTGTCACGGGCCGTTTGAAACGTTTCTTCTTGGTCGGCTGCCAGGTCCCACGATGACGACGCTCTGGTGTGGTTTATCTTTCCGGATGGTTTCGTTGGCTTGCAACTTGATCGCTTCCGCATGTAAGTGTCGGAGACGGAACTGCATTCCTAGGGCCGAAGGCGACGTGTATTTGGCCGGGAGGTCCACGCCAGATAACCACCCATGGCGCCCATAGCGCCGATTCCGCCCGCAAGCAGCTTGCCTTGCCACGAACGTAAACGTTCACTGTCGGCCGCTGTCAGATCTCCGATTCCACGGATGAACGCGGCAAGAACGATGCCGGCCACAAGACGATTGCCGATGCGTTCTGCCCGGGCAACGAGCGGCAGGAGGTCATCGGAACGGAGACGGACTTCGGGTCCGTCGTCGAGGTTGCGAAGCGCACGCTCCAACAACTCGGGCAGATCGGATCCAAGGTCTGCAGCATCCAATCCCATCTGCTTGAGCATTCCAGGGAGCCTGCGCGGGTCGAGCCGTTCAACGGCCAGCCTGCTGGCGTACGGCTTGAGCACCTCACCAAGGTTGAATTCAGGATTGAGGCGAACGCCCATGCCTTCGGTCATTAGCACCATCTTTGCCAGCATCGCCATTTCACTTGGCAGTTGAAGGTGGTGGGTGCGCAGAATGGCCAGTAGTTCGCTAACAAGGGACGTTAGCTGTATTTCACCAAGGAGCCGACCTTGGTATTGCTCAATGAAATGTGCAATGTCCCGCACGAGTAGTTCACGGTGTGCGCTGGTCCTGTTGACCGACAGTTTCAAAAGAGCTCGGGCGATCCGGTCCGGGTCGTTCCTGCTGAAAGCGAATAGGAGCTTTGCCAGATGGTCCCGAAAACGGTCGTTCACCTCACCGACCATTCCAAAATCGATCAAGCCGATGCACCCCGTGGATTCAACAAACAGATTTCCGGGGTGGGGGTCTGCATGGAAGAACCCATCATCGAAGATCATCTTGGCAATCGCTCGGGTGGCACGGTGAGCGAGCTCGTCCTTGGCAGCCAGAGGCATGGCGCGGACCTCTGCGCCATCGATCTTCATCCCGTAGATTCGTTCGATGGTCAAAACACGGGAAGTCGTCGTTTCCCAGTAGATCTTCGGAATGTGGATGCTTGCGTCGTCGGCAAAATTGCTTGCAAATTTTTCCGCATTTCGGCCTTCGTTGAGGTAGTTCAATTCGGCCCGTAGCGTTGTTGCAAAGACTGCCGCTATTGCTTCGATGTTGTAATCCGCAGCAGCCGGCCAACTGCGGCTCGCTTGGTGGGCCAAGTTCTGCAGGATCTCCAGATCCTCTTGGACCTGTGCGACAACACCGGGCCTGCGAACTTTGACGACGACAGCAGTGCCGTCGTGCAACGTCGCCGCGTGGGCTTGGCCTATGGACGCGCTGGCCAAGGGGGTATCACTGAAATCGGCAAAAACTTCATCGGGGGATGCGCCCAATTCCTGCTCGATCAGGGAACGAACAACATCCGTTGGGACGGGTGGCGCACCGTCCTGAAGCCTGGACAGTGCGGTGAGGTATGCCTGGGGAAGAACGTCAGGCCGCGTCGAAAGTGCCTGTCCAAGCTTGATGAAGGTGGGGCCCAGCTCTTCCAAGGCCAGAACCAGCCGATCGGGATTCCCGAGCGGTCCGGACACGCGAAGCCTGGGACCCGATTGCAGGCGCTCAAGACCCAGGACGGTCATCAACGAACCGAAACCATGCCGTACGAGGATCTCAGCGACCTCGGCGTAACGTTCAAAGTGCGTGGTCAAGCATCTCTCCAAGGAACAAATGCCGTGTACCGCTCAGTGGAGGAACCATAGATGGGGACACGCGTCCAGACCAGTAACATGATCGACAGCGTAGCCCCGGAACAGCTCTGAGCATAGGGCGCAAATACGCCGTTATCTGCCTGACCTGGACATCGATGATTACGTCGGGTGAACCTTCAGGCCGTTCGGCTCTATGCATCGCGTGGTGCCTGCACCAGCATGGAGAGTCGATGGATGATGAGGAAAAGGGAAGTCGAATGAATGACGGAGTAGCGCCAGGAACCACGGTTGATCACGGTCGAGGTCGCGGACGGTCGCTGGGAATCGTCCTCCAAACAGGCAGTTCGCTTGCGTGCTGTCCAGGGAGTATCGCGGCCCGTGGCAACGGCGGCGAGAGTTCGGTCCGTTGCTATTGCCCGGGCCCACTATGAGCGCGCAGGAATTGGATGTTGATGGTGCAACGGTCCGGCTCACCAGCCCCGGGAAAATTCTCTATCCGAAATCCGGTACCACCAAGCTGGACGTGGCCATGTACTACCTGCAAATTGCACCCGTGATGGTTCCGTGGGCAATGGACAGGCCCGCAACCCGCAAGCGATGGGTGGACGGAGTGGGGACGGAAGCCTGCCCCGGCGAGAGCTTCTTCCAGAAAAATCTTGATGCCGCTACCCCGGAGTGGATACTGCGTCAAAGAGTGCATCACAAGGATCACGACAATATCTATCCCCTTGTCAACGACGCGCGGACCTTGGTCTGGATGGCGCAGACAGCGACCCTCGAGATCCACGTTCCACAATGGAAGTTTGACCCCAGCGGTGCTCCCCAACACCCCGACCGGCTGGTGCTGGACCTGGATCCGGGGGAGGGAACAGGATTGTCGGAATGCGCCGCAGTGGCGCTCCTTGTCCGGGACTTGCTGTCCCAAATGGGTTTCGATTCGCTTCCCGTTACCAGTGGAAGCAAGGGAATACACGTGTACTCCCGGCTTGATGGACAAAAGACCTCGGAGGAGGTCGCAGACCGGGCCCATGAACTCGCGTTGTCGATCGAACACGATCACCCGGAGATGGTGGTCAGCCGGATGGGCAAGGAACTGCGTCGCGGGAAGGTGTTTATCGATTGGAGCCAGAACTGGCCAGGAAAAACGACGGTTGTCCCGTACTCCTTGCGAGGCAGGATGCTCCCGATGGTTGCCACGCCGCGAAGCTGGGACGAGATCGACCAGACCGGGCTGGTCCAGCTGGACTACCGTGAGGTGCTGGCGCGGGTCGAAGCAGGAATCAATCCAGGGCTCTAAAGCCGAACACCGGAAAGCCTGCGTTCTTCGTTCCCGAACGGCGCCTGTCAAATATGCGACTTCACCGCTGTCCCGGCGATGAATGGCCGCGGGTTCGACGTGGCGTGGCCGGCGAGGTCTCATCCTCGCCGGCCACAACCGTCAGGTGTTCACGGCTAGTGGCCGCGCTTGATCCACTCGTCAAGGTTCGGCGCCTCGGCGCCGATGCTGGTGGCATCCCCGTGGCCGGTGTTCACGACCGTTTCCGCCGGCAGGACCAGCAGGCGCTCGCGGATCGAGTCGATGATCGTCTCGAAGCTCGAGTAGCTGCGCCCGGTGGCTCCCGGTCCGCCGTTGAACAGCGTGTCGCCGGAGAACAATGTTCCCAGCGACTCGACGTAGAAGCAGGTCGAACCCGGCGAGTGGCCCGGGGTGTGCAGGGCGACCAAGGTGGTGCCGGCAACCTCGAAGGTGTCCCCGTCGGAGATGTCGCCATCCGCGGAGGTGCCCGGGAAGATCGCTTCCCAAAGCATCGCGTCGGCCGGATTCAGGTGGACCGGCGCGTCGACCAGGTCGGCGAACTCGCGGGCGTAGCGGATGTGGTCGTCGTGCCCGTGGGTGAGCAGCACCGCCTTGACGGTGCGGTCCCCGACGGCCGCGCGGATCTTGGCCGGCTCATGCGCCGGGTCGATCACGAAGACCTCCGAGTCGTCCCCGACGATCCACACGTTGTTGTCGACGTCCCAGGTTCCGCCGTCCAGCGAGAACGTGCCTGAGGTGACGATGTTCTGGATCTGTGCCGGCATTAGAGTTCCACCACCGAGCGCAGGACCTTGCCCTCGCCCATCTTGGTGAACGCGGCCTCGACGTCGCCCAGGGAGATGCGCTCGGAGACGAACGCGTCAAGGTCCAGGCGGCCGAGCTTGTACTGCTCGACGAGCATCGGGAAGTCGCGGCTCGGCAGGCAGTCGCCGTACCAGGAGGACTTCAGCGATCCGCCGTGGCCGAAGACGTCCAGCAGCGGCAGCTCCAGCTTCATCTCCGGGGTCGGCACGCCCACCAGCACCACGCGGCCGGCGAGGTCGCGGGCGTAGAACGCCTGCTTGTAGGTCTCGGGGCGGCCCACGGCCTCGATGACGACGTCTGCGCCGAAGCCGCCGGTGACGGCCTTGATGCCCTCGACGGCGTCGGAGGTCTTGGAGTTCACGGTGTGGGTGGCGCCCATCTTGGTGGCCATGGCGAGCTTGTCGTCGTCGATGTCCACGGCGACGATGGTGGTGGCGCCGGCCAGCTGGGCGCCGGCGATCGCCGCGATGCCCACGCCGCCGCAGCCGATGACGGCCACGGATTCGCCGCGCTTGACCTCGCCGGTGTTCATGGCGGCGCCGATGCCGGCCATGACGCCGCAGCCCAGCAGGCCCACGGCGGCGGGGTCGACGTCCTCGTCGACCTTGGTGCACTGCCCGGCGGCGACCAGGGTCTTTTCAGCGAACGCGCCGATGCCCAGGGCGGGGGAGAGCTCGGTGCCGTCCTCGAGGGTCATCTTCTGGGTGGCGTTTGCGGTGTTGAAGCAGTACTGGGCCTGGCCCTTGGCACAGGCGCGGCACTGGCCGCAGACCGCGCGCCAGTTCAGGATGACCCGGTCGCCGATGGCGACGTTGTCCACGCCCTCGCCGATCTTGGAAACCACGCCGGTGGCCTCGTGGCCCAGCAGGTACGGGTAGTCGTTGCCGATGCCGCCGAGCTTGTAGTGCAGGTCGGTGTGGCAGACGCCGCAGGTGAGGATGTCGACCACTGCCTCGCCCGGACCCGGGTCCGGAATGACGATGGTGACGGTTTCGACCGGTGCATCCTTGGCACGGACGATGACGGCCTGGACCTTCTGGGACATGACACTCCATTCATGGGTGGGCGCACCGATGCGCCACCCCTAAGACTTAACGAGGAAGGGTGCCATTCGCCGTGACCGGCTTATGGCACCCTTCCATCCAAGCACAGGATGACTAGGCGCGCTCGAGAACTTCCTCGATGCGTGGGTTTGTTGCGGCGGTGCCATCGGCGAAGATCAGCGTCGGCACGGTCTGGTTGCCACCGTTGAAGAGTTCAACGAGCTCGGCGGTGCCCTCTACTTCTTCGATGTTGACCTCGGTGTAGCCGATGCCCTTGGCGTCCATGAGGCGCTTGAGGTTACGGCAGTATCCGCACCACGAGGTGGTGAACATCGTGACGGATCCGGCTTCGGGAACGTATGGGGCAAGTTTTTCTGTTTCGGTCATACTTCATATAACCACGGACATGAGAGTCTTATTTCATGTGTGGACGCTACGTTATGGCCAAGGCCATCGGTGACCTGGTGGCGGAGGCAGAAGCCGAGGCCGATGCGAACCTTGAGTTGCGCCAGTCATGGAACATCGCCCCGACCACCGACGTGCCCGTCGTCCTGGAACGACTGATTGACGAGCAGGTTCATCGCCAGGTGCATGTTGCCAAGTGGGGTCTGGTACCCGGCTGGGCCAAGGACCCGGCCGTGGGCGTGCGGGCGTTCAACGCCCGCAGCGAGACCGTCATCGAGAAGCCCACGTTCCGTGCTGCGATCAAGGCGCGCCGTTGCGCCGTTCCTGCCGAGGGCTACTACGAATGGTTGGCCGCCGAGACCCCGAAGGGCAAGAAGCGCCCGTTCTATGTGCACCCGGAAGACGACTCACTGATCTTCTTTGCAGGACTGTACGAATGGTGGAAGGATCCGTCCAAGGAAGACGGCGATCCCGACCAATGGCTGCTCTCCACCTCGATCCTCACCTGTCCCTCGCTCGCACCCGACTCCAGTGTCCCGGTCTTGCAAGACCTGCATGGCCTGCACGACCGGTTGCCGATTCCAATGTCGAAGGACTCCATGGCTGAGTGGCTGGACCCGACCAACAAGGATGCGGAAGCGCTTGTGGCGATGGTGCGCGCCGGGGCCTACGATGTTGCAGCCGGCTGGAAGTTGCGTGAGGTCGGTGCCGAGGTGGGCAACGTCCGCAACAACGGCCCGGAACTCACCGAGCCGCATTCGGGGCTGTTCTAGATAGGCAGCCGGCAACGGCGCGCTCCTGCAGTGGTGCCTGCCCACCCCGGCACCGGAGCTTGGGGCGGTCTCTCTCGTTGGCTCCAGGGGGTGCTGAAAGCCCGGCCTGCCCCACCTTGTTGATCGCTTTGTAGGTGCCGAATGTGGATGCTAATTGGAGTCTGGCAAGTGATTTCTTTGTTTATGGCACTGCGATAGGGTAACCCTCAGGATGAGGGGGAAACGATCCCGCGTCCTTGCGCGCTGGCCCGGCTGCCGCCGGTGCCGTGGCGGGTGATGTTGTTCCGTATCGATGAAAGGAAATTAACATGGCTGTTTCCGTTGAATTGGGCAAGGCCCTCGATAAGGCCCTCGAAAATGCGACCCTGGAAGAAGTCCTCGCCGCACCGCCTTCGGCCCTTGCCGGGCTCACCGAGAAGCACGACGAAATCCTCGCCGGCATGGGCATCAAGACCATCCGCGATCTGGGCAGCAACAAATACTTCGCAGTCGCTGGCGTGCTTGTCGCCCTGTCAGGCAAGACCGGATAGCCGGCTCGCGCCAGACCGCCGACATGGCTCGAGGTCGGGTCCCGCCCTTACCCGGCCGGGCCCGACCTCTGCATGTCCGCACTACTTCGGTCCGAGGAACAAATCGGTGGTCAAGGGCCCCTGCACTGCTAATCTCGATGTCATGAAGCCGTACGAGCTAGAAACGCTCACAGCCCTGCGTCGGGCCAAGGACATGATCGACCGCGAGTACGCCAAACCCCTCGACGTGCCCACCATGGCAGCCAAGGCGCTGATGTCCACGGCGCACTTCTCCCGGCAGTTCAAGGCCGCATACGGGTTGAGTCCCTATGCCTACCTGATGACCAGGCGCATCGAGCGCTCCATGGCCCTGTTGCGCTCCGGGATGAGCGTCACCGATGCCTGCATGGCGGTCGGGTGTACCTCGCTTGGGTCCTTCAGCAGCAGTTTCACCCAGATCACCGGAGAGAGCCCCAGCGGGTACCGGAACCGGGAACACTCCGCGGTCGAAGCCATGCCGGCCTGCATCGCCAAATCCGTGACCAGGCCCAAGAACACCAATACGTCCAGGTACTAGCCCGCAGCCGGCGGGGACCGGCGAGCGCCGCGAACCATTCATGCCGGCCGCGCTCGCCGGTTTCGAGCAGGATCCAAGAAGCGTGCCGGCCACCCCGGCCGTAGCGTGGTGTGCATGGATATTTCATTGAACTACTCGCACATCACCGTCAACGACGTCGACGAAGCCATCCCGTTCTACCGCGACGGCCTGGGCCTGAAGGTGGAGAACGACGTGACCTCGGGCGAACACCGCTGGGTCACGCTTGGCTCGGATGCGCAACCGGGGTTGGGCATCGTGCTTTCGGACCCGCATGCGGGCCGCTCGGAGGCCGACGGGAACGCCATCCAGGAACTACTCACCAAGGGCGTGCTTCCGATGACGGTCTTCAGCACCAGCGACCTCGACGGACTCTTTGAGCGGGTCCGCGCCACCGGGGCCGAGATCCTCCAGGAACCCATCGACCAGCCGTGGGGTCCGCGCGACTGCGCGTTCCGCGACCCGTCGGGCAACATGATCCGGGTGAACCAGCGCGCAAACTAGGACCGCGCAGCATTCTGCCAACCACCGTCGAGGGCACTTCGCGAAGAACGCGGAGTGCCCTCGAACGTGTTTGTTCCCGATTGCTCCTACCTGATGGGTGGGTAGGGTTCGGTTGGGTCCGGTTGGCCCGGAGGGAATGGCGTGGTGGGGTCCGGCGGCATGGGCCCGGGATCCGGTGGCATCGGTATGGGTTCCGGCTCGGTCGGAGGTTCGTGCGTGGGATCGGGATGGATCGGCGGCACCCTGCTGGGTTCCGCCGGCGGGTAAGGGCGTTCCGGAGGCTGCGGAATGCTCATGGTGGTTGCTCCTTCCGGCATGGGAGTTCGCACCCAGTCTAGGTCGCGTTGGGTGGCGTTGAAAGGCTCCTGCCGATGGCACCGGAAGTAAAATGGGAGGGTTCCACTCCCTATCGAGGACGGCATCCCATGTCCCTCTCAAGCAGCCCGTTAACCACCATCATTCCAGTGACCGACGGCGAGAGGTCGCGGCATTTTTACGAAGACACTCTGGGGCTTCCATTCCAGGGACAGGCCACGGACGGCAACATGGTCTTCACCCTGGCAGGGTCGGGGGCGCTTGCCCTCCTGAGCGACCCGGACGCAAAACCCTCTCCGCACACCACCGCAAGCTTCGAAGTCCGCGACATCGCCGGTGTCATCACCGAACTCGGCGCCAAGGGCGTTGTCTTCGAGGAATACGACCTGCCGGACCTGAAGACCGTCGACCATGTTTGCGTCCTGGGGTCCGAAAAGGCGGCCTGGTTCAAGGACCCCGACGGCAACATCCTCTGCCTCCACGAGAACCTCACCTAGGGCAACCGACCCCGGGATCCCTTCCGCCGGCGCAGCTGGCCCTGGCGGTGCTCGCGGTCGGTGCCGGGTCCCTGGTTCTTTTCCCATGTCAACGACGCTGGTTTCTGGCTGGTCAAGGAGTGCCTCGGCATGAGTGTCTGGGAAACGATCAAAACGTGGGGTCGGTGATGGAAACCCTGATTTCCGTCGTGGGCCTGGCGCTGACCATGCTGCTTGCCGCGTTCCTGTAGGCCGCCGAGGGCCTCCGCGTGCCGGGAGGCAAATGACGGTGTTGCGCCGAGCATGGTCAGCAGCCCCTGGGATGATGTATTCCTTGGACGTGTATCCCCTCGAATGTGTGCAGCCAAAGGAAAGGCACGGTCATCAAAAAGGACATGAAGGACGCAGCGGAAGCGGTCGAGGACGCCTCGAACTCCCGGGCTTTTGTGGTGGCCGCCAGAACCGGCTTCACCGTGAGCGGGATCCTGCACGTCTTGATCGGGGCCATCGCCATCCAGCTGGCCTTCGGGAAAGCCCCGAAAGCGGATCAGAGCGGAGCCATGGGTGAGCTCGCCACGCAGCCGGCTGGGTACATATTGCTTTGGCTTGGGACAGCTGCGTGCGTGGCGTTGGCCCTGTGGCAGCTCAGTGAGGTGGTCTTCGGATACCGGAGGATGAAGACGAAGGCGAAGCTGGGGAAGAAGCTTTCCGCCGGAGGCCAGGGGATCGTTTTCCTGGCGCTGGCCTTGACGTTTGCCTCCTTCGCGGCGGGCCAAGGCAAGAACAGCGGGAAGACGACGAGTGATGCGTCGGTCCAGATCATGAAGGCTCCGCTCGGCCCGCAGCTGCTGGTGGCGGTGGGTGCCGTCATCGCGATCGTCGGCATTGTCTTTGTGGCCAGGGGAATGCTGCTTTCCTTCACCAAGCAGCTGAACATGCCGACGTCAAGGACCCTTCGTTTGGCAGTCACCGTTCTTGGCGTGGTGGGCTATGTGGCGAAAGGCATCGCGCTGTTCCTGGTCGGATTGCTGTTCGTCGTCACCACCTTGCAGGCCCGCCCGGAAGAATCCACCGGGTTGGACGGCGCCCTCAGGGCGGTGCGGGAGCAACCCTACGGGGTGTACCTGCTCACCCCGATCGGCGTTGGCCTGGTTTGCTACGGACTCTATCAAATTGCGAAGTCGAGGTTTGCCCGCATGTGACGGCGCCAGAGCAGTCCGGGTCCCGTGCGCGGGAACCCGGACTCCGGCTGTCCTAAACCTTCAACCGTGGTCTTCCGGCCGCACGGGTGCTCAGATGATTTCCTGGTGCGGACCCTGGTGCACGGCCCTGTAGATGCGGTTTCGCAGCTCGTTGGCGTGGCTCGAGGTCAACGTGCGCTCCAGCGGCCGGATCGTGATGCGCATCAGCGCATTGTCCTGCCCCTCGCGGATGCCGAGCCGTTGGCGCGCCGGCTCCGGAAGCTGGTCGCTGCTTGTGCGTGAGAGAAGCTCGACGGATTCGACAACCCCTGAATCGCTGCCAAGCGCCCGGCGCACCGCGTCGCCCAGCGTTTCTTCGTCCTCCCCGGCGTCGATCACCACGGAGATGTCGCGTTGCGCCGACGGAAGCTGGGACACGGGGCGCCACGGAGACAAATCCAGCATCTGGCCGGCTGCGCGCTCGCCGGTTGCCCGCAGGTATCGGATATCGGGAATGCGCTTGCGCAGCATCAGCGCCCGGTCCAGGCCCATGCCCAAGGCCAGCCCCGACCATTGCGCCGGATTCAACCCCGCACGGCGGAGCACCTCCGGGTGGATTTGCCCGCATTCGGCCAGTTCCAGCCATTCGCCCTCGTGCAGGACGTCGATCTGCCGGCCGTTGACGGTGTAGGGGTGAACCGCCGGAGTGGTTTTCCACTCGGCCCCCGGAAGCACCGCGTCGACAAGCGTGCCGATCATCCCGTGCAGCTCTTCGGCCGTGGTGTGTGGCGTCGAGCGAATGCGCCACAGGTCCACCTGGTGCGGTTCGCCCACGTGCGTGCGGTCCACGACATCGCGGCGATACACCAACCCTGGAACCGCAAGCAGCTCATCGACGCCAGTGCGCCCCTTGCAGTACCGCAGGGCCTGCGGCAACTCGGCGGAGGTGTGGCTGCGCAGCATCGTGGTCGGGCTGAGGTACCTGGTGTACCTGCGGGCCCGGGTGACGTCGTTTCCTTGGTACTGCAGGCTGTCGTAGTTGTCCCGGACGGACACGATCGGCGGGTTCCTGAGGGTGCGGGTGGTGCAGTTCCATGATTGTTGCAGGGAATCCACAACGCCCTGCAACAGGTCTTGCATGGCGTGGGCGCCCTGTGCGGGATCGCTGAGGTCGCGGACCATGAGGGAGGCATGGAGTTCGTCGGGGGTGAGGTAAATCGAGGCGTTCATGGTGTCTCCTGGAAAGCTGCGGGGAAATGGGAATCACCCCCGGTTGGCAGCAGTGGAGACAGCGAATGCTACGAGCGCACGTGCACGTACCCACGGCTGGTACCCAGCCGGGGGCTCGTAAATCGGGAATCTGTGTGCATGGACCCACCGTAACAGACGCCCGGGCAGGCATAGCGGACGGAACTTCGCCGCTGGTGTCGGGTTTGCCAAATTGGCACGGTTTGCGCGGTTGCCGGGTCTGCCCAAAGGCGCGGAAAAGGTCTAGCGTTGGCCACATGAGCGAAGAAGCCAAGGATCCGTCCGAGCACCCGGAACACGGGCATCCGCACCCTCACCACCTGTCGCACAACACCGACGAGCGTGCCGTGAGCGACGTGCAAAGTTCAAAGTGG
The DNA here is from genome assembly GCF_044756805.1 of Paeniglutamicibacter sp. NPDC091659. Taxonomy (NCBI): domain Bacteria; kingdom Bacillati; phylum Actinomycetota; class Actinomycetes; order Micrococcales; family Micrococcaceae; genus Paeniglutamicibacter; species Paeniglutamicibacter sp. NPDC091659. Next base: position 41,532 of record NZ_JBIVTO010000002.1, read on the forward strand.
GGCAGTGAGGGCGGAGCGGTGCCGCCGGATTACGATCCCGACCTCGATGATGATGAGGACGAAGACGACTGAATCCCCAGGCTCTGGCCGGTAAGGGGTTTGTGCGCTGGATCCTGCGCAAAATCCTTCCGGATGGTTGAACCCGGGCGTTGCCCCGGGTCCCCCGGGTTGCTCTGTGCGGAAATCATCCGGAGTCCCATTGCCCGAACACCAACGAATCAAAAGGAACAGACCATGAGTGCCACCATAGTCCTTGTCCACGGCGGTTTCGTCGACGGAGCCGGCTGGAAGCCGGTGTATGAGGAGCTTCGGCGCGACGGCTTCGACGTGCGCGTTGTACAGAACGCGACGAAGTCGCTGGCTGACGACTCGGCGACGACGCGTCAACTGATCGACGGCTTGGAGGGCCCCGTCGTCCTCGTCGGCCACTCCTACGGTGGCGCGGTGATCACCGAGGCAGGGACCCATGAAAAGGTCGCTGCCCTCGTGTATGTCACCGCGTTCGCGCCGGACCAGGGGGAATCGGTCAACACCCTCATCGCCGGTTTCCCGCAGGACGGGCCCCAGCCGCCGATCCTGCCGCCCGTCGATGGGTACCTTTTCCTGGACCGCGAGAAGTTCCATGAGGCATTTGCCGGGGACGTGCCCGCCGACGAGGCCAGGTTCATGGCCGACTCTCAGGTGCCGTGGGGCCTCGAAGCCCTGGGCGGGAACGTGAGCGAAGCGGCATGGCACGCAAAGCCGAGCTGGTACCTCCACGTGACCGAGGACCGGATGATCCCGCCCGCCGCGCAGGCCTCCATGGCAGAGCGCATCGGAGCCACCGTCGTGGAAACATCCGGCAGCCATGCGATCTACGTATCGCGCCCCAACGTCGTGGCAGACCTGATTCGGTCGGCCGCGGCCGCGGTCTCCTAGGTGGAATGAGGGGAAGAGGCCCGGTCTGTCGAACGGGCCTCTTCCCTTGCGTGCCTGAAACTGCCCGCCTAGAGATGGCGCAGGTAGCGTCCGGGCATGTTCATGAAGGACCGCCAGTTGGTGACCAGGTCCAGGTCGTCCCATTCGCTGTGCCGCAGTCCCCACGGCCCGACCTCGTAGATGTCGGCTCCCGGCAGCGCCGCCAGCAACGGCGAGTGGGTGGACATGATGACCTGGGAGTCGCCCGTGGCCATCAGGTCCTTGAGGATGCCCACGAGCGCCAGGCAGCCGGAGAAGGACAGCGCCGATTCGGGTTCGTCGAGGACCCAAAGCCCTCCCTCGCGAAAGCGGTCGATGATGAGCTCCAGGAACGATTCCCCGTGGCTCATGTCGTGGAAGCGCGGCTCGGGCCGCATTCCGGGGTTGTTTTCCAGGTAGGTGTAGAAGCCGTGCATGGTTTCCGCGCGCAGGAAATATCCGCGGCGGCTTGCTCCGGGGTTGCGAATGACCTGCAGGTGCTCATCCAGCCCCGACTCGGTGACCCTGGTGCTGTGTTGCGCGCCGGTGGAACCGCCCTCGGGCGACAGGCCGTAGCTCACCGCGATCGCCTCGACCAGAGTTGATTTGCCCGAGCCGTTTTCACCGACCAGCACCGTGGCCGAACCAAGCTCCAGCCCGTGTTCCAGGAGTTGGCGGACCGGAGGCAGGGTGTTCGGCCATTCGTTGCGGGACGCGGGGTTTCGCTCGCGTTCTGTGATGCGGCGAACGGGGAAATTCGAGATGTGCATGATGGCTGAAACCGTCTTTCGGCGGGACGCGGAGGGAGGGACTGCGTTCAGACGCCGGTGATGAAACCGTCTTCGCCGATGCCGAAGGCCGGGTTGTGGACGAAGTCCCAGCGGAAGCCGTCTGGATCCGCCACGCAGGCGCTGGTCCCGCCCCATTCCCTGGTCGTCGGGATGCCGACGGAAGTGGCACCCGCCGCCATGGCCTTTGCGTACAAGTCGTGGACCTCTTCAACGCTGCCGGTGTTGTGGCCAAGGGACATCGGGGGCGCCTGCACCCCGTGACCCACATCCCCGTACTCTCCGGGCATTGAGGCGACGTTCCACAGGGCAAGCAGGAGACCATGGCCGGCCTGGACGAAGAGGATTTCCCCGGGAATGTGTGAAATTTCGCGGAAGCCGAGACCCTGGACATAGAAGTCGCGTGAGCGCTCAACGTTGCGCACGCCCAGGGTCAAGGCGGTGATCGCGGGTGCTGGTACTGGAGTCATGGGCACGAGTCTATGCCCTTGGGATTGCCGAAAAGTAGACTTCAGGACGTAATTTGTCGTAGATGTGTTCTAGCCTCGCCTTGTATAGAACATAGTTTCTAATAAAATGGTTGAGTGCGCCATTGGATCCCGTGCGGCGCTGCTTCCTTGGTGCCGAACGGGCCCGGGGGCGGCGCCGTTTGGTGGGTGTGGGGCGAGTGAGAGGTGGGGGCGTGGGAATTTTTACCCAGTCGATCGAGGTCGACTGCACACTGGCGGGGGTTCCGATCCGCATGCGTTGGCAAGGGCGGGAATATAAGCTGGCCGCCGAGCCGGTGCGTTGGTTCCAGCGACGCAACTGGTGGAAAGAGGAATTGCGGGCCGAACGCGGACGCGGCCCGGGGCTTGTCGACTACGAGGTCTGGCGGCTGCAAGTCAGGCTCGCCGGGGTTGGCCCCCTACGTACCTTTGAGGTCTCCCGCCAGGTCGGGACCGGAAGATGGCGAATCATCAAGATCCACGACGCCTGCGGGGAAAGTGCTTAGCCCCGTTCTCTGGCTGTTCGCCGGGGCAAGTGCAAGGCTGAAGGCTAGGCATTGCATGGCGGATTTGTGGACGCAGGGGTGGTCTTGTGCAGGAAATATTCGATGTAGCCATCATCGGCATGGGCCCCGGCGGGGAGGTTGCCGCCGACAGGCTGATCACCGCGGGCAAGAAGATTGTGGTTTTTGAAACGGAACTCATCGGGGGCGAATGCGCCTACTGGGCCTGCGTTCCCTCCAAGACGGTGTTGCGGGGGCCGGAGCTTCGGGCCGAAGCCGGGCGCGCCGCCGGGACCCTGCCCTTCGCGCTCAACTGGCAGCAGGTGCGGGACTACCGCGACTACATGGTCAGGCACCTGGATGACAGTGTCCAGGCCGAAGGCTACCGGCAGCGCGGCGCACGGGTGGTCCGCGCGCGGGCAGGCATCGCGGGACCGGGCCGCATCCAGGCTGACGGCCGGGAATACTTGGCCGACCACATCATCGTCGCCACCGGAACCGCGCCGGTCTTCCCCTCCTTCCCCGGGTCCGAGCAAATCACCGCATGGGGCAACCGTGAGGTGTACACGCTCGCGGAGCTGCCGCAATCGGTGGCCATTGTCGGCGGAAGCGCCGTCGCGCTGGAAACCGCGACATTCCTGGCCGGATTCGGCGTGGACGTCACGCTGCTCAACAGGAGCCAGCGCCTGCTGGGCCGCGAGGAACCCGAGGTCTCCGCGCTCGCCGAAACCTACTTGCGCGATGCCGGGGTAAACGTGCGCATGAACCGCTCGATTGCAAGCGGGCGGGCCGATGGCGGGAGAAGCGTGCTGGCGTTGGGTGACGGAAGCGAGCTCACCGTTGACGCCGTTGTTTTCGCCACGGGACGGACCCCGCGCACCGAAGGGTTGGGCATCCCTCGCGCCGGAGGTCTCCTGGATGACAAGGGGTACATGCAGGTGGACGAGCATTGCTGGTCCGCTGAAGGCCTTTGGGCGGCGGGGGATGTCACCGGAATCATGCCCTTTACGCATGTCGCCAAATACCAAGGACGCATCGTTGCAGATTGCATCCTGGGGAAGGAGCGACGCGCCGGTTACGGGGGGATCCCTCGGGTGGTGTTCGCAAACCCGGAAATCGCATCGGTCGGACTCACTCAGGTACAGGCAGACCTGATCGACCTTGAGACCGAAGCCGTCAGCGTGAACCTGCCTGAGGCCATTGCCCGGCCGTGGACCTACGAACAAGACCCGCGAGGAGACCTGGGCATCCTGATCGACCGGCGGCGACAGGTCATGATTGGCGCCTGGGTCGTGGCGCCGCAAGCCAGCGAATGGATCCACCAAGCGGCCCTCGCCATTAGGGCACAGATCCCGCTTTCGGTCCTGCGTGACCAGGTTCCGCAATTCCCCAGCTACAACGAGGCCTACCTCGTGGCGCTCGACAAGCTCGAGCACTCCGGATAGGCCTGTTCGGCGGATAGGCCGGCGTGGGTGCGCCATCTCATGTAAACCACATAATCCCTGCTCATCGTCCGAACCGAACCGATGTGAATGTGCGCGGGTGGTAGATGCGTTCCAATGCAACTTGATTAGAACGTGTGTTCTAATATGATGGCTCTACCCCCTGCGCGGCGGACGGCCCACGTTGCTCCCACACCGAAGCGACAAAAACCTTCAAACCCGCACCTGGCAAACGAAAGGGGCGCTGCGAAGGAGAGGCGAACATACCCATGGGCTTCACCCACCTGCACGTGGCATCCGCCTTCAGCGCACACTACGGAGTCTCCTGGCCCGAGGACCTCGTCCAGGCGGCGCTCGCCGACGGCGCCGACGCACTGGCCATCACTGACCGCGACGGACTCTACGGAAGCATCAAACACCTCAATGCCTGCATCAAACACGGGATGGACCCCATCCTGGGGGTGGACCTCGCAACCCTCGTACCCACACGACAGGCAAACGACGGCAAGACCCGCAACCCCCTGCGCATCTCCGGGCGAATCATCATCCTGGCCAAGGGGCACAGCAACGGAGCCGGCTACAAGGCCCTCTGCCGTCTGGTCTCCGCCGCACACCAACCAACAACACCCGACGGGATACGCAAACAACACCTGGGCATCACCCCCGGGGAACTGGCAACCCACGCCCTCGATCCCACGGGGGAACCACTGCTCACCATCCTGCTGGGACCAAACTCCGACGTGGGCCTGGCAACCCAACACCACCACTACGACCAGGCCCGCACCCTCATCCACCGATGGCGCACACTCCTGGGGGAGAGAACACTACGGGTAGAGATCGTCACCCACCTGAACAACCCCGGGGAACGGCTCAGTACCGCACACGCCATCCGCCTGCTCCGCTGCGCAGAAACGGCAAACATCGCCCCCATCCTCACCAACGCCGTCAGATACACCGAACCCGACGGCGCGGCAACGGCAGACGTCCTGGACTCCGCACGCGCCCTCACCTCCCTCGAAACCCTCAACGACATCCAACCCAACGGACAAGGCTGGCTCAAGACCGCCGGGCACATGCGCCACCTCGCCGCGGAAATCGCCCGCGAGGCAACAAGCCCCCGGATAGGGACAACGCTCCTGCGCAACACCTCCGCGCTCGCCGACTGGGCACGCCTCGACCCCGTCAGCGACACGGGATGGGGAATACCCGTAGTGCCCGAAGCCCACATCATCGGCATCACCGGCGAACCCAACCGGGAACTCGCCGCACGCGCGGAATCCGGCATCAACAGGCTCATCCCCGGGGAGGGGAACAACCCCCTGATGCGCCAACGCCTGGGGGAGGAACTAAGCACCATCGCAGACCTCGGCTTCGCCCCCTACTTCCTCACCGTCGCGGAAGTCAGCGACATGATCACCCGCATGGGCATACGCTCCGCCGCACGAGGCTCCGGCGCCTCCTCACTGGTCAACTACCTCACCGGCATCAGCCAGGTAAACCCCCTCACCCACGACCTGCTCTTCGAGCGCTTCCTCTCCCGCGAGAGAGCCACCCTGCCGGACATAGACATAGACGTCGAATCCGCCCAACGCCACAACATCTACCAAAAAATCTTCACCCGCTTCGGCGCCGACCGAGTCAGCCTCATGAGCATGCAAAACGGCTACCGCGCCAGGGGAGCTGTACGCGACGCGGGTATGGCCCTCGGCATGGAGGAAGAAGACATAGACGTCATCGCCAAGCAACTCTGGCGCTTCTCCGCTTCATCCTTCCGCGACGCCCTGAACGAGAAACCCGAACTCGCACCCTTCGCCGACCGGCTCGGCACCGAAAAACAACTCGACCTCCTCGTGGACCTCACCGAACGCCTCGACCGGCTACCCAGACACATCTCCATGCACCCCTGCGGAGTCATCCTCTCCAACAACACGCTCCTGGACAGAACCCCTGTCCAACCCAGCGGACTAAACCTCCCCATGAGCCAATACGACAAACACGACATGGACCCCATGGGACTGCTCAAGCTCGACGTCCTGGGGGTGCGCATGCAATCGGCCATCACCTACGCGCTCGCCGAAATCCAGCGCATCCACCCGGACGCACAGACAGTCGCCAAGGCGGGGGGACACCAAGGCAAACACCCCGGGGAAATCCCCGCCTACATCAAACCCAACGGAACCATCGACCTGGCCCTCGTCCCGCTCGACGACAAACCCACCTTCGAACTCATCCGTTCCACACACACGCTCGGCTGCTTCCAGATCGAATCACCCGGACAACGCGAACTCATCGGCAAACTCGCCCCCCGCGACTTCAACGACCTCATCATCGACATCTCCCTCTTCCGACCCGGACCCATGAAATCCAACATGGTCAAGCCCTACCTGGAAAACCGCCACGGATTCGCACCCGAGAAATATCCCCACCCGAACCTGAGACCCGCGCTCGCCGAGACCCACGGGGTCACCGTCTTCCATGAACAGGTGCTGCGGATCTTCGACACGATGACCGGTTGCGGGCTGGCCAAGGCCGATGTCTACCGCCGCCTCCTGGGAAGCGCATCGGAGCCCCGGGTCGAGGCCTTCTTCCGTTCGACCGCCCAGGGCCTCGGCTACCCGCTGGACGTCATCGACGAGGTCTGGCAGACGCTGGCGGCCTTCGGCTCCTTCGGGTTCTGCAAGGCCCACGGGGCGGCCTTTGCCGTGCCCACCTACCAGTCGGCCTGGCTTAAGGCCCACCACCCGGAGGCGTTCCTCGCCGGGATCTGGGAACACGACCCCGGCATGTACCCCAAGCGACTGCTGGTGGCCGAGGCTCGGCGCATGGGGATCAAGATCCTGCCGCTGGACATCAACCGCTCGGCGGACGGCTACCGGGTGGAAAAGCTGGAGGGGCTGCTGCCGCCGGCGCAGCTGCCGGTGGTTCCCCGGGCCGTCGGCGCCATGCTGCCCGGGCGCTTCGGGATCAGGCTGTCCCTGCGCGGGATCCGCGGGGTCTCGGAGCGCGAGGTCAAGAGGGTCGTCGCCGGCCAGCCCTACGAGTCGATCGCCGATGTGCGCGACCGCTCGGGGCTCACCCGCACCTCGCTGAACCACTTCGCCGCCCTGGGAGCCTTCGACTCGCTGCAGCGCACGGCCGGCCGGGGAAACCGCGCGGACCTGGTCGCCCACCTGCGCGGCGGGGTGCACAAGCCTTTGCCGCAGCGCTACCGCCCGATTCCCGGGCAGCTCGCCCTGCCGATGGGCGACCTGGACCTCGCCGGCATGGCCATCGGTGCGGCGGAAACCCCGCTGGACGAGCTGGTGCGCACCGAGCTGGATCTGCTGAGCCTCGATGTCAGCGCGCACCTGATGGAATCCCACGCCCCGCTGCTGGACTCGCTGGGCGTCTCGCGCGCCGAGGACCTGCTGGCGATGCGCAACGGCACCGAGGTCCTGGTGGCGGGGGTCCGGGTCGCCACGCAGACCCCGCCCATGCGCGGCGGCCGGCGCGTGGTCTTCATCTCGGTCGACGACGGCACCGGTTGCGTGGATGCCACGTTCTTCCACGAGGCGCAGCAGCGTTGCGGCCCGTTGCTTTTCTCCACCCGGCTGCTGCTGATCCACGGGTTGACCCGGCGCACCGGACCGCGGGGAATCAGCGTGCAGGCGCTCGATGCCTGGGACCTGTCGCAGCAGGGAACGTTGCCGGCGCCGGGATACCTGGATGATCCGGGCCGGGCGCGCGACGGGCGCGGCCCCGGTCAGGGCAGGAAAACACCGTTGCGGGGCCGGGGGAAATCGCTGGCGCAAACCATGTCCGACGAGGGGCTGGACCAGCGCGGATACTTGGGGGCCTGATGGCTGGCATTATCCGTTGTCGGACCGAAGCGGCCGTGTGATACTGGGGCTATCGGCGGACCGCCCTGGAACGGAGGCTGGCGTTGTGATCCCGTCAATGATCTTGTTTGGGCTTGTTTTCGGTCGCTGGTGGAAGCAGGCAATTGTCGGTGGAGCGTTGCTCTGCTCGGTGCTCGTCGGTCTTGCCAGCGTGTTTGAAACCGGCGGCGTCTTTTCTTGGTCCCGGGTGTTGGGTGCCGCCGCCTTGGGCGCGGTGAGCGCCGCTTTCGGTGTCGCGATTCGCCAGATGCTCCACCAGCTTGTTGCCCGGATCCGTGTCGCCGGCAAATTCGGGGTCAAGCGGGCCTGAAGTGGTTCCTTTCGCCAGTGCGATGTGATGCACGGAAAAGCGGGATAAGACCTGTTGCTTCCCCTGTGGTGGGACTAGCCTGTGCACCATGGATTGGAAACTAGAACTGGTGTTTGTTCCCGTGTCCGACGTCGACCGGGCCAAGGACTTCTATGTCAACAAGGTGGGATTCAACGCGGACTTCGACGAGCGGCCCAACGACAAGATCCGTTTTGTCCAGCTGACTCCGCCCGGCTCGGCCTGTTCGATCTGCATCGGCGAAGGCCTGAACGATGCCGCACCGGGAACGGCACCCAGCATGCAAATGGTGGTCAGCGACATCCAGACCGCACACGACCAGCTTGCGGCCAACGGGATCGAGGTCAGCGACATCGATGTCCAGGACTGGGGGAGCTTCGTGTACTTTGCCGACCCGGACGGCAACAAGTGGGCGGTGCAGTACATCCCGCAGCGTCCCAACGGCTGACTCCCGAGCGGTTGGACCTGCCCGATTCCCGATGGCCGAATCGGCAATAAGTTGCCGATTTGGCCACGGATGATCTGAATTCGTCACCAAAAACCCTGTTTCGGCAATATCTTGCCGAAACAGGGTTTTTGGTGAAGTATGAGACTAGGGAATCATGCATATCGGCAGTATGTTGCCGTTTTGAGGGGTTGTGATGGACAGTATTTCGGCCATAGCCGCCAGCGTTCGTGCTGCACGCAAAAAGGCAGGACTCACCCAGGTCGACCTGGCCGATCTTGCCGAGGTCTCAGAACGGACGGTACGCGCCATCGAATCGGCCACGGGCAATCCTTCGCTGCGGGCGGTTGCTTCCGTGCTTGGTGTTTTGGGGCTCAATCTAACGGTTGCACGATGAACCTGGAGATGCTCAAACGCGTCCAGAGCGCTGATGTATACAAAAACGGAATTCTGGCCGGGGGGCTGTCCCGGACGGATGCAGGCGCTGTCCGTTTCGCATACGCGGAAAAATATCTGGAGGCGGGTAACCTGCCTGTGGCCTTTTCCCTGCCGCTATCCGAGGAGCCCGTTGAAACATCGAACGGGGCGCTTCCTGCGTTCTTTGCGGGGCTGCTGCCAGAAGGGCATCGATTGACGGTGCTCAAGAACGCCGCAAAAACCAGTTTTGACGATGAAATGACCTTGTTGCTGGCAGTCGGTGCGGATGTCCCGGGCGATGTTCAAGTCGTGCCCGCCGGTGAGGACCCCGTAGAACCCGATGCCTTGGCCGATGCTTCAAACCCTGCGGACCTCGAATTTGCAGTCCTTGCGAATTCCGTCGATCTACACGGATTGCCCGGCGTTCAAGACAAGGCAAGTGCCTCGATGCTCACCACCTCGTTGGCCTCTCGGGGGCAACGGTACCTGTTGAAATTGGATCCTGCGAAGAACCCCCATCTGGTGGCCAACGAGGCCGCGCATTTAGCTGGCGCCAAAGTGCTGAAGATCCCCGTGGTGTCCAGCGAAGTCGTCCATGACAAGAATGGCCAAGCCGGGCTGCTGGTTAAGCGTTTTGATCGCTACCTGGACGGAAGCAAGCAGTGGCGCAGGTTGCCGCTGGAGGACGGCACCCAGGTCATGGCATTGCCACCTGCGGCCAAATACGGAGTTGCGTCCGAGGCATTGGCACTCGCGCTGGCCGAAAGATGTGAGGCGCGTTTGCCGGCTATTCGCAATTTCTACCTGCAATTCCTCTTTGCGTGGCTGACCGGCAACGGGGATCTCCATGCCAAGAATCTCTCAATTCTGGGTGACGCATCCGGAGGATTTTCCCCTGCGCCGGTGTATGACGTTCCCTGCACGTTGTTGTACGGCGATGAAACCATGGCGTTGCCCGTCGCCGACAAAGTGAAGAACATTCGGGCGCGGCACTGGGTGGAGTTCGCGGGTGCCTTGGGGTTGCCGCTCAGGGCTGCGGCATCGGCAAACCAGCTGGCATTGAAGGCTGCAATGTCGATCAACCTGGAGATGCTGCCCTTTGAAGGTTCACCGTTGCGCAGTGCCCAACGAGAGTTGCGTTTCCGCCGCCACGAATTAGGGGCTTAGGAAAACCCGGGCCTTGGCGGCGAATCGTTCGGCTGAAGGGATGGGGCATTTTGTCGTGTTGCACCGCCGTTGGATTTCTGAAGGTGCAGGCAGCTTGAGCGCGAGGACCGGGAAACACTGGCTTCCGAGGTACCTCTGGCTGAACGGGTCGGGCAGCATGCGAAAAGTCATCGCCCGACCTCCATCCGGGGCATTGGGCATCGCCTAAGCGAGCATGCCTACCCGGGCACAGGGCATCGGGCGGAACCGGCTCGAGTGGGGGACAAGAAATGAAGGCAAATCTGGACGTTGCCGACGAAGAAGCGCCAGGGGCTACGGAGCCACCGGGTATCGGCTGGTGATTGCCACGCGGTTGAACATGTTGATCGCGGCGCTGAGCCACGCCACCGCAGAGACCTGTGCATCGGTGAGTACCGACGCAGCCATCGTGTAGGTGTCGCGGGGGACCTGACCCACCGAGACCAGGGTGATGGACTCGCTCAATGCCAAGGCCGCACGCTCGACGGCGGTGAAATACTCGGATTCACGCCACGCAGGCAGCACCGCCAAACGGTCGGTGCTTTCACCCAGCTTCAACGCGTCGCGGGTGTGCATGCGCAGGCAATAACTGCACCCATTGAGCTGCGAGGCCCGGATCTTGATGAGTTCACACAACTTCGGGTCGAGATCGGCCGCCTGGGCGGCCTCGCTGGCAGCCTTGTTCATGGCAAGCAACGCCGCATAGGCGGCAGGATCGGACTTGCTGAGGTTCACGCGGGTATCCATGCCTGCATGTTAGTCCCGGAACCCGGGAACAACTAGAGGTTGATTGCACGCATGGGCGGCGGATCGACAACCAGCATGTCGTTGCAGCATTGCCCGGCCAAAAAATCCATGACGCACACAAGCGGCCGGACCGTGCGTCATGGCAACCAAGGCGGCCACGAGACATGCTGAGGCATCTTCGGCTGGGCGGATGTAGACGTTGCCGAGCTTTAATGAAAGTATCTGCGTATGAATGCAGATAATGGAGCATGTTCCCTTGGTGTCGACAGCCAATACGTGGAACTGGCGGTGGAGGTCTTTTCCATGCTGGCCGACGCCACCCGGGTCCGGATCATTCTTGCCTTGCGCGAGAAGGAAATGGCGGTCGGGGCACTGGCCGAGGTCGTGGGGAAATCGCCCGCCGCGGTTTCACAGCACCTGGCCAAGATGCGGCTGGCCCACATGGTTTCCACGCGTCAGGAAGGCACCAAGGTCATGTACCGGCTGGAAAACGAACACGCGAGGCAGCTGGTCGTCGACGCGATCCACCAGGCCGAACACGCGCTCGGCGGGATGCCCGCGCACCACCGGGCAGGGCAGGCAACGGCATGAGGATCACCGATCAAGCGGGCCACCGCCCCGCGGATGACCATGGGCACCCGCACGCCCATCATCATGAACCCCACGCCCACGAAGATGGCCAGATGCACCACGACCACGACTGGCATTCCCACAAGCACCACTCGGGTTTCAAGGGGTGGCTGTTCGAGTTGTTCGTGCCGCACACCCACGATTCGTCCGATTCGATCGACGATGCGTTGGAGGCGAGCAAGGAAGGTGTCCGGGCGCTGAAGGTCAGTCTCGTCATCCTGCTGGCCACGACGGCGCTGCAAGTCATCGTGGTGGTGATCAGCGGTTCCGTCGCACTGCTGGCGGACACCATCCACAACTTCTCGGATGCGCTGACCGCCGTGCCGTTGTGGATCGCCTTCATCCTGGGCCGTCGAGTGGCCACGAAACGCTACACCTACGGATACGGGCGGGCCGAGGACCTCGCAGGCCTCTTCATCGTCGTGGTCATCGCGCTGTCCGCGGTTGTCGCCGCCTGGCAGTCGATCGAACGCCTGGTCAACCCGCAACCGCTCGAAAACCTGTGGTGGGTGCTTGCGGCCGGCGTGATCGGATTCGCCGGCAACGAGATCGTGGCGGTGTACCGGATCCGCGTCGGGCAAAAGATCGGGTCGGCCGCACTGGTGGCGGACGGCGTGCACGCCCGCACCGACGGGTTCACTTCCCTTGCCGTGGTGTTCGGTGCCGTGGGCGTGATGCTCGGCTTCCCCCTTGCCGACCCGATCATCGGCCTACTGATTTCCGTGGCGATCATCGTCCTGCTGATCGGGACGGTCAAAAGCATTGGGCGCCGGCTCATGGACGGCATCGAACCCGAGCTCGTGGACCGTGCCGAGACTGCCCTGTCCGGAACGCCGGGAGTCCTCGCCGTGGACGGCGTGCAACTGCGCTGGGTTGGCCACCGGCTGCAGGGTGCTGCAACCATTGCCGTCGAGGACGCGGCGCTGTCGACGGTGGCTGAAACCATTCACTCCGCCGAGCACCGGCTCGGGCACGCGCTCCCGAAACTTGACGACATGCTGATCAAGGCCGTCACGGCTTCCGCGCGCGAAAAATGTGTTGGTCTTGAGCCGTCCGCGCACAACCATCATTGACAAGGCGGCCGACCTGGGCGCATCGGTGAGCATTCCCGGCCATGGCAGTTTCATGGTGGCAGGGGAAGCGTTGGCGATGATCGACGTGTTTGGCGGGCTGTTGCATTGCTACCAGGGAGACGGCGGCTGCCGAAGGCAAGGCCTGTACTTCTCACGGACGGAACCGAAGAAACCCCTTCGATGCCTGCTCGGCGGCCCCGGGCAGTCAGGCAAGGCTTCTCCCGATGTGTGGAAGCGGCTGGCCAATGAAGAAATCGCGATCAGTGTCAGTCGCGAGCTTGCGCCCAAACTCGACGGCGCAGTCCTGGACTTCGGCTCATACAACAAGATGGAACGCTTCGTCTGGCTGGCCATGCCCGCCGTCAAGGGACCGGCCTGCACTTGCCGGCGCTCCGTCGGGCCGCCGACGGGAAAACGCTCGCCCTGTCTGGACGACCAAGGGGTCGGGCTAAGCGATCCACAAGGTTAGGAGTCAAACCTTGGACAACACGGGAGTTATCCAAGGTTGTTGAGCGGTGAATCGCCCTGCCTCGTTCATCTCGGTGGTGAGGCGCAGGGCCCGAATGGCGATGCGCAGGTATGTGGGACACGGCTTCCCCGCCCGGCATTTGCCCTGCAGGAATGCGCGTCGATTGGTGGGGCGCCGAATGGTTCCGTTAAGCTGGGTGTTGGCTGGCTGTGGTCATCGTATGCCACAAGCTATGAAGCCGGACAACGAAACGAGGAACCGTAGTGCTTGAGCAAATCACACTGACCGTCGATGGGGAACAACGAGAGGTGAATGCCGGTACTACCGGGGCCGAGCTGTACTTTGATGACCGCGACGTCGTCGTCATGCACGTCGATGGCGTGCTTCGCGACCTTTCGCGCCCGCTTGAGGCCGGGACCGCCGTCGAACGAGTCACCATCGATTCCCCCGCGGGCCTTGAGGTCTTGCGCCACTCCACCGCGCACGTCATGGCCCAGGCCGTGCAGCAGCTGCGCCCGGATGCCAAGCTGGGCATCGGCCCGTACATCACCGACGGTTTCTACTTCGACTTCGATGTCGCCGAGCCGTTCACTCCCGAGGACCTGAAGACCCTCGAGAAGATGATGCTCAAGATCGTCAACCAGAACCAGAAGTTCGCCCGCCGCGTGGTCACCGAGGACGAAGCCCGCAAGGCCATGGCCCACGAGCCGTACAAGCTCGAACTGCTGAACAAGGCCAACGAGGCCGATTCCGCCGGCGAGGGCGTGAACGTCGAGGTTGGCGCCGGCGAGATCACCATCTACGAGAACATCGACCGCAAGTCCGGCGATACCGTGTGGTGCGACCTGTGCCGCGGCCCGCACCTGCCCAACACCAAGCTGATCTCCAATGCCTTCGCGCTGACCCGCACCTCGGCCGCCTACTGGCTGGGCAACCAGAACAACCAGCAGCTGCAGCGCATCTACGGCACCGCCTGGCCGACGAAGGAAGCGCTCAAGGCCTACCAGGAGCGCATCGCCGAGGCCGAGCGCCGCGACCACCGCAAGCTTGGCGTCGAGCTTGACCTCTTCTCCTTCCCCGACGAGCTGGGCTCCGGCCTGCCGGTGTTCCACCCGCGCGGCGGCATCATCCGCAAGGAAATGGAAGACTACTCGCGTGCACGCCACGTCGAGGCCGGCTACGACTTCGTCTACACCCCGCACATCACCAAGGGCCACCTCTACGAGGTTTCCGGCCACCTTGACTGGTACAAGGACGGCATGTTCCCGGCGATGCACGTGGACGCCGAGCTCAACGAGGACGGCACGGTGCGCAAGCCCGGCCAGGACTACTACCTCAAGCCGATGAACTGCCCGATGCACAACCTGATCTTCGGCTCCCGCGGACGCTCGTACCGCGAGCTGCCGCTGCGCCTGTTCGAATTCGGTTCGGTCTACCGCTACGAGAAGTCCGGCGTGGTGCACGGCCTGACCCGCGTGCGCGGCATGACCCAGGACGACGCCCACATCTACTGCACCAAGGAGCAGATGAAGGACGAGCTGACCGAAACGCTGAACTTCGTGCTGGGCCTGCTCAAGGACTACGGGCTGGATGACTTCTACCTGGAGCTATCCACCAAGAACGAGGAGAAGTTCGTCGGCGACGACGACGTCTGGGAGGAAGCCACCCGCACCCTCGCCGAGGTCGCAGAGGCCTCCGGCCTGGAGCTGGTCCCGGATCCGGGAGGAGCCGCCTTCTACGGCCCGAAGATCTCCGTGCAGGCCAAGGACGCGCTGGGCCGCACCTGGCAGATGTCCACCATCCAGCTGGACTTCAACCTGCCCGAGCGCTTCGAGCTCGAGTACCAGGCCGCCGACGGCACCCGCCAGCGCCCGGTGATGATCCACCGTGCCCTCTTCGGTTCCGTGGAGCGCTTCATGGGTGTGCTCACCGAGCACTATGCGGGCGCGTTCCCGGCATGGCTCTCCCCGGTCCAGGTCGTGGGCATCCCCGTGGCCGAGGCCTTCAACGAGTACATGTTCGACGTGATCGACAAGCTCAAGGCCGCGGGCATCCGCGCCGAGGCCGACATCTCCTCGGACCGCTTCCCGAAGAAGATCCGCACCGCGTCCAAGGAAAAGGTCCCGTTCGTGCTCATCGCCGGCGGCGACGACGCCGAGGCCGGGGCGGTTTCCTTCCGCTTCCGCGACGGCAGCACCGACAACGGCGTGCCGGTGGACGAAGCGGTGGCCCGCATCGTCGCCGCTGTGAAGAACCGGGAAGCCTAGGTCCATGGGGGAGTCCACGCGGGCACAAGCCATCGAAGCGCCCGAGGAGCTTTCGCAGGAGGAGCGGGACACGGCAGTCACCGACGATTTCGAACTCGCCGGTGTGCCCGATTCCTTCCAGCGCCTGTGGACTCCCTACCGGATGGCCTACATCAAGGCCGGACAGGACCAAGTCAAGGGCGAGGAAACCTGCCCCTTCTGTGTCGCGCCGACCCGTAGTGACGAGGACTCGCTGATTCTTCACCGGGGCAAGACCGCATACGTGATCTTGAACCTCTTCCCCTACAACCCGGGCCACATCCTGATCTGCCCCTACCGCCACGTGCCGGATTACACCGACATCACGGAGGAGGAGACGGCGGAGATGGCTGCGCTGGCGCAGAAGTCCATGCGCGTGCTGCGCCACGTGTCGCGTCCCACCGGATTCAACCTGGGCATGAACCAGGGTGTCACCGGCGGGGCCGGCATCGCCGCGCACCTGCACCAGCACGTGGTTCCGCGCTGGGCTGGCGACGGGAACTTCTTCCCGATCATCGCCCAGACCAAGGCGATGCCCGCCACGTTGGGGGACATCCGCGAGGACCTGGCCGCCGGCTGGCTTGAGATCGACTAAAACCGAACAGCAGTTCATGGATTGACCGCCGGGCATTTTGCCCGGCGGTCATTCTGTTTAACGGCAGCGGACGCGCACCGTCCCGCGGCTGATGCGGGCGAAGGGCGTGGTCGCTGTGTTTTCCGATCGGGTGGAGACCGCGGGGGACGACACGCCCAGGTGGCTTTGGATATTACGGCACGAATCGCCCAATTGAACAGTGTTCAAGGTGTGTCGGGGTGATCGGTGTATGGTGGTTTTACCTCACGGTTGAACACTGTTCAATTATGCATTGAGCATGTTTCAGAAACCCCATGGAAGCGCTTGGAACCGCTTCTCTCATTCCAGCGGAAGGCAGCACCATGACCTTGGGCATTGCGACCAATCTTGAAGAATCCCCGGCGGAGGCGATTGCCGAGCCGCTTGACGCGCGGGCCCTTGCCGCCCGGGTGGAAGCGGGGCACCGCATCACCGAGTCCGAGGCCTTGGCTATCCTCGGTGCGCCCGATGAGCGAACCCTGGAGCTGGTGGCGGCGGCAGGGACCCTGCGGCGCAAGCACTTCGGCAACACCGTGAAGGTCAACTACCTGGTGAACCTCAAGTCGGGGCTCTGCCCAGAGGACTGCACGTACTGTTCCCAGCGCCTGGGCTCCAAGGCCGAGATCCTCAAGTACTCCTGGCTCAAGCCCGAGGAGGCCGTGCACCAGGCGGGGCTCGGCATTGCCGGCGGCGCCTCGCGGGTCTGCATGGTCGCCTCCGGGAAGGGCCCCAGCGATCGCGACGTCGACCGGGTGGCCACCATGATCGGCCAGATCAAGGACGAGCACCCGGAGATCGAGGTTTGCGCCTGCCTGGGCATCCTCAAGGCGGGTCAGGCCGAACGGCTCGCCGCAGCCGGGACGGATGCCTACAACCACAACCTGAACACCGCCGAGTCCCTCTACCCGGAGATCTGCTCGACTCACACCTTCCAGGAACGCGTGGAGACGGTCGGCCAGGCCAAGGACGCCGGGCTCTCCCCGTGCTCCGGGCTCATCGTCGGCATGGGCGAAACCCCGGAGCAGCTCGTTGAGGCGGTCTTCGCCCTGCGGGACCTTGACGCCGACTCGATCCCGGTCAACTTCCTGATGCCCTTCGACGGAACCCCGCTGGCCGGGACCTGGCACCTGACGCCGATGGCGTGCCTGCGCATCCTGGCCCTGGTCCGCCTCGCCTGCCCCGCCACCGAGCTGCGCATGGCCGGCGGGCGCGAAATGCACCTGCGTTCCCTGCAGTCCACCGCGCTGGCCGTGGCCAACTCCCTGTTCCTGGGGGACTACCTCACCTCCGAGGGCCAGGACGCACGCCGGGACCTGGAGATGATTTCGGATGCCGGCTACGTGGTGCTGGGCCAGGAAGACATCGACCCCGCCGAGCTTGCAGCGCGCATCCGCCACCGGGCCGACGAAGCCCCGGCGCAGCCCGAGGCCCCCGGGTGCGGCACCTCCTGCGGCAGCGGTTGCGGAAGCGCCACCTCGCGGGGCTGCGGCCCGACGGGCGCCGAACCCGTCCTGCGCCGCCGCGGTGCGGGCACGCAGGAAAACCCCAACGCATGAGCGTCGACACCATGGACCTGCTGGCCCGTGATTCCGGCCTGCTCTGGCACCCGTATGCCTCCCTCGACGCCGGGGCCCGCTATTCGGTGTCCGCCGCCCGGGGATCCCGGATCACGCTGGAGGACGGCCAAGGCGGCAGCCACGAGGTCATCGACGGGATGGCGTCCTGGTGGTCGATGGTGCACGGCTACAGGAACCCCGCGCTTGATGCCGCGGCACACGCGCAGATCGACAGGTTCAGCCATGTCATGTTCGGCGGGCTCACGCACGAACCCGCCGTCGAACTGGCCGAACGCCTGGTGGCCATGGCCCCGGGCGACCTGCAACACGTGTTCCTGGCCGACTCCGGCTCGATCAGCGTGGAAGTGGCACTGAAGCTGGCCCTGCAGTACCAGGACGCGTCCGGGAAACCGGAGCGGCAGCGGTTCCTGGCCCTGCGCGGCGGCTACCACGGGGACACCTTCGCCGCCATGAGCATCTGCGATCCCGTCGACGGCATGCACGCGGCCTTCGCGCCGCTGGGCAGCCGGCAGGTCTTCCTGCCCAGGCCCCCGGCCGCGCGGCACACCGGCTCCGGCGACTGGGAGTTCGACGCGGAGGAGCTGGAACGCTGGGAGGCGGAGGCGCGAAGCATCGCCGCCGAGCACGCCGGGGAGCTGGCGGGCATCGTGTGCGAACCGGTCCTGCAGGGTGCCGGCGGCATGCACATCTACCCGCCGCGGGTGTTGAATGTGCTGCGGGAAATCGCCGACCGTCACGAGCTGCTGTTGATCGTCGACGAGATCGCGACCGGGTTCGGCCGCACCGGCAAGCTCTTTGCCGTCGAGTGGGCAGGAGTCGAGCCGGACGTGATGTGCGTGGGCAAGGCGCTGACCGGCGGCTACCTTTCGCTGGCCGCGATGATGTGCACCCCGAAGGTCGCCCGGGCCATGGGGTCCGGCGGCGGATCGTCCGGATCGGCCCTGCTGCACGGGCCCACCTTCATGGGCAACCCGCTGGCGTGCGCCGTGGCGTGCGCCTCGCTGGACCTGCTCGCCGGGCCCGACGGCGCGGGAAGCGGCTCCGCGCCGTGGCGCGCGCAGGTGGCCCGGCTGGAGCGCGGCCTGCGCACCGCATTGGAGCCGGCGCGGGAACTGGCCGGCGTCAAGGACGTGCGCGTGCTCGGCGGGGTCGGCGTGATCCAGCTGCACGAACCCGTGCGCGTGGCGGAGGTGACGCGCGTTGCCGTGGAGCACGGCGCCTGGGTGCGGCCCTTCCGGGACCTGGTCTACGTCATGCCTCCCTACATCTGCACCGACGACGAGCTGCGGGTCCTGGGTTCGGCTCTCACCGAGGCGGTGGGAGCAGTCCATGGTGCCTGACCAGACCTTGACCGGACCTTCGACCCGGCTTCCGGCGGCCACGGACAACGCTCCGGTGGATCCGCGGGCCTGGGAAACCTGGCTCGCCGCCCGGTCGAGGGTGCGCGCCGCACGCGGCATGCAGCGCACCGACAACTCCCGCGGGCCGCTCACGGACCTGGCCTCCAACGACTACCTGGGTCTGGGCGGGCACCCCGAGGTCAGGGCCGCCGCGGCCGCGGCCGTGCACGAATACGGCGCCGGGGCCGCCGCCAGCCGCGTGGCCACCGGCACCCTGCAGGTCCACCGCGAGCTGGAACGATCGCTGTGCCGGTACACGGGACGGGCGGAGGCGCTGGTCTTTTCCAGCGGCTACACCGCGAACCTCGGAGTGCTCGGTGCCCTCGGCGGACCCGGCAGCCTGTTCATCCTCGACGCGCACGCCCACGCCAGCCTGATCGACGGCGCCCGGCTCTCCGGGGCGCAGGTGGAAACCTCCGAGCACAACAGCCTCGGGGACATCGAGCGGCTGTTGCTGCAGAACATGCAGAGCCCGGCGCCCAAGCCGCGCGTCGCCGTCGTCGTCGAATCCGTCTACTCGGTGCTCGGGGACGCGGCGCCGCTGGCCGAGGCCGCGGACCTCTGCGCCCGCCACGGCGCCCTGCTGGTGGTGGACGAGGCACATTCGCTCGCGGCAACGGAGCACGGCTCCGCGGCGCGCGCCGCGGGACTGGCCGGCTCCGGGCACGTGGTCGTCACCGCCACGCTCTCCAAGGCGCTCGGCGCCCAGGGCGGGGCGGCGCTGCTCGGCGGGGAATCCGCGGGCCTGCTGCGCGAGCACCTGGTCAACACCTCGCGCACCTTCCTGTTCGACACCGCCCTGGCGCCGGCGGCCGCCGCCGCGGCCCTCCGTTCCCTGGATCTTGCCGACCCGCAGCGGATCGGCGATCTCGCGCGCAGTGCGAGGGTCATCTGCGACACGCTGGCCGGGCACCCGGAACTGCGCGGACGCATCGAGCGCGGCGCGGGCGCGGTCCAGTCGATCAGGATGCCCGGCGCGGATGCCGCGATGGCCGCGACCGCTGCCCTGCGCGAACGCGGCATCGCCGTCGCCTGCTTCCGGCCGCCGAGCGTCCCGGACGGGATCTCGCGCCTGCGGATCACCGCGCACGCCCACCAAGACCCCGTCGAACTGGCCCTCGTCCTGGAGACGGTGGCCCGGACCATCCTGGAAGTGGAATCATGAGCTGTCCCTTTGCCACGGCCGCTGCCGTGGAGAGCGCCCCCTTGGCGGGCCCGCTTCCCGCGGCCTACCCGGAGGCGGTCAACCGGCGCTACCGCAGCATCGAGGACCCCGCCGTGGTGCGGCAGATCCTGCGCCGGGCCGAGGAGTTCACCCCCGCCAACGCCCTGAGCACCGCCATCAGGCTGAGCCCCGCAGCGCTGCGCATCCTCGCCGCGGCGCGCTTCGCCCTGCCGCCGGTCCTGGCCAGCGCCTCGGGCCGGGAGCACATGTCCGTCCGGCGGGTCGTGGCCGGCTTCTTCAGCCCCGCCAAGGTGCAGGCCCAGGGGGCGTTCATCGAGGAGCGGGTGCGCGGGATCTGCGGGGAACTGGAGGAAACCTACCGGGCCGGCGGCGCCGTCGACCTGGCCGACCGGCTCGCGGCGGCGATCCCGCCGGAGGTCATGCAGAAGCTCACCGGCATCCCGGTTCCGCCGATCGACCTGCTCAAGCGCTGGAGCCGGCATTCCCTGGAACTCTTCTGGGGGTGGCCGGACGAACGGCGGCAACTGGTGCTGGCCGCGAGCGCCGCGGAATTCTTCGTCTGGCTTGTCGGTGCGGTGGACGGGTCGGTGGCGCGCGAGGACGGAAACCTCTATGCCGCCCTGCACCGCGCGGGCGTGGAGAAGCGCCGCATCATCTCGCTGGGCTACTTCCTGGCGATCGCCGGACAGGAAACCACCACCATGCTCATCCAGACGGCGATGTTCGGCGCGCTGGCCGACGGGCGCTGGGACGCCTGCGCCGATCCGGAGACCGGGGGACAGGCGTCGAAGGAAGTGGTGCGCGAGGTGCTGGCCCGGGCCTCCTCGGTGCCCACCTGGCGGCGCATCGCCGCCATGGACGCGGAGGTCGAGGGCGAATCCTTCCTGGCCGGCGACGAGCTGGTGCTGCGCCTCTCCGGCGGGATGCCGGAGGGCCCGGATGACGACTCCCTGGCCTTCGGATACGGGATCCACCGCTGCCTGGGCGCCGGCATCGCGCGCCTCGAGACGGAGCTGGTGCTCGGCGCCACCGCACGCGCACTGCCCGGGATCGAACTGGTTGACCGGGAGCCGCGGTGGAACCACCTGCTCTCATTCCAGACCCCGGCGGACGTGCTGACGCGTTTGCGGGCCGACGCACCCATGCCGCGCAAGCAGAAGGAACACGCACAATGATCTACGTTGTCACCGGGACCGACACCGATGTCGGAAAAACCGTTGTCACCGCCGCACTGGCGGCCACGGCGCTGCGCCGGGGGGACCGTGTGGCGGTCTACAAGCCGACCCAGACCGGGGTGCTGCCCGGACAGGACGGCGACGTGCAAAACACGGCCAGGTGGCTCGGGGGCCCCGACCGGCTGAGCGTCGTGGAGGGGGTCCGACTGCTCGAGCCGATGGCGCCGGTGGATGCCGCGTTGGAGGAAGGCGGGGAGGCCGCCGCAGACGCGCTGCCCACGCTGGCCGAGCACGTGCGGCGCATCAAGGCGCTGGCGCAGGGCCACGATTCGGTCATCGTGGAGGGGGCGGGCGGGCTCCTTGTCTCGCTGACCCGCGCGGGGGAAACCGTGGCCGACCTGGGCGCCGCGCTCGATGCGCACCTGGTGGTGGTGACCCGTCCCGACCTCGGGACGCTGAACCACACCGCGCTCACCCTGGAGGCGGCCGTCGCCCGGGGCTTCACCCGCGGCACGCTGGTCCTGGGAAGCTACCCCGGCGCACCTACGGCACTGCATGTCCGCAACCGCGGCAACCTGGAAACGCTTGCCGCCGACCGCGGATGGGGCTGGGTGGACGGACTGCTCGCAGGCCTGGGGTCGACGGGCCCGGCCCAGGGGAGGAACGAAGACCTCTGGGCGGCGGGCGGCAGGCTGGCCTCCGTGCTGGCGTAGCCAGGACCCGGGTGCCGGCGGAATGCATGCGGGCTCAGGGGGCGGAAGCGACGCCGGTTCCCTGGAAGAGGGCCTTGGCCAGGGCGATGGCGGTGTGCGTGGCCGGGTGGAAGTCGTGGCTGCGCCAGATGAGATACACGGGCACGGGCTGCGCGTCCGCAAGCGGGCGGTAGGTGATGCCCGCGCGCCGGTACTGCGAGGCGGTCGACTCGGGGGTGACGCCGACACAACGCCCCGTGGAAATGGCGGTGAGCCAGTCATCCACGTCGTGGGTGTACTCGCTGGCGGGTTGTTCGCCCTCGGGCCACAGGTCCAGGGTGGTGGTGCCGGTGCGGTGGTCGATGGCCAAGGTGCGGGTCGGGATCTCGCGCAGGCGGACCTGGCGGCGGCGGGCCCAGGGGTCGTCCGAGGCGAGCGCAACATAGCGTGTTTCCTCGCCGACCAGGGCGTGCGCCCACGACTTCAGATCCAGCGGGGCTCGCACGACGGCGAGATCACACAACCCCTCGGCGAGTCCGCCCGTGGGAGTGTTGTGTCGAATCAGCCGCAGATCTGTCTCGGGATGTTGGTCCTGCCAGCGGCGCTGGAACTCGGTGGTGTGCCGGCCGAAGGCCGACCACGCATGGCCGATGTGAAGTTGGGTGTGGCCGGTCGTGGCTTCCCGGACGAGTTCATCGGCACCGCTGAGCAGCAGGCGGGCCCGGGCGAGGGCCTGGACGCCTGCCGTGGTGGGGGCGATGCTGCGGCTGGTCCGGTGCAGCAACCGCACCCCGAGGACATCTTCGAGGCCGGCAAGGGTGCGGGAAACCGCGGCCTGGGAAACGCCCAGCTCAAGGGCGGCATCCGTGAAGCTGCCGGTGTCGATGATGGCGACCAGGCAGCGCAGGTGCTTCAACTCCAGTGTCAACGTGTTCCCTCGATTTCATCTATGCGTTCAGCGAATAGATTACCGCGTGGATGCATTTTGCGTATCCGATCCATGGTTCCAGCATTGGAAGCATGCAACTCGACCGCTCCGATTCCGCCCAGCGACTCCAGTCCGGCGTGCCCGGCGATCCAGCCATCTCCCGCGCCCGGGGGAGCCGGGGCGGTGTGGCGCTGATGCTGCTCAGTGGCCTGTCCAACCAGGCCGGGGCCTCGCTCGCGTCGCTGGCATTCCCCGTGCTCGGTCCTGCCGGGGTGGTGGCGGTGCGCCAATGGGTGGCCGCCATCGTGCTGGTGGCGGTGGGCCGGCCGCGACTCCGGCGCTTCAGTGCCGCCCAGTGGCGGGTGGTGCTGGGGTTGGCGCTGGTTTTCGCCGTGATGAACCTGTCCCTCTATGCCGCGATCGAGCGGATCGGGCTGGGGTTGGCCGTCACCCTGGAATTCCTCGGCCCGTTGGCCGTGGCGCTGGCAGGTTCGCGCCGCATCACCAACGTGCTCTGTGCCGTGGCCGCCGCGGGCGCGGTGGCCGTGCTGGTGCGGCCCACGCCGTCCACCGACTATCTGGGGGTCGGTCTGGCATTGCTGGCCGCGGTGTGCTGGGCCGGCTACATCCTGCTTAACCGGGAAGTCGGGGCGCGACTGCCCGGACTGGAAGGGTCGGCCGCGGCCGCACTGGTCTCCGGAATCCTCTATCTGCCGGTCGGCGCCTGGGTGCTCTGGCAGCACCCGCCGACGGTCGCGGTGCTGGTCTACGCCCTGGCGGCCGGGGTGTTGTCCTCGGCGGTGCCGTTCCTCGCGGACACGTTGGCCCTGCGGCGCATGCCTGCCCATTCCTTCTCGATGTTCATGAGCGTCAACCCCGTATTTGCCGCACTGATCGGCCTCGCTGCCCTGGGCCAGCAACTCGACGTGCCCGCATGGCTGGCCATCGTTGCGATCGTCGGCGCGAACATCGTGGCACTGTCCACCTCGCACCGTTCCACCCGCAGGAGAGCGGAATGATTGCTCCCTGCGTTCCCGGGAGACCTGAAAGGCGACGTAGGCATGGCATTCGTCGATCCAGGCGGTGAAGGAGCTGCCATCCTGAAACGGAGGCCGCACCCCGGCACTTGGGGGACTGTCTTGCGCTTTCCCTCGGGAAGGCCAGTGGAGGGCGAATGCGACGAGGGTGAAGCCGGAGTTGATTTCACATATGCCCTGCACGGGGTTGCGCCGGGGCAGTTTCCTGTGTTGTGCCGAAAGAACCCTGTGATTCTGCGGCGTTCGGTGTTTTGTTGATAGATGGGCGGCGTCAAAAATCTAGGTGATTTGTCTACTGGTTTTGAATTGTGACGACATAACCGAGGTCTTTGTTACGTCCTCGTCCTACGATGATTCGCATACTGCTCACCTTATTGAAAGGAAACACAAGGTGTCTGAAAACGAAGGCGTCTCAACCCCGGCAACTACCGTAGGTAGCGACCGCGTCAAGCGCGGCATGGCGGAAATGCTCAAGGGCGGCGTCATCATGGATGTTGTCACCGCAGAACAGGCCCGCATCGCCGAAGATGCAGGCGCTGTAGCCGTCATGGCACTCGAGCGTGTCCCGGCCGACATCCGCGCCCAGGGCGGCGTTTCGCGCATGAGCGACCCGGACATGATCGACAGCATCATCGATGCGGTCTCCATCCCGGTCATGGCCAAGGCCCGCATCGGCCACTTCGTCGAGGCTCAGATCCTTCAGTCCCTCGGTGTCGACTACATCGACGAGTCCGAGGTCCTGTCCCCGGCAGACTACGAGCACCACATCGACAAGTGGCCGTTCAAGGTTCCCTTCGTCTGCGGTGCAACCAACCTGGGCGAAGCCCTGCGTCGCATCAACGAGGGCGCTGCCATGATCCGCTCCAAGGGCGAGGCCGGAACCGGCGACGTCTCCAACGCCACGGGCCACATGCGCAAGATCCGCGCCGAAATCGCCAAGCTGGCGGCCCTGCCCAAGGATGAGCTCTACGTAGCCGCCAAGGAATTGCAGGCTCCGTACGAGCTGGTCAAGGAAATCGCCGCCACCGGCAAGCTTCCGGTCGTGCTCTTCACCGCCGGTGGCATCGCCACCCCGGCCGATGCAGCCATGATGATGCAGCTGGGCGCCGATGGCGTCTTCGTGGGCTCGGGCATCTTCAAGTCCGGCAACCCGGCACAGCGTGCCGCAGCCGTGGTCAAGGCCACCACCTTCTACAACGACCCGGACGAGCTGGCCAAGATCTCCCGCGGCCTGGGCGAAGCCATGGTCGGCATCAACGTCGCCGACATCCCGGCACCGCACCGCCTCGCAGAGCGCGGCTGGTAACACCCGCTTCCCTTTGAGGCTGGCGTAAGCGCAAAGGCCCGGACCCGGATCCTCCTGCCCCGTGGGGCAATTGGATCCGGGTCCGGGCCTTCGTCGTATGCGGTTGTTGGGGGCTTGACCCAGGAGGGCTTAGCGCAGGACCATGTGCCGTCCGCGGCCGAGCAGGCGCATGCCGTTCGCCTCGAAGAACTGTGCCGAGGTCGGCGACGCGGCGGCGATCAACTCGATGTGCGACTTTTCCTCGAGTCCCAGCGGATTGACCATGCCGCGGGCCAGCCCGTGCAGCAGGGCCGAGCCGACACCCTGGCGGCGGTGTGCAGCACCCACGGCCAGCCCGTGGATCGCCAGCTGTCCGCCGAGCGACTGCTGGGCAAAGGCCCGGCCCACCAAATCACCGTCAAGGGTCCTGGCGGTTGCCTGTTCGATGCGCCGCAGGGCCGGGTGTCCGGCGCTGAGCCCCGCGGCGGCCGGATCGCGCCACAAATTCGCCACGTTAAGTTCCCTGGCGTCCGCCCCCGAGGCCTCCGGCACGTCGGTGCCCAGGCGCACGCGCCCCGGCCACAATTCCGCGGGGCTCACCAGTTCGCCTGCGTGCCAGCTGATCTGCGCGGTGTCCGTGAAGCCGGCCGACTGCAGGCCGGTGGCCGGGGCGCCGGAGTTGACCCAGGCCTCGACGCGCCGCGCGCCCAGGCGGGTTCCCTCGGCCAGGCCGGGGCGGATGCCGGCTTCCTGGGCGTGCCGGGGGAAGAGCAACACCAGCCGGCGGCGCGCCGGCTGCCAGGCCCACGAGCAGCCATGGGTCGTGAAGAGCTTGCCGCCCGTGGCGATCGCCATGGCCTCGTGCCACTGGGTGAGGGTCTCCTGGGCGAAACTGATGGTAGTCATGAGCCCTGGCCCGTTGCCAGCCCGCGGCGAACCAGCAGGGGTTCGATCCGGGCCGGGCGGCCGCGGAAGAGCTCGTAGGATTCCAGCGGGTCGCGGGTGTTGCCGCGGGAAAGCAGCTCGCTGCGGAAACGGTCCCCGTTGCCCCGGAGCAGACCGCCGTTTTCGGTGAACCACTCCACGGTGTCGGCGTCCAGGACCTCCGACCAGATGTAGGAGTAGTACCCGGCCGAGTAGCCGCCGTCGAAGATGTGCTTGAAGTAGCCGGTGCGGTAGCGCGAGGGCACCAGGTCGGGGATCAGCCCGGCCTCCCTCAGGACGCGGTCCTCGAAGGCCGCCGGATCCTCGACCGGCTCGCCGACGGGCAGCGAATGCCAGGCCAGGTCGAGGACGGCCGCGGTGAGGTATTCGGTGGTGGCAAAACCCTCGCCCCACAGGGCCGCGGCCTCCAGCTTGTCGATCGTGCCCTCCGGCAGCGGTTCGCCGGTCTGCGTGTGGGCCGCGTAGCCGGGCAGGATGTCCTGGTGCAGCGACCACATCTCGTTGACCTGCGAGGGGTACTCGACGAAGTCCCGCGGCACCGAGGTTCCGGCCAGCGACGGGTACTTCCCGGCGGAAAACAGCCCGTGCAGCGCGTGGCCGAATTCGTGGAAGAGCGTGTTGACCTCGTCGAAGCTCACCAGTGCGGGTTCCCCGGACGCCGGCTTGGGGATGTTCAGCGTGTTGGTGACCACCGGGCGTTCCCCGAAGAGCCCGGCGGACTCGCGGACCGAGTTCATCCAGGCGCCGCCGGACTTGGTGGGACGGGCAAAGAAGTCGCCCAGGAAGAGCCCCAGCACGCTGCCGTCCTCGTTGTGCACGTCCCAGATGCGCACGTCCGGGTGGTAGAGCGGCAGGTCTGTGCGTTCGGCGAAGGAAAGTCCGTAGAGCCTGTGCGCGGCGGCGAAGACGCCTCGGGACAGGACTGCGTCGAGCTCGAAGTATTCGCGCAGCGCCCCGCGGTCAAGGGTGTAGCGCTCCTTGGCGACGGCCGCGGAGTAGTAGGCCCAGTCCCACGGGTTGATCGGCGCGCCGGAAATCCTTGCCAGTTCCTCGGCCTCGGAGCGGGCGTTGGCCACGGCCGCCGGAACGAGTTCGGCCAGGCGTTCCCGGACAGCTTCCAGCGACGGTGCCGTTGCGCCCTCCAGGACGACGTCGGCATGCGTGGCGTGGCCCAGCAGGTCCGCGCGGGTGGCGCGCAGTGCGGCCATCTGCGCGGCAATCTCCAGGGTGCGGTTCTCGCCGTCCCGGCCGCGGTTCACCGAGGCCTCGAAGAGCCGCCGGCGGGATGCGGTGTTCTCCAGCGTGGCCAGCATCGGCTGGGAGGTTGGCAGCACCAGGGGCAGCAGGTACCCGGATTCGTGCCCGGCCTCGCGTGCGGCATCGGCGGCCGAAGCCAGTTCGCCCTCGCTGAGCCCCGCAAGTTCCCCGGCGTCCGCAAAATGGACGGCGGCATCGTTCATGGCGCCGAGCAGCTTGCGGGAATACTCGGACGACAGGTCGGTGATCCGCCCGTTCAGCTCCCGCAGGGTTGCCTTCTTTTTCGCGTCGAGTTCCGAGCCGGCGGCACGGAAGGTGCGCAGCGTTTCGGAGACCAGGCGCGCGTCCTCGCCCTGAAGTCCCGCGGCGTCGAGGGAGGCCAGGCGGTTGAAGAGTTCCTGGTCCAGGTGGATCGCGTCCATGTGGCCGGAGAAGAGGGCCTGGAGCGTCGGGTCGATCTCGCGCAGGTCGTCGGTGCCGTGGGCGGAGAAGACCGTCCAGTACGCCATGATGGTCCGGCGCAGCAGCTGCCCGCTGCGTTCCAGGGCGACGAAGGTGTTCTCGAACGTCGGTGCGTCCGCATTCCGCGCGATGGCGCGAAGCTCTTCCAGGTGCCGAGCCACGCCGGTTTCTGCTGCCTCCAGGTAGTGCGCTGCGGTGATGGCGGGGAAATCGGGGAATTCAAACGGCAAGGTGCTTCGCTCAAGCAACGGATTCTGCATGTTCTTAACCCTGTCACATGCCCGGCGCGCTGTCCGTTTCCCGCGCCGCCGGGGCCTCGTCAAGGTTAGGCTCGAACCCATGCGTGAACGACCCGCCGATTCCGTGCGTTTCCGAAGAGCCGTTGCCGTGCTTCCGGCACTCATGCTGGCGCTGGCCGGATGCTCGGCTGCACCCGGGCAACCGACGCCGGTCGCCGCGCCGACAACTGCCGCGCCGACCTCTTCCGCACCGCATGCCGTCGCGGCACCTTCAAGCGCCATGGAGCCAACCGGCACCGCGGCACGTGAATCAGACATGCAGGTTCCGCGTGCCAAACCGTCGGCCGACGCGGCCTGCCCCGGCGACGAATGCATCGAGGTCGCCGTCGCCGGGGACATCCTCCTGCACCCGGCCCTGTGGGAACAGGCGACAAAGGACGGCCAAGGCAAACTGGACTTCGAGCCGTTGCTCGGCGGAATTGCGCCGTTCCTTGCCGAGACCGACCTGTCGCTGTGCAACCTCGAGACGCCGCTGGCCCCCAAGGGCGGCCCGTACCAGGGCTACCCGATGTTCACCGTGCCGCAGGAAATCGTTCCGGCGCTCATGGCCGTGGGATACGACGGCTGCACCACCGCCAGCAACCACACGATGGACGGGGGAGTGCCGGGCGTCATCCGCACCCTGGACGCGCTGAAGGACGCGGGCATGGTCTCCACAGGCTCCTACCGGAGCGCAACCGATGCCGGGAAGCCGCTGCTCACGCAGGCGGGCGGCGCAAAGGTCGGGGTCATTGCCGGAACCTACTCGCTCAACGGCGTCGCCGAGGACGCCCCGTGGCGGGTCGACGACATCGACGAGGCCTCGCTGGTCGCCAGGGCCAAGGCCGCACGCGCCGCGGGGGCGGACATCGTCCTGGCGGCAATACACGACGGCGACGAATACACCGACAGGCCCACGGCCGGGCAAAAAGCGCTGTACCGGGCGCTGGCCGACAGCGGCGAATTCGACTTCGTCTACTCGCACCACACCCACTCGGTGCTTCCGATCGAAAAACGCGGCGACACCTGGATCGTCTACGGGCTGGGCAACTCCGTGGCAAAGCACGCCACCAGGACCGTGCTGAACCGCGAGGGCATCACCGTCAACATGCAATTCGTGCGCACCGCCGCCGGCTGGGAACCGGGGAGGCTGCGCTGGGCCCCGCATGTGATGGCCGAGGACCCCGAGCGCTGGTGTGCGCTGCCCGCGCCGGCCGGGAGCCACTGCACGGACCAGGCGGGCGATGCCGCGTCGCTGAAACGCACCACGTCAACCGTCAACGCCTTTGGCGCGGACACTGACGGCGCGGGACCATGGGTGCCGGCGGCCCCGTGATGCAGGCGATGCCCGACGCGCCGTGTCATCAAGATGGAATGAGGGCCCATCCGGGTTTAAGCTTGGCTGTCCGCCTGCCCAAGCCGCAGGCGGAGCATACAAGGACAACCAGAAAGCGACACACGTGTCACGAATAGGAGTGCTCGCCCTGCAGGGCGATGTGCGTGAACATCTCCACACGCTGGGCGCCCTGGGCGCGGAAGCCGTCCCGGTGAAAACGCCGAAGGAACTGGCGCAGGTCGAGGGCCTGATCATCCCGGGCGGCGAATCCACCGTCATCGACAAGCTCTCGCGCATGTACGGCGTGGCCGATGCCCTCAAGGCACGCATCGCCGACGGCTTCCCGGTCTACGGATCCTGCGCCGGGATGATCATGCTGGCCAACACCATCGCCGACCCCACCACCAACCTCAAGGGGGAGCCGCAGCAGAGCTTCGGCGGCATCGACATGGTGGTGCGCCGCAACGCGTTCGGGCGCCAGGTCGACTCCTTCGAGGTCGACATGCAGGTCCGCGGGCTGGAATCGCTCTCCAGCCAGGATCGCAACGAGCCGACCAGGCCCGTGCGCGCGGTGTTCATCCGCGCCCCGTGGGTCGAAAGCATCGGCCCGTCCGTGGAGGCGTTGGCCACTATTCCGGCCGCGAACACGCCGATGAACGCCGATGGGGTTCAGGTGGATAGAATTGTTGCAGTACGTTCGGGAAACCTGCTGGCGACGTCCTTCCACCCCGAGGTGACGGGCGAACGCCGCATTCACGAATTATTTATCCACATGATCAGAGGAGAAGCGTAAGCATGTCCGGCCACTCCAAATGGGCAACCACCAAACACAAGAAGGCTGCAATTGACGCCAAGCGCGCCAAGTCCTTCGCCAAGCTGATCAAGAACATCGAGGTCGCGGCGCGAGCCGGCGGCGCCGATATGGCTGGCAACCCGGCCCTGGAACTTGCTGTTTCCAAGGCCAAGAAGACCTCGGTCCCCAATGAAAACATCGACCGCGCCGTCAAGCGCGGCGCCGGTTTGACCGGTGAAGTCATCGACTACACCGAGATCATCTACGAAGCACGTGGCCCGCAGGGTTCGGCCCTGCTGATCGAGTGCTTGACCGACAACAAGAACCGCGCAGCCTCCGAGGTTCGCCTGGGCATCACCCGCAACGGCGGTTCCGTGGCGGACCCGGGTTCGGTTGCCTACCTCTTCGCCCGCAAGGGTGTCGTTGGCCTGCCGAAGAACGGCCTGACCGAGGATGACGTGCTCATGGCCGTCCTTGACGCCGGCGCCGACGAGGTCAAGGAAGTGGGTGACTCGTTCGAGATCCACAGCGAACCGACCGACCTGCGCGCCGTCGTTGCCGCCCTTGAAGAGGCCGGCATCGAGTACGAGAGCGACGAAGTCGAATTCGTTCCCTCGATGCAGGTCGAGCTTGATGCCGCAGCCGCTGCCAAGTTCCTGAAGCTTGCCGAGGCGCTGGAGGAGCTCGACGACGTGCAGAACGTCTACTCGAACGCCAACATCAGTGCCGAGGTCATGGCGGAACTCGAAGAGGCCTAGGCCCCTTTGGCACTGCGTGTGGTTGGCGTCGACCCCGGACTGACCCGTTGCGGTCTGGCCGTGGTCGACGTCGAACCCAACCGGCGAGCCACGCTCATCGATGTCAAGGTCATCGGCACGGAGGCGGGGACGCCACTCGACCAGCGCTTGCTGGTCATCGCCGACGGCATCGACGCATGGCTCGACCAGCACAAGCCCGATGTCGTGGCACTCGAGCGGGTTTTCAGCCAACTCAACGTCAGCACCGTCATGGGCACTGCACAGGCCTCGGGCATCGTCATCGTTGCGGCGGCCCGCCGCGAAATCCCTGTGGCGCTGCACACCCCCACCGAGGTCAAGGCCGCGGTCACGGGATCGGGTACGTCCAACAAGCAGGCGGTCGGCAAGATGGTTGCCAAGATCCTGCGCCTGGACGAGCCGCCGTCGCCCGCGGATGCCGCCGATGCCGCGGCCCTGGCCATCACCCATGGTTGGCGCGGCGCGGCATTCGGCTCCGCCGGTGCCGCGGCATCGGCGTCCTCCCCGCGCAGCGGAACCTCCTCGGGACTGACCCCCGCCCAGCGAGCCTGGATCGCCGCCGAGGCCAAGGCCCGGAGCGTCAAGTCCCGCTAGACCGGATGCGGGCCTCCGCCCCGGTACACGGGTTTGTCCGGCGATCAAATCCACGAACAAATTGCGTCCAGCCTGTAAGCTGTTCGTAGATATATTCGCATTGCTGGTTTTGGTTGCCGGCAAACCCCAAACCACCGGAGGTCGGCCCAGATGATCAGTACGCTCAGGGGAGTGGCGCAGCAAGTCAACCTGAACAGCGCGGTCATCGAGGTCGGCGGCTTCGGCATGCTCATCCAGGCAACCCCGCAAACCCTGTCGAACCTGCACGTGGGACGCGAGGCGTTCGTGCACACCTCCATGGTGGTCCGCGAGGATTCCATGACCCTCTTCGGCTTCGCCAGCGGCGAGGAGCGCGAGGTCTTCGACGTACTGATCGGCGTTTCGGGCATCGGCCCGCGCACCGGACTCGCCATCCTTTCCGTGCACACCCCGGAAGACGTCCGCATCGCGGCAAGCACCAAGGACACCAAGGCATTCACCAAGGTCTCGGGCATCGGACCCAAGGGCGCCGAACGCATTGTGCTTGAACTTTCAGGAAAACTCACCCCGACCGGAGCCGTGGCAACCGGCGGCGTGGCTGCCGCCCCGGCTTGGGAACCCCAGGTCATCGACGCACTCACCGGCCTGGGCTGGACCGACAAGGATGCCAACAAGGCCCTCGAGGCGTTGGCCAAGTCCGATCCGGAAATCACCACCAACGGCAGTGTTCCCGAGATCCTCCGGGCCGTGCTGCGTTCCCTGGGCCGCGGCACGCGACCCGGACTCTAGGAGTAGACAATGAGCGAATCCGGCATCCTCACCAACGCAGGTTCCGAACCCGAAGAGCGCGTGCTCGAGGCGGCGCTTCGTCCCAAGAACCTTGACGACTTTGTGGGGCAGGCCCGGGTCCGCCAACAGCTCTCTCTGGTCCTTGAGGCCTCGAAGATCCGTGAGCGCACGGCGGACCACGTGTTGCTCTCGGGTCCTCCCGGCCTGGGCAAGACGACGCTGTCCATGATCATCGCCGCCGAAATGAATGCGCCATTGCGCATCAGCTCGGGTCCTGCCATCCAGCATGCCGGCGACCTGGCCGCGATCCTCTCCTCGCTGACGGAGGGCGAAGTCCTCTTCCTGGATGAGATCCACCGCATGAGTCGCCCCGCCGAGGAAATGCTGTACATGGCCATGGAGGATTTCCGTGTCGACATCATCGTCGGCAAGGGGGCCGGCGCCACGGCCATCCCGCTAGAGCTTCCCCCCTTCACGCTCGTCGGCGCCACCACGCGCGCCGGCCTGCTTCCCGGCCCGCTGCGCGACAGGTTCGGGTTCACCGGGCACCTAGAGTTCTACAGCGTCGAAGAACTTGAACTGGTCTTGCGCCGTTCGGCCATGCTGCTCTCCCTGAAGGTCAACTCCGCGGCCTTCAGCGAAATCGCCTCGCGTTCGCGTGGAACGCCCCGTATTGCCAACCGCCTGTTGCGTCGCGTGCGCGACTGGGCCCTGGTGAACAGGCTGGAAAACATCGATGCACGGGCCGCATCCGCTGCGCTGGATATGTACGAGGTCGACGCGCGCGGCCTTGACCGCCTTGACCGTTCGGTGCTGCACGCGCTGTGCACCAAGTTCGGCGGGGGACCGGTGGGCCTCTCGACCCTGGCAATAGCCGTCGGCGAGGAGACCGAAACCGTCGAGACGGTTGCCGAACCCTACCTGGTGCGCGAGGGCCTCCTCGGTCGTACCCCGCGCGGACGCATCGCCACCGCGGCTGCATGGGACCACCTGGGCCTGCGCATGCCGGCAGAGGCTGTATTCGCAGGGCGTGGCACATTTGAAAACGATGGGGACGACGGGGAATAAAGAAATTCCCTGATTATTTACCGGGTGAATACCGAAAATTCAAAGGATATTTACAGGGCAAATGTTGGTCTTGGTCACAGTTTCTGCATTCTGGCACGATAGGATAAGTAGGCCCACCGGCTGCAAACATTCCGTGCGCAGACCGATGACTATGACTTAGAAACAGGTATTTACTCGTGACCGATTACGTTTTGGCCCAGGCCGCCGCAGGTGCGAAGGCCCCATTCGACCCCACCATGCTGATCATGCTTGCCGCATTTGGCCTGCTGATCTTCATGATGATGCGCGGCCGTAAGAAGGCTGCCAAGGCCCAGGAAGAGATTCGTTCGAACCTGGAACCCGGCGCCGAGGTCATGACCCAGTTCGGCCTCTTCGGTCGCATCGTGAGCATCGACACCGATGAGAACAAGATCGTCTTGGAAGTTTCCCCCGGCAACAACGTCACGGTTCACTCGCAGACCGTTGCCAAGGTGGTGGCCACCGAGGCCGCAGCCCCGGCCGTCGAGGTTCCGAACGACGCTTCTTCGCTGACCGCCGCCCCGGTGGAGCCGACAGAAACGCCGGCTGCCGACGCCGCGGCCTCCGAAACTCCGGAGGAGACCCTGCGTCGCCTCAACAACGAGGACAACGGCCCGAAGGCCTAACAAGCCTCGCCACCCCCTTAGCAGTGAACGGTTTGAGGGATTTCCAAGGTCCATGACCTTGGCCGAGTAATCCCCGTCCACCGGCATTCACCAAGCGGCCCGGGGCACTGACAAGGACCAACGGCTCCCAGTGCCCCGGGTTTTACGCGGAGTCTTCGCCCGCCATTTGATGCGGTCGCAACAATCAGAAAGCCTCACGATGTCAACTACTGGTCCGATCAAGCAGGCGCGTAAATCCCTGCTGTGGCTCGGCGTTATCTTCCTCATCTCTGCAGCCATTCTTGTAACTGGCGTGCTGGGCGGGAAGTCGACTTTTGCCCCGAAACTAGCCCTCGACCTCGAGGGTGGTACCCAGATGATCCTGGCACCACGTGTGCAAGGCGGTTCCGATGCCACACAGGAGCAGCTGGACCAGGCCGTGGAGATCATTCGCGACCGCGTCGATGGCTCAGGCGTTTCGGAAGCGGAGATCACGACCCAGTCGGGTCGCAACGTCGTTGTCTCCATGCCGGGCGTTCCAGATGCCCGCACCCGCCAGTTGATCCAGGCCTCGGCCAACATGGAATTCCGTCCGGTCATCATCGCCGGCGCCTATGAGGCCGTCCCCGAGGACCAACGCACCCCGGCGGCGGATTTGCCGAAGCCGACGGAAAAGCCGAAGAACGCCTCGGACACCAACTGGATCACCCCGGAGCTGTTCAAGTCCTTCGAGGCCTACGACTGCCCCGCGGAACTGGGCAAGGGCGCGGACACCGTCCACGACCCGGCCAAGCCGATGGTTTCCTGCGATCCCGACATGGGTGCCAAGTACATCCTCGGCCCCGTGGAGGTTCCTGGCGCGAACATCGCCGACGCCTATTCGGAAATGGCACGCTCCCAGCAGGGCGCCGTGACCGGCCAGTGGGCAGTCAACCTCGTCTTCAACGAGGAAGGCAAGAAGCAGTTCGCCGAGGTAACCCAGCGTCTGATCACCCTGCCGGGTTCGCAGAACCAGTTCGCCATCGTGCTTGACGGAACCGTGATTTCGGCGCCCACGACCAACAGCGTGATCGCTGATGGCCGTGCCCAGATCACCGGAAACTTCACCGAGGAATCCTCCAAGGCGCTGGCCGACCAGCTGAAGTTCGGCGCACTGCCGATCAGCTTCGAGATCCAGTCGGAACAGCAGATCTCCGCAACGCTCGGTGCCGACCAGCTCAAGAGCGGCCTGATTGCCGGCTTGATCGGCCTGCTCCTGGTGGGCATCTACTCGATCTTCCAGTACCGGATGCTCGGTCTGGTGACCATCGTGTCGCTGCTGGTCTCGGGTGTCCTGACCTACCTGGCCCTGGTGCTGCTCGGCTGGTCCATGAACTACCGCCTGTCGCTGGCAGGCGTCGCGGGTTTGATCGTGGCCATCGGCCTGATCGCCGACTCCTTCATCGTCTACTTCGAGCGAATCCGCGATGAGCTGCGCGACGGGCGCCCGCTGGCATCGGCCGTTGAAATGGGCTGGAAGCGCGCCAAACGCACCATCCTCGCGGCCAAGGCAGTGAACATCCTCGCCGCCATCGTGCTTTACGTCGTGGCAGTCGGCAACGTCAAGGGCTTCGCCTTCACGCTGGGCCTGACGGCAATCATCGACATCGTCGTGGTGTACCTGTTCACGCACCCGGTCCTGCAGTTGATCGCCAAGACGAGGTTCTTCGGCGAGGGACACCGCTTCTCGGGCCTGGATCCGTCGCTGCTCGGCGTGGTCCCGCTCTACCAGGGCGCGGGCAAGATCCGCAGCTTCAGCACCGAGGCCGATGCGGCCCGCGGCAAGAAGAACGCCAGTGCGGCCAAGGAAGCGGAACGTCGCCAGACCATCGCCGAACGACGCCAGGCCGCCACCCACGGCGTGGCCACCAAGCACGACGACAGCGCTGACAAGGATTCATCAAATGGCTAATCTCGCAACATGGGGCAATGAGCTCTACACGGGCAAGCGGTCCTACCCGTTCGTCGGCAAGCGCAACCTCTGGTTCGCCATCGCCGGTGTCCTGGTGCTGCTCTCGATCCTGGTTCCCGTCGTCAAGGGCGGCTTCAACCTGGGCATCGACTTCCGCGGTGGCTCCGAATTCACGGTCTCCAGCGTGGAGCACGTAGACATCGCCGCCGGTGAAAAGGCCGTGGTGGGCGTCGCGCCGGACCACCACCCGAGCGTGACAAACATTGCGCCGAACACCATGCGCGTCCAGACCGACAAGCTCACCACGGACCAGACCCTGCAGGTCGCAGAGGCCCTGGCCTCTGCCTACGGAGTGACGAAGAACGAGGTCACTTCCACGTTCGTCGGTCCGACCTGGGGCGCGGACGTCTCCAAGCAGGCAATGATCGGCCTGCTCGTGTTCGTGGTGTTGGTGGCCCTGCTGATGGCCGCGTACTTCCGGACCTGGAAGATGTCGCTTGCTGCGATTATCGGCCTGCTCGCCGTGGTTGTCATCACCGCCGGCATCTACGGGCTCTCCGGCTTCGAGGTCACCCCGTCGGCCGTCATTGGCTTCCTGACGATTCTCAGCTACTCGCTGTACGACACCGTCGTGGTTTTCGACAAGATCCGCGAGAATACGGCTGGCTTCGCCGAGCAGCATAAGCGCAACTTCGAGGAACTGGTGAACCTGGGCATCAACCAGACCCTGGTCCGCTCGATCAACACCTCCGTGGTTGCCGTCCTGCCGGTCGCCTCGATCCTCTTCATCGGTTCCTACCTGTTGGGCGCCGGCACGTTGAAGGACCTGTCGCTGGCACTGTTCGTCGGCATCATCGTGGGCACTCTGGCCACGATCTTCATCCAGGCTCCGTTGTACGCGTGGCTGCGCCACAAGGACGCGGACGTGGTTGCACACAACAAGAAGATTGAATTGGTTCGCCAAGCGGCCTGATCGCCTTCGCCGAGACGGCGGGGTAGCGGATGTAATGTCCGCTACCCCGCCGTCTTGTATCAAGCGGAAGTGCTATAACCTTGCAGGAGACGTTGGTGAACCCTTTCCTCCCGGTTGCCGGGCGGGGAAGAGATCCCCATCGCAGCGCGCGACCGCTGGTCAACCCCAGGATCGCATCATATCGAGAGGAGACACGCCCCAATGGTTGATAACCAGAGTGTCACGATGCCGGGAACCCCGGGACCCAAGCGTGGAACGATTTCCAGGCTGGTGCGGCTGGCCGGCAGGGGCGCCAGCGCCCAACCACCGACTCTCGAGCCGCTGTTGCGCACCGTGCGCGCCCAAAACCCGAAGGCCGACCTGGATCTGCTGATCCGCGCCTACGAGGTGGCCGAGCACCACCACGAGGGCCAGAAGCGCAAGAGCGGGGATCCCTACATCACCCACCCGGTGGCCGTGGCAACGATCCTCGCCGAAATGGGCATGACCGGATCGATCCTTGCGGCCGCGCTGCTGCACGACACCGTCGAGGACACGGAGTATTCCCTCGACGCGCTGACCCGCGAGTTTGGCGCGGAAATCGCCAAGCTCGTCGACGGGGTCACCAAGCTCGACAAGGTGAAGTTCGGCGAGGCCGCCCAGGCCGA
This sequence comes from Paeniglutamicibacter sp. NPDC091659, assembly GCF_044756805.1. Lineage (NCBI taxonomy): Bacteria > Bacillati > Actinomycetota > Actinomycetes > Micrococcales > Micrococcaceae > Paeniglutamicibacter > Paeniglutamicibacter sp. NPDC091659. Next base: position 79,510 of record NZ_JBIVTO010000002.1, read on the forward strand.
GACCGTGCGCAAGATGGTCATCGCCATGTCCAAGGACATCCGCGTCCTGCTGATCAAGCTCGCCGACCGGCTGCACAACGCGCGCACCTGGCGTTACGTGTCCCCGGAGTCCAGCGCCAAGAAGGCGCGCGAGACCCTGGAGATCTTCGCCCCGCTGGCGCACCGCCTGGGCATGAACACCGTCAAGTGGGAACTCGAGGACCTCTCCTTCGCGGCCCTGCACCCGAAGGTGTACGAGGAAATCGTCCGCATGGTGGGGGAGCGCACCCCTGAACGCGAAAAGTACCTGGGCACGGTGCGCAGCGCCATCGAGGAAGACCTGAACGAGGCGCGCCTCAAGGCGACGATCAGCGGCCGCCCCAAGCACTACTACTCGATCTACCAAAAGATGATCGTGCGCGGCAAGGACTTCGACGACATCCACGACCTGATGGGCGTTCGCGTGCTCGTCGACTCGGTGAAGGACTGCTACGCGGCGCTCGGGCTCATGCACGCCCGCTGGACCCCGCTGCCGGGCCGGTTCAAGGACTACATCGCGCTGCCCAAGTTCAACCTCTACCAGTCGCTGCACACCACGGTGATCGGCCCCGGCGGCAAGCCCGTCGAGATCCAGATCCGCACCCACGACATGCACCTGCGTGCCGAGTACGGCGTGGCCGCGCACTTCAAGTACAAGCACGGCTCAGACGGCGGCGAAGTCAAGTCCGGGGGCCAGGACATGGACTGGCTGCGCAGCCTCATGGACTGGCAGAACGAGACCAGCGACTCCAGCGAGTTCCTCGACTCGCTGCGCTACGAAATAAATTCGGCCGAGGTCTTCGTCTTCACGCCGAAGGGACAGATCATGTCCCTGCCCGCCGGGTCCACCCCCGTGGACTTCGCCTACTCGGTGCACACCGACGTGGGCCACCGCACCATCGGTGCGCGGGTCAACGGCAAGCTGGTTCCGCTGAACAGCGAACTGCACCACGGCGACCTGGTCGAGGTGTTCACCTCCAAGGCCGAGGGCGCCGGGCCGAGCCAGGACTGGGCCGGCTTCGTGAAGTCCCCGCGCGCCCGGAACAAGATCCGCCAGTGGTTCACCAAGGAACGCCGCGAAGAGTCGATCGAGAAGGGCAAGGAGCAGCTGACCAAGGCGCTGCGCAAGAACAACCTGCCCTTGCAGAAGCTGATGACCCACGACGTGCTCAGTGCCGTCGCCCAGGAACTGCGCCACCACGACATTGCCGCGCTCTACGCGGCCGTCGGGGACGGGCACGTCTCGGCACAGAACGTCATCGAGCACCTCACTGCCATGGTCGGCGGGGACAGCAGCACTGTCGAGGCAGCGCTCGAGGAAACCCCGATCTACGCGGTGCCGGGGCGCCTGGCGAATTCCGATGCCGGCGTGGTGGTCCAGGGCGCCGGGGAGGTGCTGGCCAAGCTGGCGCGTTGCTGCACCCCGGTTCCGCCGGACCCCATCAAGGGGTTTGTGACCCGCGGTTCGGGCGTCTCGGTGCACCGTGCCGACTGCGTGAACCTCAAGCAGCTGGAATTGCAGCCGGACCGCGTGGTCCAGGTGCAGTGGGCACCCACCAAGTCCAGCGTGTTCCTCGTCGAAATCCAGGTCGAGGCGCTCGACCGCAAGTCGCTGCTGTCGGACGTGACCAAGGTGCTCTCCGACAACCACGTGAACATCCTGGCCGCAAGCGTGAACACCTCGCGCGACAGGGTGGCGTTCTCCCGCTTCGCCTTCGAGATGGGCGACCCGAAGTACCTGAACCACGTGCTGAACGCCGTGCGGCGCATCGACGGCGTCTACGACGTCTACCGCACCACCGGCGGGCACCGGCGCTCCTAGCGGGCAGGCTCCGCGCCCGTCCGCGGCCCGTCCGGCGGTTCCTCCATGAGCCGCCGGATGATGGCCAGGGCCCGCAGCCGCCCCGGGCGGCGCACCGAGGATTCGACCTGCTCGAGCATCCGGGGGTATCCGCATCGTAGCCGCGGCTCGCCGTGGAGGGAACGCAGGATCGCGAAGGCCTGCTCCAGCTCGCTGTTGAAGGCGACGTCCATGGCGGTGCGCAGCGGCGAGGTCACGTTGACCCCGCCAAGGCTGCAGATCTGTTCCTCGTCGACGACCCCCTCGCTCATGCGCAGCATCATCCGCGCGGTCGGCGGGCAGGGTCGGTGGTAGCGCGGAACGACGACTTCCAGTTCGCCAGGCATCGGGGCGCACCCGTAGACCCACGCCGCGGTGCGCCGGCACAGCGCACTCTGCAGGCCCAGGTATTCCGCCGCGACCACCGCGGCAACCTGGGCGCGGGCGGACGGCGTGTCGGAGATCGCGGACGGAACGTAGGCTCCGGGCAGCACCTCGCGAAGCACCCCGCGCAGCCGCATGGCCTGGAGCTCGTTGAGCGTGAAGGGTTCGCCCACCAGGGAAATGTGCGCCGCCAGCGGGCGGGGCCCGGGTTGCGGTGCCGCGTCCGCGTTCCGCGGCGATTCCGCCGGAGCGAGCGCACCCGCGGCCTCGAGGGTACGTCCCGGCCTTGCCGTGCTGTCTAGCGTGGGTGTGTTTTGCATGCATCCAGCTTCACAGCACCCGGGGCCCGACGGGCGGGAATCGGCCGGACTGTGGATAACCGTGCGTCGCCGTCCAGGTGGCCGGATCCCGAATCGCGACCCGGCCACCTGGGCGCACCGACCGTCAGCTCGGGCCGGGTTCCGGCTCCGGGACGTCATCGAGCTCGGCGTGCCTCGGGCTTTCCGGGTTCATCAGCGAGTGCCTGCGGCTGTAGGTGAAGTAGATGACCAGGCCGATCACCAGCCACACCGCGAAGCGGATCTTCGTGTCCAAGGAGAGCTGCCAGATCAGGAGCAGGGAGAACAATGCCCCGACCGCGGGAACCACGGGCATGAGCGGCAGCCGGAACGTGCGCGGGGCGTCGGGCTTGGTGTAGCGGAAGACGATCACCGCGATGCAGACCACAACGAACGCGGCCAGGATGCCGATGTTCGTCAGGTCGGCCACCAGCCGGATGGGGAATACCCCGGCCAGCAAGGCCGAACCGATGCCGGCAATCCATGTCACGCGCTTGGGCGTGCCGTGGCGGTCCACCTTGGAGAACCACTTGGGCAGCAGGCCGTCCCGGCTCATGGAGAACCAGACGCGGCTTACACCGAGCAGGAACGTGAGCATCACCGTCAGGATGGACACCACGGCGAACACGGAAATGATGCTGGCCACCACGGGCAGTCCGACGCCGGTGAAGGCGGAGGCGAACCCGGCCGTGGGGTCGATGTCCTTGTAGTTCTGCATGCCGGTCAGCACCAGGGTGGCTGCAACGTAGAGCACCATGGCAATCACCAGGGAGTAGATGATGGCCTTGGGCATGTGCTTCTGGCCGTCAGTGGCCTCCTCTGCGGCGGTGCTCATGGCGTCGTAGCCGAACACCGCGAAGAATACGGTGGCCGCACCGACGAGCACCGGGCCGAAGCCGCTGGGCATGAACGGGTTGTAGTTGTTGGTGTCGATGTAGAAGATTCCCAGCCCGATGATGAACAGGATCAACAGGATCTTGATGGCCACGGCCACCAGCTCGAACCGGCCGAAGGCCTTGGTTCCGCGGGCAAGGATCCAGGTCACCAGCAGACACACCAGGATGGCGGGCACGTTGACCACGCCGCCCGCGTCCGCGGTGGCGGAAAAGGCGAGTGGAAGCTGGACGCCGAATCCTTCGAGGAAGGCGTTGATGTAGCCGGAGATGCCGATGGCCACGACGGCGACGATCGCGATGTACTCCAGCAACAGGTCCCAGCCGATGAACCAGCCGATCAGCTCCCCGAGGGCGACGTACCCGTAGGTGTAGGCGGACCCGGCGCGAGGGATCATTCCGGCGAACTCCGCGTAAGACAGGGCGGCTGCGGCCGATGCCAAGCCTGCAATGAGGAAGGAGAACAATACGGCCGGTCCCACGCCGGGATGCTCGGCATCCCCGTGTGCCACGAGTCCGGCGAGGGAGAAGATGCCAACGCCGATGATGCCGCCGACGCCGATGGCGGTCAGCTGCCACAGGCCCAACGACTTTTGCAGTCCGCTATGCTTGCTTTCCAATTCCATCTCGGCGATGGGCTTGCGCCGCCAGACTGAATGCGGGTTTGGTTGGGTGCTCATGCTGGGTCCTCCTGACGGGTTGGCGGTGTCCGGGCAGTGGGGCCTGGCGCCCGGGAGCACCGTCAGGTGAAGAAATGCAAATGTCCCTTCAGTATGCGAGCCGCGGTCGGCGATGGAAAGGGGAATCCGCCCGCGCGACCACCAGTTCTCCGGCACGCGCGGCGGGCCAGGGCGAGGCGGTTTCCGGAAAACCTGCCGGCCCGTGCACCGGGACGAACGCCGAAGGGCCCCGATCCGGGTGGATCGGGGCCCTTCGGGTGGTGTGCAGTGTCGGTCCATGCGCCGCCGGGCGGGCGTGGACGCGGCGGCTACTGGAAGTCGGCTGCCGACTTCTGCAGGGTTTCGAGCCACAGGCGACGGGCGTCCAGGGCTTCCTGGGCCGAACGGATCTTGGACTCGACGCCCTTGGCCTGGGCCTTGGAGAGGTCGTCCTCGAGGCCTGCGATGGCGTCCTCGAGCTGGGTCAGCATCGAGTTCGAGCGGGCCTTGGTCTCCGGGTTGGAACGACGCCACTGGTCGTCCTCGGCCGAGCGAACGGCGTCCTCTACCTGGCGAAGCGAGGATTCGACGCGCTGCATGTCGGCGCGCGGAACCTTGCCGGCTGCTTCCCAGCGGTCGCGGATGGACTCCAGCAACTTCTTGGTCGCGGCCAGGTCCTTGATCGGCAGCAGTGCCTTGGCCTCGACGAGCAGGGCCTCCTTGACGATCAGGTTGGCGCCGTATTCCTCGTCGATGGCCGCGTTGGCGGACTGGCGGGCCTCGAAGAAGACGTCCTGGGCTGCGCGGAAGCGTGCCCACAGTGCGTCGTCGTCCTTGCGGGAGGCGCGCTTGGAGGACTTCCACTCGTCCATCAGGCGGCGGTATTCCCCGGCGGTTGCTCCCCAGTCGGTGGACTGCGCGAGTTCCTCGGCGCGGGCGATCAACGCTTCCTTGGTGCGCTTGGCATCGGCGTTGGTCGCGTCCAGCTGCGAGAAGTAGGCGCGGCGGTGGCGGTCGAAGGTGGTGCGGGCGCCGCGGAAGCGCTTCCACAGGGCATCTTCGGTGGAGCGGCCCAGGCGGACGCCGGACTTCTGGGCGTTCTTCCACGCATCGAACAGGTCGTTCATGCGGTTCGAGCCCTGCTTCCACTGGACCGTGGTCGGGTCCAGTGCTGCCAGTTCCTCGGCCTCGTTCACGATGGCCTCGCGGGCGGCGAGCTCGGTGGCGCGCAGCTCCTCGTTGGCCTTGCGCTCGGTGGCGACCAGATTGGCCACGGCAACGCGTACGGTTTCGATGCGGGCTTCCAGGGCTGCGATGTCGCCGACCATGGCACGCTCGGCAACGGTGGCCGCAAGGTGGTCAAGGGTCTTGTTCATGTCCGAGCTCGGGGCCTTGGCGGCAACGCGCTGCTCGAGCAGCAACAGGGCCGAGACGACCTCGTCGTGCTTGCGCACGAAGTAGGCCAGGGCTTCGTCGGCCGTTGCATCGGGGTACTGGCCCACTGGGTGCTCGGTGCCGTCGATGAGCAGGAAGACGTGTCCGTCTTCGGACACGCGGCCGAACTTAGCGGCTTCCTCCAGCGGCGTGGTGAACGTCGGGGGAGCCTGGACGGCGGCTGCCTTCTTCGCGGGGGCGCCCTTGGCGCCCGGGCGTGGAACCGCGGCGGCTGCCGGGGTCGGTACCGGTGCGACCGGGGCTGCAGGGGCCTCTGGCTGCGCCTCGGGCGCTGCCTCTACCGCCGGCTCAACCGGGGTTGCCTCGTTCTGCTGCTCTTCGGCCACGATTGCTGGCTGGAGATTGTCGTCGGATTGCTGACTGGTGGTCACCGCTGAAACTCTTTCGCTAAGGATCGGCCCCGGAATTTGCGCCGGGACTCAACTGTCACCGCCACTTTACCCGCGTTGGCGCGGCCACAGGTACTCTTGGGCGAAAATTGAGACAACTGGTCCCGCGGTTTCGCCATCGGCGCACCCGCGGCGCGACTAGACTTGTTATCCGTGTGCACCCGCGCCACGCCGCAGCCCGAGCTGCGCCTCGGCGCCGCGCACAAGAAGTTCCACACCCCCGAATTGATTCAAGGAGCACCCACTTCATGGCACGCAAGGCCTCACTATCCGGCTTCCCCGAATGGCTCCCGCAGGAGCGCGCGGTGGAGCAGCATGTACTGGACACGCTGCGCCGGATCTTCGAGCTTCACGGGTTCGCGAACATCGAGACCCGCGCCGTGGAGACCGTGGGCCAGCTGCTGCGCAAGGGCGAGATCGACAAGGAAGTCTACGGACTCTCCCGCCTGGCCGCCGAGGAGTCGGCCAAGAACGACCCCAACGCGCTGGCCCTGCACTTCGACCTGACGGTGCCCTTCGCCCGCTACGTGGTGGAGAACGCCGGGCACCTGGCCTTCCCGTTCCGCCGCTACCAGATGCAGAAGGTCTGGCGCGGCGAACGCCCGCAGGACGGCCGCTTCCGCGAATTCACCCAGGCGGACATCGACGTGGTGGGTGACGGCGAACTGCCGTTCCGCTACGACGTCGAGCTGGCACTGGTCATCGCCGAGGCGCTGTCCGCGCTGCCGATCGGCGACTTCCGCCTGCGCGTGAACAACCGCAAGCTGGCCGAGGGCTTCTACCTGGGCCTGGGGCTCGAGGACACCGCCGGCGTGTTGCGCTCGATCGACAAGCTGGAAAAGATCGGTGCCGAGAAGGTTGCCGAACTGCTCAAGACCGAACTCGGCGCCACCGACGATCAGGCGGCCGCCGCCCTGTCGCTGGCGCATATCTGCACGCAGGACACCTCCTTCGTCGAGCAGGTCCGCGCGCTGGGCGTCACCCACCCGCTCATGGAGGAGGGCCTGGACGAACTGCGCCAGGTCATCGAGGCCGCCGTGCTGCGCGCCCCGGGCAAGGTCGTTGCCGACCTGTCGATCGCCCGCGGCCTGGACTACTACACCGGCACCGTCTACGAGACCGTCCTGGTGGGCCACGAGTCCCTCGGGTCGATCTGCTCCGGCGGCCGCTACGAATCGCTGGCCTCCACCGGTAAGAAGAACTACCCGGGCGTCGGCCTGTCGATCGGCGTGACCCGCCTGGTCTCGCGCATGCTCGCCGAGAACACCGCAGTGGCCGCCCGCTCGGTGCCCAGCGCCGTGTACGTCACCCTGGCCAACGACGATTCCTGGAACGACGCTCAGGACGTCGCGGCCGCGCTGCGCTCCCGCGGCATCGCCTGCGAGGTCGCCGCCAAGGCCGAGAAGTTCGGCAAGCAGATCAAGTACGCGGACAAGCGCGGCATCCCGTTCGTCTGGTTCACTGCCGAGGACGGCACGCACGAGGTCAAGGACATCCGAACCGGCGCCCAGGCGCCGGCGGATCCGTCCATCTGGAGCCCCGCGGCCGAGGACCTTGCCAACATGGTCGGCGCGCCCGTGCCGGCCTCCGTCTAGGCTCGCCCCCCAAAGCACCGCAACCGGCCACATCGGCGGGCCGGGCTTCGGCCCGCCGACGTGACTCGGCGCACACCGGGCGCGGTTCCGTGGTTGCCACCGACCGCGTGCCGGTAAACTCGCACATAGATTCTTCACAACCGCACCCCCACTGAATTCCGCGCCACCGGCGCGCGTTGCCGGGGTCCATGCGCAATTCGCACCCTTCTGGAAAGGAATGCAGTGCTACGCACTCATCAGCTCGGCACCTTGAACGCCGAGAACATCGGAGAAACCGTCACCCTCACCGGTTGGGTGGCCCGCCGCCGCGACCACGGTGGTGTCGCCTTCCTTGATCTGCGCGACGCCTCCGGCTTCGCCCAGATCGTGGTGCGCGATGAGGAAGACTTCCACCCGCTGCGCAACGAATTCGTCCTGCAGATCACCGGCAAGGTCGAACGCCGTCCCGAGGGCAACGAGAACCCCGCGCTGGCCACCGGCGAGATCGAGATCATCGCCGACAAGGTAGTGGTGCTGAACACCGCCGCGCCGCTGCCGTTCCAGGTCGACGAGCACGTCGAGGTCGGCGAAGAGGCGCGCCTGCGCCACCGCTACCTGGACCTGCGCCGCCCGACCCCGAACCGCAACATCCGCCTGCGCTCCGAGGCAAACCGCATCGCCCGCAACCTGCTGCACGACCAGGGCTACTGCGAGATCGAGACCCCGACGCTGACCCGTTCCACCCCGGAAGGCGCCCGCGACTTCCTGGTGCCGGCACGCCTGTCCCCGGGTTCCTGGTACGCGCTTCCGCAGTCCCCGCAGCTGTTCAAGCAGCTCCTGCAGGTCGGTGGCTTCGAGAAGTACTACCAGATCGCCCGCTGCTACCGCGACGAGGACTTCCGTGCGGACCGCCAGCCGGAGTTCACCCAGCTGGACATCGAGGCATCGTTCGTCGAGCAGGATGACATCATCGAGCTCGGCGAGGCCCTGGTCAAGGAACTCTGGAAGCTGATCGACGTCGAGATCCCGACCCCGATCGCCCGCATCACCTACCACGAGGCCATGGCCAAGTACGGTTCGGACAAGCCGGACCTGCGCTTCGGCCTCGAGCTGACCGACATGACCGAGTTCTTCAAGGACACCGAATTCGGCGTCTTCAAGGCCCCGCACGTCGGTGCTGTGGTCATGCCCGGCGGTGCATCCCAGCCCCGCCGCACCCTGGACGGCTGGCAGGAATTCGCCAAGCAGCGCGGCGCCAAGGGCCTTGCCTACGTGCTGTTCAAGGAAGACGGCGAACTGGCCGGCCCGGTTGCCAAAAACCTCACCGACGTCGAACGTGCTGGCCTGGCCGAGGCCACCGGCGCCAAGCCGGGCGACTGCATCTTCTTCGCCGCAGGCTCCAAGACCGAGGCACGCGCCCTGCTCGGCGCCGCCCGCGTCGAGATCGGCCACCGCACCGGCTTGATCAAGGAAGGCGACTGGGCCTTCGTGTGGGTTGTTGACGCCCCGATGTTCGAGCCTGCAGCCGCTGCTGTTGCCTCGGGCGACGTCGCCGTCGGCACCGGCGCATGGACCGCGGTGCACCACGCCTTCACGTCCCCGAAGCCCGAGTTTATGGACACCTTCGACACCGATCCGGAGTCGGCACTTGCCTACGCCTACGACATCGTGTGCAACGGCAACGAAATCGGTGGCGGCTCGATCCGTATCCACCAGGCCGACCTGCAGCAGCGTGTCTTCAAGATGATGGGCATCGACGAGGAAGCGGCGCAGGAGAAGTTCGGCTTCCTGCTCGAGGGCTTCAAGTACGGTGCTCCTCCGCACGGCGGAATCGCCTTGGGCTGGGACCGCGTGCTGCAGCTGCTCACCGGTTCCGACTCGATCCGCGACGTCATCGCCTTCCCGAAGACCGGCGGCGGATTCGATCCGCTGACCGCCGCACCGGCACCGATCACGCCGCAGCAGCGCAAGGAAGCCGGCGTCGACGCGAAGCCGGAAGCCAAGAAGGCCGAAACGAACGAGCCGGTCGAAGCCAAGTAATTCGCATCGCCTAGTTCGAACCCGCGGGGCGGGGGAGGAGCACTGATCCACACGGATTAGCGTTCTTCCCCCGCCCCGCGGCGTTTGGCGCACCTGCGAACAAGGCAACCCCTTGGATGGGCCAAGCCTGAAGCAGGGTGGCGTCCGTTCCCGGGAGCGCTGCCGGGAACGGTTCCTGGGGCAGGAAAGTGCTCGGGCAGGAAGGCAGAGAGAAAGAAGTGTTTGGGGCATGCGGGACGAGGCGCGAAATCAACGGGGCTGATGAAAGGAGCCCCCCATTCGCGTCGAGGAAAGCCACATGCAAGACAGCAGTAGTTGCGTGGATAACTATATAACCATTTACTACCTAGATAAATTTTTGACTTAGTCATCATTTTTACAACGTGCGTCAGGCGATCAAGCGCACGCCCAAAAACACCTTGATCGGCGCCCCTGTGCCAGCCCCTCGCGTTTGGTGCAAGTCTCTGATGTGGGAGTCCGTGGCCGTTCTTCGCGGGGGAAGGGTGCTCGATTGAGGGGGGGGACTTCTTTCCAGCTGAATGGATGCCGCCGGCGTCCTTGCGAACGTGTTGGAACCCGTGAGGCATGCGGCTCAATATGGGCCGGCAAGTTGGGGCGTGCTGTAGCACGGGCCTGGACTGTAGAAAGCATCGCGGCACGGCTTGGCGGCTCCGCGATCTAGAATGCCTGCCTGGTGCCGGGGTGACCATTCCCGCGACGGTCTTCTCAGGTTGCCGCGGGAACGGCAGCACATCAGTGGGAACGACGGTTTCCTTGAGTGGCCCATCGATGAACGGCTGCCGTGGATTCGTGGCAGCCATTGGTGTCGTTAAGCATTGATACTGACCGCCTGCGTGCGTGCGTGCAGGCAGCTGTCATTCGAGGCACTGTAAGCGGGGGAGTGGAAGAGTTGCGGGCTTGTCCGGTTCCTTCTGCGGCATCCTAAACATCAGCCGGCATGTGCAGAACCACGCGGGCAACGCTGCACCGGATGGATCAAGGCAGGAGAGCCCTTTCAAGCCTGCCACCCCGAAGAAGCCAAACCCCCAAGACTCATGGGAATTTAAAATCGCGCCGCGAGCATCGTGCATATGTGGACATCTTTGGTAGTATTTATTATCTAGATAAATTTTTGACTTAGTCCGAATCTTCGCGGCGTACGTCTGGCAAGCATACCCACCACCAAAGAAAGGCCATGACATGAACCTCCTTGTTGGCGGATTGCGTCGTCGGCAATGTCCCGCAGTGCATTCAATTGACAGTGCGACGCGGGGGGAGCGGACCTCATGATCGAAGAGAAGAAGTTCCCCGGCAGCTGGCAGCGGGCGATGCTTCCCATGAGCCTGCTGGACGCGCTGGAGGCCGGCCCGAACCACGGGTACGCGCTGGCGCAGAGCCTTGAAGGGCGCGGTTTCTCACCCATCAAGGGCTCGACGCTCTACCCGGCCCTGGTGAAGTTGGAAGCGGCAGGCCTGTTGGACAGTACCTGGGAGGACGGCGACGGTGCACCGGGCCGCAAAGTGTACACGCTCACCGGCTCCGGACGCGGCCACCTCGCGGCACAGCGTGAACTCTGGTTCTTCTTCAAGGATGCCGTCCTGCGAGCCTGACTCGCGGCGTTGGCCCGCCATAGATGGCGCGACACCCCTCTACGATTAGGACGGCATGAAAAAGCTAGAAAAGCAGCCCGATCCATGGCTGTCCGAACTGGATCTCTGGCCTGAGGAATACCGCGAGTGGGCAATGCACGCTTCCGCCACGATGGTTCTCTTTGGTGCAAAGGCAGGGGATGTCGGTCCGAGGCTGGCCGAGTTGCGTGAAAGTGTATTAGCCAGCGGCCAAACCCCGACGGCGCTGTTTGGCAAGCCCGAGGCGTATGGTCGGGCCCTTGGCAAGCGCATGCGTCCACCCGCGGACATACTGGAAAAGGATCTGCCCTTCAGGAGCATCGCAGGCGGCGTCCAAGTGATACTCCTGACGTTTGGTGTAATGCTGATAGGTCTGGGTCTTTGGATTGGCATTGACGACGGCTGGAGCGGATACAGCGCGCAGGGTCAGCTGGTGGTGCTTTTCCCGCTGGCCTCCGTATTCTGCGGGCTCGGCATTTGGGGATGGGTCCTGCGCACGAGGGGCAAGCTTCATCTCGCGACAGCGTCGTGGGTCGGGGCACTTGCAGGAATCGTCGGAACCGTCGGCCTGGTTTCGTTACTGCCCGAGAACCTGATTCCAGCCCCGCCGAACTGGAGCATTCCCCTTGCCGGCGTTGTGCTATTCGCCGCTGCACTTTTCATTCGAGCCAAGGAGCAGCAGCCATTGGTCGAGGACTCGAATTGGGACGATTCTCATTGGTTTTCCCATGCGGAAAACCTGCTTCGTGGCCGCTACCTGTTCTCCCGAGCCCAGGCAAGCGAAGCGTTGCGTGAGGCAAAGGACCACCGTGCACACACTGGACATACCAAAACCCTTGCCGCGGATTTCGGAAACGTCGAGGTCTTCGCGGCTCAACTCGCCGCAATCAACCCGCCTGCCATCCGGCGAGGAGTCATTGCCAAGCGTGTGGGAATCCTCTTTGTGCTGCTCTACTTTGCGGTCTTCTTCGTTTTTGCGCGACTACTCGAGGACGGTTTGACCTGGCGAAGCGGCCTGAACATCGCTGTCCTGATTGTGGCGACTGTCTTTGTGGCCAGATCATGGAGTTCGCAGCAGATCAATGCCGACGCCAAAAAACTCAGGAAGCGCCGCATGGCGCAGGCCCGGGCACTCGGATCCGCGGACGACTTCTGACGCCAACGAGTGCGTAGTTGTCAGTCATGCCATGATCCGCAGACTTGAATGCTCTGCTCTTGTGGGCCAGCGCCGAGGGATTACGACTGCTGAAACCAGCTGCGCGATCATGGCGGGTCATGCCCGCTTGCCTTTGAGTACCTTGAGTGCGGCCGCCTCCTTTGGACCGGTGCACGACGAGGCATAGGCGCTGTTTGTGACCTTGATTCCGACCGCGCGGGTCATGCAGTCCGCATTGCGTTCCAGCCCGGTGAATCCCCTGCCGCCGTAGATCCTGTTCATGGCGGCAGCGAGTTTGTCCACGTTTCCCTTGTAGGCCCTGTACTGCCGCATGTGCATGCACTCGTGGGCGATTACGTACGTCACCCGGCTGGCCGGCATGGAACTGCGTAGCAACACCACGTTGTTGTACCAGTCGGCCATCCCGTTGGCGTACCTGCCCAACCGCTTGTCGTTGAGCCTGATTCCTGAGGACGAGCACCCATACTTGTTCAAGACAGCCCGGGCCTTGGCACGAAACTTCGAGGACGGAGTGGCCGTCTCGGGGTGGATCAGATGGGCCGCATTGCCAGCGCCTTGCAACCATGCCGTACCAGCTGTACTTGCCAAACCGGAATGAGTCTGGGTTCTGGTCGGTGTGCTGCCTGTTGGGGTGATCGGCGCGATACCCACGGCGTCAACCCAATTCACGGGAGCTGGACCGCCTGCCACCTGTTGCCTTTGGGCTTGAGCCGCTGGCAGTTCTGCGGAAGCCGGAAAAGGTGCTTGGAACGGGGAACCGGCCTGGAACGGGGAACTGGCCTGGGGCATATCGACGGTCAACAGCAGCGCGAGGGCGAGCAGCGCAGGGGTCAACGTTCTGGAGATATTCACGGCGAACCTCGAGTATCTACGGGATAGATGCTCCCCCCAGTTCAATTGGCAGTATGCGCCCAAATTCCGGTTTCCGCACCCCCTGGAACAGAAGCCATACAAACAACCTCAGTGGCCCAGAGGATTTTCCTGCTCCGCCTCCACCAACAGCCGCGCGAAAGTCCTGCGGCAGTAGGCTTGCAGGCACTCCTCCCTCGCCTCCCTGGATCGCATTCCCGGTCGCTGCCGTCGGAATCAAAGGCGGAAGTTCAACCGTGGACCTAGATTCCGAGTCCTACGATCCCGGTAGGTCATCCGTGTCAACGATGAGCGTGTAGGGTCCGGAATTCACGAGCGAAACCTCCATCATTGCCCCGAACACGCCGGATTCGACGTGTGCTCCCAGCGCCCGAAGTTGCGCCATGAACTCCTCGTACAAGGGCTCGCTCACTGCACCGGGCGCCGCAGCCGTCCATCCCGGACGACGCCCCTTGCGCACATCCCCGTACAGAGTGAACTGACTGATCACCAGCAACGGTGCATCCAAGTCCTCACACGACTTTTCATCCGCTAGCATGCGCAAGCGCCATACCTTGGCTGCCAGCTTTGCGGCCAGTGCCGGTGTGTCCTGATGCGTCACGCCGAGCAGCACGAGCAGGCCAGGAGAATCGATTTTCCCGACGACTTCTCCCTCGACCTCGACCGATGCGCGCGATACAACTTGCAAAACAGCTTTCATGACGTCCTTAGTCTTCAAAAGTGGGATCGGTCGTGGACAAGGCCTGCAACCGAAACAATGTCGGGCTGGCTGGGCGGATTCAGCGCCCAAACCGCATGCCGACTTTGACTCTACATATTTGTCCTGTCCGCCTGCACCTTGGCGCAAACGGACCACGCGTTTGGACCCCGGTTTGTGCCGACATCGGGTATTCCACTTTCCCCCACAGGTGCCGGGTTTCGGCAATTTGAGTCTTGCAAAAAGCGCAGAATGATGGACATGAGCACGCAAGCGAGCACGTCCACGGAGGTGTATGCCGACCCCGGAAAACTGGGCCAAGCCATGGCTGCGGCCGTGCTAGGCCTGCGTGAACTGGCGGCCCGGCTGCAGGGGACGCCACTGGATGCCGCGGCCAGCGCGGTCATGCTGGGCCTTCTCGAACAAGGGCACCGCGCCATCGCCTACGCCCAACTCGTGGCCACTCTTGACGCAGACATTGCCCAGATCCACAGGCTTGATCCGGCAACGGCTCAACACGTGGATGACCTGGTCGCCGATCCGCAGGCACTGGCCGACGGAACCGTGGGCATCCCGACAGAGATTATGTGCCAGGGCATGGCTCCACACCGCAATACGGTCGCGTATGCTCAGGCCCACCTGCATATCTCAGTCTCAGAGGCCCGACGCAGGCTCACCGGCGCACGGCTCCTGGTGGCTCCCGCACCCGTGCAGGAAACAGCATCTGCAGGTGCGGAAAGCACGATGTCGCCCGAAAACCCCAGGCCGAGTTACCCGGTACTGGCCGGCGCTGCCGCCGATGGCACAGCTGACGTCGGCAATCTCTCCCAACTCGCAGGACGGCTCGATGGCATGCAGCCACGCATAACCCCGCGCCCCGATGCCCGAAACATCACGACCGCTATTGAGGAATCGCTTGTTCACGAGGCACGCACAGGTGAACCCAAATCCTGTGGCAAGGCCCTGCAGGACTGGGAAGGATTCCTGGCCGACAACGGCTCTCCCATCACCGATGGCGAAATCCTGGCCAAGCGTGGCATGTTCTACCGCGGTTACAGGGACGGATGCGACGAGTTCCTGCTGCGTTGCGATCCCATCGATTCCGAGGTGATCTTGGCCTTCGGAGAGGCCTGGAGCAACCCGCGATCGGAAAAGTTGCCTCCAAGCTCTGCATCCACTGCGGCAACCCAAAATCCTTCATCCGTCATGACGGATGAAAATGCCGTCTTCTCACCCTCAGGCACACCTGTTTACTGCCCAGTCGGAACGCCGGCCCCTGCATGGGCCCTGGCACCGGGGGTCGTCGCGCTGGACGCGCCGCTAAGTCAACTGGACTGTGGAAGGCCCCCGCGGGCAGACCCTTTCGAAGGCTCAGCCAGCGATCCGCGCAGCTCATCACAATTGCTTCTTGACGCTGTCGTTGCCGCCTGTGCCGGTGTTCTCTCGAGCGACGATGTCAGCGATACCGGCGGGATGCACGTCAAGATCGGCGTGCTCATCGGCTACCAAAGCCTTCTTGGACAGATGGAAGATGCCGGATTCACCGCCCACGGCCGGCCCATTTCAGCCGCAAACATCAGGCGGATGGCCTGCAACGCCGATCTGTTGCCGGCGGTGTTGGCAACCAACGGGGAATTGCTCGACCTTGGACGAGAGGCACGTGGTTTCAACAAAGCCCAACGCCGCGCCCTTGCCTTGCGTGACCGCGGCTGCACGGTTCCCGGCTGCCACAGATCAGCCGCGACCAGCGAAGCCCACCATGTAAAGCCCTGGCTCGAGGGCGGTGAGACCAGCGTCAAGAACGGCGCGTTGCTTTGCCTTTACCATCATCTGCAGGTACATGCCGGACTGATCACTATGAAGATGATCGACGGCGTTCCATATCTCATCCAACGTGCCGGCCAACCCCGCGGAGTTCCGGAACGCAATCTCCATTGGCATCCGGAGCTCCGCACCTCCGGATACACGGCCCCGCTGTTTACCGACTGAGCGGGTACGCCCAACCTAATCCCGTGACCGTTTCCCGATTGGTTGCGCCCCGACCGTCCATGCCGGTGAACGCGCCAGCTGGAGAAACCACCAGACCGGCTGAACTAGGCTAGGGGAGTGAACGATCTTCTCAGTGCGTTGGATGACGACGAGGAAAACAACGACGACTATGTGCGCCCCCGCGCCCCCCTTGCGGTCCGAATGCGCCCGCGTTCGGTGGAAGAACTTGTTGGGCAGCAGCACCTGCTCAAGCCCGGGTCTCCGCTGCGCCAGCTGGCCGGCGTCGACGGCCCGGGGCCCTCGGGCCCTTCCAGCATCATCCTCTGGGGCCCGCCAGGCACCGGAAAGACGACCATCGCTCACGTCATCGCCCGTGCCCCGGGTCGCCGTTTCGTTGAACTCAGCGCCATCACCGCAGGCGTGAAGGACGTGCGCCGCGTCATGGACCAGGCGCTGGAGGACCGCGACCTGCGCGGGCTGACCACCGTGCTGTTCCTGGACGAGATCCACCGTTTCAACAAGGCCCAGCAGGACGCGCTGCTCCCGGGCGTTGAAAACCGCTGGGTCGTGCTCGTTGCAGCTACGACCGAAAACCCGTCCTTCTCCGTTGTTTCACCCCTGCTTTCTCGCTCGCTGCTGCTCACGTTGCGGCCGTTGGAGGAATCCGACGTCGCAGGACTGATCACGCGGGCCCTTGAGGACCCGCGCGGATTCAACGACGAGTTGGTCATGGACCTGACCGCGCTGGACCACCTGGTGCGCATGGCCGGGGGAGACGCACGACGTGCCCTCACCGCACTGGAGGCCGCGGCAGGCGTTGCCTGGAGCGCGGCGGAAGCCCAGCCGCAAAGCCCGGACCCGACCGTTGCAGCCGAGCCAACCTCGGAAGCCGAAGAATCCAAGGTTGCCGACGCAGCTGCCGAAACCAGTAGCGAAGACGTGTCGGAAGACGACGCGGGTGACGCAGGCGCCAAGGACCAGCGGATCCGCATCACCCTGGAGCACACCGAACGTGCCATGGATGCCGCGGTGCAACGCTATGACAAGGCGGGGGACCAGCACTACGACATCATCAGTGCCTTCATCAAGTCCGTCCGCGGGTCCGACGTCGACGCGGCCCTGCACTACCTGGCAAAGATGCTCGAAGCCGGCGAGGATCCGCGATTCATTGCCCGGCGCATCATGATCAGCGCCTCGGAAGACATCGGCATGGCCGATCCAACCGCACTGCAGACAGCCGTGGCCGCGGCGCAGGCCGTCCAGCTCATTGGCATGCCCGAGGCCCGCATCATCCTTGGCCACGCCGTGGTCCATGTGGCAACCGCACCTAAATCAAATGCAGCCTACAAGGGCATCAACGAGGCGGTTGCCGACGTTCGCGCCGGCCGCGGCCGCGGAGTTCCCATGCACCTGCGTGATGCCCACTATGCAGGCGCCCAGCAATTGGGCCACGGCAAGGGCTACATCTATTCGCACGATGCCCCGCATTCGATTGCCACGCAACAGTACGCGCCTGACGACCTGCAGGGCGTCGACTACTACCGCCCCACGGCAAATGGCGCCGAGCGACTTATCGGCGAGCGGCTCGAACGCATCAGGGGCATCATCCGAGCCAAGTTCCGCGGCAAAAAGTAAACCCCTGCATGCCGAGCAGGAGGGACGCGAGTCGGCGGTGATGTGCCGCAGGTTTGATGGCGGTGGTAGGATTGATCCTTGGCTGGCAAGCCCTGTGTGCAAATTCAATGGAACTTCGGTTCCGTGGGGTGCGCAGACACGGGTTGTAGTGAATAGGGAAGCGGCTTCCCACAACTCTCCACGATGGAGGCCAGTTAGATAAACAGTCGCTCTAAAAGAAAAGGACACTCGTGGCTAACAACACTCGTGCCCGCCGCAAGGTTCGCCTCTCGCGAGCCCTCGGCCTTGCTCTGACTCCTAAAGCTGAAAAGTACATGGAGCGTCGTCCCTACGGTCCGGGCCAGCACGGCCGTGCCCGCAAGAAGCAGGACAGCGATTACGCAGTACGCTTGCGCGAAAAGCAGCGTTTGCGCGCCCAGTACGGCATCCGCGAAGCACAGATGACCCGTGCCTTCGAAGAAGCCAAGCGCACCAAGGGCCAGACCGGTGAAAACCTGGTCGAGCTGTTGGAAATGCGTCTGGACGCCCTGGTTCTGCGTGCAGGCTTCGCCCGCACCATCGCCCAGGCCCGCCAGCTGGTTGTGCACCGTCACATCCTGGTTAACGGCGCCCGCGTGGACCGTCCGTCGTTCCGCGTGTCCGAGGGTCAGCTGATCCACGTTCACGAGCGTAGCGAAAAGATGGGCCCGTTCCAGATCGCCGCTGCAGGCGCTCACCGCGACGTTCTTCCGGCCGTCCCGGCTTACCTGGACGTCAAGCTTGAAGCCCTTCAGGCCAAGCTTGTTCGCCGCCCGAAGCGCTCCGAGGTTCCTGTAACCTGCGAAGAGAACCTCGTGGTCGAATACTACGCACGCTAAATTCGACGGGCTCACGCCCACCCGAATGATGGCAGTGCAACACGAAGCCCGCGGCCTTGGCCGCGGGCTTCGTGCTATCCGGCATGTTTCGGTTCTGTGCTACCGGCCACCATTCGGTAAGGTGGAAAAGCACACGTCACCAACGGCAGAGGAAAAGCACATGACAGGGTCGGATATCGCCGGACTCATCGCAGCGGGGGTCTTTGCCGTGCTCGTGGCACTGTTGGCAGTTCCCATTTGGAAGCTCGGCAAGGTATTTGACGAGCTGTGTGCCGCGGTGCGTGAAGTCTCCGACGGCACGACGCCGCTGCTCACCGAGGTCACCACCACAGTTGCAACCACGAACGACCAGCTCCGCAAGGTCGAAGGCATCACCAACAACGTTTCGGATGCCTCCGCAAATATCAGCGCGCTTTCCTCGCTCATGGCGGCAACCGTCGGGAAGCCGTTGATCAAGGTCGCCGCGTTCTCCTCCGGTGTCCGGGCCGCCCTGGGAACGAAGCCCGCGGGCAAGGGACGCCGCAGCCGCTAGGGCAACGAACGGCAAGCGCCGTTCGAACCCCGACATCGATCCCAAAGGCAGCTGGATCGTGTTCGGCGGAAGCGGTGCCGGGCAAAGTGCAAAAGAACACCGGGCGATGGCCCGGCGGGGGACGGCCGGCACATCCAACGGCCTGGGCCCAACATGAAATGAGGAAGCGCAGATGAAGAAGCTATTCTGGGTCGGCATCGGAATCGGTGTCGGCGTATTGGCCGCCCGGAAAATCGGCGAGGCCAAGTCGCTGGCGGGCCCCGAGGGACTCAACCGCACAATGGGCCGCATCAGCGATTCGATACACGAAGTTGCCACGGCATTCCGCGACGGAATGAACGAACGCGAAACAGAATTACGCCAGGCCCTGGGCCTGGATGAAACAACCGGCCACGGCCGCCACTAAACTTGTAACCGGTGTTGTGCCCGGATCGGATTGAATCCAGCGAACACCACCGCACCAGATATACCCCGTAAGCACGAAGGGACCGAAGAGGAACAATGAAATCGCAGGAAATTGCACGCCGGTGGGTCGACTACTTTGAGTCGAAGGGCCACACCGCGGTTCCCAGCGCCTCGTTGGTCTCCTCGGACCCGTCGCTGTTGTTCACGGTTGCCGGCATGGTGCCGTTCATCCCGTACCTGACCGCACGCGAAGAGCCGCCGTACACGCGCGCCACCTCGGTCCAGAAGTGCATCCGCACCGGTGACATCGAAGAAGTCGGCAAGACCGTGCGCCACGGCACCTTCTTCCAGATGTGCGGCAACTTCTCCTTCGGGGACTACTTCAAGGAAGGTGCGATCTCCTACGCCTGGGAGCTGCTGACCACCCCCGTCGCGGACGGCGGCTACGGCCTGTCCGCCGAAAAGCTGTGGATCACGGTCTACCACGAGGACGAGGAAGCACTGGCGATCTGGCGCGACAAGATCGGCGTTCCTGCCGACCGCATCCAGAAGATGGGCAAGGCGGACAACTACTGGTCCACCGGCCAGCCCGGCCCGGCGGGCCCCTGCTCGGAGATCTTCTACGACCGCGGCCCGGAGTACGGCATCGAGGGCGGCCCCGAGGCCGACGACACCCGCTACATCGAAATCTGGAACCTCGTGTTCATGCAGTACCAACGCGGCGAGGGCACCGGCAAGGACAACTTCGAGATCCTGGGCGAACTTCCCAAGAAGAACATCGACACCGGCCTGGGCCTCGAGCGCCTGGCGATGATCCTGCAGGGCGTCGAGAACATGTACGAGACCGACCAGGTCCGTCCGGTGCTCGACAAGGCCGCCGAGCTCTCCGGCAAGGAATACACCTCGACCGAGGACCACAACGACCCGCACCACGCGGACGACGTGCGCATGCGCATGGTGGCCGACCACATCCGCTCCTCGCTGATGCTGATCTCCGACGGCGTCTCCCCGGGCAACGAGGGCCGCGGCTACGTGCTGCGCCGCCTGATCCGCCGCGCCATCCGCGCCATGCGCCTGATGGGCGTGGAAACCGCGGTCCTTCCGGAACTGCTGCCGGTCTCCCGCGACGCCATGAAGGGCGTCTACCCGATCGTCGACACCGACTTCGAGCGCATCGCCCGCATCGCCTACGCCGAGGAACGCGCCTTCCTGCGCACCATCGCCTCCGGCACCACCCGCCTGGAACAAGCCCTGAGCATCTCCAAGTCCAAGGGCGAGGCACTCTCCGGCGAGGACGCGTTCGCGCTGCACGACACCTACGGCTTCCCGATCGACCTCACGCTGGAAATCGCCGCCGAGGCGGGCCTGTCGGTCGACGAGACCCAGTTCCGCGCCCTGATGAGCGAACAGCGAACCCGTGCGCAGAAGGACGCCAAGGCCAAGAAGGCTGGCCACGCGGACCTGACGGTGTTCACCCAGCTGCACGATTCCGGCGATGTCATTTTCACTGGCTACGACGAGCTGACCAGCGAATCCACCGTGCGCGGCATTGTCTACAACGGCGCCCTGGTCGAGGTGGCCGAACAGGGCCAGCAGATCGAACTGGTGCTCAATGAGACCCCGTTCTACGCCGAGGCGGGCGGCCAGGCCGGCGACGTCGGACTCATCACCGGCGACGGCTTCGTGCTCGAGGTGCTCGATGTCCAGTCCCCGATCCGCGGACTCAACGTCCACCAGGCGATCGTGCGCGAGGGTGAACTGCCCGCCAACGCCACGGTGCTTGCAGAGGTCGATCGCGCCCGCCGCCTGTCCGGCGAGCAGGCGCACTCCGCCACCCACCTGGTCCACGCCGCGTTGCACGAGATCCTCGGCCCGGACGCGCTGCAGTCCGGCTCCTTCAACAAGGCCGGCTACCTGCGCTTCGACTTCTCCTGGTCCGAGGCGCTCTCCGCCGCGGCCCGCAACGAGATCGAAGAGGTCGTGAACCTCTCCATCCGCAACAACCACCAGGTGCTGACCAACGTCATGCCGCTGGCCGAGGCACGCGCCGCCGGCGCCATGAGCCTGTTCGGCGAGAAGTACGGCAACACCGTGCGCATGGTGGAGATCAACGGCGCCTGGAGCCGCGAACTCTGCGGCGGCACCCACGTCGACGCCACCGCGCAGATCGGGTCGCTGACCCTGCTGGGCGAGGCATCTGTCGGATCCGGCAACCGCCGCGTCGAGGCGCTGGTCGGCATGGAAGCCTTCCGCCACGGTGCCGCCGAGCGCGCACTGGTCTCCGAACTCTCCTCGATGTTCAAGGTTCCGGCCGCACAGCTCAACGAGCGCATCACCGACACCGTTGCGAAGCTGAGGAACGCGGAAAAGGAAATCGAACGCCTGCGCACCGCCCAGCTTGCCGCACAGGCAGGGTCCCTGGTGGCCCAGGCCCGCGACATCAACGGCGTCCGCGTCCTGGCGCACGACGCCGGCGAGGTCTCCTCCGCGGAAGGCCTGCGCGCCCTGGCGCTTGACCTGCGCGACCGACTGGGCTCCGAGGCCTCGACCGTCGCACTGACCGGCGCCTCCAACGGGCGCCCGCTGGTGCTGGTTGCCACCAACGAGGCAGCACGCACCAAGGGCGTCAAGGCCGGCGCACTCGTGCGCACCGCCGCGAAGATCCTCGGCGGCGGCGGTGGCGGCAAGGACGACCTCGCCCAGGGTGGCGGCCAGGATGTCAGCAAGACACCCGATGCCATCGAGGCGATGATCCGTTCGATCCAGGATCTGTCATAACTTCGGCGACAAACCCCGCACGCGGGGTGCTGCTGGGCGTCGACGTGGGCATGGCCCGCGTCGGCGTCGCGGCCAGCGACCCCGATGGCATGCTTGCGACCCCGGTGAAGACCCTGAAACGCGATGCAAAGAAGAACAGCGACATCTCGGTGTTGGTTAAGCTCGCCGCGGAGCGCGAGGTCAGGCAAGTATTTGTCGGCCTGCCGCGTTCGCTCTCCGGCGGGGAGACCGCTTCGACAACCATGGCCCGGGATTATGCTGATGAATTGGCTAATGCCCTGGCGCGCGCTTCCCTGGATGCGGAGGTGCGCCTCGTCGACGAGCGGCTGACCACCGTCAGTGCGCACAGGTCACTGCGCGAGGCCGGTTTGGACGGGCGCAAGCACCGTTCGGTGGTCGACCAGGTCGCCGCCGTGGAGATTCTCCAACAGGTGCTTGAAATGCGTCGACACGGCCAGTTCGCCCCCGGGCAGCTGGTTTTCCCCGCGGATTCCGGGTTCGGCGATGTATCCTAAGGACCACAATTCCGCTGTTGATCACCCGCGGCGCGCCCGTCTCCGCGCCGGCGATGATCCGCATGACGCGTCACTTTTAGGTTACGATCAGGTCACATCTCAAAAAGCTGAACAGGTGGGCCTCCGTCGTCCCACGGCTACTACGTTGCCCGCGGGCAAGGGAGAACACCGCATGACTAACGAATCGTCCTTCGATTCCTCGCGCCACGAAAACGAGGTTTCACCGAGACGCGCCGCACGAGCGGCCCGCCAACGGGTGGAAGCCGGCGGGAACGACCCTGTTGCACCTTTCGCCGAGTCGGATTCCGCCGCCTCGGCCGCCTCCGCGGCGGAGGTCCTTGCCGCCGCGCCTGCCGCGCCGACCGAGGCCCAGCTCGCCGCGGAACAGCAGCGCGTCCAGGCCGTTGCCGCTGCGCAGCGCGCCCGCACCGAAGGCGCCCTGCGCGCCCGCACCGAAGCCATCGAGGCCCAGCGCGCCGCCGCGGAACGCGTGCGTGAAACGTTGCGCGCAAACGCCGCGGGACCCCGCCGGGCCCGCACCGCATCCGGGCGCAGCGCCGTAACCCCGGATTCGGCACACTACTTCACGCCCTCGGCCGACATGCCTGCCGCTGCAGGCGGCCACACCCCGGAGACCCCCGCGGACGCCGGAACCCCCGTCGACCAAGCCAACCTCGCGGTGCCGCCGGTTTCCCCGCCGAACGCCCTTGTGGAAGCACCCGCAGAGCCCGTGGCACCGGCACCGCCCGCAATGCCTGCGGCCACGCCTGCCGCCGCGCCGGCGACGGAGCCGGCTGTGCAGCGCTGGGACGCCCGCGAACACGCGGCCATGAGTTTCAACGACATCCTCTCGCACCCGGGTCATGCCGGTGACGGAACCACGCGCCCCGGCAAGGCCGAATCGAGCCAGGAGCAAGACTTTCCGCCGGCGTTCACGCAGGCAACCGAACCGGCTGTCGAGGCCCCGGCCCCGGAGACCTGGCTCCCCGATTCCCCGGCTTCCAGCGCCGACGTTCCCGAATGGCACACGGTTGAGCCCGCTGCCGGCCCCGTGGAGGACACCCACGGCCACGATGCAGGTTTCGCGGCCGCCACCGAGGCTTGGGCCGATGTCGAAACACCGGCGCCCGTCACCTACGGTGCGGCCTACATGGCCGTGCCCGGCGACGAAACGCACGATTACCACGACGAGGGCGACGCGTACCTCCACGAGTCCCACGAACACGAATACCCGGAACACGACCTTGCCGCCCCGGGAAGCGGGCGTGAGAGCCTGTTCCTGGGTGGCCCGACCTCGGCGGATCTCGCACAGCGCAAGCGCCGCCGCCGTCGCCGCAACGCGGTGATGGCAGCCGTGCTGCTGGGCTTCTGCGCCGTTATTTTCGGCGTTGTGATCGTCCTGCAGGGCGTCATGGACCGGCTGAACCCGAAGGATTTCCCCGCACCGGGCGGGGCAACCGTCAGCTTCGAGGTCAAGTCCGGCTGGGGCCCCCAGCAGATCGGACGTGCCCTGGTCGCGGATGACATCGTCGCCAGCGACAAGCTCTTCCTCGAGGCAATCCAAATGGTGGAAACGGAAAACCGGGAAATCCACCCCGGGAAATACGATTTGCGATTGCAGATGCCCGCACTGGACGCCGCCACCATCCTTATCGGCGACGGCCCGGAAAAGGTCGGCTATGTGGCGATCAAGCAGAACACCCGCATGCCGGCGGTCCTGGAGGAGATCTCCAAGTCCACAGGCCTGTCGCAGGCCAAGCTGGAGAACCTCGCCGGGGACCCCGCGGCCTTCGGCATCAAGGGCGACGTGAAGAGCCTCGAGGGCTTCCTGCACCCGGGGGAGTACAGGTTCCCGATCGATTCCGACGCCAAGGCCGTGCTTCAGCTGATGGTCGACGCCACCAAGAAGGCGCTGAAGGACGAGGGCGTCACCGACCCGGCCGAGCAGTACCGGGTGCTGACGATCGCGTCGATCCTGCAGGCGGAGGCCCGGCCCGACGACTACGCAACGGTCGCCGGCGCGCTGGAGAACCGCCTGCACGCCAGCAACACAGAAACCAACGGGCTGCTGCAGGTCGACTCCACCGTCATCTACGGGCTTGACCGCTACACCCTGCACTTCACCCAGGAGGAGAAGCAGGACGCGGGCAACCCGTACAACTCCTACGTCCACAAGGGCCTGCCCCCGACGCCGATCGGGTCCCCGGGCACCTCCGCCATCAAGGCGGCAGCGAACCCTTCGCCGAACGACTACTACTACTGGGTGACGGTGAACACCAACACCGGCGAAACCAAGTTCGCCAAGACCTACCGCGAACACCAGGTCAACCAGAACGAGTTCCGCACCTGGTGCGCGGCCAACACGGACGTCTGCAAGTGACCTCGGCAAGCCCGGCACCCGGCGCACGCGCCGCGGTGCTGGGCCACCCGATCGGGCATTCGCGTTCCCCGCTGCTGCACTCCACCGCGTACCGCGAGCTCGGCGTGGGGATCGACTACACGGCCATCGACATCCTCCCGGAGCAGGCTGAGCAGTTCGCCGCGCGGCTGCGCACCGAACCCGGCTGGGTCGGGGTGTCGGTCACCATGCCGATGAAGGACGCGCTGATCCCGTATGTCGACGAGCCCTCGGAACGGGTGCGCCGGCTCGGGGCGCTGAACACCATCGTGGTTTCCCGGGGCGCGGACGGGGTCCGGCTGCTTGCCGAAAACACCGACGTCGAGGGCATCATCCGGTCGCTTGAGGGCGCGCGGACAGCGGGCGCACCCGCACCCGCGTCCGGGTCCGTCGGCCAAAGCATCGCGATCCTCGGCAGCGGCAACACCGCGCTCGCGGCGCTCGAGGCGTGCTCGCTGATGGGAGCCGCAACCGTCGAATTGCTGGTGCGCAACCCGGAACGTGCGCAGGGAGCGCTTGAACTGGCCCGGACCCTCGGGCTTGAGGCAACCGCGCTGCCCTACACGGAGGCGGCCACCCGCCTGCCGGGCTACGACGCGATGATTTCCACGCTTCCGGCGCGCGCCGCGGACACCTGGGTGCAGGCGCTGGGCCTTGGCGCCAGGGACGGCGCGGAAAGCGTCGGCAACACCGGAGTCATCAAGCCGGGCGCCGTGCTGCTGGACGTGGCCTACGATCCATGGCCCTCCGCACTTGCCACCGCCTGGGAAGCGGCCGGTGGAGTGGTCGTTTCCGGTCTGAGCATGCTGGTGCACCAGGGCGTGGAGCAGGTCAAGCTTTTTTCAGGAATTCAAGATGCCGACTGGGGGCGCGTCACAAATGTGATGTGCGACGCAGTAGGCCTACCTCGGCCCTAATCGGGCAGCGAGTACATGGCAGGATGGAACACATGTTGCGTTGGTTGACGGCGGGCGAATCACACGGCCCCGCATTGGTTGGAATTATCGAGGGACTGCCCGCGGGCATTGCCATCTCTTCACAGGATGTGCGCGATGCCCTGGCACGCCGCCGCCTCGGCTACGGCCGCGGCGCCCGAATGAAGTTTGAGCAGGACGAAGTCTCCTTCATGGGCGGCGTGCGCCACGGGCTGACCCAGGGCGGCCCCGTGGCCATCGAGGTGGGCAACACCGAATGGCCCAAGTGGGCCAAGGTCATGAACCCGGACGAGGTCGATCCCGAGGCGCTGGCTTCGATGGCGCGCAATGCGCCGTTGACCCGCCCGCGCCCCGGACACGCCGACTTCACCGGCATGCAGAAGTACGGTTTCGACGACGCCCGACCGGTGCTGGAGCGCGCCTCGGCGCGCGAGACCGCCGCCCGCGTGGCCCTCGGCTCCGTGGCCGCGAACTTCCTGGCCCAGCTGGGCGTGGAACTCGTTTCCCACACGGTGTCCGTCGGCACAGTGGCTTCCCCGGAGGGCTCGGCGCTGCCGCGCGCCTCCGATGTCATGGCACTGGACGCCGACCCGCTGCGCTGCTTCGACGCGGACACGTCCGCGGCCATGGTCGCCGAGGTCGACGCCGCACACAAGGAGGGCGAGACCCTCGGCGGCATCGTCGAGGTCCTGGCCTACAACCTGCCCCCCGGGCTGGGTTCCTACGTGCACTGGGACCGCCGCCTTGACGCGCGCCTGGCCGCAGCCCTCATGGGCATCCAGGCCATCAAGGGCGTCGAGGTAGGCGACGGCTTCCTCACCGCTTCGCGCCGCGGCTCGGCCGCCCACGACGAGATCGTGCGTGGCGAGGACGGCGTCATCGACCGCTCGGGCAACAAGGCCGGCGGCATCGAGGGCGGCATGAGCATCGGGGACGTCCTGCGCGTCCGCGCGGCCATGAAGCCGATCGCCACCGTGCCGCGCGCCCTGCGCACCATCGACACCTCCACCGGCGAGGCCACCACGGCGCACCACCAGCGCTCGGACGTCTGCGCCGTTCCGGCCGCGGGCGTCGTCGCCGAGGCCATGGTCGCACTCGTGCTGGCCCAGGCCATGCTGGAGAAGTTCGGCGGCGACTCGCTCACCGAGGTCAAGCGCAACATGGAAACCTACCTGGCCGCCATCCCCGAATCCCTGGGTTCGGTCCGCCGTCCATGACCCGCACGATCTTCCTGATCGGGCCGATGGCCAGCGGCAAGAGCGCCGTCGGCGCGGAGCTGGCCCGGCTGCTTGACACCCGGGCGCTGGACACCGACGCGCTGGTGGTCCGCGACCACGGCCCGATCCCGGAGATCTTTGCGGACGGCGGCGAGGCCGGATTCCGCGCCCTCGAGACCGAGGCGCTGCGCGGGGCAGCACTGCTGTCCCGCGCAGCCGGCCCGGCCCCGCTGGTGGTTGCCACGGGCGGGGGAGCGGTGCTGGCGCCGGAGAACCAACGCATCCTCGCCGAGGGCTTCACCGTGTACCTGTACACGGACGCGGCCACGGTCGCACACCGGATCGCCGGGGACACCACGCGCCCGCTGCTTGCCGGCGCGTCCACCGGCGACACACAGGACGGCGCCGAAGCGGATGCGGAATCCCGCGCCGCCGAAGCGCTGGAATCCTGGTCGCGGATCTTTGCCGATCGGGCCGACACCTACGAGAAATGCGCTGACCTGCGCATCGACACGCGTACGCTTGGCCCCGCCGAGATCGCGGAGGCAATCATCACCGCCTACCGTGATACCGGACACTGAAACACCATCTCGCGTGCAGAAACACGTACTCTTAATTTCGTTGGGCCGCGACACCACGCTTCGGTCCAACTGCTAAGAGTCGCCCCGTTTCGGACGACGCGTTTTCACTCACGCACACACCTTCCCGCGGCATGCGGACCGGCGTGCGCGCTACGCAGCACTTGGAGGACCTACGATGAACCCCGCGCCCACGACGATCCACGTCACCGGATCGGCCCCGGCCGAGAACTACGACGTCATCGTCGGCAACGGCCTGCTCGGACGTCTACCTGGCATCCTCGGCGAACGCGTCAAGCGCGTCATGGTCATCCACCCGCGCGCCCTGCGCACCACCGGCGACACGGTCAAGGAAGACCTGACGGCCGCCGGCTATGCGGCATTCTCGGCGGAGATCCCCGACGCCGAAGAGGGCAAGCACATCCAGGTTGCCGCCTTCTGCTGGCAGGTGCTCGGCCAGAACGACTTCACCCGCTCGGATGCGATCGTCGCCGTCGGCGGCGGCGCCGTCACCGACCTCGCGGGCTTCGTCGCGGCCACCTGGCTGCGCGGCGTGAAGGTCGTGCACATCCCGACCTCGCTGTTGGGCATGGTCGATGCCTCCGTGGGAGGCAAGACCGGCATCAACACCGCCGAGGGCAAGAACCTCGTCGGCGCCTTCCACCCGCCGGCCGGCGTGCTGGTCGACCTCGACACCCTGGCCACGCTGCCGAAGAACGAGCTTGTCACCGGCATGGCGGAGGTCGTGAAGTGCGGCTTCATCGCCGACGAGCGCATCCTGGAACTCATCGAAGAGGACCCGGTGGATGCCACCACGGCCGGATCGGCCCGCCTGCGCGAACTCATCGAGCGTTCCATCGCCGTCAAGGCACGCGTCGTCTCCTCGGACCTGCGCGAGTCGGGGGAGCGCGAGTTCCTGAACTACGGCCACACCCTGGGCCACGCCATCGAGCTGGCCGAACGCTACTCGATGCGCCACGGCGCCGCGGTGTCCATCGGCCTGGCGTTCGCCGCCGAGCTGGGCCGCACCGTCGGCAAGACTTCCGATGCCGTGGCCGACCGCCACGTGTCGATCCTGAAGTCGCTGGGCCTGCCCACCACCTACCGCGGGGACCGCTGGAGCTCGCTGCTCGACGGCATGCGCCGCGACAAGAAGACCCGCGGCGACCTGCTGCGCTTCGTGGTGCTCGACGAGATCGGGCACCCGCGGATCCTCGACGTGCCAGACACCTCGCTGCTCTTCGCCGCCTACCAGGAGATTGCCGAATGACCACCCAGGAAATGACGCACGAGCTGACCCACACCCAGGAACTGCTGCGGGTGCCGGCCTCCGCCGCCCCGTCTGCGACCCACAACATCGAGTCGGGCATCCCCGGCGTGCGCTTCGACCCGCAGTCGATGAGCCAGACCATCTCCGACGAGGCCCTGGCCGACGAGACCATGGCCCGCGGCAACGCCGCCGAGCAGGTCGTGGTGCTGCTGGCCCGCGGCCACGTCCGCGCCGCCAGCGAGCTGGTCGCCGAGACCCGCTTCATGGAACCGCAGAACTTCGCCATGCGCGTGCTGGACACCTCGCTGACCCGTGCCTCGGGCGACCCGCAGCGTGCGGCAAACCGCCTGCGCGCCCTGCTGACAGAGTTCGACGGCACCGCGCACGAATCGGTGCTGCAGCAGCACCTGGGCATGGCGTACGTGGAAAGCGGCGACCTGCGCGCCGCGGCCACGCGTTTCCGCAAGGCACTTGACCTGCGCATCGCCGAGGGTGCCGACGAGCGACTCGTCGACTCCTCGCGGCGTTGCCTGGAGGCGCTCACCGCGCGCCTCGAGACCCTGGCCCCGCAGGCCGGCTAGCACCATCTTCGGCCCGGTTTGCCGCACTCCGCGTGCGGCAAACCGGGCCCGCACGACTTCTGCCGGGCCTTGCGTCCTGCAGATCACCAAGGAAAATTGAGCGGCGGTGCATATCCGTGCGCTAAACTGGATCTTGGATTTTTGATAACACGCCCGGGCGGCCGCCATTTCACGGCCCCGCCCGCCGCGGCACCCCTGGGTGCCGGCGGGCATCGGGCGCATACGGGAAAAGAGTAGATCGTGGCTTCAACCACCGACATTAAAAACGGACAGGTCCTCAAGATTGAGAACCAGCTCTGGACCATCATCGACTTCCAGCACGTGAAGCCGGGCAAGGGCGGCGCCTTCGTGCGCACCAAGATGCGCAACGTGCTCACCGGCAAGGTCGTCGACAAGACGTACAACGCCGGCGCAAAGATCGAGACCGCCACCGTTGACCGCCGCGACTACCAGTACCTGTACCAGGACGGCGAAGACTACGTGTTCATGGATCTGACCGACTACGACCAGATCACCGTTCCGGGCACCGTCGTCGGCGACCAGGCCGGCTACATGCTGGAGAACCAGAACGCCACCATCGCCATGCACGAGGGCGCCCCGCTGTACATCGAGCTCCCGGCCTCCGTGGTCCTGGAAATCACCTACACCGAGCCGGGCCTGCAGGGTGACCGCTCCTCGGCCGGCACCAAGCCTGCCACGCTGGAGACCGGCGTCGAGATCCAGGTGCCGCTGTTCGTCGAGCAGAACACCAAGGTCAAGGTCGACACCCGCACCGGCGATTACCTGGGGCGTGTCTCCTAGTGAGCGCACGCGCCAAGGCCCGCCGCAGGGCACTTGACATCCTTTTCGAAGCAGAACAGCGCGACGTCTCGCCGCTGGCTGCCATGCGTTTGCGTCGTGAAGCAACTGACATCACGATCAACGAGTACACCGTCACCCTGATCGAGGGCGTCATGGCCGAGCTGGACCGGATCGACGAGATCCTCTCCTCCTACTCCAAGGGCTGGACCCTGGAGCGCATGCCGACCGTCGACCGCACCGCGCTGCGCATCGGCGCCTGGGAACTGTTGTTCAACGACGACGTTCCCGATGGCGTTGCCGTGGCCGAGGCCGTGGCCCTGGTCCGCGAGCTGTCCACCGACGAGTCCCCGGAGTTCGTCAACGGCCTGCTCGGGCGCATCCAGCAGATGAAGCCGACGCTGCTGGCCTAGCCACGCAGTCGCAGCGGCAAGCGCCGCAGCCCGGCACGACCGGGCAGGCTTTCGATGGCCGGGTTCCACACGCACCAGCGCGTGGAACCCGGCCATCGGCCGTTTAACGGTGGGCTCGCTTCTAGCGGTCGCTGTCGTCAGTCGACGGCTCCGCGGGGGCGGGCTCGCCCGTGGCGTTTCGCGGCGGCCGCGGCCCGGCGACCAGCGCGAGCTGGTCCAGGTAGTCCCCGCCGTTGATGATGCGGGACATGTGCCGCGGCTTGATGCCCGTCATCCGGCGCTTCCAGCGCCCCCGGTAGGTCACCTCCAGCAGCCACGCGCGCTTCTTGTCGAACTCGACCAGCGAGCCGACGACCATGGAGTCCGGCCGCGCCACGTCGCGCAGCACGCTGACCAGCGCCCCGCCGTCGGCCAGCGCCTTGAGCACCCCGCGGGTCGAGTCCAGGTCCTGCATTCCCAGCTCCGACTGCGGAACCGGCAACTTCCGGGCCTCCAGCGTTCGCGCGGCAAAGTGCTTGGTCTTGGCCACGTGGGAGATGTGCTTGCGGCGGATGGCCACCGTCTCATCCGGGGCCCCGCCGGCGGTGGTCTCGTGCACCAGGATCCACTTGCCGCCCATGGCCAGCACGTAGCCGCGGGAGATGTACGCATCCCGGCCCTTGAGCGTCACATCGACCATGTGGCGGTAGTCCAGCGCCTTCACCAAGCGGGTCGAATTCTGTTTTGAGTGTTTCACCTGTGCTCCTTGCGTGGGGTTGATGGCGGCGGTGCCGCCGCGGCGGTTTTGGAACCTAGACTACGACGTCCGCCAGCAATTGCGCGCGCTGCCTGTGGGACTCATGCAGCAGGGCGACCTCGCGGGCGAAGTCGCCCGCGTCCGCATGGTCCGCGGAGATGCGCTGGCGCACCCCGGCCAGGCGCATCGCGGTCTGCGTGAAGTCCTTCATCACCGCTCCGCGACCGTGCGCCGCGGCCCAGACCCTGGCGGACTTGCGGCCCGCGGGCGTCGCGAACATCGCCACCTCCGCGGGCGTGAACCAGCCCGCCTGCCGGTACTCGTCGAGCCGCCGGGCGATGAGCCGCAATTCGGCCCGCTGCAGCAACACGACCGACACAACGGCTGCGACAAAGAGCGGCACCTGGAGCAGGAAGTAGAAGCCCAGGAACGAGTCGAAGAAGATGCCCACCCCGCCGTTCCACAGGAAATGGCCGAACATCGCCGGCAGCAGTCCCAGCCCCAGATAGAGCGGCCAGCGGGACCTGTCCCCGCGCTCGGCGCACAGCCCCAGCGCAAAGCCCGTCCACGCGGTGAACATCACGTGCGCAAAGGGGGAGAAGAGCCCGCGCAGCACGAACACCGCGGCAAGGTCGCCCGGGGTGCCGGATTCGGCGTAGCTGGAGCCGAAGTAGAGGATGTTCTCGGTGAACGCGAAGCCCGCGCCGACCATGCCGCCGTAGACGATGCCGTCGACCGGCCCGTCGAAGTGCGCGCGGTTGATCCAGAAGATCAGCAGCACGCCGGCACCCTTGGCCAGTTCCTCGACGATCGGCGCCTGGACCACGGCCCCGAAGGTGTCGGGATCAAGGCGCCCGGCGGGATCGAAGAACAGCTCGGTGAACAGGTCGCCCACCAGCAGCGCGCCGGCCACCGAGGCCCCGGCGCCCCAGAGCAGCGCCAGCAGCAGCACGGGCCGTGGCTCCGGGTCCCAGCGGTCCACCCAGCGCAGGCCGACCAGGCACAGGCCCAGCGGGACCATGGCCAGCACGCCGAGCCACAGCACGGTGCCCGTGCCGAAGATGCCGGAGAGGAAGAACGTGACGCCCAGCAGCAGCAGGGTGCACAGCGCCAGCGCGATCAGTACCCCCGAACCGGTCCTGCCGGGCTGCCCGGTCGGCATTCCGGCGGCGGCCGGGACGCCGGTTCCGGCGCGGGGCGCCCCGGTCCACGGATCTCGCGGGTTGGGCTCGGGCGACGGGCGCAGGGGGTGTGAGGTATCGCTCATGCACTAAAGACTACGTGTGATGCACGCCGTGGTAATTTTGATGGAGCAGCAAAACACCGAAAATGAGCCAGCAACCTTTAAATTCCGTCCTGTGAGGCGGGGAAGGAGGCCGCATCATGAGTGACGACGCCAACGCGGCACGGAACTTAGCGCCCAAAACCGCCCGGACAGTCCTCTCGAGCGAGGACATCGACCGCGTATTGACCCGCATCGCCCACGAGATCATCGAGGCGAACAAGGGCACCCGGGACCTGGTCCTGTTGGGCATTCCCTCCCGCGGATTCCCGCTGGCGCAGCGGTTGGCAGAGCGCATCGCCGCCACCGAACCCGGCCTGGACGCGACCTCCATCGTCGGCCAACTCGACGTCACCATGTACCGTGACGACCTGCGCCACTCCACCACCCGCACCCCGCTTCCCACGCGGCTTCCCGCCGGCGGCATCGACTCCAAGGTCGTCGTGCTGGTCGACGACGTGCTCTACTCCGGCCGCACCATCCGCGCCGCCCTGGACGCCATCGCCGACCTGGGCCGCCCCCGCATCGTGCGCCTTGCCGTGCTGGTGGACCGCGGCCACCGCGAACTCCCGATCCGCGCCGACCACGTCGGCAAGAACCTGCCCACCGCCACCACCGAAAAGGTGCGCGTCCACCTGGCAGAGGTCGATGGCGAGAACAACAACGAAGTCATCATCGAGGCCGCCGCATGAAACACCTGCTCTCCACCCTTGATCTGTCGCGCGCCGACGCCATCCGCATCCTCGACATCGCCGAGGAAATGGCCGCCGTCGGCACCCGCGAGGTCAAGAAGCTTCCCGCGCTGCGCGGCCGCACCGTGGTGAACCTCTTCTTCGAGGACTCGACCCGCACCCGCATCTCCTTCGAGGCCGCCGCCAAGCGCCTGAGCGCCGACGTCATCAACTTCTCCGCCAAGGGATCGTCCGTCTCCAAGGGCGAGTCGCTCAAGGACACCGCACAGACCCTGCAGGCCATCGGCGCCGACGCCGTGGTCATCCGGCACGGCGCCTCCGGCGCCCCGGCGCGCCTGGCCGCCACCGACTGGATCGACGCGCCGGTGGTCAACGCGGGCGACGGCACGCACGAACACCCCACCCAGGCGCTGCTCGACGCGTTCACGCTGCGCAACCACTGGGCGCGCGTCAACGGGACCGCCACGCTGGGCACCGACCTGGCGGGCATGAAGGTCGCGATCGTCGGCGACATCCTGCACTCCCGCGTGGCGCGCTCCAACCTCTGGCTGCTGCGCACCCTGGGCGCCGAGGTCACCATGGTGGCCCCGCCGACCCTGCTGCCGCACGGCTCCAACGTGTGGCCGTGCGAGATCAGCTACGACCTGGACGCCACGCTGGCCGGCGGCATCGACGCGGTCATGATGCTGCGCGTGCAGGGCGAACGCATGCACGCCTCGTTCTTCCCGAACACCCGCGAGTACTCGCGCCTCTGGGGCTTCGACGACGCCCGCCTGGCCGCGCTGGACGCGCAGGGCCAGTCCGAGACCATCATCATGCACCCCGGCCCGATGAACCGCGGCCTGGAGATCTCCTCCGCCGCGGCCGACTCGCCGCGCTCCACCGTCCTGGAACAGGTTTCCAACGGCGTCGCGGTGCGCATGGCCGTCCTCTACCTACTGCTATCGGGGGACCAGCAGCGTCCCTCCGGCCTCTAAGAACCTCAGAAACGGGAGTCATCGATGAGCACCAACACCAACACCTACCTGGTCCGCGGCGCGAAGCCGCTGGGCGCAGAGGCCACCGACCTGCTGATCTCCGACGGAACCATCGTCGCCCTGGGCGCCGACGCCGCAACCCACCCGGCCGCAGCCGGCGCCACCGTCATCGAGGCGGCCGGCCAGATCGCCCTGCCCGGCATGGTCGACCTGCACACCCACCTGCGCGAGCCGGGCCGCGAGGACGCGGAAACCGTCGAGACCGGCACCCGGGCCGCGGCGCTGGGCGGCTTCACCGCCGTGCACGCCATGGCCAACTCCAACCCGGTGGCGGACACCGCCGGCGTCGTCGAGCAGGTCTGGTCGCTGGGCCGCCGCTCCGGCTGGGTCGACGTGCGCCCGGTGGGCGCCGTGACCGTGGGCCTCGCCGGCGAGCAGATGAGCGAGATCGGCGCGATGGCCGATTCCCGCGCGCAGGTCCGCGTCTTCTCCGACGACGGCATCTGCGTGTTCGACCCGCTGATCATGCGCCGCGCGCTGGAATACGTGAAGGCGTTCGACGGCGTGATCGCCCAGCACGCCCAGGAGCCGCGCCTCACCGAGGGCGCCCAGATGAACGAGGGCGAGGTCTCCGCGGTGCTGGGGCTGGCCGGCTGGCCGGCCGTCGCCGAGGAGTCGATCATCGCCCGCGACGTGCTGCTGGCCGAACACGTCGGCTCCCGCCTGCACATCTGCCACGTCTCCACCGCCGGGTCCGTGGAGATCATCCGCTGGGCCAAGTCCCGCGGCGTGCAGGTCACCGCCGAGGTCACCCCGCACCACCTGCTGCTGACCGACGAGCTGGTCAAGAGCTACGACCCGGTCTACAAGGTCAACCCGCCGCTGCGCCGCGAGGCCGACGTCATGGCGCTGCGCGCGGCGCTGGCCGACGGCACCATCGACATCATCGGCACCGACCACGCGCCGCACCCCTCCGAGGCGAAGGAATGCGAGTGGGCCGCCGCGGCCATGGGCATGACCGGCCTGGAGACCGCGCTCTCGGTCGTGCAGCACACCATGATCGAGACCGGCCTGATCACCTGGGCCGACTTCGCGCGCATCACCTCCTCCGCCCCGGCCGCGATCGGCCGCGTCACGGACCAGGGCCGCGCGCTGGCCGTCGGCGAGCCGGCGAACATCACGCTGGTTGACGCCGACGCCCGCTGGATCGTGGACCCGTACGTGATGGCCACCAAGGGCCGGAACTCCCCGTTCAAGGGACTGGAGCTGCCGGGCAAGGTCACCACGGTGTTCTTCCACGGGCACCCGACCGTGCTGGACGGCGCACTTGCCACCCCGCGCCTCGTGGGAGCCGAGTAAGTTGGGTCAATACACCGGCGCGGTGGTCATCACCATCGCGGTCATCGCGGTGCTGGTCGCCCTGATCCTGCTCGGCTGGCGCAACCGCCTGCGCCGCCAGTCCGGCATTGCGGCGCCGCCGGAAACCCCGGCCGATCCCGGCGTGCTGCTGGCGGACCCCAGCGAGGGTCAGTACGTCTGCACCACCACCGCCGGGGACTGGCTGGACCGCATCGCCGCGCACCAGCTGGGCATCCGCACCAACGCCACGCTGTCCGTCCACCCGACCGGCGTGTTGCTGGCCCGCCACGGGGCGCCGGACGTGTTCATCCCCGCGGCCACCATCACCAACGTGCAGCGCGCCTCGGGCATGGCCGGCAAGTTCGTCGAAAAGGACGGGCTGCTGGTCATCACCTGGGCGCTGGGGGACAAGGCGGTCGACACCGGCTTCCGCCCCCGCTACCACCTGGAACTGCCGGTCCTGCTCAAGGGCATCGCCGCCCTGGGCCTGGCCGGAACAACGAACGACGAAAAACCATCACCCGCCGAGGATAAGGAAAACCAGTGACAGCAGTACTAAGGACCGAGCCAGCCCTCCTGGTGCTCGAAGACGGACGGGTTTTCCGCGGCCGCAGCTACGGTGCCGTCGGCACCACCTTCGGCGAGGCCGTGTTCTCCACCGGCATGTCCGGCTACCAGGAAACCCTCACGGATCCGTCCTACGCCAAGCAGATCATCGTGCAGACCTTCCCGCACATCGGCAACACCGGCGTGAACGACGAGGACGCCGAGTCCAGCCGCATCTGGGCCGCCGGCTACGTGGTGCGCGACGCCGCGCGCCGCCCGTCCAACTGGCGCGCGCAGCGCTCCCTTGACGAGGAACTGATCAACTTCGGCGTCGTCGGCATCCAGCACGTGGACACCCGCGCGCTGACTCGCCACCTGCGCGACCGCGGCGCCATGAAGGCCGGTGTGTTCTCCGGCGAGGCCGCCGCCACGCCGGTGGCCGAGCTCGTCGCACAGGTCAACGCGCAGGCGCCGATGGAGGGCCTGAACCTCTCCGCAGTGGTCTCCACCAAGGAGGCCTACACGGTCGAGCCCAAGGACCACGGCTTCGACGGCGAGGTGGAGTTCTCCATCGCGGCGATCGACCTTGGCATCAAGGCGATGACCCCGCAGCGCTTCGCCGAGCGCGGCGTGCGCGTGCACGTGCTGCCGTACAACGCCACCTTCCAGGACATCGCCGCCACCGGCGCGCAGGGCGTCTTCCTCTCCAACGGCCCGGGCGACCCGGCCACCGCCAACGTGCAGGTGGAACTGGTCCGCCAGGTGCTGGACGCGAAGATCCCGTACTTCGGCATCTGCTTCGGCAACCAGATCCTGGGCCGTGCCCTGGGCTACGGCACCTACAAGCTGCGCTACGGCCACCGCGGCATCAACCAGCCGGTGCTCGACAAGGCCACCGGCAAGGTGGAGATCACCAGCCAGAACCACGGCTTCGCCGTCGACGCCCCGCGCGAGGGCGCCTCGCTGGCCCCGCTTGACCGCTTCGGCCGCGTCGAGGTCTCCCACATCTCGCTCAACGACCAGGTCGTCGAGGGCCTGGTGTGCCTGGACCTGCCGGCGTTCTCCGTGCAGTACCACCCGGAGGCAGCCTCCGGCCCGCACGATGCAAGCCACCTGTTCGACCGCTTCATCGACGTGATGCGCGCAGCGGGAACCGCCGCCGCATCCACCTCCACCACCGCCTCCACCCAGGAAGAGAAGTAAATGCCCAAGCGCGAAGACCTCAAGTCAGTCCTGGTCATCGGTTCCGGCCCGATCGTCATTGGCCAGGCAGCCGAATTCGACTACTCGGGCACCCAGGCGTTGCGCGTGCTGCGCGAGGAGGGCCTGCGGGTCATCCTGGTCAACTCCAACCCGGCCACCATCATGACCGACCCGGAGTTCGCCGACGCCACCTACGTGGAGCCGATCACCCCGGAATGCGTCGAGAAGATCATCGCCAAGGAGCGCCCGGACGCACTGCTGCCGACCCTGGGCGGCCAGACCGCGCTTAACACCGCGATCGCCCTGGACAAGGCCGGCGTGCTGGAGAAGTACAACGTCGAGCTGATCGGCGCGAACATCGAGGCCATCGAGCTCGGCGAGGACCGCGAGAAGTTCAAGGGCGTCGTCGAGCGCTGCGGCGCCGAGTCCGCCAAGTCCGTCATCGTCCACACCATGGACGAGGCCTTCGCGGCCGTCGAGATCCTGAACTATCCCGTCGTCGTGCGCCCGTCCTTCACCATGGGCGGCCTGGGCTCCGGCATGGCGTACAACGCCGAGGACCTGCGCCGCATCGCCGGCGCCGGCCTGCAGTACTCGCCGACCACCGAGGTGCTCCTGGAGGAGTCCATCCTCGGCTGGAAGGAGTACGAGCTGGAGATGATGCGCGACAAGGCCGACAACGTCGTGGTCGTCTGCTCGATCGAGAACTTCGACCCGGTTGGCGTGCACACCGGCGACTCGATCACCGTGGCCCCGGCCATGACGCTGACCGACCGCGAATACCAGAAGCTGCGCGACATCTCGATCGCGGTCATCCGCGAGGTCGGTGTGGACACCGGCGGCTGCAACATCCAGTTCGCCATCGAGCCGGACACCGGCCGCATCGTGGTCATCGAGATGAACCCGCGCGTGTCGCGTTCCTCCGCGCTGGCCTCCAAGGCCACCGGCTTCGCCATCGCGAAGATCGCCACCAAGCTTTCGCTGGGCTACACCCTGGACGAGATCCCGAACGACATCACGCTCAAGACCCCGGCCTCCTTCGAGCCGGCGCTTGACTACGTGGTCGTGAAGGTCCCGCGCTTCGCGTTCGAGAAGTTCCCGGCCGCCGACGCCACGCTGACCACCACCATGAAGTCCGTCGGCGAGGCCATGGCCATCGGCCGCAACTTCACCGAGGCCCTGCAGAAGGCCCTGCGCTCCCTGGAGCAGAAGGGCTCCGAGCTGGAGTTCAACAAGCCGATGGAGTTCGAGGTCGAGGAGCTGATCGCGGCCTCCGTCAAGGGCTCGACCTCCCGCCTGTCCAACGTGCAGCGCGCCCTGCTGGGCGGCGCCACCATCGAGCACATCTTCGACGAGACCGGCATCGACCCGTGGTACCTCGACCAGCTCGCGCTGATCAACGAGACCGCCGAGATGATCCGCTCCAACCCGGACCTCACCGAGGACGTGCTGCGCACCGCCAAGCGCCACGGCTTCTCCGACGCGCAGATCGCCAAGCTCACCAACAAGACCGAGGCAGTGGTGCGCGGCATCCGCCACGCGCTGAACATCCGCCCGGTCTTCAAGACGGTCGACACATGCGCCGCTGAGTTCGAGGCCTTCACCCCGTACCACTACTCCTCCTACGACGAGGAGACCGAGGTTGCGCTGCACGAGAAGCCGTCGGTCATCATCCTGGGCTCGGGCCCGAACCGCATCGGCCAGGGCATCGAGTTCGACTACTCCTGCGTGCACGCCACCATGGCGCTGCGCAAGGCCGGCTACGAGACCGTCATGGTCAACTGCAACCCGGAAACCGTCTCCACCGACTACGACGTCTCTACCCGCCTGTACTTCGAGCCGCTGACGCTCGAGGACGTGCTGGAGGTCATCCACGCGGAGGAATCCACCGGCGGCGTGCTCGGCGTGTTCGTGCAGCTCGGCGGCCAGACCCCGCTGAAGCTCGCGCAGGAACTCGCCGACGCCGGCGTGCCGATCCTGGGCACCTCCCCGGAGGCCATCGACCTGGCCGAGCACCGCGGCGCCTTCCAGCGCGTGCTGGATGCCGGCGGCCTGATCGCCCCGAAGAACGGCACCGCCGTCTCCTTCGAGGAGGCCAAGCGCATCGCCGACGAGATCGGCTACCCGGTCCTGGTCCGCCCGAGCTACGTGCTCGGCGGCCGCGGCATGGAGATCGTGTACGACGAGGCAAACCTCGCCCGCTACATCCTCAACGCCACGGAAATCACCGAGGACCACCCGGTGCTCGTCGACCGCTTCCTCGAGGACGCCATCGAGATCGACGTCGACGCCCTGTTCGACGGCAAGGACCTCTACGTCGGCGGCATCATGGAGCACATCGAGGAGGCCGGCATCCACTCCGGCGACTCCGCCTGTGTGCTGCCCCCGATCACCCTGGGCAAGGACGTGCGCGACCGCGTGGTCCACGCGACCCGCGTCATCGCCGAGGGCGTGGGCGTGCGCGGCCTGATCAACATCCAGTTCGCGCTGGCCAGCGACATCCTCTACGTGATCGAGGCCAACCCGCGCGCCTCGCGCACCGTGCCGTTCACCTCCAAGGCGACCGGCGTGCAGCTGGCCAAGGCCGCGGCGATGATCGGCGTCGGCGTGTCGATCGCCCACCTGCGCTCCGTGCACAAGATGCTGCCGGCGACCGGCGACGGCGCCAACCTGCCGGACGGCGCGCCCGTCTCGGTGAAGGAAGCGGTTCTTCCGTTCGCCCGCTTCCGCACCCCGGAGGGCAAGGTCGTCGACTCGCTGCTCGGCCCGGAAATGCGCTCCACCGGCGAGGTCATGGGCATCGACAAGTACTTCGACACCGCCTTCGCCAAGTCGCAGGCCGCGGCCAACAACCCGCTGCCGACCTCCGGCAAGGTCTTCGTCTCGGTGGCCAACCGCGACAAGCGCTCGATCGTCATCCCGGTCAAGCACCTGGCCGACATCGGCTTCGAGATCATCTCCACCGGCGGCACCGCCGAGGTGCTGCGCCGCAACGGCATCCCGTCCACCGTGGTCCGCAAGGTCCGCGAGGGCGCTGCCGAGGGCGAGTCCAACATCGTGGACCTGATCACCGAGGGCGAGATCGCGATGATCCTCAACACCCCGTCCGGCGGCGACGCCCGCGGCGACGGCTACGAGATCCGCGCGGCGGCCACCTCGGTGGGCACCCCGGTGATCACCACCGTCGCCGAATTCGGAGCGGCCATCCAGGCGATCGACGCCATGCGCCACTTCGAGTGGACCGTCACCTCGCTGCAGGAGCACGCGGCCACCCTGAATGCAGCCACCGCGTTGCGGGATGCAGCCGATGCCTAACACCGAGAACACCACCGTGCCGGGCCAGCGCGCCGCCTTCGGGCAGCGTCTGGCCTCGGCCATGGCCGCGCACGGTCCGCTGTGCGTGGGCATCGACCCGCACCCGGGACTGCTCGCGGCCTGGGGCCTGAACGACGACGTCGAGGGGCTCCGCTCCTTCTCGCTGCGCGTGGTCGAGGCCATGGCCGGACAGGTCGCGGCCCTCAAGCCGCAGGTGGCGCTCTTCGAGCGCCACGGTTCGCGCGGCCTGGCCGTGCTGGAGGAAACCCTGGCCGCCTGCGCCGACGCATCGTTGATTTCGATTGCCGACGCCAAGCGCGGGGACATCGGGTCCACTATGGCTGCCTACGCCGACGCCTGGCTGGGGGAGGGCAGCCCGCTGGCCTCCGACGCCGTGACGCTGAGCCCGTACCTGGGCTACGAGTCGCTGCGCCCGGCGCTCGACCTTGCCGCAGCCACCGGCCGCGGCGTGTTCGTGCTGGGCCTGACCTCCAACCCGGAGGGCAAGGCCGTCCAGCATGTGGGAGGCGGCGAGTCGGTTGCCAAGCGCATCATCGCAGCCGTCGGTGCTGAGAACGCCGCCGAAGACCTGCCCGGGGCGCCGTTCGGCTCCACCGGACTGGTCATCGGCGCGACCGTGGGCGCGGCCCTGGAGGAGCTGGGCATCGACCTGGCCGCCTCCGCGGCGCCGATCCTGGCCCCCGGGCTGGGAGCCCAGGGCGCAACCGGCGCCGAGATGAAGGTCTCCTTCGGGGCGTTCTGGCCGCAGGTGCTCGGCACCTCCAGCCGCGACATCCTCAAGGCCGGCCCCGACGCGAAGTCGCTGCTCGAAGCGGCACTGCGTACCCGGGATTCGCTGGTCTAACCGGCCCGGCCGTCCGACGGCCAGCCAGCAAGTGTGCGTTTGTCTTTCCGTTCCCTCGCGGGGCGGAAGGACAAACGCACATTGCTTTAACGGTGTCTCAACGGGGTCGGCGGGCGGCGGAGCGAGGTCCGATCCGACCTCGTCCAATGGCCTGCACGCACTCCACAAGACCCGGAACCGCACCTGTAGGACGCCCCTTGTGCGGATTCCGTCGTGAAGTAGGTCATGAATGGTCGACAATGAACCATTGTGACACGGCCACGCGGGATTCTCACAGCATTTTGCCAGATTTCGAGAGGTCGGATGTTTCGGGTGCGACCTTGGTCACGGAAGGGTGTATACCGGTCACTGACTGGTACTTATGTGCCAATGCCCACCACTGCGAATACCTTGGTTAAAACTCCCGACAGGCGCGGTTTTCTGACATTTCCCGGGAGTTCAGCGCGTATTCCGCTCGTTTTTACCGGGATTTTGCGTTCATGCAGGTGGGCGCGGAATCCGTGTCGGAATCATGATCTTGCTTACAGCCTGGGGATTATGAATTACGAACGAAACGCGGTTTTGACGGTTTGTCGCATTCGTGGTAGCCACGGCGCAAATACCCATTGCATCGGGGAGTAAGTTTGGCTATCTTCGGTTCAGGGCGCACTGCCCTAGTGCTGAAACCTACAGATGGAATGGCGGCAAGAGCATGGTACTGCGAGAACTCTCGGACGAGGATCGTATTCGAGCACGGGCGAAGGCGCTGGCAGCGCGCACGCGTCGGGCCCACATCAAGAACCAATTTGGCGCCGGCAAGCTCAGCATCACCGAGGTCCTGGATCTGGTTCCGGACGACGAGGCCATCGGGCGCCTGCGCGTGATGGACCTGCTGGAGTCCGTACCGGGGGTCGGGGAAATCCGAGCCCACACCCTTATCGATAGACTAGGGATCTCACCCAGTCGGCGCCTGCGCGGACTGGGGCGCAAACAGCGCATCGCATTGGTGGAACATTTCCAGCAATCGCCTCCCAAAACGAAAGAGTAATGAAGCACACCATGACGCTTAGTGCCCATCCTTCGGTCACAGTACTTGCCGGCCCCACGGCCGTGGGCAAGGGGACGATCTCGACCTACATTCGAGACAACTACCCGGAGGTATGGCTCTCGGTTTCCGCAACCACACGCGACCCCCGCCCCGGCGAGGTGGATGGTGTGCACTACTTCTTCGTCGGACCCGAAAAGTTTGCGGAACTTGTCCAAAACGGGGAAATGCTTGAATGGGCGGTCGTGCACGGGCAGAACAGCTACGGCACGATCCGCACCAAGGTGGAAGAGGCGGTTGCCGCCGGAAAGCACGTGCTGCTGGAGATCGACCTACAGGGCGCGCGCCAGGTCAAGGAGAACATGCCGGAGGCGAAATTCGTGTTCCTGGCCCCGCCAAGCTGGGACGAATTGGTCCGCCGGCTCACCGGACGCGGCACCGAAACGCCCGAGGAGCAGCAGCGACGGCTGGAAACCGCTAAA
This sequence comes from Paeniglutamicibacter sp. NPDC091659, assembly GCF_044756805.1. Lineage (NCBI taxonomy): Bacteria > Bacillati > Actinomycetota > Actinomycetes > Micrococcales > Micrococcaceae > Paeniglutamicibacter > Paeniglutamicibacter sp. NPDC091659. The sequence continues at coordinate 122,854 of NZ_JBIVTO010000002.1, forward strand.
CTGGAACTTGCTGCCGAATCCGAATTTGACGTGACCATCGTCAACGACGAGATTTCGCGGGCGGCTAACGAGCTGGTTACCCTCATGGGATTGACCCCGCACGAGCACTAAAACTTTTTTGCCGGTGGGATCCTTGTGCGCCTTTTGGCGCGCAAACCCCGCTCGCACCCCGACTGATCCACCGACTAGTTATTTGGAGGCTTCGTTGACCACGAACCTTGAAGGCATCATCAGCCCGTCCATCGACTCGCTGTTGACCACCACCGATTCGAAGTACGCCCTGGTGATTAACTCCGCCAAGCGCGCACGCCAGATCAACGCATACTACGCACAGCTGCACGAGGGCCTGTTCGAGTACGTCGGCCCGCTGGTTGACACCCGCCTGAACGAGAAGCCGCTGTCGATCGCACTGCGCGAAATCAACGAGGGCATGCTCAGCGTCACGAAGATCGAAGAAGCAGCAGAGTAACAACCCGGGCCTCCCAGGCTTTTTGAACACAGGGGCCTGGGCCCGGAAGCGGCCGGCTCCGAACGAGAGTATCGGTGGTAGCAGTGAAGCGCATTGTTCTTGGTGTATCCGCAGGGATCGCCGCCTACAAGGCAGCTTTGCTGCTACGGCTGTTTAAGGAGGCGGGCCACCACGTCGATGTGATCCCCACCGAGGCCTCGCTGCAGTTCGTGGGGATCGCCACCTGGGAGGCGCTGAGTGGCAACCCGGTGCGCACCGGCGTGTTCGAGGCCGTCGACACCGTGAACCACGTGCGACTGGGCCAGCTGGCCGACCTGGTGGTGATCGTCCCGGCGACCGCCGACGTGTTGGCACGCGCCGCCGCCGGCATGGCCAATGACTTGCTCACCGGCACGCTGCTTGCCACCGGCGCACCGGTGGTGATGGCCCCGGCCATGCACACCGAGATGTGGGAGCACCCGGCAACGGTCGCCAACGTCGCGACCCTGCGCTCCCGCGGCGTCCTTGTGATCGACCCGGCCGTCGGCAGGCTCACCGGCAAGGACTCCGGTCCCGGCCGGCTGCCCGAACCCGAGGACATCTATGCCTTGGTCCAGCCCTACCTTGCCGATGCCGCGGGCGCCCCGGCGGAGCTTCCGCTGGCGGGCAGGATCGTCGCGATTTCCGCCGGCGGCACACGCGAGCCGCTGGACCCGGTGCGCTACCTCGGCAACCGTTCCTCCGGACGCCAAGGCATTGCGCTGGCCAAGGCCGCGATGGCGGCGGGTGCCCGCGTGCGCTTCATCGCCGCGCACATGGACCAGCCGGCGCCCGAGGGCGTCGAACTGAGCACCGCCTCCACCGCCCGGCAGCTGCAGGCGGCAGTGAACGAGGCGGCACGCGGGGCAGACGTGCTGATCATGAGCGCCGCCGTCGCCGACTTCCGTCCCGCCGAATACGTGGACTCCAAGATCAAGAAGTCCGACGAACACGCGGACCCCGTCATCACCCTGGTCCGCAACCCGGACATCCTGGCCTTGCTGGTCGCCGACCGCGCGGCGCAGGGCCCGGCCACGGAACTGCCGGGCCTGGTCGTCGGGTTCGCCGCCGAAACCGGCGACGCCGAAAACAGCGTGCTGGAGTACGGGGCGGCGAAGCTGGCCCGCAAGGGCTGCGAGCTGCTGGTCGTCAACGAGGTGGGGGAGAACCTGACCTTCGGGACCGATGAGAATTCCATCACCATCCTTTCGGCGCTCGGGGCGGACCCGGTCCACGCAGCGGGGTCCAAGGACGCCGTGGCGCGGACGGTCATCGAGGCCGTCGCCTCCGCACTCGGCCGCTAGGCCGCGTCCGTCCGCCGTGCCTGCCGCCGGGTTTGCGCAACCGGCGGCGTCATCGTGCGTCACGCCGCGTCACATGGCCGGGTCCGCCGCGTCACATGCGGTTCATGGGATTGACGCATGAATCTGACCGCGCGCCAACTTGACGGTAGAGTAGCTAGGTGACTTTAGAAACCCCGCAGCTGCGCCTCTTCACCTCCGAATCGGTTACGGAGGGCCACCCGGACAAGATCTGCGACCAGATCTCCGATGCCATCCTCGACGCCATGCTGGCGCAGGACCCCAACTCCCGTGTTGCAGTGGAGACGCTGACCACCACCGGGTTGGTGCACGTTGCCGGCGAGGTGACGACCGACGGCTACGTCGAGATCCCGGAGATCGTGCGCCGCACCATCCTGGATATCGGCTACGACTCCTCGGCCAACGGCTTCGACGGCGCGCGCTGCGGCGTTTCGGTGTCGATCGGGCAGCAGTCCCAGGAGATCTCCGACGGCGTCTTCAACTCGCTGGAGGTCCGCGAGGGCACCGCCGTCGACCCGCGCGACGCGCAGGGCGCCGGCGACCAGGGCCTGATGTTCGGCTACGCCTCGGACGAAACCGAGACCCTCATGCCGACCCCGATCCACCTGGCGCACCGCCTCTCCGAGCGGCTCACCGCGGTCCGCAAGTCCGGCCTGCTGGACCTGCTGCGCCCGGACGGCAAGACCCAGGTCACCGTCGGCTACGACGGAGACGTACCGGTCTCGGTCGAGACCATCGTGGTCTCCTCCCAGCACGCCGCCGAGTTCTCCCTGGAGGACTTGAAGGACGGCCTGCTGGAGCACGTGGTGAACCCGGTGCTGGCCAACGCCCCGCTGGACACCTCCAAGACCCGCATCATCCTGAACCCGTCGGGCCCGTTCATCATCGGCGGCCCGGTCGGCGACGCCGGCCTCACCGGTCGCAAGATCATTGTCGACACCTACGGCGGGTTCGCCCGCCACGGCGGCGGCGCCTTCTCCGGCAAGGACCCGTCGAAGGTCGACCGCTCGGCCGCCTACGCCATGCGCTGGGTCGCCAAGAACGTCGTGGCCGCCGGCCTGGCCCGCCGCGTCGAGGTCCAGATCGCCTACGCCATCGGCGTGGCCCGCCCGGTGGGCCTCTACGTGGAGACCTTCGGCACCGAGACCGTCGATCCGGCGAAGATCACCGCGGCGATCAACGAGGTATTCGACCTGCGCCCGCTGGGCATCATCGAGGACCTGGACCTGAAGCGCCCGATCTATCAGAAGACCGCCGCCCACGGCCACTTCGGCCGCGAGGAACCGGACTTCACCTGGGAGAACCTGGACCGCGTGGACGCGCTCAAGGCGTACTTCGGAGCCTAGGCACCAAAAACCCCGCCGCACGGGCGCCCTGGCAACCGTGCGGCCGTGCGGCCCCCGTGGCGCTTGCCCCTTGGTGGGACGGCGCCACGGGGGCCGTGCCGTTTGCCCGGTTGTTTGCCTGCTCGTTTGCCAAGACGGCGCCCGGACGTGCCACAATGCTGGTGGGCGCGTGCCCGGTGAACAACGGCAAACACCGAATACACCAATTACACCGAAATACACACGACAACCCGAAGGGAACGCGCCGGCACCGTGAGTGATCCACTTCAGCCATCGCTGCTGGCGGGCTTCAATCTGGGCGCCACGCTGCCCGGAACGCCCAAGACCGCCGAACTGTTGCCGGTGGCCCGGGTTGTCATCGACTCGGCGTTGCCGCATCTTGACCGTCCCTTCGACTACTCGGTGCCGGCGGAGCTCGATGCCCTCGCGCAGCCGGGCGTGCGGGTGAAGGTGCGCTTCGGCGGCCAAGAGCTGGCCGGATTCCTCGCCGAACGGCTTGAACACGGCGAGCCGGGCATGAAATTGCAGCCGCTCGGCTCGGTGGTTTCGCCCGAGGTGGTGCTCAGCGCGCCGGTGCTTGCCACGGCCCGCGCCGTGGCCGAACGCTACGCCGGAACGCTGTGGGACGTCTTGCGCTCCGCAGTCCCCCCGCGCATGGCCCGGGTGGAGAAGGAAACCGGAAGCGCCGGCGAAGCGCCGGCAACAGGTGCGCCGGATGTGAGCCCGACGGCGGCCGTCACGGTGTCGTCCGACCCGCGTGTCGTGGGCCAACACGCCGATGAGGCCTCCCCGGGCGACGCACACGACGCTCCACATGGCGCCGGTTCGGTGCATGCAGACACTCTGCACGAAGAAACCCCGCACGAAGAAACCCTGCACAGCCCGCTGCTGGCCGAATACGACGGCGGGGCGCACTTCGCGGCCGAGCTCGCCACCGGAAACTCCCCGCGCGCAGTTCTCAGCGCGGTGCCGAACCGTCCGGGCCACTGGCCGGCACTGTTGCTGGAGGCGGCCCTGGCCGCCAACGAATCGGGGCGCGGCGCACTGATCGTCGTGCCCGACGCGCGCGACCTGGCCCGGCTGTGCGCGCTGCTCGACGAGCGGGTCGGTGCCGGAAACTACGTGCGGCTCAGCGCCGAGGACGGGCAGACCCCGCGCTACAGGAGCTTCCTCAGGGTGGCCCGCGGCCACGCCAAGCTGGTGGTCGGCACCCGCAACGCGGCCTTCGCCCCGGTGAGGGACCTGGGGCTGGCGATCATCTGGGACGACGCGGACAGCTCGCACGCCGAACCGCGCGCCCCGTACCACCACGCCCGCGAGGTGCTGCTGCTGCGCAGCGAGATCGAGAACGCCGCCGTGCTGGTCGCGGCCCCCGGTCGCAGCGCCGAGGCCCAGCGCCTGATCCGCAGCAACTGGGCCGTTGAGCTGCGGGCCAGCCGCGCGCTGCTGCGCGCCCACGCCCCGCGCGTGATCGCCGCCTCCGACGAATTCGAGCAGAACCGCGACCCGCTGCTGCATGCGGCCCGGCTGCCCGCCGCGGCCTGGCGCGAGGCCAAGCACGCGCTGGAGCGCGGCCCGGTGCTGGTGCAGGTGGCCCGCACGGGCTTCATGCCCGCGCTGCGCTGCGAACGCTGCCGGACCAGTGTGCGCTGCACCAAGTGCACGGGCCCGCTGGCGCTTGACGATGCGCGCGGCGCCCCCTCCTGCGGCTGGTGCGGGCTGGTGGCGGCCGGATGGTCGTGCGCCGAATGCGGTTTCATGCGGCTGCGCGCGGCGAGCATCGGAGCGGACCGCACCGTGGAGGAGCTCGGGCGGGCCTTCCCGAACGTGAACGTGGTAGCGGCCACCGGCGCCAAGCCGCTGCACCACGTCCCGGACGCCCCGGCGCTGATCGTCGCCACCCCCGGCGCCGAACCTGTCGCGGAGCACGGCTACGCGGCGGTGCTGCTGCTGGACGGGGACCGGATGATGTCCCGCGAGGGCCTGCGCACCGGCGAGGAGGTGCTCAACCGCTGGATGGGCGCCGCGCAGCTGGCCCGCGGCCAGAAGGGCGCGCCGGGCATGCCAGGCGGCGGGACCGTGGTGGTTGCCGGGGAACCCAGCGAGCCGATGCGCGCGTTGGTGCGGTTCGACGCCGGCGCCTACGCCGATGCCGAGCTGGGGGAGCGCCGCGCGCTGGGGCTGCCGCCGGCGGTGCGCACGGCCCTGGTCAAGGGCCCCGCGGCAACCGCGGACAAGTTCGTCGAAGCCCTGGGCTTCGGGGACGACGTCCGCCTGCACGGACCGGTGCTGGAGGGCGAGGGCGAGCACCGCTGGCTGCTCTTCTACTCCTACGCCCTCGGGCCGGCCGTCACCCGCAAGCTCCGGACACTGCGGGCCAGCTTCAGCGCCGCGAAGGAACCGGTCCTCGCGATCCGCGTGGACCCCGACGGCATCCTCTAGCCACCGGCATCCACGCGGTCGACCTTAGTCGGTCTGCCGAGCCCCGTGCAGGATGCGCGGCACCGGCTTGGGCACGTACGGGTGCTCGGAACCCAGGAACGAGTCGATCAGCGCGCCTGCCTCCGGCGCCTTTTCGTAGTGGATCAGGTGCCCGACCTCGGGAATCACCCGCATGACCCCGCGCGGGAACGCGCGTGCCAGGGCCTTCTGTCCCGGGATGGAACCCAGCTCGTCCTGCTCGCCGACCACCAGCAGCGTGGGCTGGGCGATACGCGCGGCGAAGTCGCGCACCGTCTGGGTGATCGACGCGGCGTAGGCTTCGCGCAGCGTGGCCCGGGAGGTGAAGCCGGAGAAGTAGCGGCGGTGCTGGTCAAAGACGTAGGCGCGCATGGCGGGGTCCTTTGACTTCAGCATCGCCAGGCTCGTCACGTCGGTGATCAGGCGCGAGCGCAGCAGTCCTTCGCCGAGTTTCGCCGGCAGCCCCGCACCCGCCCGGTAGTAGAGGCTCGCGACGCGGGACATGAACGCCTGGTCGCCCTCGAGCGCGGGCTCGCAAATCGGGTTGATCAGCACCAGCTGGGCAAACGATTCCGGATGTTTGGACAGGTAGGCGGCTGCAACGATGCTGCCGAAGGAGTGCCCCAGCAGGATGGTTTCGGGGCCGAGGTCCAGTTCCCCGCGCAGCGCGTGGATGACCTCGGCGTACCCGGTGACGTCGTGCGTCGGCAACGGCTGTCCCGGGGCGGCCGCGAACGGGGTGGAGACCCCGAAGCCCGGCAGGTCGGGGACGATGACCGTGTATCCGGGCAGCTGCTCGATCAGCCTGACCAGCCCGTGGTGGTCGCCCCGGAAGCCGTGCACCGCCAGGATGACCCCCCGGCTGGTTTCGCGCGCCGGGTAGCTCCAGCAGTGGACTTGGGAGCCGTGCACTTCGTGGACGCTGTGCAGGCTCGGACGTTGGGGGCTGAAAACATCGTCTGGCATGCATCCAAGCCTAGTGGCAAGCCCGGCCCCCGGCACGGCGGACCCGGCCGGGGCGGAGCCAGCCGGCTAGTTGTTGGGCATCCCGTTCGGCGCTCCGTTGGGCAGTCCGATGGGCACTCCGGGGGAGTTGAGCAGCTCCAGCGCCGTCCCCTCGTCGAGCACCAGGTCGGTGACAAGCCCCCCGGCCAGCGCCCCGCGCAGGGCCGTGAGCTTGCCGCGACCCGAGACCACGCACAGCCGCCGCGGCACCTCGCGCAGCGTCTGCAGGCTGGGCCCGGTGGCCCGCTCGTTGATTTCGATGCCCTCGTCGCTGCCGTGCGCGTCGAAGAACATGGTGGCGACGTCGCCCACCACGCCGCGTTCGCGCAGCGCCCGGTCCTCCTCGAGGGTCAGGTAGCCGCCCCGGTAGACCTGCGAGGGGACGGCAGCGGCCGTGGCGCCCAGGCTGAAGACCGCCAGCGTCATGTTCCGCTGGATCTTCAGCACCCGCTGCACCGAGCCCTCGCGCCACATGGCCTCGCGGGTGGAAGCCCTGTCGAAGAACGCCGGGACGGGGAACTGCTCCACGCGCGCGGTGAAGGCCGCCCCGAAGCGCTGGAGGATGTCCGAGGCGTAGGTCAGCCCGGTGGTCTGCGGGTTGGCCGCTCCGTTGAGCTGGACGATCACGGTGTCGTGGGTGGGCTTGCGGCTCAGTGCGTTGGACATCGCCTGCACCGTCGAGCCCCAGGCGACGCCGACCGTCATGCCGGATGAGATCAGCGTGCTCAGCACGTGGGCGGCGTGCGAGGAGACGCGCTCCAGGATTTCGCTGTCGCTGAGCGACCCGTCCGTGGGAACCACGAACACCTGGAGCCCGTAGATGCGCTCGAGTTCGCGCACCAGCACCGGCGTCCGGTCGCCGGTGGCGTTGATCTCGATGTTCACCAGGCCGGTGCGCCGGGCCAGGCCGAGCAGCCGGGAAACGGTGGAGCGCGAGACGCCCAGTTCGCGCGCTATCGATTCCATGGTCAGGTGCTGCAGGTAGTAGAGCTGGGCGGCACGCAGGGCGTCGCGTTCGCGGGGCACGACCTGCGCCTGATGCGCGGCCTGCTGCTTCGCCTGCACGTTTTGAGCACCCGGTGCGGGCGGAAAGTCACTGGTTAGGTGCTGTTTCATCGGCTGAAACGGCCTTTCGTGCACATATGTGCATTTCGGTTGACGGGAGTGTTCTGCACTGACCAGACTAGCTCGTATCCGGTGCAATGCGGCTCCCAGAGCCCGCTGGCGATCATCCGGGGATGCTCTGCTCTGTTGCTTGTTCGGTTTCGGTGCCAGAGTGGAATCCCGGGGGTGTGAACCGAGTTGTTCCCGGGTTGTTTGAAGTTTGAGCCACGCATCACAGCACCATGGAAGGGCCTCACAGTGGAAGCCGCAACCCCACATCGTTCACAACTCGCCGCCCTGCGCGAGCGCCCGGGAGCCAAGGTCCTGATAGTGGGTGGCGGCATCAATGGTGTCGCCACGTTCCGCTACCTTGCCATGCAGGGTGTCGACGTTGCCCTGGTCGAACGAGGCGACTACTGCCAGGGTGCCTCGGGCGCCTCCTCGCACATGATCCACGGCGGCATCCGCTACCTCGAAAACGGCGAATTCCGCCTGGTCCACGAGTCGGTCCAGGAGCGCAACTCGCTGCTGGAGATCGCCCCGCACTACGTCAAGCCGTTGCAGACGACGATCCCGATCTTCTCCACGTTCTCCGGCATCCTCTCGGCCCCCATGCGCTTCCTGACCCACAAGAGCGGCAAGCACACCGAGCGCGGCGCCGTGCTGATCAAGGCCGGCCTGGTGCTCTACGACCTGTTCGCCGGTGCCGGCGCCTCCAAGCGCAACACCCCGTGGCACAAGTTCCGCGGGGCCAAGGCCTCGCTGGCCGAACTGCCGCAGCTGCGCGACGATGTGAAGTACACGGCAACCTACTTCGACGCCTCGGTGCACAACCCCGAGCGACTCACCCTTGACGTCCTGCGCGACGGGTTGCACGCCAATCCCAACGCCCGGGCCAGCAACTATGTCTCGCTGGTTGGCCATGGCGCCCAGGGAGCCCGCCTGCGCGACGAGCTCAGCGGCGAGGAGTTCGACTTCGATGCGCAGGTCGTCGTGAACGCCACCGGCGCCTGGGTCGACCTGACCAACCAGACCATCGGCAGCCCCAGCAAGTTCATGGGCGGCACCAAGGGCAGCCACATCGTGCTGGACCACCCGGAACTGCTTGCCGCGACCGGCGGCCGCGAGATCTTCTTCGAACACAGCGACGGCCGCATCGTGCTCATCTACCCGATGGGGGACCGCGTCCTGGTGGGAACCACCGACATCGACGCGGACATGAGCGTGCCCGCACGCTGCACGGACGCCGAGGTGCAGTACTTCTTCGACCTCGTCCACCACGTCTTCCCGCGCATCCGGGTCACGGAGGACGAGATCGTCTACAAGTTCTCCGGCGTCCGCCCGCTGCCGCGCCACGACGAGACGGCCCCGGGCTTCGTTTCCCGCGACTACCGCGTGGAGCGCACGGAGCTGGAAGACAAGTCGGTCATGCTCTCGCTGGTCGGCGGCAAATGGACGACCTTCCGCGCCCTGGCCGAAACCCTGGGTGGCAAGGTCCTGGCCGAGCTCGGCGTCCCCGAGGTGCAAAGCACCCGCGGCGTGGCGATCGGCGGCGGCAAGAACTACCCGCGAAGCACCCAGGAAAAGAACGCCTGGCTGGCCGCGCGCAGCGACCGTGCACCCCGGGCACGCCTTGAGGCGTTGCTCGAACGCTACGGCAGCCGCGCCGACACGGTTCTCGAGGCCATCGGCGCCAACGATCCCGTCCTGGCCGAATGCGCCGAGCTTTCCGCGGCCGAGCTCGTCTACCTGGCCGAACACGAACAGATCGGCACGCTCGTCGACCTGTTCATCAGGCGCACCTCGCTGGCGTTCCGCGGCCTGGTGACCCCTGAGCTCATGGGCAGCTGCGCCGGGATCCTCGCCCCGGTCCTGGGCTGGGACTCCGCCGAAATCGATGCACAGGTCGCCGAGTGCACCCGCGTGCTGGAGCAGGAACACGGGGTGCGTTTCGCCCCCGCCGGCGCCTGAACCGCACGACCCACGCTTCACCTCACGTTTTAGTTTCCGACTACCCCTTTACCCACGTTTTCAGACGTGGGTAAAGTGTGCCCAAAAGCGTTTGTGATTAAACTCACGTCAGTAGGGGAATTTCAGCTCAAGGGGCCGCCTTTCGGGGGTGCCGCGACTGAAAGTTGTTGCAAGAAAATCACTCCAAGTTTTCACTCACACACGAAAGAGGTTGAACCATGTCCTTACACGCATTCATCGCCGAGACGCTCGGCACGATGCTGTTGCTCTTGCTGGGTGGCGGTGTCGTTGCGAACGCGGTGCTGGCCAAGACCAAGGGCCTGGCCGGCGGATTCCTGATGATCAACTTCGGCTGGGGCCTCGCGGTCTTCGCCGGCGTCTTTGCCGCGGCCTCATCGGGCGCACACCTGAACCCCGCAGTCACCATCGGCCTGTGGGTCAACGGCGATGTCGCCGAGTTCGGCCCGGGCATTCCCAAGACCTTCATTGTGGTCCTTGCGTACCTCGCGGCACAGATGCTCGGCGCCATGATCGGTGCGGTGCTCTGCTACCTGGCCTACAAGCAGCACTTCGACGCAGAGGAAGACGCCTCGCTCAAGCTGGCAGTCTTCTCCACCGGCCCGGCCATCCGCTCCTACTCATGGAACCTGGTCACCGAGATCATCGGCACCTTCGTGCTCGTCTTCGTGATCGCAGGTCTGGGCAAGACGCCCCACCAGCTTGGCCCGCTGGCCGTGGCACTGTTGGTCGTCGGCATCGGCGCCTCGCTCGGTGGCCCGACAGGCTACGCCATCAACCCGGCGCGTGACCTCGGTCCGCGCATCGTCCACGCATTGCTCCCGATCAAGGGCAAGGGTTCCAGCGACTGGTCCTACGCCTGGGTGCCGGTTGTCGGCCCGCTGGTCGGCGGTCTCATCGGCGGCCTGTTGGCCGCGGCCGTGTACTAGCCCGACTCCGCAAGCCACGGCTTCGTCGGAACTGGCCCTTCGCAGCAACAAACCACAGCAGTCCCCGCCGTGTCCCCCGATGAACGGGGGACACGGAACTCGCCACCGGGCCACGGCCCGAAGTTGAAAGGACCCCCACAATATGTCCAAGTACGTCATCGCCATTGACCAGGGAACCACCAGCTCCCGAGCCATCGTTTTCGACCACGCAGGCGCCATCGTTTCCACCGGACAGATGGAACACGAGCAGATCTTCCCGCAGGCAGGTTGGGTCGAGCACAACGCCACGGAAATCTGGGACAACGTGCGCGAAGTCATCGCCGTCGCCCTTGCCGCCGGAAACCTCACCCGACACGACATCGCTGCCGTCGGCATCACCAACCAGCGAGAGACGTCGGTGGTCTGGAACAAGAACACCGGCGTTCCGGTATACAACGCCATCGTCTGGCAGGACACCCGGACCCAGTACATCGTCGAGGAACTCGCGGCAAACGGGGGGGCTGACCGCTATAAGGAGCGCGTCGGCCTGCCGCTGGCACCGTACTTCTCCGGCACCAAGATCAAGTGGATCCTGGACCACGTCGAGGGCGCCCGCGAGGCCGCCGAGGCCGGCGACCTGCTCTTCGGCAACACCGACACCTGGGTGACCTGGAACCTGACCGGCGGCACCGACGGCGGCGTGCACATCACCGACGTCACCAACGCCTCGCGCACCATGTTCATGGACCTGGAAACGCTCGCCTGGGACGACGAGATCCTCTCCGACTTCGGCGTTCCGCGGTCCATGCTTCCGGAAATCAAGTCGTCCTCCGAGGTCTACGGGCAGGTGCACTCCTCGCAGCTGCTGCGCGAGGTCCCGATCTCCGGCATCCTCGGCGACCAGCAGGCCGCAACGTTCGGCCAGGCCGCCTTCGACGCGGGCGAGGCCAAGAACACCTACGGCACCGGCTGCTTCCTGATCTTCAACACCGGCGAAGAGATCGTGCGCTCCAAGAACGGCCTGCTGACCACCCTGGGCTACAAGCTCGGCGACGCGGCACCGGTCTACGCGCTCGAGGGCTCGATCGCCGTCGCTGGGTCTCTGGTCCAGTGGCTGCGCGACAACATCGGCATGATCTCGACCTCGGCGGAGATCGAGACCCTCGCGGCAACCGTCGCCGACAACGGCGGCGTGTACATCGTGCCGGCGTTCTCCGGGCTCTTCGCCCCGTACTGGCGCTCCGACGCCCGCGGCGCGATCGTCGGGCTGACCCGGTACGCGAACAAGAACCACATCGCCCGCGCGGCCCTGGAGTCCACGGCATTCCAGACCCGCGAGGTGCTCGATGCCGTCAACGCGGACTCGGGCGTTCCGCTGACCGAGTTGAAGGTCGACGGCGGCATGGTCGCCAACGACCAGCTCATGCAGTTCCAGGCGGACCTGCTCGGAGTGCCGGTCATCCGCCCGAAGGTCACCGAGACCACGGCGCTGGGCGCGGCCTACGCCGCGGGCCTGGCCGTCGGGTTCTGGAACGACCTGGGCGAGCTGCGGGCCAACTGGTCCGAGGACAAGCGCTGGGAGCCGAAGATGGACGAGGCGGAGCGCGCACGCCAGATGCGCCTGTGGAAGAAGGCCGTCACCCGGACCTTCGACTGGGTTGACGAGGACGTGCGCTAGGGCGGCCTCACGACCCGCAGAATGCGGACCGCATAGCCCGCGCCCGGGTGTTGACCTCGCCATGAAGTGGGGCAATGCCCGGGCCTTGGGGTAGAATGCAGAACATGAACGTTGAGCTCTTGCTAACCTAGCCGTATGGGTTTCACCCCATGCGGCCGCCCCTTGCATGCAAGGGGCTTTTGTGTGTCACGGGGTCTTTTGATCCGGCGCACAGGCGGCCAGGCAAGCCTGGAACGTTCCCACATACGCGCACGATTATAAGAAGGCGAAACACGATAGTGAGCACTCAGCCCACCGGCACCGATACCGCGGACAACGAGTCCACCGCAGCGGCCTACAACTTCCAGGAGATGGAAGCCAAGTGGGCTCCGGTGTGGGACGAACTAGGTGTCTTCACCCCCAAGGACGACGGCTCCGCCGAGCGCCGCTACGTGTTGGACATGTTCCCTTACCCCTCGGGCGACCTCCACATGGGCCACGCCGAGGCCTTCGCCATGGGCGACGTCGTCTCCCGCTACTGGCGCCAGTGCGGCTACGACGTCATGCACCCGATCGGCTGGGATTCCTTCGGCCTGCCGGCCGAGAACGCCGCCATCAAGCGCAACGCCCACCCCGCCGAGTGGACCTACGCAAACATCGACACCCAGGCCGCGAGCTTCAAGCGCTACGCGATCTCCGCCGACTGGGACCGCCGCCTGCACACCTCGGACCCGGAGTACTACCGCTGGACCCAGTGGCTGTTCACCCGCTTCTACGAAAAGGGCCTTGCCTACCGCAAGAACCACCCGGTGAACTGGTGCCCGAAGGACCAGACCGTGCTCGCCAACGAACAGGTCGTCAACGGCGCCTGCGAGCGTTGCGGCACCCAGGTCACCAAGAAGTCGCTGAACCAGTGGTACTTCAAGATCACCGACTACGCCGACCGCCTGCTCGACGACATGGACGACCTCAAGGGCCACTGGCCCGAGCGCGTGCTCGCCATGCAGAAGAACTGGATCGGCCGCTCCGAGGGCGCCCACGTCGACTTCGTCATCGAAGCCACCGAGGCCAAGGCAGCGCACAAGACCACGGTCTTCACCACCCGCCCGGACACCCTGCACGGCGCCACGTTCTTCGTGGTCGCCGCGGACGCCGAGCTGGCCAACGAGCTCGTCACCGAGGAGCACCGCGAGGCCCTGGAGGCCTACCAGGAAAAGGTCAAGGCGCTGTCCGAGATCGAACGCCAGGCCACCGAGCGCGAAAAGACCGGTGTCTTCACCGGCCGCTACGCCATCAACCCGCTCAACGGCGAGAAGCTGCCTGTCTGGGCCGCGGACTACGTGCTGGCCGAATACGGCACCGGCGCGATTATGGCCGTGCCCGCGCACGACCAGCGCGACCTCGACTTCGCCCGCGCCTTCGGCCTGCCGGTGCGCGTGGTCGTCGAGACCGGCGCCGAGGACCCGGCCGAGACCGGCGTTGCCGCCGCCGGCGAGGGAACCCTCGTGAACTCCGGCGAGCTCGACGGCCTGCCGAAGGCCGAGGGCATCGCCCGCGCCATCGAGATCGTCGAGGCCGCCGGCACCGGCGAGAAGTTCGTGAACTTCCGCCTGCGCGACTGGCTGCTGAGCCGCCAGCGCTTCTGGGGCACCCCGATTCCGATCATCCACTGCGAGCACTGCGGCGAGGTCCCGGTACCGGATGACCAGCTGCCGGTCCGCCTGCCGGATGACCTGCGCGGCGAGGACCTGGCGCCCAAGGGCACTTCCCCGCTGGCGGCCGCCAGCGACTGGGTCAACGTCGACTGCCCCAAGTGCGGCGCCGCGGCCAAGCGCGACACCGACACCATGGACACCTTCGTCGACTCGTCCTGGTACTTCCTGCGCTTCGTGTCCCCGAAGTACACCGAGGGTCCGTTCGACCCGGAGGCCGTGCGCAACTGGATGCCGGTCGGCCAGTACGTCGGCGGCGTCGAGCACGCAATCCTGCACCTGCTCTACTCGCGCTTCTTCACCAAGGTCATCTTCGACCTGGGCCTGATCGACGTCACCGAGCCGTTTGCCGCCCTGCTGAACCAGGGACAGGTGCTCAACGGCGGCAAGGCCATGAGCAAGTCGCTGGGCAACGGCGTGGACCTGGGCGAGCAGCTGGACAAGTTCGGCGTCGACGCCGTGCGCCTGACCATGATCTTCGCCTCCCCTCCGGAGGACGACGTGGACTGGGCCGACGTTTCCCCGGGCGGCTCGCAGAAGTTCCTGGCCCGCGCCTGGCGCGTGGCCCAGGAAGTGGCCAGCGAACCGGGCGTGGATCCGTCCACGGGCGACAAGGCACTGCGCCACGTCACCCACAAGACGGTCCACGAGGCCACCGCTCTGCTCGAGGGCGGCAAGTTCAACGTCGTCATCGCCAAGGCCATGGAGCTGGTCAACGCGACCCGCAAGACCATCGACTCCGGCGCCGGCGCGGCCGACCCGGCCGTCCGCGAGGCCGCCGAGGCCACCGCGGTCATCCTCTCGCTCTTCGCCCCGTACACGGCCGAGGACATGTGGGCAGCGCTGGGCCACGAGCCCGCCGTCGCCAACGCCGGTTGGCCCGCGGTCGACGAGGCATTGCTCGTCGAGGACAGCGTCACCGCCGTCGTGCAGATCAAGGGCAAGGTCCGTGCGCGCCTGGAGGTGCCCGTCGACATCACCGCCGAGGACCTCGAGGCGCTGGCCCTGGCCAACGAGCAGGTCATCCGCTACCTGGACGGCGCGGCGATCGCCAAGGTGATCGTGCGTGCGCCGAAACTGGTGAACGTGGTTCCGGCCTCCTAGTCAGGGGCTGTAACCTAACCCTATGGATCCTGACCAGTTGCCCGCCCGACCGCCGTGGCAGTCACGCCCCGGCGGCTGGGTGGGCAAATTGCGCCAGCGCCTGGACCGTCCCGAACACGGCGGTCCGGGCGGGCGCGGATTCATCCCCGTGGGGGTCGTCACCGACTCCGCCGCGGCCCTGCCGGCCGAGTGGGCCAAGGCCCACGGGCGCTACCTGCGGGTGGTGCCCATGCCGGTCATGATCGACCACCAGATCTACTCCGAGGGCACCGACGACGTGCCGCACGAACTCGCCCTCGGCTTGGCCATGGGCAAGTCGGTGCGCACCTCGCGCCCGGCGCCCGGCCAGTTGCTGCGCGCCTACCAGGAGCTTGCCGACGCCGGGGTCAAGCGGATCATCTCCATCCACCTCTCCGGGGCGCTCTCCGGCACCGTGGACGCCGCCCGGCTGGGTGCGGCGCAGTCCCCGGTCCCCGTCACCGTCATCGACTCGCTCACCGTCGCCCTCGCCGAGGGCTTCACGGTGATGGAGGTCGTCGAGGCGGCGGCCGCAGGGGCAAGCATCGGGGAGCTGGCGGAGATCGCGGCCCGCGCCCCGGAAAACCACGTGTTCTTTGCCGTGCCCTCCCTTGAACAGCTGCGCCGCGGCGGGCGGATCGGCACCATGGCCTCGGTGCTGGGCACCCTGCTGAACGTGAAGCCGATCCTGAGCGTCAGCGACGGGCACGTCGTTGCACACGAAAAGGTCAGGACGCAGGCGCGCACCGTGGCCCGGCTGGTGGCGATAGCCCGCGAGGAGGCGGCCGCGCGCGGCCCCGAGGCGCGCGTTGCCGTGCACTACTTCGGCAACGATGCCGCCGCCGAGGAGATCGTGCACGAACTTGCCGGCGCCTCGCGCTTCGAGGTGCTGGCCGTGCCCGTCCCGGCGGTGCTGGGCGCGCACACCGGCGCCGGCGTGCTGGCCGTAGCCATCGGCGGCGGGACAGCGCCCCGGCCTCCCGGACCCGCCGAGGCCAAACCCCGCCAGGCGGCCCCGCGCCGCGAGCAGCGGCCCAGGAACGGTGCTGATCCCGGAACCCCGGCGCGCCCGGAGGTTCCGGCGGCAACCCCGGAGTAGGGGCCCGGCACCTCGGTACCGCGTGCTCAGGGCCTGGGTCCGCCGTTGACGTTCCGGTCGTGGCAGGCCGCCGCGGCCTCCGGCGCGACGGCCGGGGCGGGAACGGGCGGGTTGCGGATGCCGATGGCGGAGATCGCGGCACCCGCATACAGGAGCACCGCCGTGACCAGCAGGACCCTGTGGAACGAGTCGTAGTCCAGGGTGGTCCCGACGATCGTGCCCATGGCCGCGACGGCAACCAGCCCCGCCACGCGGGCCACGGCATTGTTGATGGCCGACCCGATGCCGCTGCGGTCGGCCGCGATCGACCCCAGCACGGCCGCGGTCAGCGGCGCCACCGTGATCGACAGGCCCAACCCGAACAGCACCACCCCGGGCAGCACCTGCCACCAGTAGTCCAGCGGGTCCCGGGAGGTGAGCATCAGCAGGAAGCCGCACCCGCCCAGCAACGGCCCGAGCCCCATGAACAGGCGCGGGCCGTGCTTCCCGGCCAGCGTGCCGAACAGCGTGGAGAATGACAGGGACATGATGGTCAACGGGATGGTCGCGAGGCCCGCGGCGAGGGCGGAGAACGCCGCGACCTCCTGCAGGAAGATCGGGATGATGAACAGCCCCAGCGAAAGCCCGGCGTAGACCGCGGCCGTGGCGAGGTTGCCGACACCGAAGTTCCGGATCCGGAAGAGCCCCAGCGGCATCATCGGGTGCGTGGCGCGTGCCTGCCACCAGATGAAGCCTGCCAGGCACGCCAGCCCCGCCGCGAACGGGGCCAGCACCAGCGAGCTGCCCCAGCCCAGCGTGCCCTGCATGATCAACGCGTACACGGTTCCCGCCAGGCCGAGCGCCGCCAGCAGTGCGCCCGGGATATCGACGTGTGTAGTCGCGCTCCCGCGCGCCGGGTCGTGCAGCCCGGCCAGCAGCAGCATGGTCGCGGCGATCGGCACCACGTTGATGCCAAAGACCCAGCGCCAGCCGATGGTGTCGACCAGCACCCCGCCGAGCACCGGGCCGACAATGAACGCCGTGCCGGTCCACCCCGTCCACAGGCCGATATCGCGTGCGCGGGGCTCCTCTTGGAAGGTCGAGGTGATCAGCGCCAGCGAACTGGGTACCAGCAGGGCTCCCTCGGCGCCCTGAAGCAGCCTTGCCGCCACCAGCACCGGGCCGGTGGGTGCCACTGCGCACAGGAGGGAAGCCAGACCGAAGAGCACCAGCCCGGTCCGCAGCACGTGGACACGGCCGTAGATGTCTGACAGGGCGCCGGCCACAAGGATCAGCGAACCGAGCGTGAGCAGGTAGCCATCGAGCACCCACTGCTGGGTGGCCAGGCCGCCGCCGAGGTCCGCGGCGATGGCCGGCAGTGCCACGTTGACGATCGACCCGTCGAGAAACGCGACGAAGGAGGAGAGGATCGCCACCCACAGGACCACCCGTTCATGTGATGTCATGCGGCGTTGCACTCGTCTCTTCCCGCGGGAGCGCCCGGCCGGGGTCCCGGCACGGCTCCGTTCCCTTACGACCGAAGGTAGAACCGCGGGTCCGGCGTGTCAACGACGGGGGATCGGCCACCGGCAGGAATCGATTTCCGGGCCGATCGTGCGTTATTGCTTTTGCCCGGTTGCAGGTGTCCACTGTGTATGGAACCTGCGCCCGGTTGAGGTGGCTGTGGGGTGGGGACCGGACAATATTTGTGGAACAACCTCCAGGAGGATGCCATGTCCGCAGCACCGGGTGAAGAGAAGGCCGTGAAGCCGTGGGTCTACCGGGTGATGCCCGTCGAAGGCGAGGATGACAAGAAGTGGGACCTGCACAAGGTCCGGACCAGCAAGCACACGCACTTCCACACCGTGAAAGAGGCGGTTGCCGCGGCCCACGAGGAGGCCGGCGCCCACCCGGCACACATCGTCATCCACGCCCTTGACGGCCATGCCTACCGCGAGTACGACCTGTGAGCTGAAGGGACGCGGTGCGGCCGTCGCCCGCCGCAAGTAATCCACGTTCGAAACCCGGCAACGCAGTCGATGTCCTGCATTGCCGGGTTTTGAACGTGTGCATGCATGCATGCTTCGGCTGGGCCATGGAAGTTCTCCACACCCGGATCGGGGGAGCGACCCAACATTGGCCGCATGCGTTGAACTGGTGGCATGGGCAGACACGATTGGGCTGAACGTGCGGCCGCCCCGAACCTGGCGCAGGCACCGGGCCGCCTGCGCGTGCTGATCGGCAGGTCCGCCGTCATCGTCCTGGTCATCGGGGCGCTGAGCTGGATCTCGGTATCCATCGTTTTCAACCCGCCGCCGGGAGGCCCGAAACAGATCCAAACCCTGCCGTTGACCGTCGACGGGAATTCCGCGCCCGCGGAAAGCCGGACGGTCGACCAAGGACCGGGTGAACAGGAGCCTGGCAAGCAGGACGACCACCTGCAGCCGACAAACAGCGCGGGCGCCGGCGCCATGGTCGTCGTGCACGTCATCGGCGCGGTCAAGAAGCCGGGCGTGTACGAGTTGCCGCTGGGTTCCCGCGCATTGGATGCCGTCAACCGTGCCGGCGGGATGACAAGGAATGCGGCACCGGAGGCCGTCAACCTTGCGGCCGAAGTCACCGACGGGCAGCAGCTGCGCATTCCGCTTCGCGGGGAGCGGGCCGCGCCCGCGGCCCAAGCCCCCGATGCGGGAAACCCCAAGGCGGGCGCTCCCGGCGGCATGCTGGACATCAACGCCGCCACCGGTGCGGAACTCGAGGCGCTGCCCGGCATTGGCCCCGCGCTGGCCCAACGCATCCTTGAGTTCAGGGAATCCAACGGCGCATTCAAGAACATTGCCGAACTCGACGCCGTCAGCGGCATCGGCCCGGCATTGTTGGCAGGACTGCGCGAAAAGGTGGAGTTCAGGTGAGCCGAGGTGCCGGTTCCCGGTGGCATTCGTTGCCCGGCAGGAGATCCAACGCTGTGGCTGCGGACGAGGAGCCATTGAGGCTGGACCTGCGCGGACTGTGGTGCCTGATCGGTGCCTGGTCCGCCGCCCTGCTCGGGGTGCGCCTGTCCGTTCCGCAGCAGGGAATGGCGGCGCTGGTCGCACTGGGCCTGGCGGTGCTCGGCGTGTTGTTGCTGCTGCGGCCCAGGCACGTACTGTTCGGCGGCGACACCGCCCCGGTCTTCGCCGCCCCCGCGCTGATGTGTGCCGCGGCCGGCGTGGTGCTGGCGAACCTGGTGCTCAGCGGGGCAACCGCGGTGCCCGAGCCGCTGCGCCAGGCCGCCGATGCCTCCTCGGTCATCCGGATCCGGGTCGAGCTGGAAGGCACCCCGCGCGCCCGCCTCGTGGCCGACAGGTTTTCCGAGGATTCCCACGGACACACCCGCCACCAGGTCGAGGCACGGACATCGTTGATGTGCAGCGGCGACACGTGGTTGTCTGCTGTAGCCCCGGTCACCCTGGGCTACGGCGAATCGCTGGCACCGGTCGGCGCACAGCCAACGCGCGGCACCTCCGTTGAGGTGTTGGCCCGCATTACGCCGAATCCGGCCGGGCAGCGCAGCCGTTTCCGGCTTACGGCCGTGGCTCCGCTGGTGGTCCTGGCGACCGATGGCCAACCAGGCCTTGCCGAACGGATGCGCCAGAAATTCCGGCAGCACGCCATGGCGCTACCCGAGCCCGGGCGGGCGCTGCTTCCCGCAATGGTTTACGGGGACCGCGGCGGGCAGAGCGAGGAACTCGCCGACTCGATGAAGGCCTCAGGACTGTCGCACCTGAGTGCCGTTTCGGGGGCGAACTGCGCCATGGTGCTGGGCGCGGCCTTTGCCCTGTGCCGCCTGTTCGGCGTGCCGCGGCTCCCGACGCTGTTCCTGGGGTTGGCAGCGCTCTACGGTTTTGTGCTGTTGGTCGGCTACGAACCCAGCGTGTTGCGCGCTGCCGTCATGGGGGCCATTGCGGCGTTCTCGGTGCATTCCTCAAGGGGCCGCAACGGGCTCTCCGCGCTATGCCTTGCGGTGGTCATCCTGCTGGCCATCGACCCCTATCTGGCGGGCGAGGCCGCGTTCCAGCTCTCGGCCCTGGCCACGGCGGGAATCGTGCTGATCGGACGCAGGCTCGCCGACAAGCTGGGACTCCGGCTGCCGGAATTTATCGCCGAAGGAACGGCCATAGCCGTCGCGGCGCAGATCGCCTGCCTGCCGGTGCTCGTTTCGCTGACCCCCTCCTTTTCGCTGTATTCGGTGCCCGCAAACCTGCTGGTTGCCCCGCTCATTCCCTGGATCACCATCTCCGGCACCCTGGGCATCGTGGTCCTCATGTTCTCGGCTCCGCTTGGCGCACTGTTCATCTGGGCCGCGGGCATTCCGGCGGCCGCCGTGGGACTTGTTGGCATGTGGGTCGCGGCATTGCCGGGTGCGCTGAGGCCGTGGCCGGCGGGCGTCGTGGGCATTGCCCTGGCGTGGACGTTATTTGTCGCGGTCTTCTTCTCGCTGGGCTATGCACCGGAGCGTCCCGGGACCTGGCGGGCGCGGATCCCCCTGGGGGTCCAAAGCGTGGCGATGGGGCTGCTCCTGGGACTGACACTTCCCGTGACGGCACTGGTTCCGGCGCCGTCGGTGGCCTGGCTGGTGGTTGCCTGCGACGTGGGCCAGGGCGACGGACTCGTGCTCAACGCCGGCGACGCCGGGGCCATTGTCATTGACACCGGCAGGGAACCGCCGGACATCGATGCCTGCCTGCGTCGCCTGCGCGTCGAGAAGATCTCCGCGGTCTTCATCACGCACCAGCATGCCGACCATGACGGAGGGATTGCGGGAGCCGGGAAGGGCCGAGACGTTGGGCAGTTGTTCTACTCGGTGCTCGACGACCCGGCGAAGCCGCCGTTGGTCAACGGGCTCACGGGCGAACAACTGGCCTCAGGGGATATTGGCAGCGCCGGGACGGTGAGCTGGCGGGTCCTGGCGCCAAGCCGGACGGATGTCAAGCTGGACGAAAACGATGCCTCGCTGGTGATTCGCTTCGAAATGCAGGTGCCCGGAAGCAGCCGGGTCGTCTCGATGCTGGCGACCGGCGACATGCAGGAAGCACCGATGGGCACGCTGTTGGCCTCCGGCGCCGTGCAACGGGCCGACATCTTGAAGGTCGCCCACCACGGGGCGGCCAACGGCGGCACCGAAATCATCGGGGTCGTGAACCCCGCGGTGGCGCTGATCAGCGTCGGCAAGGAGAACACCTACGGGCATCCAAGCCCGGACATCATCGGGGCCCTGCAGGACAGGGGGGTG
This sequence comes from Paeniglutamicibacter sp. NPDC091659, assembly GCF_044756805.1. Classification (NCBI taxonomy): domain Bacteria; kingdom Bacillati; phylum Actinomycetota; class Actinomycetes; order Micrococcales; family Micrococcaceae; genus Paeniglutamicibacter; species Paeniglutamicibacter sp. NPDC091659. The sequence continues at coordinate 144,316 of NZ_JBIVTO010000002.1, forward strand.
CCGGCTCTGCGCACAGACGAGCACGGAACGCTCGTCCTTGGCTGGGAAAACGGCGGGCTCAGCGTTTCGGCGCTGGAAGCACTGCAACCGGCAGACTAGTTCGTGCCGGCAGCCCTTCCGGAAACCCCTAATGCTGGCGTTGCGGATAGTATTTATGGGGTTCTCCATTCACTACGTAAGGGTTCGGTCATGGCTGCGGCACGAGGCACATCTAAGAGCGCCGGGATTTCCTGGCGGGACGTCTCCCCGGCGGCGATCATCCTGCTGCAGGGATCCGAGGAGCTGCTTGCATCCCGAGCTTTTGAAAAGGTCAAGGCAACCCTGCGGGCCGATGCGGAAGTCGAGCTCACGCGCTTTGAAGCCACTTCGTACGACCGCGGCGAATTGCTGCTGGCTTCCAGCCCTTCACTCTTCAGCGAAACCAAACTCATCGAGGTCCGCCAGCTGGCCAACATGAATGAGGACTTCCTCAACGATGCCCTTGAGTACGCCAAGGCCCCGGCACCGGACACCACGCTCGTCCTGCACCACGGCGGGGGAGTGCGCGGCAAGAAGTTGCTGGACGCGCTCAAGGCCGCCGGAGCGGTGTTGGTGGACTGCCAGCCGCTGAAGAAAGATGCGGAGAAGCTCGACTTCGTGACCCAGGAGTTCAAGGCGGCCAAGCGCCGGCTGAGCCCCGAGGCTGCAAGGGCCTTGGTTGCGGCACTGGGCAGCGATCTTTCCGAATTGTCCGCGGCCTGTTCACAGCTGCTGCAGGACACCACCGGGGCGATCGACCAGGACATGGTGGACAAGTACTACGGGGGCCGGGTCGAAGCCACGGGCTTCAAGGTTGCCGATGCGGCCATGATGGGACGTGCCGACGTGGCACTTTCCACGCTTCGGCACGCTCTCGCCACGGGAACCGATCCGGTGCCGATCGTCGCAACACTGGCCATGAAGTTGCGCCAGGTTGCGAAGGTGGCAGGGGTCCGGAAGTCCGCCGGCCAGCTCGCAAGCGAATTGGGCATGCCTCCCTGGCAGGTGCAGCAGGCCCAGGAACAGGCCCGTTACTGGAGCGCTGACGACCTCGGCCGCTGCATCCGGCTGGTTGCCGAGGCCGACGCCCAGGTCAAGGGTGCCTCACGCGATCCCGAGTACGCCGTTGAACGCGCGGTCACCCAGATAGCCCTGGCTGCCCGGCGCTAAAAAGCCCACTGAACTCGCTTTCCGATTGGGATTGGAGCGGGATCTTGGATCAGTGCCGGCCATCCGGCACGGTTTGACGAGCAATCCGGATACGGTTTGGGAGCGTGCAAGTCGCTGGGCGGAAGTTGCCGGACCATGGGCCGACGGTGCGCCATCGGCCAACAAGTTGCCAACGAAGCTTCCCGCGAGCCAGGTATCTCCAAGCGCTGCCTCGGCAGACGGCTTCGAATAGCGGATTTTTTGAAGGGCCACCCTGAACTTCCGCTCCCCAGGATATGGATCGTGGTGGCCATTGCAGCAATGTGGCAAAAAGTGGCTTGTCTGCGGTGCAGGTACGCCGGAAAATTCAGGTGCCGGGAGGCCGGTACTTGATCTGTTCGGCCTTGCGCAGGGCTTGCATAGTTTCGTCAATGCTCAAGAGCACTGTCGTTTCAAACGAGCTCAGTGCTCCGCCTCCGCTGATCGCCAAGGCAACCGCAGCCATGGACACGTTGTCGGGAGCCTCCCAAAGGTTGTAGCCGTCGTGGGTGCCGAAGGCATACCAGAATCCATGGAGTTTCCCTCCGACCGATTCGATATAAGCCTGGGCAGCCTTTCCTCGGTCCTCGGGGTTGTTGGTTAGCCTTGCCCAGGTTTCCGGTGTGTAGCTGAACTTCGACAGATAGAGCGGCATCGTCTCTTCCTTTCGTACAGTCTCGGAAGTGTGGATGCACAAAGAATGGCAGACCGCTACCAAGATCAGCAATGAGCCCAGCTTGAATTCCGGAACTCGCCCCCGGAAGCCAGATGGGCGGTTAAACTGCTAGGCCCTCCACCCAATTGGGTGGAGGGCCTAGCAGCGCAGTGAAGCAATCCTTAGAGGGCGTTAACCTTCTTGGAGATGGCCGACTTGTGGTTTGCTGCGTTGTTCTTGTGCAGCACACCCTTGGTGACGGCCTTGTCAATCTTGCGGCCAGCGGTTACCAGTGCGGTAGAGGCTGCTTCCTTGTCCTCGGACACAACGGCAGTGTTTACTGCGCGGATTGCGGTCTTGAGCTCGGACTTGATTGCAGCGTTACGCTGGCGTGCCTTCTCGTTGGTGAGAATGCGCTTCTTCTGGGACTTGATATTTGCCACTGTTTTAAACTCTCTTGCTCATCGCTTATATGGTCGGTGAGGGATATCTTCCGGGCCATTGACTGAGCGGCGTGGGGATACCTATGGCGACCCGGGAGAAGTGCCCGTCGACCTGCGCGGACACACAAGAAGTAATAGTATCAGGTTCATATCGAACTCACGATTCATTCGCGGCATCCCCGACGTGATGCGGGTCAAGTTTCTCTGCCTGTGCCGACCTGCAATGAGCTGCGAAGCAGCTCTTCAGGCCGGAAAATCAGGACAAGATGCCCGCCGATTTAGGAACCGAGCCGGTCCGCGACACGCGAGAAAAGCTGCTTGTTCAACACGGCGCCCTCGCGCCTGATGCCGGAAGGCAGGAGGCGGATCAGTCGGTCGACCTTGACTTCGCTGGGCCGCCCCTGCTTGTCCCAGGGGCCGGATCCGACGTCGACATAGTCCCTGTCGGAGCGTCCCGGGTTGTTGTGGTCCTTGGAGGTCAGCATGAGGGCCAGCAGGTACTTGCCGTCGTTTCCGACCAAGAGAACCGGGCGGTCCTTGCCCTGGCTGTAGTCCTCTTCATACGGAACCCAGGCCCACACGATTTCCCCGGGATCCGGCTGCCCGTCTGGCTCGGGGCTGTAAACAGACTTCACCGCACCATGGAAGTCGCCCGGGTAGTCGCCGTTTTCCCACCCGAGGGCCGTTGGCGAATCGGTGCGTACCGGCTTGGATGCGCTGCGCGGACCTGCCGGGGCCGACGGCCGGGACTTGGCTCCCGGCTTTGTTGCGGTTCCCGCATTCCGGGAAGGAGCCGGGGCGCGCTTGGCGCCCGCTTTTGCATTCGTGTCGTTCTGGGATTTCAGGAAGCCTTCGAGGACCCGACCGAGAAACCCGAAGAATTTGTTGGTGTTGAACTTCATCTGGCCAAACTATCAGGAGCAACACCTCGACCGATTGTGCGACACCGGCGTCGCGGCATGGGAGAATGGCCATTGCGAAGCAATTCGCTGCCAACTTACTTTTCCACTCCTTATTAGCGAGGTCCCTTACGTGTCACCCATGGCCCGCACCGCACCGGTGCCTGCCGCGACAGATCCGGCGATCATCAGAAACTTCTGCATCATCGCCCACATCGACCACGGCAAGTCGACCCTGGCCGACCGCATGTTGCAGCTCACCGGAGTCGTCTCCTCACGCGATATGAAGGCCCAGTACCTGGACCGGATGGACATTGAACGCGAACGCGGCATCACCATCAAGTCACAGGCCGTACGCATGCCATGGGAGGTCGATGGTCAGTCCTACGCGCTGAACATGATCGACACCCCGGGGCACGTCGACTTCACCTATGAAGTATCGCGCTCCTTGGCGGCCTGCGAAGGTGCCATCCTCCTGGTTGACGCTGCGCAGGGCATCGAAGCCCAGACGCTGGCGAACCTGTACCTGGCCATGGAGAATGACATGACGATCATTCCCGTGCTGAACAAGATCGACCTTCCCTCGGCACAGCCCGAAAAGTACGCTGCCGAAATCTCCAAACTCATTGGCTGCGACCCGGAGGACATCCTCCAGGTTTCGGGTAAGACCGGCATGGGCGTCGAAGCCCTGCTGGACAAGGTTGTTCGCGACCTGCCGGCACCGGTCGGCGACCCGAATGCCCCGGCACGCGCCATGATCTTCGACTCCGTCTACGACACCTACCGTGGTGTTGTCACCTACGTGCGCGTGGTTGACGGCAAGATCTCGCCGCGCGAAAAGGTCCAGATGATGTCGACCGGCACCACCTATGACCTGCTGGAAATCGGCGTTTCCTCACCGGAACCGGTTCCCTCCAAGGGCCTTGGTGTCGGCGAGGTCGGCTACCTGATCACCGGCGTGAAGGACGTGCGCCAGTCAAAGGTCGGTGACACGGTCACCAACTTCGCCAAGCCGGCGGAGAAGTCTCTGGGCGGTTACCAGGACCCGAAGCCGATGGTGTTCTCGGGCCTGTACCCGATCGATGGTTCGGATTACCCGGCCCTGCGCGATGCGCTGGACAAGCTACAGCTCAACGATGCAGCCCTGACGTACGTCCCGGAGACCTCCGTGGCACTGGGCTTCGGCTTCCGCGTTGGTTTCCTGGGGCTTTTGCACCTGGAAATCACCCGCGAACGCCTCGAGGCGGAGTTCAACCTCGACTTGATCTCGACCGCACCGAACGTGGTGTACGAGGTCATGACCGATGACAAGAAGCTGCGTACAGTGACCAATCCGAGCGAATTCCCCGACGGGAAGATCCTCGAGGTCCACGAGCCAATGGTTGCTGCAACCATTTTGGCACCGCACGAATTTGTCGGCGCCATCATGGAACTATGCCAGTCACGCCGAGGCGTCATGCGCGGCATGGACTACCTCTCCGAGGAACGCGTGGAGATCCGTTACTGGCTTCCGCTGGCAGAGATCGTCTTCGACTTCTTCGACGTGCTGAAGTCCAAGACCCGCGGCTACGCCTCGCTGGACTGGAAGGCCGACGGCGAACAGATCTCGGATCTGGTCAAGGTCGACATCCTGCTCCAGGGTGAACAGGTCGATGCGTTCAGTGCGGTTACCCACCGTGACAAGGCCTACGCGTACGGAACCATGATGACCTCGAAGCTGCGCGAGCTGATTCCCCGCCAGCAGTTCGAGGTGCCCATCCAGGCAGCCATCGGTTCACGCATCATTGCCCGCGAAAGCATCCGCGCCATCCGCAAGGACGTCCTGGCCAAGTGCTACGGCGGCGACATTTCCCGTAAGCGCAAGCTGCTGGAAAAGCAGAAGGCCGGCAAGAAGCGGATGAAGATGGTTGGCCGCGTGGAGGTTCCCCAGGAAGCCTTCATCGTTGCCCTTTCGTCCGACGAGCCCAAGAAGAAGTAACAATGCCAGGTGCTTTGCCCCTCGGGGATCCGGCACCATCGGACGGGTTGCTTCCGGCAATCTGCGCCGATGGTGCCGTGGACCGGACCTTTTCGGTCTACGTCCACATTCCGTTCTGCGCCGTGCGCTGCGGATACTGCGACTTCAACACGTACACGGCCCACGAGCTCGGCTCGGGTTCCAGCCAGGACACCTACGCCGAGGCCGTCTCCTCGGAGATCGCCTTCGGCGCCAAGGTCCTGGAGGAATCCGGCGTGCCGCGGCGCAGCGTGTCCACCGTCTTCTTCGGCGGCGGAACGCCCACGTTGCTGCCCGCCGAGGACCTGGTCCGCGTGCTGCGTGAGATCCGCACCCAATGGGACCTTGCTCCCGACGCGGAAATCACCACCGAGGCGAACCCGGATTCGGTGACGCCCGAGTCCCTGCAGCTGCTGGCCGACGGCGGATTCACCCGCGTGTCGATCGGCATGCAGTCCGCTGTCCCGCACGTCCTGAAAACCCTTGACCGCACGCACAACCCCGAGCGGGTCGGCCTTGCCGTGCAATGGGCGAAGGCTGCGGGCCTGCAGGTGAGTGTCGACTTGATCTACGGCACGCCGGGGGAGTCGATCGAGGATTGGCGCACCAGCGTCAACACCGCGCTCAGCTACGACCCCGACCACATCTCCGCCTACGCGCTGATCATCGAGGAGGGCACCCGGCTTGCCGGGCAGATCCGCCGCGGCGAGGTAGCGAACATCGACGATGACGACCACGCCGACAAGTACCTGATCGCCGACGAGCTTTTCGCCGCTGCCGGTTACAACTGGTACGAGGTCAGCAACTGGTCGAAGGACGAAAGCAGCCGCTGCCTGCACAACCTTGCCTACTGGCGGGGTGGCGACTGGTGGGGCGCGGGCCCCGGGGCGCACTCCCACGTGGGCGGGCTGCGTTGGTGGAACGTCAAGCACCCGGCCGCGTACCAGCAGCGCATCGACGCGGGCACCTCGCCCGCCGCGGGGCGTGAAACCCCGGACGAGGACGCACGCTACCTGGAACGGGCCATGCTGTTGACCCGCATCGTCGACGGCATGGACACCGCCGAGCTGAATCCCGAGGGCCGGCAGGCAATTGCCGGCTTGATTGCCGACGGCTTGGTGGTCCCGGAGGCGGCATTCGCCAAAAAGGTCGTTCTGACGCTGCAGGGTCGGTTGTTGGCCGATGCCGTGTTGCGCAGGCTGCTGGATTTCTAGGAACCGCCGCGCAGCGAAAGCGGGTGGAACCCACAAAGGTGGGTGGCGGGTTGGATGAATTTCCAACCCACCACCCACCTTTGTCATTTGGAAAAGGCGGCCTGGCCGACCCGCTTGTTCAATCCGGGGCGAAGCGTCGAGCCACGTGGACCAAGCGTCGACAGCGGTTGTCCACGGCCTGCAGGTCCCCCCCCGTCGGCGTCTTCGGCGCCGGCCGCGGATTCGCGTTCGGTGCGGCCCGCATCCAAGTCGGCCCGGTAGCTGGCAACGGAAAAGGGCACTGCCTTTCGGCAATGCCCTGGGTTTCCGGCAGGCTCTTTGCTACTTGAACAGCCGAAGGTTGAGCGGGTAGCGGTAGGGGCGGGACTTGTTCGCGTTGATGCCCGCCTTGACGCCGCTGACGGTGAGGAAGATCCAGATTGCGACCACGAGAACCGCGAAGACCCACCCGACGACGGGAATCAGCGAGAGCAGGTTCAGCACCACGGCAATGACCGTGAGCGGGAATGTGAAGTTGAGTGCTTCCTTGGATTCCTGCGCCGTGAACGGCCCGCGCGAGCGGTACACGTAGTAGATGATGGCCGAGGGAACGCACCCAAGGATCGCGCCGAAGTGGGCGATGGTTGCCCACTGGCGGTCTTCGGTGGGTGTCAGTGGCAGCGGGGCGTCCGAAGAACCTTCGAATCGGTCCGGCTGGCCGTCGCCTGCGCCGGATGGCTGTCGTGCCTCATTGACCACTGCTGGTGTCCTCTTCGTTGCTGTTGGTGAATCGATGGACAGTTTATCGCCAATCCAACGGCTCCAATGCATCGAACCGTGGCTTTGGGCGCGTCCCGGCCGAAAGGTGAAAGGTTTTTCATGCAGCATGGACATCTTCAGGCTGTCCACGTGGCACGATCGGCGGGCAGGGTGAGCATTCTCACGGTCCGGACATTATTCCGGCCGGGCGCGTCGCGCGTGTGGCGACAACTACTCGGGTCCGTGGTCGCCTGCCGTAAGGAAGTCGATGACCTCTTCAACGCGGCCCAAAAGCGATGGTTCCAGATCGGCGTAGCTTCGCACCTGCCCCAGGATGCGTTCCCACCCCTGCGCCACGTCGACCTGTTCCTGGTGCGGCCAGCCCAGGCCCTTGAGGATGCCGGTTTTCCAGTCGGTTCCGCGCGGCACCACAGGCCATGCCCTGATGCCCAGCACCGTGGGGCGGACGGCTTGCCACACGTCGACATACGGGTGGCCGACAATCAGCACGTTGCCCGCGGCACCTGGCACGCGCATTGCCTCGGCGGCGATCTTCGCCTCCTTGGTGCCGGACACCAGGTGGTCGACGAGGATTCCGAGCTTGCGCTGCGGGCCGGGTGAGAAGTCGCGGATGGCGGCAGCCAAGTCATCGACACCATGCAGCGGCTCCACGACGATGCCCTCCACCCGCAGGTCATGGCCCCAGACTTTTTCGACCAGCTGGGCGTCGTGCTTGCCTTCGACCCAAATGCGGCTTGCCCGGGCGGTGCGGGCCCGCAGGTCGGTGACCATGCGCGAACCCGATGCGCTGCGCGCGGTGCCCTGGTTGGCCGGCGGCGCGGCGACCGGTTCGGTGATTTCCACGGGTTCCCCTTCGAGCAGGAAGCCGAAGCCCGTGCGGAAAGACTTCGTCCGGCCCGCACGGTCCTCCAGGGCCATGACGCGCATGCCGCCGGATTTTTCCATGCGGACGACTTCTCCCACCCACCCGCTTTCGACGTCCTCGAGGAGCAGGCCCAGGCGCAGTGGAACCTTGCGGAGCTGTCGTCGTACGGGGGCGCTCATGTCTTGGGCGCCCCAGGTGTAATTGGTCATGGTTTCACTTTCCGGTGCCGATGGTCGCGTGCCGCGGCGGTGAGACGTGTGGTGAACGCGGCATCACCGTGTTTGAACAAACCATGCTAACAACCCAGCCGGACGTATTAGACTTAGCACTTGGACATGTCGAGTGCTAAATGCCGCAACTTCACGGGTCCCGGCGCCCCGATGCGTCGTCGACCGTATCAATCTGGTAGTCAGGAGGGTAAGAATGACCGAACCGCGCAGGCTTGAGGTCCTCCGAGCCATCGTTGAAGACTATGTGAAGTCACGTGAACCGGTGGGTTCGCGGGCCCTGCTGGAGCGTCACAACCTCGGGGTCTCGGCCGCGACCATCCGCAACGACATGGCATCGCTTGAGGAAGAGGGCTTCATCGTCGCCCCGCACACTTCCTCCGGGCGGATTCCCACCGAAAAGGGCTACCGCCACTTCGTGGACCAAATCGGCGACATCAAGCCGCTCTCGCCGGCCGAACGACGTGCCATAGCCGCACTGATCGAAGGGTCGCACGACCTCAACGAGGTCCTCGAAAACACCGTCCGCCTGCTGGCCAGCATCACGCAGCAGGTGGCGCTCATCCAGGTGCCGCATTACTCGAACGCCACGGTCCGCCACATCGAGCTGGTGGGCCTTGGCGCCGGGCAGACACTCGTTGTCCTGATTGCCTCCAGCGGCAAGGTCGAGCAACGGGTCATACTCTTGCCCCCGGACACCAGCGAGGAAGACCTCCAGCGCCTGCGCGCGGTGTTCCTCGCCGTGTTGGACAACCGCCCCATCGCCGATGTCTCGAAACTCTGCGGGGGCCCCACCGATTTGGTCGAACCACGGTTGCTGCATGCGGCACGGGCCGTCGCGGAGTCGTTGGCTGCCCTGGCGCGCAACAACACCGTGGACCGCATGGTCATGGCCGGCACCGCCAACCTGGCCCGCGCAAACCGCGACTTCCCGTTGAGCATCACCCCGGTCCTTGAGGCGCTCGAGGAACAGGTGGTCCTGCTGCGGCTGTTCTCCGAACTCGAGCAGGACGCCCACGGGATCGCGGTGGGTATCGGCACCGAAAACCAGTACGGCGCGCTGACCGAGGCCTCGGTGGTCGCCACGGGTTACGGGCCGGGCGAACAGTCGATGATCGGCGTGTTGGGCCCGACGCGCATGAACTACCCCACCTCGATGGCCGCCGTGCGCGCCGTCGCCAGATATCTTTCCCGGATCCTGGCCGGCTAACGCTTCGGCCATTGTCAATTTTTGAAGTACGAAAGGACACAGCGAGCACTGTGAGCACTCACTACGAAGTTCTGGGCGTCAGCAAGGACGCCACGGGCGAAGAGATCAAGAAGGCCTACCGAAAATTGGCCCGCAAGCTGCACCCCGATGTGAACCCGGGGGAGGACGCCTCCGAGCAGTTCAAGCAGGTGACCCACGCCTATGAGGTGCTCGCCGACGCGGACAAGCGCGCGAACTACGACGCCACGGGCAACGAGAACGGCACGGGCCAGACCGGTTTCGGCGGAGGCGGCGGCTTCGGCGGCGGCTTCGGGGACATCTTCGAGCAGTTCTTCGGCGGCGGCCAGGCCCAGGGCCCGGCCTCGCGCACGCAGCGCGGACGCGACGCACTGATCACCGCGACCATCGACCTTGCCGATGCGGTGGCCGGCACGGTGTACCCGCTGGAGATGGAAACCGCCGTCACCTGCCCCACCTGCGAGGGCACCTGCTGCCGCAAGGGCACCTCGCCCGTCACCTGCAGCATCTGCCACGGCGCCGGCCAGGTCCAGCGTCCGGTCCGTTCCTTCCTGGGCCAGATGATGACCGTCGAGACCTGTGCGGCCTGCCGCGGCTTCGGCACCACCATCCCCGACCCGTGCATCGACTGCAGCGGCCAGGGCCGCATCCGCGAACGCATCTCCAAGCAGCTCAAGGTCCCCGCCGGCGTTGCCAGCGGCACCCGCATCCACCTGGCCGGCCAGGGCGAGGCGGGCCCCGGCGGCGGCCCCAACGGCGACCTGTACGTGGAGATCGAGGTGCGCCGCCACAAGGTCTTCGAACGCGAGGGCGTCGACCTGCACGCACGCATGAACGTCCCGATGACCGCGGCCGCGCTCGGCGCGGACCTGAAGCTGGAGACCTTCGACGGCACCCAGGTCATCGAGGTCGAATCCGGCGCCCAGTCCGGCGACACCGTCCGCCTGGCCGGCTACGGCGTTCCGCGCCTGCGCGGCGGCAAGCGCGGCGACATCATCGTGCACCTGCACGTCGAGACCCCGACCAAGGTCGACGCGGCGCAGCGCGAGCTGCTCGAGCAGCTGGCCAAGCTGCGCGGCGAGGAATTCGCCGAGGGGCGCATGGAAAACAGCGGCGGTATGTTCTCCCGCCTGCGCGGCAAGCTCGGCAACCTGGGCTCATGAGCAACCAGTGCTTCTTCATGGAGCGCGGTTCCCTCGGCGACCCCGCCGTGGGAACCGTCCTCACCCTTGAGGGGCCCGAGGCCCACCACGCGGTGAACGTGAAGCGCGTGCGCAGCGGGGAGATGATCGACCTGGTCGACGGCACCGGTGTGCGCGCAAGCGTCGAGGTGCTGGACACCGACAAGGCCACGCTGCGTGCCACGGTTGCCTCCGTCGAGCACGAGGCGGTCCTGCCGGTCCGCATCACCCTGGTGCAGGCGCTGGCCAAGGGCGACCGCGACCTGCAGGCCGTCGAGTCCGCGGTGGAACTCGGCATCGACGCGGTGCGCCCCTGGCAGTCCGAACGCGCCATCGTGCGCTGGAACGAGGCCAAGGCCGCCAAGGCCCTGGGCAAGTGGGAGGCGACGGTGCTCAGCGCGCTGAAGCAATCCAGGCGCACGTTCCTGCCGGAGGTCCTGCCGATGGTTTCCACCCCGGCGCTGGCCAAGTCCATGGCGGACGCGGCGGACGCAGGGAGACCGGTGCTGGTGCTGGTGCTTCACGAACGCGGGGCCAACTCGGTGGCCGACGTCGTCGGCGCCTGGGCCGCCGAGCACGCCGTGGCACTGGCCTCCGGGGAGAACCCGCGCGCGGAAGTCCACTTGGTCGTGGGACCCGAGGGCGGGATTTCCGACAACGAGATCGACCAGTTCCTGGCCGCCGGCGCCAATGTGGCCCTGCTGGGCCGGCACGTGCTGCGCGCCTCGACCGCCGGGCCCGCGGCCCTGGTGCTCGTCAGGCACCTGCTCGGACAGCTCTGACCCGTAAGAAGTCTTGAAGCTGCACGGCCACAGGCACAAGGATCCCTGTGCTGTTCCTCCCGGTCCATCGGGAAGGGGGAACAACACAGGGATCCTTGCGTTGGCAGCGGTGCGTCGGGCCGTGTTTGGCGGGCGGTGCGGCTACTCCGTCACCGTGAAGTCCTTGGATTCGAGGGCGATCCGCTTGTCCGTGGTCGCATCGACGCCCCATGCCGTGAATGTGTACTCGCCGGCCCCCAGCTCGTGGCTGAAGGAAAACTCGTTGGTGTCCCGGGATTCGCTGCCCGCGGGCAGCTGGCCGGAGGCGACGGGCTCGGTCGACTCGCTCTTGATGCCCAGCGGGTTCGTGGCCTTCTTCCGCCGGATCTCCCAGAACTCCCCGCCGGAGAAACTCGCGCTCAGGCCGCGGAAGTTCACGCTGCCGGCGGGCACGGAACTGCCGGCCTGCGGGTCGATGACCCACAGCGGCGCCGCAAGCGTGGCGTCGCGGGTGAAGGTCTGGTCCAGAGGAATCTGGCCGAAGGCCAGGAAGTCGCTCGATCCGTCGACCTGGATCCGCACGCTTGGCTCGATGCCGTCGGAGAGGATGCCGGCGTTGGCCGCGGCGGCAGTGGCCGTGTACACCAATTGCGCGATCGACCGTTCCGCGAGGCCGCGATCCAGCGATGCACCGAACGCCTTTTTGCCCAGGTCGATGGTGATCAGGTTCTGCGGGCTCACCGAGGCCCCGATCGAGGTGCTCGGACGCCACAGGTTGAAGTAGTCGGTGTCACGCGGCTTCGAGGACAGCATGTAGCGCACCGCTGCGGCGATCGGATCGCCGGCCCCGGGGATCTGCACGAATTCCCGGTAGAGACGCACCGTGCCGTCCGATTCCGAGAGCCAGTAGACGGGCATGCTCCGGTCGGTGCTCAACGCTTCCATGCCGACAGCCGACAACGGGGCAACCGAATGGGTGTCGGTGTTCGATGCGGGCATCGAGAACTGTTCGGCGCCGGTCCCCAGGCCGCAGGAGGCCGTGGTTCCAAGCAACGCCATGAGCGCCAAGGCCGCAATGCGGGAATGGGCGGTGCGACGGGAACGGGACATCGGAAATAGTGGCTCTCTGGGAGAAAGGGAACTGAAAACATGGGTGGAGCAGCATCGGGGGAGACGATGAACTTCCCCAGCCTTGCACAAAAAACCGGTCAGAGGGGGTTTCGATCCGGGTTTTGCGGGGACTGTTGCCTGATTGATATGTTCCCGGGCGGGCAGACGGGCCTGCAGCGCGCCAATGGCCGGTGCCACAAGGGCAGGATAAGATGGACGAGGTGCAGGGACCATTGGCCGCGGAAGGACCGCAGGCCTTAGTTGCCCACACAGATTGCGGAGGCGGCAACAGTCGTATGGATCCAGAGATGAGCCAATCAGGGCAGCCACGGGAAACCGATGCGCTGGTCAGTTTCGACAGTTCCGACCAGATGGTCGCCACCCTGGGTGCACATGATGAACTCTTGCGCGTCATCGGCGGTGCCTACCCGGGCGTTGACCTGCACGCCCGCGGCAACGACCTGCGGGTCACCGGCGAACCGGGCGCCGCACACCGTGCCCTGCGGGTGATCACCGAGGCCCGCACGCTCGCGGCCAACGGCACCCGGATTTCCGCGCAGACCATCGAACAACTGGTGCGCATGCTCGAGGGCTCCGGAGCCGGCGACGCCCAGTCCGTGCTCGGGCTGAAGATCCTCTCCGGCCGAGGCAAGGCCATCCGGCCCAAGACGGTGAACCAGAAGTCCTACGTCGACGCCATCGACGAGAACACCGTGATCTTCGGCATAGGTCCCGCGGGCACCGGCAAGACCTACCTGGCGATGGCCAAGGCCGTCGCGGCGCTGCAGGCCAAGGAGGTCAGCCGGATCATCCTGACCCGCCCCGCCGTGGAGGCCGGGGAGAAGCTCGGCTTCCTGCCCGGCACCCTGACCGACAAGATCGACCCGTACCTGCGCCCGCTCTACGACGCCCTGCATGACATGCTGGAGCCGGATTCGATCCCGCGCCTGCTGGCCGCCGGCACCATCGAGGTCGCACCGCTGGCCTACATGCGCGGACGCACGCTCAACGACGCTTTCATCATCCTCGACGAGGCGCAGAACACCACGCCCGAACAGATGAAGATGTTCCTCACCCGGTTGGGCTTCGGCTCCAAGATCGTGGTCACCGGCGACATCACCCAGGTCGACCTGCCCGGCGGGACCAAGTCCGGGCTGCGCGTGGTCACCGAGATCCTCGAGGGCGTCGACGACATCGCATTCTGCGAACTGGACGCCAGCGACGTGGTGCGCCACCGGCTGGTCGGGGCCATCGTCGGCGCCTACGAGCGCTGGACGGCCCGCCAGGACCCCAACTTCAACCGCTCGGCCGCCCGCGCGCGGCGCCGGGCGGCCGCGGCCCCCGGAGCGGGCCACGCAGCACACAAGCAGCACGGAAAACCACAGGGACACGGTCCCGACAACCAGGAGAACGCATCATGAGCGTAGAGGTCAACAACGAGTCCGAGATCGCAGCCGATCTCGAACGCATCAGCGCGTTGGGACGCCACATCCTCTCCGAGCTGCACGTGCACCCGGAAACCGAGGTCTCGATCATCCTGATGGACGAGGAACCCATGAGCGCGCTGCACGTCGAATGGATGGACATCGACGGGCCCACGGACGTGATGAGCTTCCCGATGGACGAGCTGCGCCCGGGCCGCCCCGGATCCCCCACCGAGGCCGGCATGCTCGGCGACATCGTGATCTGCCCGCAGGTCGCCACCACCCAGGCCGCCGCCGGCGGGCACAGCGTCGAGGACGAGATCCTGCTGCTGACCACGCACGGCATGCTGCACCTGCTGGGCTTCGACCACGCCGAGCCCGAGGAAAAGGACATCATGTTCACCCTGCAGCGCCAGCTGCTTGAAGGATTCCTGGGCCGCCCGGCTCCGCGGGAGACGATGAACTAGTGACCGCGATTGTTCTCGCGCTCTGTGCACTGGTGTTCATCATCTGTGCAGCAATCCTCACCGCGGCCGAATCCGCCTACCTGTACCTATCCAGGCAGCAGGCGGAGGTGCTGCGCAACGAATCCGCGGCCGGCCACCTGAGCCGCATCCTCGACGACACGACCAGCCACACGCACGCCGTGCGTTTCTGGCGGATCTGGTTCGAGACCGCCTCCGCCGTGGCGGTCGGCATCCTCTACCACGACAGGCTCGGCAACGTCTGGCTGGCCGGCCTGCTGGCCACCGTCACCATGGCCGCCGTCAGCTTTGTGCTGGTCGGTGTCTCGCCGCGCCGCTACGGCCGCACCCACGCCGATGCGGTGGTGCGCCGCACCGCGCCGCTGATCCGCTTCCTGCGCCTGGTGCTGGGCCCTGTCCCGTCCTGGCTCGTCGGCATCGGCCAGGCCATTTCCCCGCGCGCCGTCGCGGAGGACGAGGGCTTCCTCTCCAAGGAGCGCCTGCGCGACCTGGTCGACCGGGCCTCGGAGGGCGACGGCCTGGAGGACGAGGCGGCGGAGATCATCAACTCCGTCATGGACCTGGAGGACACCTACGTGCGCTCGGTCATGGTGCCGCGCACGGACATGGTCACCATCCCCAGGGGCCGGGACCTCAACGCGGCCATGGAACTGTTCCTGAACTCCGGCTGCTCGCGCGTGCCGGTGATCGGGGAGGACGCCGACGACATCTTCGGCATCGTCTACCTCAAGGACGTGGCCTACAAGCTGCACAAGGAGCCCGGATCCCGGGCGCTGGTCGAGGAGCTGGCACGACCCACCCGCTACGTGCCCGAATCCAAGCTGGTCGGCGAGCTGCTGCCGGAGCTGCAGCGCGAATCGACCCACATGGCCATCGTCATCGACGAGTACGGCGGAACCGCCGGGCTGGTCACCCTCGAGGACCTCATTGAGGAAATCGTCGGGGAGATCGATGATGAGTACGACAGGCAGCGCAACGAGATCGAGGACCAGGGCGACGGTAGCTACACCGTCACCGCCCGCACCTCCATCGACGAACTCGGCGAGCTTTTCGACATCGACATCGACGAGGACGAGGTCGACTCCGTCGGCGGGCTGCTGGCCAAGGAGCTGGGCAGCGTCCCGGTCCTCGGCTCGCACGCCGCGGTCCACGGCATAGAACTGAAGGTCGTCTCGCTCAGCGGGCGGCGCAACCGCATCGGGAAGATCCTGGTGCGCAAAGTGGAAGTACAAACGACAACCGGCGAACAACCCGCCGTGAACGATGCACCGCATCACAAGGAGCAAGCATGAGCCGGAACACCAAAACCCCCGCAATGATGCCCGATGGCGGCTGGCCGAAGGACTTCCGTTCCGGCTTCACCTCCTTCGTGGGCCGCCCGAACGCCGGCAAGTCCACGCTGACCAACGCGCTGGTGGGCCAGAAGGTGGCCATCACCTCCTCGAAGCCGCAAACCACCCGCCACACCATCCGCGGCATCGTGCACCGCGAGGACGCGCAGCTGATCCTCGTGGACACCCCGGGCCTGCACCGCCCGCGCACCCTGCTGGGCCAGCGCCTGAACGACCTGGTCGCGGACACCCTCTCCGAGGTCGACGCCATCGGCTTCTGCCTGCCGGCCAACGAGAAGATCGGCCCGGGCGACCGCTTCATCGCCACCCAGCTGGCGCAGCTGCAGAAGAAGCCGATCGTCGCGATCGTCACCAAGGCCGACACCGTGGACAAGGCCGCGCTCATGCAGCAGCTGATGGCCGTGGCGCAGCTGGGCGTGGACACCCTGGGGGAGGGCGGCTGGGCCGCCGTCGTTCCGGTCTCCGCCACCAAGGACTTCCAGGTCAAGGAGGTCGCCGACGTGCTCGCCGCGCAGATGCCGCTTTCCCCGCCGCTGTACCCGGACGGCGAGCTGACCGACGAGCCGGAGGCCAAGATGGTCGCCGAGCTGATCCGCGAGGCCGCCCTGGAGGGCGTGCGCGACGAGCTTCCGCACTCGCTTGCGGTCGTCGTCGAGGAAATGGTCCAGCGCGAGGGACGCCCGGAGGACAGCCCGCTGCTGGACGTGCGCGTGAACCTCTACGTGGAGCGTTCCAGCCAGAAGGCCATCGTCATCGGCAAGGGCGGCGCGCGCCTGCGCGATGTCGGCACCCGTTCGCGCAAGGGCATCGAGGCGCTCCTGGGCACCAAGGTCTACCTTGACCTGCACGTGAAGATCGCCAAGGAATGGCAGCGCGATCCCAAGCAGCTGGGAAAGCTCGGCTTCTAGTTTCCGGCTCCACCATGCAATTCAGAACGATCCCGGGCGCCGTTTGCCCGGGATCGTTCTGCGTTCGGGCCGCCCGACGGCGCCCGCCCCTATGCGCGGCTCACTGGCCGATCCGCTTGCGGATCTCCGCGGCAATCGCTTCCGATCTTGCGGCGATCCTCGCATGGAGGTCCATTTCCTCCGCCGACAGGGAACCGTCGTTGGCCAACATGCGATCGGCTTCCACGTCCCCGAGGGCATCGATGATGAACGACCACGTTTCACGGGGAAGCCGTATCGCCGGGATCTGCTCCTCGGGCCCCTCAAGATCGGCGGACCGGTCCAGATTCTCGCCCCACCCGGCTTCACGGATCGTGCCGCACCATTGGACCAGCGCGGGATCCCCGAGGGATAGGGCACCCAGGTTGCCCAAGGCCCCGTCGATGAGAAGCCAGTCCGTGGTTGGAAGGGAAAGCCCGATCCGGGCCGGCGATTTTTCTGTCATGGGTCGATCGTAGCGGAGCCGCCCCGGCATGCTGAAAGCCAGTTGACTTGGTACTGGGCATAAACAGCGGGCCGCATGCGATCCGGGCGCCTGTCCGCCATGTGACACAATTGTTCAACAAATCACATCAGGCGCGGGCGCGGTGCTATGTTAAACAAATGCATTTCGGACTACTACTACTAAGCCGCCGCGGCGAGACCCAGACAGGACTCTAAGCGTCCTTAGGCCGACCCCTCGCTGCGGAGTCAACCACCGTCCCGGCCCCCTTTCTCACACCACTTAGAAAAGGCCCACTGAAATGCAGAACATGCAAAAGTCCTCCGGAATGCCGATCCACAAGTACGTGCCGTTCCAGGACCAGATCAACATCTCCCTGCCGGACCGCACTTGGCCGGACAAGTACATCACCCAGGCCCCGCGCTGGTGCGCGGTCGACCTCCGTGACGGAAACCAGGCGCTGATCGATCCGATGAGCCCCGAGCGCAAGCACAAGATGTTCGACCTGCTCGTCAAGATGGGCTTCAAGGAAATCGAGGTCGGCTTCCCGTCCGCCTCGCAGACCGACTTCGACTTCGTGCGCCAGCTGATCGAACGCGGCATCCCTGACGACGTCACCATCCAGGTGCTCACCCAGGCCCGCGAACACCTTATCGAGCGCACCTACGAGGCACTCGAGGGCGCCAAGCAGGCCATCGTGCACCTCTACAACTCCACTTCCGTGCTGCAGCGCCGCGTGGTCTTCAACCAGGACCAGGACGGCATCATGGACATCGCGCTGACCGGTGCGCGCCTGTGCAAGAAGTACGAGGAGCAGCTGGTCGGCACCAAGATCACCTACGAATACTCCCCGGAGTCCTTCACCGGGACCGAGCTGGAGTTCGCCAAGCGCATCTCCGACGCCGTGGCCGAGGTCCTCGAAGCCAGCCCCGAAAACAAGATGATCCTGAACCTGCCGGCGACCGTCGAAATGGCAACGCCGAACGTCTACGCCGACTCGATCGAGTGGATGCACCGCAACCTGGCGAACCGCGACTCGATCGTGCTCTCCCTGCACCCGCACAACGACCGCGGCACCGGCGTCGCGGCGGCCGAGCTCGGCTACCTGGCCGGCGCCGACCGCATCGAGGGCTGCCTCTTCGGCAACGGCGAACGCACCGGCAACGTCGACCTGGTCACGCTGGGCATGAACCTGTTCGGCCAGGGCATCGACCCGCAGATCGACTTCTCCGACATGGACGAGATCCGCCGCACCGTCGAGTACTGCAACCAGCTTCCGGTCCCGGAACGCTCCCCGTACGGCGGAGACCTGGTCTTCACCGCCTTCTCCGGCTCCCACCAGGACGCCATCAAGAAGGGCTTCGAGTCCATGGAGGCCGACGCCAAGGCGGCCGGCAAGACCATCGACGAGATCGAGTGGGCCGTTCCGTACCTGCCGGTCGACCCGAAGGACATCGGCCGCTCCTACGAGGCCGTCATCCGCGTGAACTCCCAGTCCGGCAAGGGCGGCGTCGCCTACCTGCTCAAGAGCGAGCACTCGCTGGACCTGCCGCGCCGAGCACAGATCGAATTCTCCGGCGTCATCCAGCGCAAGACCGACGGCGAGGGCGGGGAAATCTCCTCGGCCGCGATCTGGAACGTCTTCCAGGACGAATACCTGCCGGTCACCGAGGGCTCGGACCACGAGCCGTGGGGCCGCTTCAAACTGGGCTCCGCCACCGCCGACACCGCGGAGGACGGCACCTTCGAGCTGACCACCACGCTGGTCATCGACGGCACCCCGCACCGTCGGTCGGCCAGCGGAAACGGCCCGATCAACGCGCTGGTGAACATCCTCTCCGCCGAGGGCGTGGACGTGCGCGTGCTGGACTTCACCGAGCACGCACTCTCCGAGGGCGGCAACGCCGCTGCAGCTGCCTACGTCGAATGCGCCGTCGGTGAACGCGTGCTCTGGGGCGTCGGCGTCGACACAAACACCACCATGTCCTCGCTGAAGGCAGTGGTCTCCGCGGTGAACCGCGCGGTGCGCGACACCAAGTAGGTCCCTTCGGGGTGAGACGGCCGTGGGTCCGGTGCATCGGGTTGATGCACCGGACCCACTGTTTTGTTTGAGATGATGGGTAGCGTGTCACGTACAGGTTTTGCAGCAAAGAGCTACCGCACGCGCGGGATCATCCTGCGCACCCAGAAATTGGGGGAGGCGGACCGCATCATCACGCTGCTGAGCCCCGAGCGCGGCGTGATCCGTGCCGCCGCCAAGGGCGTGCGCCGCACCAGCTCCAAGATGGGCGCGACGCTGGAGCCCTTCATGGAGGTCGACGCCCAGATCGTCGAGGGCAAGTCGCTGCACACCATCATCCAGGCGCAGCTGCGCAACCCCTACGGCCAGGCGCTGGTTGCCGACTACGCCGCCTACACCGCCGCCCACGCCATGGTGGAGACGGCCGAACGGCTCACAGACTCCGAGGCCGAATCCATTGCCCCGCAGTACAGGCTGCTGCACGGCGCCATCGCGGCGCTGGCCCGCGGCGGCCACGAGCCCGGCACCGTGCTCGACTCCTACCTGCTGCGGGCCCTGGCCACCGCAGGCTGGGCCCCGAGCTTCACGCACTGCGTCCGCTGCGGTGCCGTCGGACCGCACCAGGCCATCAACATCCCGCTGGGCGGAGTGGTCTGCCACGATTGCCGCCCCGCCGGATCGCTTTCCCCCTCGCCGCAGACCGTCGAATTGCTGGCGGCGCTGCTGGCAGGGGACTGGGAGACAGTGGATGCAAGCGAGATCGCCTCACGCACCCAGGCCGCCAACATCGTGGGCAGTTACCTGCAGTGGCACCTTGAACGCCTAGTCAAATCCCTCAAACTCGTGGAGAGAAGATGAAGAAGCCCACCAAGATCACCGGGAACCCCGGACGCAGCCACCCGGCACCGCACCCGGCGGGTTTCACCATGCCGCAGATCCCCGCCGAGTTCGTGCCGCAGCACGTTGCGATCGTAATGGACGGCAACGGCCGCTGGGCCAACCAGCGCGGGCTGCCGCGCACCGAGGGGCACCGCGCCGGGGAGGCCGCGCTGCTGGACGTGATGGCGGGCGCCGTCGAGATGGGCATCAAGTACGTTTCCGTCTACGCGTTCTCCACCGAAAACTGGAAGCGCAGCCCAGAGGAGGTGCGCTTCCTCATGGGATTCTCCCGCGACGTGCTGCGCCGACAGCGCAATACCCTGAACGAGTGGGGCGTGAAGATCCGCTGGGCCGGGCGCGAACCCCGGCTCTGGAAGTCAGTGGTCAACGAGCTCAAGGCCGCCGAGGAGCACACGGCCGGCAACGAAACCTGCCAGCTGACCATGTGCGTGAACTACGGAGGCCGGGCCGAGATCGCCGACGCCGTGCAGGCCATCGCCACGGAGGTCCAGGCCGGACGCATGAAGCCGTCCCAGGTCAGCGAAAAGACGGTTGCCAGGTACCTGGACGAACCGGAGCTGCCGGACGTGGACCTGTTCCTGCGCACGAGCGGGGAACAGCGCACGTCGAACTTCATGCTGTGGCAGTCCGCGTACGCGGAAATGGTCTTCATCGACGAGCTCTGGCCGGATGTGAACCGTTCGACGCTGTGGTCGGCCGTGCAGGAATATGCAAGCCGCGACCGCCGCTACGGGGGAGCCGTGGACAAGCCCGCGGCAGGGGCCTAGACCCGCGCGAAGCTATCCGGCGGTCGTTCGTTTCGGCAGGTACCCCGCGGCCCAACGGTCGATTGCCGCGTAGGCGGCCGCGCGCGGAGCCGGCAGGGAAGTGAACACGTCGTGCATCGAACCGTCGATGATGACATTCGTGACCTCCGATCCCAGGCCCAGGCTGCGTTCGCGCACCACCTGCACCTCGATGACCGAGTCGGTGTGCAGCATCGACTCATCGAAGCTTGTGCCGAGGTGGGTTGAACGCGAGGTCAGCACCAGGATCGGGATCCTCACGTCGAGCCCCCGGGCGACCTCCCTGTGCCCTGCCAGGATCGCGGTGATCCACCCGGCCGTGGCAGGGAAGGAAACCGGCGGCCTCCACACCGGGTGCAGGTCCCAGAAACCGTGGGACAGCCGGCTGAGTGACCGCCAATAGTGGTCGAACTCGGGCAGGTGCAGCTTCGCGCGCGGCCTGACCCTGGCGATCGGTTCGAAGACGCCCTGGGTTGCGTACCGCACCAGGTAGCTGCCCTGAGTTTCCAGCCACGGGCTGTTGAGGATCAGCGCGGAGAACGCGTCCGGGTTGCGGTTGGCCCACAGGCTGGCAATGAGGCCTCCGGTGGAGTGCGCGACACAGATGCCGGGCAGGTCTTGGCCTTCCAGTTCGCGGATGGCGGCAAGCGCCGCCGCAAGGTCCGCATCGTATTCCTCGAGGTTGTTGGTGAACCCCGGGTTTTGGTGGTGGGCCCGCATGCTGCGGCCGTACCGACGCAGGTCCAGGGCGTAGAAGGAGTATCCGCGCGAGGCCCAGTAGCCGGCATGCTCCGTGTTGTAGAAGTAGTCGCTCCACCCGTGGATGGCGAGGACAAAGCCGTTGGGCTTGGCCTTCGGGGCCCTGCTGCCGGCGAGGAAGCGACCGATGTCTTCGCGAAGCGGAGCGAACTGGGCGGTGATCCTGCTCAGCCATCCGGTTGGCTCGGTCAGGTGCCGGGGGTGCTCATGGGGCTGGTAGCGAATGAGCGTGGCGCAGAGTTCGCCCTCTTCGTCGGTTCCCATGGGCAGTGTCGTGTAGGAAAAGCCGGCGCCCAGGATATCGGGGAGCCACTGGCCGGGAAGCGTCGTTTCGCAGTAGTCGGGCCAAGTGGCGGTCGGGTCGTAGTCCGGCACTGTGGGGAACCTCGAGGTTTGTGAAGACGCATGCGACATGTGATGAGCATAACCGGGTTGAAGTTGTTTGGATGGAGCGCAAAGGGAAGACTGGAGATTATGCGCATCTATCCCACGATTTTCCGTGTGCTTTTCTCGGGCATGGACCCCGAAAAGGCCCACCACTTTGCCTTTAACGCCATTCGACTTTCCGAAAAGGTCGGGCTTTCGAGCGTCGCCCGCATGATTTGTTCCCCCGATTCTTCCTTGCGCCGCACGGTCATGGGCATCGATTTCCCGTCGCCCTTCGGCCTGGCCGCGGGTTTCGACAAGGAAGGTGCCGGCATCGGCTCCCTTGCCGACCTGGGCTTTGGCCACGTGGAAGTCGGGACGATCACCGGTGCAGCCCAGCCCGGCAACGAGCAACCCCGGCTTTTCCGCCTGATTGAAGACAAAGCAGTCATCAACCGCATGGGCTTCAACAACGATGGCGCCCATGCAGTGGCCCCGCGGACCCGCGCCGCCCGCATGCTGCTGAACCGCCGCTTCGGTGCACACCGCCCGGTGATCGGCATCAACATCGGCAAGACCAAGGTCGTGGAGCTCGAGGACGCTGTGGAGGACTACCTGGTCTCCACCCGCGAACTCGCCCCGCACGCCGACTACCTGGTGGTCAACGTGTCTTCGCCCAACACCCCCGGTTTGCGATTGCTGCAGAGCGTTGAATCGCTGCGTCCATTGCTGAGTGCCGTTGGCGCCGAGGCCGACCGCGTGGCCGGGCGCCATATCCCGCTGCTGGTGAAGATCGCGCCCGACCTGACCGATGAGGACATAGCGGATGTCGCAACCCTGGCCCAGGAGCTGAAGCTCGACGGCATCATCGCGACGAACACCACGATCTCGCGCGACGGATTGACCTCCGACGCGTTCAAGGTTGCCGAGATCGGGGCCGGCGGCTTGAGCGGCGCACCGCTGAAGGAACGCTCGCTCGAGGTCTTGAAGGTGTTGCGCGCCAAGGTGCACGCCAGCATGGCGATCATTTCCGTTGGCGGCGTCACCACCGGCGAAGACGTCATCGAACGCCTGCAGGCGGGCGCGGACCTGGTGCAGGGTTACACCGCTTTCCTCTACGAGGGACCGCTGTGGGCACGCGGCATCAACAAGACCTTGGCCAAGGCCGTTGCCAACGGGGTCAGCCTGCGCAACCAGGCATAGGCCGCCCCGGGCAAGGCGATGGGTCGGTTGGGTTTTCCGCGGGATTTGAGCGGAAAACCCAACCGACCCATTTGTCTATCCGGGCCGCGAGGCCATGAAAAAGGCGTGTGTTGCGCCGCTTCCGGTGCAACACACGCCTTGTGTGGATTATTGAACGCTTGTGCGTTTAGCGCGGATCGTCTCCGCGACGTACCTGGGGCTTGGGCAGGCGCAGCTTGCGGAACTGCATGCCGCGCATGACGCCGTACCAGACGACGCCCCGCTCGACCGAGCCGTAGCGGGCGACAAGGCCCTTCTTCAGTCCGCGGGACATGAAGAACGAGTCGACGACCACGAGGGCGACAAGGGCCCACAGCGCGAAGACGATGTATGCCTGAATCGTCAGGAACGACTGCATCGTCAGCGAGATGATCAGGAAGCCGAAGACGGCGAACATCAGGTACTCGCCGATCATGAAGCGGCGGTCCACGAAATCGCGGGCGAAACGCTTCTGGTCGCCGCGGTCGCGGAGCGCCATGTATCGCTCGTCGCCCGTTTCATTTGCCAGGCGCATGCGGTTCTGCGCTTCGAGGCGCTGGGCGCGCTCTGCTTCACGCGCAAGCTTGCGGTCCGTGGGAACCAATGGCCGCTGGCGGCTTGCTTCCTGGGCATTACGCTTGGGAGTCGGGGCATTTTTGCCGGTGGGCTTGATGGTCTCTTCTGTGGGCGCTTCTACGGAAGCTGCCTGATCTTTCTTGCGTCCAAACACCCATATAGTCTACCCGCGTGTGGCACGCCTCCCTCATCCAGGACACGGCACGGTTGTAGGCTTTCGAGTATGACTACCAAGAACACCGCCGTTTCGACGTCATTCGGTGTGGATCGCGACGCACTGAGCAACCACATCGACAACGACTTCGGACGAATCGTTTCCGAACTGAGCAACCTTGTGGCAATCCCGGGCATCGCCTGGGAGTCGTTCGACGCCACGCAACTGGACCGAAGCGCCGAGGCCGTGGCGCAACTCGTACGCGACGCGGGGATGGAACAGGTCGATATCCTGCGCGTACCCACCGAATCCGGCGCCATGGGCGGCCCGGCCATCGTCGCAAACCGCCCCGCCCGCGACGGCAAGCCGACTATCTTGCTATACGCGCACCACGACGTGCAGCCTCCGGGGGATGAAGCCCTCTGGAACACCAAGCCCTTCGAAGCCACCGAGATCGATGGACGCCTTTTCGGCCGCGGCGCTGCCGACGACAAGGCCGGCATCATGGTCCACATCGCCGCCCTGCGCGCGGTGCTGGCCAAGGTCGAGGAATTCGGCCTCGGCGTCACGTTCTTCCTGGAGGGCGAGGAAGAAGCCGGTTCGCCGAGCTTCCGCAACTTCCTTGAGACCCACCGCGACCGCCTCGAGGCCGACGTGATCGTCGTTGCGGACTCCAGCAACTGGAAGGTCGGCGTCCCGGCACTGACCACGTCGCTGCGTGGCATGGCCGGGGGAGTGGTCGAGGTCCGCGTTTTGGACCATGCCGTGCACTCGGGCATGTTCGGGGGACCGGTCCTCGACGCCCCGACGATCGCCGCCCGCCTGATCTCCACCTTCCACGACGCCGAGGGCAACGTGGCAATCGCCGGACTGGTCGCCAACGAGACCGCCGAGGTTGAATACCCGGAAGCCGACTTCCGCACCGATTCCTCGGTCTTGGATTCGGTTGTTCTTGCCGGCAACGGCAAGATCTCCGACCGCCTGTGGAACAAGCCGGCGCTCTCGATCATCGGGATGGACATTCCGACCGTTGCTGTCTCTTCCAACACGCTGATCCCGTCGACCCGGTTCAAGTTGAGCCTGCGTCTGGCCCCGGGCCAGGATCCGCAAGAGGCCGTGGAAGCGGTCCGGACCCACATCATGGCCCAGGACCTGCGCGGTGCGCAGGTCAGCTTCGAATCCGACGAGGCGGGACAGGCTTTCTCCACCGACACCTCGGCACCTGCCGCGCAGGCAAGCCTCTGGGCCTTGGGCGAGGCGTGGGGCGTGCCGGCCGTGGAAACCGGAATCGGCGGCTCCATCCCGTTCATCTCCGACCTCCTCGAGGTCTTCCCGCAAGCACAGATCCTTGTCACCGGCGTCGAGGATCCCGATTCGCGCGCCCACTCGGCCAACGAGTCGCTTCATTTGGGTGACTTCCGTCATGCAATTTTGGCCGAGGCGATGCTCTTGGCACGCTTGAACAACTACGGGCTCTAAGTCACAAGGGGCGCCGCGACATCCTTTGCGGCGTCGACGTACCATAGAAGATGAGGGGCGACGCTTGAGGCGTGGCCCAAGTTGAGCAGTAAATGGAGGATCAAGCATGACAGCTGCACCCAACGAAACCACCGCCGATGCTACCGAGTTGCCGACCCACGAGGTCAAGCTCTCCGATGTCGCTGCAGACAAGGTCCGTTCACTGCTTGAACAGGAAGGCCGCACCGATCTCCGGTTGCGCGTCGCCGTTCAGCCAGGGGGATGCTCGGGCCTGATCTACCAGCTCTACTTCGACGAGCGACTGCTCGAAGGCGACGCGGTTAACGAGTACGACGGCGTTGAAGTTGTAGTGGACAAGATGAGCGTCCCGTACTTGGCAGGTGCTTCGATTGACTTCGAAGACACCATTGCCAAGCAGGGCTTCACCATCGACAACCCGAGCGCCGGCGGTTCCTGCGCCTGTGGAGATTCTTTCCACTAAGTCGGAACCAAATACACCGCCCACGCGTTGAGACATCTTCACGCGTGGGCGGTGTTTTGGTCGGCATTCGAGCGCCCGAGAGGGTAAGCTCTACGATAAGTAGTAAAACTATGGTTTTCTTCGACCTCATCAGCGTTGATTCACTTGAGTCCGGCGGCTGAGCGTCGAAGACTCATTCAGCACCAACAAAGAGGAAGGGCCGTCTGTGAGTTCGCAAGACCGAACCAGCAGCCGCCGCAAAGGCAGAGCCAAAGTCTTGGCTATTGCTGGCGCTGGCGCGTTGTTGTTGACGGGATGTTCAGCGGAAGCCCAGCGAGGTTGGCTCCCAAACGTCGAACGTGACACCACCAACCACACCAGTATGATCCAGGATCTCTGGGTCAACTCGTGGATTGCAGCGCTTGTCATCGGCATTTTAACGTGGGGCCTGATGCTTTGGTGCATCATCGCTTACCGCCGTCGCAAGGACGATACTGGCTACCCACGCCAGCTCAGCTACAACTTGCCAATCGAAATTTTCTACACGGCCGTGCCGTTGGTCTTGGTCCTGACGTTCTTCACGTTCTCCGACCAGACCGAAAAGACGATCAACACCAAGGTCGACTCCGAGCTCGTCGTGGACGTCCGTGCCAAGCAGTGGGCATGGGACTACAACTACACCTACAAGGGCGTAGAGAAGTACGACGCAACCGTCCAGGCTCACCTCACCGGTAAGCCTGGCGTTGAAGAGACCCTGCCGACCCTGTACCTGCCGGTTGGAAAGAGCGTCACGCTCGAGCTGAACAGCCGTGACGTCATCCACTCGTTCTGGGTACCTGCGTTCCTGCAGAAGCTGGACATGATTCCGGGCAAGACGAACTACATCTACCTCACCCCACAGGTCGAGGGTCAGTTTGACGGCAAGTGCGCAGAACTCTGTGGCGAATACCACTCTGAGATGCTGTTCAACGTCAAGGTAGTTTCCGAGGCCGAATTCCAGGCACAGCTGGCCACCATGAAGGATGGCCACTTGGGCGAGGAATACGATCGCCAGCCGGGCAAGGTCAACCAGGCAGCCGCCCACGGCGCGGAAAAGGAGTAATCCATCGTGACTACTTACGAATACGCAACCGACGGGGCCGCTAGCCTCGCACCGCGCGTGGTTCCGGTTTCCAAGGGACGGATCTTCGTCAACTGGATCACCTCCACCGACCACAAGACCATCGGGTACATGTACCTGATCATGTCGTTCATCTTCTTCTGCATCGGCGGCGTGATGGCTTTGATCATCCGTGCCGAGCTGTTCGAACCGGGTATGCAGATCCTGCAGACCAAGGAACAGTACAACCAGCTGTTTACAATGCACGGCACGATCATGCTGCTCATGTTTGCAACCCCGCTCTTCGCGGGCTTCGCAAACGTCATGATGCCGCTCCAGATCGGCGCACCGGACGTGGCCTTCCCACGCCTGAACGCACTGGCCTTCTGGTTCTTCTCCTTTGGCTCGATCATCGCGCTGTCCGGTTACCTGACCCCGCAGGGCGCAGCCTCCTTCGGCTGGTTCGCCTACGCACCGCTGTCGAACACCACCTTCAGCCCCGGCGTGGGTGGCGACCTCTGGGTCTTCGGCCTGGCGCTGTCGGGCTTCGGCACCATTCTCGGCGCCGTCAACTTCATCACCACGATCATCTGCCTGCGTGCACCGGGCATGACCATGTGGCGTATGTCGATCTTCACCTGGAACACGCTGATCACCGCGATCCTGGTCCTGATGGCATTCCCGCCGCTGGCAGCCGCACTGTTCGCACTGGGCGCTGACCGACGGTTCGGGGCGCACGTCTTTGATCCGGAAGCAGGCGGGCCGGTTCTCTGGCAGCACCTGTTCTGGTTCTTCGGACACCCCGAGGTTTACATCATCGCGCTGCCGTTCTTCGGCATCGTCTCGGAAATCTTCCCGGTCTTCAGCCGCAAGCCGATCTTCGGCTACAAGGGCCTGATCTTCGCAACCATCTCCATCGCGGCACTGTCCGTGGCGGTTTGGGCGCACCACATGTACGTCACCGGCTCTGTCATGCTTCCGTTCTTCGGCTTCATGACCATGCTGATCGCCGTACCTACCGGTGTGAAGTTCTTCAACTGGATCGGGACCCTCTGGCGCGGATCGATCACCTTCGAAACCCCGATGCTCTGGAGCCTCGGATTCATGGTGACCTTCCTCTTCGGCGGCCTGACCGGCATCATCCTTTCGGCTCCGCCGCTGGACTTCCACGTTTCGGACACCTACTTCGTGGTTGCACACTTCCACTACGTGGTCTTCGGCACCGTCGTGTTCGCAATGTTCGCCGGATTCTACTTCTGGTGGCCAAAGTGGACCGGCAAGATGCTCAACGAGCGCCTTGGCAAGATCCACTTCTGGCTCCTGTTCATCGGCTTCCACGGCACCTTCCTCATCCAGCACTGGCTGGGTGTCATGGGCATGCCGCGTCGTTACGCCGACTACATGCCTGAAGATGGTTTCACCACCATGAACCAGTTCTCGACGATCTTCTCCTTCATCCTGGGCATGTCCATGATTCCGTTCTTCTGGAACGTATGGACCACCCACCGCAAGGGCAAGAAGATTCTCGTGGATGATCCGTGGGGCTTCGGTGCGTCGCTGGAATGGGCAACCTCTTGCCCGCCGCCGCGCCACAACTTCCACTCCATCCCGCGTATTCGCTCCGAACGCCCGGCTCTTGACCTGCACCACCCGGAACTGAGCGCACGCTCGACCCCGGATAACGCAGTGGCAAAGATCTTCGGCCCGGCTGACCAGAAGGATAAGTAGAGATGAAAGTTGAGTCCTGGCTCTTCCTCGGTGGTATCTTCTTCTTCACCCCCGTAGGAATCGTTTACGGCATCATGGTCGACTGGAAGGAACCTGTCGGTTTCCTCAGTTTGTTCATGCTCTCCGGTCTGTCGATGATGATCGGTTGGTACTTGTTGCACACCGCTCGTCGCGTGGGCGCACGCCCCGAAGACCGCGTTGACGGCGACATCCACGAGAACGCCGGCACCATCGGCCTCTTCTCCCCGTGGAGCTGGTGGCCGTTGTTCCTCGGTTTCGGTGCCGCTACCGGCTTCGCCGGCCTTGCACTGGGCTGGTGGGTACTGTACATCGGTGCAGGCCTCGCCGTAATCGGCTTGGTCGGTTGGGTTTACGAGTACAGCCGCGGTGCCCACGCCCACTAATCCGGGTGTGTTCTAACCGCAGTTTTTGAAGAGTCGGTGTTTCCCCGTAAGGGGGGAACACCGACTCTTTGCGCTTAACCCCGCTTTCATGCGCGAGAATTAATGCAGGCAGTTCCTGGGCCTCAACAAATGGAGTAGACGTGAAACCCTATGCGCCACAGCCGCCGGTTCTCGGTGCCATCGACGACGGCTCACCCCTTGGCAAATACCGGCAGATCCGTGAAATCCTGCGCACCCATGCCAAGACGGTGTGCCAACCCGGTTTCAAGCTCCCGCCCGAACGCGAGCTGGCCGCCTCGCTTGGCGTGGCCCGGAAGACGCTGCGGCAGGCCATCGATTCATTGGTTGAAGACCAGGTCCTCAAGCGCGTCGTGGGTGTGGGCACCTTTGTTGCGCACCCGAAGGTCGACCTGCAGGTGCGCCTGAACTCCTACAGCGAGGAGATGATCAGGCGCGGCATGGTCCCCGACGCCCATGTGCTGCGTTTCGACGAGGTCCCGGCCACCGGAAGCCTCTCTCGGCACATGCAGATCGACGAGGGAGCACCCGTCATACGCTTCAGGCGCCTGCTGTTGGCCGACGGCAAACCCATGAGCCTTGACGAGAACTTCATGCCCAGCGACCTGGTGCCAGGCTTCCTCAACGACCCGCCGCCGATTTCGCTCTACCAGTCATTGCATGAGCGCTACGGACTCGTCCTTGAATGGGGAGAGGACCAGATCGAAAGCACGGCGGCCACCGCGGCGAACGCCGATCTGCTCCAAGTCGAGATCGGGTTCCCGTTGCTGAAGATCACCAGGTACGCCTTCGTGGGGGATGGGCTCGTCGACTACTCGGTCTCGCTCTACCGCTCGGACCGCTACAAGCTATTCGTGCCGCTGCAGCGCCAGGGAAGCCGCACACCGCGCTACACCACCCTGTAGCCGCACAAAGCGCTTAGGAGGCCGTCCAGGCGGTAGTGGACACACGCGGCAAGCTGCTCGTGAACCGACTGGTCCGGGATTCCGCGAATTCCATGTCGGACCGTAAGGCATCTGGCGACTAATCGTGCCCGTACTCAAGTCCTCGACTACATGGCGCAAGGCTTCCAAGGGATGGTGCCCGGCGCGTGCCAGTGGTTTAGCCATCGAGCCCGATCGTTGTCCAACTGTTGGATGGATACGCTGACATGTCCAGAAGTTGGGCGATAGCGTTGCGTTCGTCTTCGCACCTCCACTGGAGCGGGCGGGTTGCAGCCGCAATCCTGGCAGCAGCGCTTGTCGCTCAACCGGTGCTGGTGCTGGCGGCAGCAGAGGGTAGGTAACGCGGAACGAAGTGCCGGCTATGGTCCAGAACAGGGCTTCCGTCCGCCGTGCAGGTTGGCCCGGTGCCGTCCTCTGGGCGCTTCTGGTCGCGACATCCATTGTCCTGATGGCCATTGGTTTGTGGAGGTCGATGTTTATTTTGGGATACTTCCCCGTGCCGGGTCTCGAGGAGGACGCCCGCGTCGGCAACCTGTACATACTTGGCGGCTCCTCGGCCTCACCACCGGCGGCCTCCTGGTCACTCCTGCGAGGCCATCCGCATTGGGTTACGGCTTGGGTGGCTGCGCCTGCCGTCTTGATTGGGGGAGTTGCCCTTTTGCTGCCGTACAGCATGCTACGGCAGCTCGCTGCCCTCATTGCACTGCCGGGCGCGGCGGCGGGAATGATCGGCGGACTCATTGACCGGGGCTTCCGTCTACCTCGGTATCGGTGAGCGACTAGTTCACGGTCGCTCGAGCCCAGGACAAGATTTTTGGCTGCCGATTTGATGCGGCCATTGGCTCCATGGACCTCAAGCATGCTTTCGACGACCTCGACTACCTGCGCTGCGATGTAATCCCCGCGGCCTTGACGGGCATGGGGCGCAGTGCTGACATCTGTGGGTTTCACACAAACAACTACCGGACCGTGTTCGTCGGCGAAATGCGACGGAGATCTCTGCGCTGCGATTCAACTGGAGTCCGTTCGTGTTGAGGTGTGTCTGCACAGCAGCTCGCGGCGATCCGAAGGGGGAGGACGGACGCATAGGCACCCGGCGGTGGTGCTGCGGGGGATCCCTCCTCCGGGGATTGGGCGACGGTTTCCATCACGAGCCACACCGACCCGGTTCCAGGCCGGAGAACGTGTCACATGCAGCGCCCGACTTTGCCGGGCGCTGCATGTGAAGTGGATCAGTCTTTGTCGCCCGTTGCCGAAAAGAGGCCCGCGATTAAGTAGGCGCCGGCGGCCGTGGATGCGTAGCCGATCAGCAATGCGGTGATGGCCAATCCGCGGTCGCGTTCCCGGGTGGGCTTGATCTGGTGCAGCGCTATGTGCCCCAAGACGACCCCTGTCAGGCCGATGACGAACGATGCGGCCAGCGCGGCGATGGCAAGCGGGTTGGTCTTGTCAGGTCCGGATCCGTAGCCGCGAGGCTGCGGATCCGGTGCCGGGTACCGAGGAGTGATCATCTGGGAATCCTTTCCGTGTCCTCTTCCGTGGGTTCGCTCCGGCGGCAGAAGCCGAGCGGCTATCAACAGATGCATCGTCCGGTGGCCCGGTGTATCTGGGGAGGGCTGGAGAACCGGTGGTTCTGGATTTTGTGCATCTCGTCGCGGTCCTGTCCGGGCGGCTGCACGAGAACTCTACGCGGTGTTTGCAGCGTCCATGCCCCGAACCGCGCCTCACGATCCGCAGCAACAGGCCGTTGTCGTGCCTTTCGGTTTCTCCCACCACTGCAGAGTGTGCCAGCGATGCCGCATTGGGCATAGCTTGGCCCCGAGGATGGCGGCGATCGGCCACTCCGCCGAACAGCCCGATCGCCGTGCCCGGGGGAGTGAGCACGGATCTGCCGTTAAACGGCTGTGGGGCCCGTCCGAAGACGGGCCCCACAGCTTGGGCTGGTTCCTGGTGGAACCTAGTGACCGATCGAATCCTGTTCGGATCCTTCGATCTCTGCATGTCCATGTGCAGCCTTGGCGGCTGCCAACTCGGACGGAGTCACCGGAGCGACACGATCCTCGAAGAAGAACCTAGACAGTGCGCCACGGCGCTTCTCCTTGGCGGAGATGTGGCCTGCTGCGTCCGGCTGAGCCGGAATGACCTTGCGGTCTTCGAAGGTGGCCAGGTGGTACTGCTGGTACACGTCGAGTTCTTCGTGCTTCTCCGAGAAGCCGCCTTCCGGCGACATCTCGATGATGCCCGCTTCACGACCGTGCAGGACGATCTCGCGGTCCTTGCGCTGCAGCGACAATGCGATGCGGCGGGCAAGGATGAAGCCGAGGATCGGGCCAACGATGAACAGCGTGCGCAACCAGTACGTCACGTCGTTCAACGACACGTGGAAGTGCGTTGCGATCAAGTCCGAGGAAGCCGCAGCCCACATCACGCAGTAGGAAACGACGCCTGCAACACCGACGGCCGTACGGAACGGTGCGTTGCGCGGGCGATCCAACAGGTGGTGTTCGCGGTTGTCCTTGGTGAGCCAGCGTTCGATCCACGGCCAGGTGAACATCAAGGTGAAGATGATGCCGGCCGGAACCAGTGCCGGAAGCAGCACGTTCAACACCAGGGTGTTGGTGCCCCAGGGGAACGGGATGTTCCACTCGAAGGAGAAGTTGCCAAGCACGCCCGGCATCAGGCGCAACGCGCCGTCAACCCAACCGATGTACCAGTCAGGCTGGGTGCCTGCGGAAACCGGCGACGGGTCGTACGGTCCGTAGTTCCAGATCGGGTTGATCGTGAAGAAGCCCGAGATGAAGGCTACGATGCCGAAGACGATGAAGAAGAAGCCGCCGGCCTTCGCTGCGTAAACCGGACCAACCGGGAAGCCTACGACGTTGTCGTTGGTGCGGCCCGGGCCGGGGTACTGGGTGTGCTTGTGCACGATGACCATGAACAGGTGCAGGCCGACCATCAGAAGGATGATGGCAGGCACGATCATGATGTGCAGCGAGTAAAGACGCGGAATGACAGCAGTACCCGGGAATTCCCCACCGAAGAGGAAGAACGAGATGTACGTGCCGACAACCGGGATCGACTTCATGACGCCGTCGATGATGCGCAGGCCGTTGCCGGAGAGCAGGTCATCGGGGAGCGAGTAGCCGGTGAAGCCCGCAGCCATCGCCAGGATGAGCAGCACGCCGCCAACAACCCAGTTCAGTTCGCGCGGCTTGCGGAAAGCGCCGGTGAAGAACACGCGGAGCATGTGGACCGACACGGCCGCAACGAAGAGCAGTGCGGACCAGTGGTGGACCTGGCGCATGAACAGACCGCCGCGGATGTCGAAGGAGATATCCAACGACGACGCGTATGCGGCGGACATGCCAATGCCCTTGAGCGGGTTGTACGAACCGTCGTAGATGACGTGGGTCATCGACGGGTCGAAGAAGAACGTCAGGAACGTTCCCGAGATGAGCAGCAGTACGAAGGTGTACAACGCCACCTCGCCAAACATGAAGGACCAGTGGTCGGGGAAGATCTTGCGACCGAACTCCTTGACCATGGCCGAGCCGCCGGTGCGCTCGTCAACGAAGTTGGCGATGCGACCCGTGGCGGTCTTCGGGGTGTATTCAGTAGTGGTGCTCATGGATTAGCCACGCTCCCAGTAGCTCGGTCCAACAGGCTCGTGGAAGTCGCTTTGGGCGACCAGGAAGCCGTTGGAGTCAACCGTGATTGGCAGCTGTGGCAGCGGACGACCGGCCGGACCGAAGACAACCTTGCACTCGCGGGTGAGGTCGAAGGTCGACTGGTGGCACGGGCACAGCAGGTGGTGCGTCTGCTGCTCGTAAAGAGCAACCGGGCAACCCACGTGGGTGCAGATCTTCGAGTAGGCGACGATGCCGTCTACGTGCCAGTTCTCGCGGCCGGGGGAGATGGTCATCTTCGCCGGGTCCAGGCGCATCAGCAGTACAACTGCCTTGGCCTTTTCGTTCAGCGGATCCTCGGACTCGTTCAAGCCCTCGGGGATGACGTGGAAGACCGAACCGATCTGAACGTCGGAAGCCTTGATCGGGGTGCCGGACGGGTCGCGGGTGAGGCGAACGTCCTTTTCCCACATGGTGTGACGCAGCTGTTCGATCAGCTGGCCTGCGGTCTTGCCCGAACCCTCAAGGTCGCGGAACATGAAGATCGCCGGAACCGGAGCCAAAGCGATGGCACCGATCAGGGTGTTGCGAATCAACGGGCGGCGCTTGATGCCGGTTTCTTCGATGACCTGGTTGATGATGTCTTCGGCGTCCTGGCGATCCGCTTCGGGGCGGATCTCGTGGCGCATTTCCGAGACTTCGTGGTCCGGCATCAGGGTCTTGGCCCAGTGGACGATGCCGATACCGATGCCGAGCATTGCAAATGTGGTGCCAAGGCCGAGCATCGAGTTCTGGACGCGGATTTCCGAGAGGGTTTCCGGACGTCCGAGAACGAAGTAAGCAATGAAGAACGACAGCGTTCCGATGATGGAGATGATAAAGAGCAGCGCTACCTGACGCTCTGCTCGCTTCTCTGCTCGCGGGTCGGTATCTGCCAAGCGCTTCCGATGCGGCGGAAGGCCGGGATCCTGGAACTTATCCAGGGTTCCCGTGCCAGCCTTAGCAACGGTGCCCGAATCGTCCGGACTGCCGTGACTATGGTCGCCCATGTTGTCTCTCATCCTTTTCTCAAGATTCATTAGTACGTAGTGATTTCGACGGGGTTAGCCGTCTGCGGCCTTAAGAAGGACGCGAAGTGAGCCAGATGGTGAAGGCGATGATGATGCCCAAACCAGCGGTCCAGATGAAGAGACCTTCAGATACCGGACCCAGCGAACCGAGCCTTGCTCCGCCGGGCGAACCCTGGGAATCGATTTCCTTCAGGAAGGTGATGACGTTGCGCTTCTCTTCGGGGGTGATGTTGGAGTCGTTGAAGACAGGCATGTTCTGCGGGCCGGTGATCATGGCCTCGTAGATGTGCTTTTCCGAAACTCCAGCCAAGGAAGGAGCGAACTTTCCGCGCGTAAGAGCACCACCCGCTGCGGCGGCGTTGTGACACATTGCGCAGTTCACGCGGAATACGGTGCCGCCTTCGGCGGAGTTGCCCTTGGAAGTATCAAGGACTTCCTCGGAGGGGATGGATGGTCCGGCACCCAAGCTCGCAACGAATGCGGCGAGCTGAGAAATCTGTTCGTCATCGAACTGCACCGGCTTGATCGGAGCCTGGGGGCCCTGCATCTGCATCGGCATACGGCCGGTACCGACCTGGAAGTCGACTGCAGCGGCGCCAACACCAATCAGCGAAGGACCGTCTGCGGATCCTTCGGCATTCAAGCCGTGGCAGGTGGCACAGTTGGCGACGAAGAGCTTGTTGCCTTGTTCGATGTCGCTAGCGGTGTATCCAGTGGCTGCCTTAGCCTCGTTGACGCTGCCGGCGGCCACATACAGGCCTCCGGTGATGAGCAGGCCCATCAAAAGCAGCGCGACGGCGGCGAGTGGATGGCGGCGCCTTTGCGAAAGAGCCTTCACTTGCTGGTTCCTCACTTATTTCTTAGAACTGGGAGTTGCCGTAAGTAGGCAACTTTTGGAGTGCGCTACTTCAGGAAGTAGATGATGATGAACAGGGCGATCCACACGACGTCGACGAAGTGCCAGTAGTAGGACACCACAATCGCACCGGTTGCTTCGTAGTGACCGAACTTACGCGCAATGAGTGCGCGACCGATGATCAGCAAGAAGGCGATGAGGCCGCCGGCCACGTGCAAGCCGTGGAAGCCGGTGGTCATGTAGAAGACAGAGCCGTATGCGTTGGAGTTCAACGCAATGCCGTGAGCAACCAGTTCGGTGTACTCGTAGGCCTGAACGGAAACAAAGATGGCACCGAGAATGAAGGTCAGGACGAACCATTCGACCATTCCCCATTCCTTCAAGTTGAACAGTCCGCCGGTGCGGCGAGGCTTAAGATCCTCGGCACGGAAGACACCCAACTGGCAGGAGAATGAGCTCGAGACCAGGATGATCGTGTTGATAAGTGCGAACGGAACGTTGAGTTTCGCGGTTTCGGTCGCCCACATTTCCGGCGATGCAGCGCGGAGTGTGAAGTACATGGCGAATAGCGCGGCAAAGAACATGAGCTCGCTGGATAGCCAGACGACAGTTCCTACCGACACCATGTTGGGACGGTTCGGCGCAGGATGCGCCGGGGCATTTAGGGCATGAGTCGCAGTTGTCACAGAGCCATTATGTCTATAAAAGTGCCTCTGACACCAATGCATTGCCCCCCGCGTGGCGCGAATTTTGGGCACTTCACGCCTACAACCGCGGAAACACGCGGGATTAACATTTCAGACTTTCTACGATTCGTAGATAACCTAGAGGCGTGTCAACGATTCGAGCGCAGCAAAAGTTCCCCACATGGCCAACAATTCTCTCGAGCCTGATCGCCGGCGGCGACCTGGATCGGGACCAAGCGTATTGGGCCATGGGCGAGGTGATGACGGGCAACGCCACCGATTCCCAGGTGGCTGGCTTCCTTGTCGCGCTCCGTTCCAAGGGCGAAACCGTCGACGAGCTAACCGGGCTCGTGGAGGCAATGCTGGCCAATGCGAGGCCGCTCACAATAGAGGGTGACCGACTAGACATCGTTGGAACCGGCGGTGACAGGCAAAACACGGTGAACATCTCCACCATGGCCTCTCTGGTGTGCGCCGGGGCCGGTGCCAAGATCGTTAAACACGGAAACCGGGCCGCGTCATCTTCCGCGGGCTCGGCGGACGTGCTTGAGGCCCTCGGCGTGCGGCTTGATATGCCTATCGACCGGCTCGAGGACGTCCTTGATGCGGCCAACATCACTTTCTGCTTCGCCCAGGTGTTCCACCCTTCCATGCGCAATGCCGCGGTGCCCCGTCGGGAGTTGGGCGTGCCGACGGCATTCAACTTCATGGGTCCGCTGACCAATCCCTCCCAGCCAACGGCATCCGCCATCGGCTGCTCCGACTTGCGCATGGCTCCGCTCATGGCCGGCGTACTGGCCGCCCGTGGCGTTCGCGCGTTGGTGTTCCGCGGGGAGGACGGCTTGGACGAGTTCACCACGACTGCACCGAACCGTGTCTGGGAGGTTCGTGACGGCAAGGTCACCGAATCACTCTTTGACGCCCAGGACATCGGGATGGCCCGTGCCACCTTGGACGATTTGCGCGGGGGAGACTCCGCACACAACGCACAGGTGGTTCGCGAGATCCTCGACGGAGCCCGCGGGCCGATCCGCGACGCGGTGGTGCTCAATGCGGCCGCCGGCCTGGTGGCGCTGGACGCATCGGCCGACGGCACCCTGCAGGAACGGCTCACGGCGGCAAAGGCGAGGGCCGAGGATGCGATTGATTCCGGAGCGGCCAAGCGCGCGCTTGAAGCATGGATCGCGGCGACCGCTTAGTTCCTGAGCCGCCAATCCAAGATATTGATCCGTGGCACGCCTGCCCCCATGGGGCGCAAGGCGTGCCACGGCTGTTTCTGGAGCCTTGGGCATTGAACGCAGCCGGAGGGTGCAGATCCGGCTGCAAGGGCTCAGGAGGCGCTGTAGGGCCGTTCGGCGGACGGCAGCGATCGCATGCGCACTCAGGGATATGGCTTAAAGCAAGCGGGTGGCTTGTTGCCGATCGGAGTTGATCGACGACAAGCCACCCGCCGGGATGCTGCTGAGGTTTTGGGGCCGAGACTTACTCGAGTCCGAGCGAGAAGGCGGCATCGAGGTCGTGGCTCGAGTATGCCCTGAAAGCTATGTGGGTCTGTGTGCCCTTGATTCCTGGGACCTTCGAGAGTCGGTTGGCAATGACTTCGGCCAGGTCCTCATGGTGACGCACTCGCGCGATGGCAATGAGATCCCAGTCGCCGGCCACCGAGTAGACCTCGGAAATGCCCTCGATGTCTGAGATCTTTTCTGCGCACTCGGGAATGCTGTCAGAAGCTGTTTGGATCATCACGAATGCAGTGACCACGGTGTTACCTCCAGTAATTGAATGGGTGTCAGTCCGAAGCCTAGGCAGAGCCTAGTTCAGGACTTGGCGGAGCGCACACTGCGGCGCGCAATAAGAGTGGTGATGACCCGTCGACCCATCAAGAAAACGCCGAGAACGATAGTGGCGACGATGATGAAGGGAACCGCGGCGGTGCCGCCAAAGAGCACACGGAACGCCAGCCCCAGTGCGACCGTGCCGATCCAAACAAGGACGCCGGTGGGCCAGAGGCGCGAATGGTTGATCCATGGACGCGAGAGCAGGCTCAGAAGCGTCAGCGCGATAAGAAAGGGGGCCGCGGTTTGCAGGACGCCGAGCACGGTCAATGAGTGCTCATGTGATTGTCGCCCGCTTAGGGCAAAGAGCAGGACTAGAACCACGTCGATCGCGAAATAGGCGATCCAGGTCTTGCGAGAGGTCATATAGCTATTCTACGGGCAGTGGTATCTGGTGCCAGACGGCGCCTTCGGGAACGCTTCCGGCTTTGCGCCCCATCGGGCACTCGGCGAGCGCTGGATCTTGAATTTGATTCGTCTTTCTCCATTGGTCCGGTTGACCGTGCCGCTTGCTTCCGGGAAATTGCCGGCCGTCTAAGTGTTCTTGGTGCGTCGATGATGGATGGCCTTGGGGTGGTTCCGATTGACTCGCCGTCATTCGCGCGGGTCGTGAGGCCGCCCGGATGGTTGATGGGTCGATAGTGCCCATCGAAGATTGAGCTCGAGCACTATTTCCAGCCCGTCTTCTTCATCCCATTGTTCGCCGACCACATGGAAGTCGTATTGGTCGACCAGGTTGCGTGAGGGGACGTTGTCGGGGCGAATGCATGCCCGTACCGTGTTCACGCGGGGATCGTGCCTTGCGGTATCGATCAGTGTCACCAGGACGGCGCGTGCGTAACCCCGTCGGCGGTGCGCGGGATCTATTGCGTAGCCGATTTCGACCATTCCCGTGGCATCCGGCTTGCCGTGGAATCCCGCACGTCCCACGACAGTCCCCGTTCCCGCGTCAACGACAATCCTGGTAACCCATGGTGCCTCTGCAGCATCCCTGTCGATTTGCCGACGACGCCTGATCCAAACGGCTCGGCATTCGGTGGTTGTCAGGTACGGCGTCAGCTCAAGCTGCAGCAGGGATCCGGCGTGGAGCAAGTCACCCCTGGCTAGTGCATCGAGTGCGTCCCGGGGCACCAGCACGAGCTTCACCCGGACGCCCTGTGGCGAGGGGTCCGACGTCCACGGGTCGGAAGTGATGGCCATGGACCCATGTTCCCAGATCGGATTCTT
Source organism: Paeniglutamicibacter sp. NPDC091659 (assembly GCF_044756805.1). Lineage (NCBI taxonomy): Bacteria > Bacillati > Actinomycetota > Actinomycetes > Micrococcales > Micrococcaceae > Paeniglutamicibacter > Paeniglutamicibacter sp. NPDC091659. The sequence continues at coordinate 183,723 of NZ_JBIVTO010000002.1, forward strand.
CGTCGTCGGGGCCGCGCCGGAAGGGTGGTTGCAGTGGCATCGTCCGTCCGGCGCGTCTGGTTAGAATAAATATTCGAGCCAGACGGATGGCCATGTGGACGCCCCGTGGATGCTCGTTCCGTGTTCAGGAAGTCCCGGCAGGGCTGTATGGATGTTGGGAGGCGGCGGTCTGGGGGTCCAGCTGCTTCAGTGTCATCAGTTGCAGCGGGTTTTCCGGCAGCGGGAAGGTGGACTCCACGCCAAGGTCCTCGTTGACATGCAACAGTTCTCCCGGTTCCATCAGGCGCCAGGCGGGATCCGCATTCATCCTCTCCGTGGCCACGATGACGGACGATCGTGCGGCGAGCGCTGGGCTGTGTGCATGGATTCGGGCGCTATGCATCACCAGGGTTTCGTGGGGCAAGTTGGTCTCGATGCGTCGCTCCAGCACGTAGAGCTCGTGCGTTCGGGGATAGCGGACGGCCCAGAGGTCTGTTGCCGTGGTCAGGATGAAGTTCAGGCTGTACACGGGAAGGTGCTCCGAGATCCAGGTGAGGGCGGCGGCGATCCCCGTGGCCACGTCGCCCTTGTTCCGCCGGATTTCAGCGGTGACCAAGGCGAACATGCGCTCGCTATCGGTCTGGCCTAGGACCAGGTGCGAAGTCCCGAGCAAGGCCAAACGCCTGTCGAGTTCCCCGAGAGCGCCGAGTACGCCGTTGTGGGCCAGCAGGCGGCCGTCCTGCATAAAAGGATGGGTGTTCTTGGGAGTGTGCCCGCCGGTGCTCGCGTAGCGGACATGGGCGAGGAACGTGGTGCTCTCGAGGTGCTTGGCTTCGAAGGCGAACTCGGGATCGTGCCGGGCCGAGATCGGCTGCTTGCTGATGCACGGGGTGCCGTCGGGGGCGAATGAACCGATTCCCGTTCCGTCGGGCCCATAGCGGCTTTGGTGTTCCAGGCTGTTGGCCGCCCTCAGCAGCCAGAACGACGCCTTGGCCGGATGGTGGCCCGCATGCATACCGAACAAGCGGCACATTGTTGCCCCCTCGCTAGTGAGGAACTTGGCGCTTCCCCGTGGTCTTGCCCGTACTGCGCTTCAAGCCCACCTTGTCCTGACGACCGGGGCTTATCAAGTGGCGTCAGGACAACATTTCCCGCAGCGTCCGTTCGGGGGCATGGTTGTTGATCGAGGAGACTTCGGCGAGCGCCTGGTCTTGGAAAGGTCGAGAACGAAGGCCCTCCGAGCAGGAGAGATCGAGCGTTCAGTCGCTTGTGCATAGCTTGGCCCTAAGTCAGGTACCGGCGTCGCCTTAGCCAGGTTGCTTCGGCAGCCACACGCCGAATCGGTTTCCCCGTGGGTCAAGTCGGGTTTTTGGCCATCGCAGTCTCTTGGTCCTGTCATGACACCGCGCGCAAGAAGGCCGCTGCCGATTGAGTTGGCAGCGGCCTTCTTCCATCGCTAGGGCATGACCTTGTACAGATCGATGGTGGTTTCTTCGGGCGGCGTCGTGAATCCGCCCTCGATGCCTTCCTTCAGGCGTGGAAGGAGGGTGTCGTCGCGGAACTTCTCCCAGCTCTCCTTCGAATCGTGGACGGCCATGATCGTCCAGCCACCGGCGGAAGCGCCACCGGCGTGGAAGATCTGGCCTTCCGGCAGGCTCCCGTCTGCCGGGTGGACCGCGGCAACTGAAACGTCGTACTGCTCCTTGGTGCCTCCCGGGAAGAAGTGCACAACTCCGTAGGGCGTGGATCCCATGATTGTTCCTTGGGCGAAAGGGATGTATCGGACACCCCAGTAATAGACCCCGCCCATTTGGGAGTCAAGGGTGTCGGCTGCCAGTGGTTCCCATACCGGTGGATGAGCTTGCCGGCGTGCTGCCCGCCGGCGCCGAGCAGGGGGGTCGCAACCTCACAGGCCGCCGCGGAATTCTCGTGCCGGAGGGATGGGAAGCTGCGATCACCCGGACTAGTATCGGGTGATGGGCCGGATGAACAGATTCCTTGTTGCGGTTGCGATCGGATTCTTCGCAACGGGACCGCTGGTGACGGGATGCACCTCGCCGGAACCCGCCGCCGGGCCATCAACTTCGACCACTGCGCCCGGCCCAAGCACAAGTCCGAGCACAAGTCCGAGCACTAGCCATCCAGCGGGCAGTCCCGAGCCCGTACCGGTTCCGAAGGACGCGCTCGAGCACGTCGTCATCATTGTCGAGGAGAACCGCTCGCGCTCGACCATCCTGGGCAGCGACGCCGCCCCCTACATCAACAAGTTGGCCAACGAGAATGCGCTGGCCACCAACTACCGGGCCGTGACGCACCCGAGCCTTCCCAACTACCTGGCCATGACCAGCGGCACCACTGCCGGCATCACGCGTACCTGCGAACCAGGGGAAGGCTGCACGGCACGGGTCCCGAACATCACCGACGCCATCGAGCAGTCCGGGCGAACCTGGAAGATGTATGCCGAGAGCATGCCGGCGCCCTGCACGGCCAAGAATTCCGGCCTCTACGCGGTGAGGCACAATCCGTTCATGTACTACCCCGGAGTCACCGACGACAAGTCCCACTGCGAGGCACACGTCGTTCCCCTGACGCAGCTCGGCAAGGACCTGGAATCCGCCGCCGGGCTGCCGGACTACGTGTTCATCAGCCCCAACGTCTGCAACGACATGCACGACTGCCCCGTAAAAACGGGAGATGAATGGCTGTCTCACCAAGTGCCCAAGATCCTGGCGTCGCCCGCCTTCACGACCCGGAACTCCCTGCTGGTGATCACCTGGGATGAGGACGAGGACGAGGGCGGGAACAACTCGGTGCCAACGATCTTCGCCGGACCGGCCGCCCGGCTAGCCTTCAAATCACACCGGAAGTACGACCATTACTCCCTGCTGCGCACCATTGAAAGCCGGTGGGGATTGGCTCCGATGACGGAGAACGACAGGAATGCACCGGTCATGAGCGACATGCTTAAGTAGGAAATGCCCGGTTCGTTCCCCGCCGGAAATGACAGGGAACGAACTGGGCATCGACACGAAACCCGTTTCTCGGGGTTCCTGCTAGGACCCCGTGGCGTAGCCCAGGCCGTGGCCGAACCGGAACAGCGGGTCGGCGGTGTCGAACGGAACGTCCGGAAGGCTCGCCTTCACGGCGTCCATGGAACGCGGCAGGTCCATGGGCAGCCTTCCCTGCGGTTCCGCCTCGCCAAAGAGCACGTCAAGCAGCGCGCGACCGCCGGCGCCGAAGTTGGCGGTGATGGCAGCGGCCTCCTCGGCCAGCGGCGTGAGGATGGCCGGGCGGTCCAGGAACACGTCGATCACTGTCGGGACCGTGCCGCACAGCGCGGCCAGCTCCTCGATCTGCTCCGCCGGGTAGTCGAGCGATCCGGCATGGAAGAAGTTCTCGAACATGGTGTCGCGCTGTTCGAACGGTGCCTGCAGGCGCACGATGGCGACGTCGGCCTCCTCCGGGGTACCGACCACCGTTCCGTAGCCCGCGGCAGCCTCCGCGGAGACGCCTCGCAGATAGACCTTGGTGCCGCGGGGCAACGGCAGGACGGGCGCGCCGGAGGCATCGGGCCGGTTGGTGAGCAGCGTGAACGATGCACGCTGGGCGGCCTCGCCCGCGGCCCGGAATTCCGCGCTGCCGACGACCGACTCGGCCCGTTCGACGTCGACCATGGGGGAGTCGAAGAGCCCGAGCACGAACTTCTCGCTCAGGATCCTGCGGGCCGACACGTCGATCCGGTCCTCCGCGATTTCGCCGCCACGGACCAGATCGACCAGGAGCTCCGGGATGGCCTCGCCGCCGAACTGGTCGGCCCCGGCATTCAGCACGGCAAGCATGCGGTCCCGGGTGGAGAGGTGTTCCACGCCCCAGGCCCGGGCGGGGAAGGGCTCCACGGCAATGACCGCGTCGCTGAGCAGCCCCCAGTCGGTGCAGACGACGCCGTCAAACTTGTAGCGGTCCCGGAGCAGGCCGGTGATGACCGACTTGTTGAAGCCGAAGCCGACCTCGTCGTACTCGGTGCCCACGGGCATGCCGTAGTAGGGCATGATCTGGCTGGTGCCGGCGTCGAACGCGGCCTCGAACGGCAGCAGGTGGTGCTCGAAGTTGTCCCCCGGGTAGACCTGCTCGCGGCCGTAGGCGAAGTGCGGGTCCTCCCCGTCCTTCTGGGGCCCGCCGCCGGGGAAGTGCTTGGTCATGGTCGCCACGGAATCGGTGCCCAGGGTTTCCCCCTGGAAGCCGCGGATGTAGGCGGCGGCCAGCTTGCCGGTCAGCTCGGCGTCCTCGCCGAAGGTTGCCACCTGGCGGGCCCAGCGCGGTTCGGTGGCCAGGTCGATCTGCGGGTGCAGCGCCACGCGCAGCCCGACGGCCGTGTACTCCTGGCGGGCGATGTCGCCGAAGCGCTCCACCAGGTCCGCGTCGCCGATCGCCGCCAGCCCGAGGGGCTCCGGCCACTGTGAGAACGGGCCGGCCAGCATCGCGGTGCCGGGGTTTTCCGCGAACGAGTGCCGTGGGTCGGTGGAGAGCGTGACGGGGATGCCGAGCCGGGAGGCGCCGGCCAGTTCCTGCAACTTGTTGTGCCAGAGAGCCATCTGGGTGGCACTGTCGGCGGCACCGAACACGTTGAAGTGGGTCATGCGTCGGCCTTCGACCAGCTCCGCGGTGGAGGGGATGCCGAAGACGGGGTTGGCTTCCGCCAGTTCGCCGTCCTCGCCGATGGTGATCATGGTGTGGAAGAACAGGCCCGCTTTTTCCTCCAGCGTCATCTGCGACAGCAGGTTCTCGACCCGCTCACCGACCGGCAGGCTTGCGTTGCGGAAGGCCGGATCAACGGGGTTGGTTGCCGTGGGATCGCTCATGAGGATGGTTCCTTTGCATCTGAGAGTTCGGTGATCGGGGCGGGTGTTTCACGTTTGCGCAGTTTGCGTCGGGCGTCATCGCGGGCAAGAAGGGGAGCGCACAGCCACCACAGCATCAACGCCACGCCGGCACCCAACACGGCGCCGGCCGCGGTGTCGGTCAGCCAGTGGGCTGCAAGGAACGTACGGCTCCACATCATCGCCAGCACGAAGGCCACGGCCACAGGCCACCAATAGCGCCGCACCCGCGGGGACAGCAATGCGATGAACATGACCATGAGCGCCGCAGTCAGGGTGACGTGTCCGGACGGGAACGAGCCGTGGTCCACCATCACCAGCGAGTTCTCCGGGCGGGGTCGGTCCACCACGTTCTTGAACACCTGGGCGAAGAGCATCGGAACGATGTAGACCAGGACGGCGAACAGGACCGCCCACCGCCGTCGGGCAAGGAGCAGGCCGATGATCAGCAACGGCAGCATGACGATGCCCGGCGGTCCGCCGAAGGCGTTGAGCAAGGCCACCGCGCCGGAAGGCTCGTATCCGGCCGTCCCGGCCACAAGCGAGTACCACCACTCGTCGAATCCCTGAAAGAACGGGGTCGCGGGTGCCGGTATCAACGCAAGCATCATCAGCACGGCAAAGGCCACGGATATCACCGCGGCAAGCCATTGCCAGCGACTGCGGCCGTTGTCGGGCATGCCCTGCGTGGCACCTCGACCAGCCCGCACCGAGGGCTCTTCGCCGGACGGATCAATCTGGGCGGCCACTAGCCGATCGACCTGTCCGGCAGAGGGCCGCGGGCATCCGCGGCGCGTGGTGTTCTCATGAGCTCTTGTCCTTTCGGATGGGCGCCACCTTGGCGTGAATAGCAAAAACATACATTGAGCCGTTTTGTTGCACAAGGGTGAAATCCAGGATCGACAAGTGTTGTAAGATCAGGGGCATGTCTCCGAAAGGCCCATACCCCAAAGGCGTTGCCAAGCGCGAGGAAATCCTGCGCACGGCCCTGGAGATCTTTTCCCGGGAAGGCTACCGCGGCACCTCGTTGCGCGAGGTGGCCCGTTCGTGCAGCCTGAGCCTGCCGGGGTTGATGCACTACTTCGACTCCAAGGAAGACCTGCTGGCGGCCATCCTCAAGAAACGCGATGAGGACGACTTTGCCAGGCAGCATTCCGCCGGCGGCGATCCGTTCACCACGCTGAGCGCGATCATGCGGCACAATGCCGAGGTTCCTGGCCTGGTCCAGCTCCACGCAACGCTCTCCGCCGCGGCCAGCGACCCCGCCCACCCCGCCCATGACTTCTTCGTGGGGAGATACCGGGACTTCCGTGCCACACTCGCCGAGGCGTTGCGGGAAAGGCAGTCCGCCGGGCTGCTCTCCGCGGATCGCGACCCGGAGAAAATGGCGGCGGTTGTCATTGCCGTCGCCGACGGCCTTCAGGTGCAGTGGATGCTGGAGCCCGGGATCGACATGGCAGGCCACCTTGATTATTTGGTATCGCTCATCGACGCAGTGGTGCCGTCCGCGTCATCGGGGGAGTAGGTTCCACTTTCCTGTGGCTAAACTCGGGCCATGGCACTTCGAAGTTCCCCCGCACCCGCGGAGTCCGCGGGGACCCTTGTCAGTGGAGACGTGCGCAGGCACAACCTGAGCATTGTGGTCCGCTACCTGCTGGAAAACGGACCCAGCTCCCGCAGTCAGATCGCCGACGGGACGGGCCTGACCCGTGGATCGGTGACGGCGCTGACCGCGGTGTTGCTTGATGCCGCGATCGTCCACGAGGCCTCCCCTGAGAACGCGCGCGGCAAGGGCCGGCCGCTGACGCTGCTCAACCTCGCCGCGGACCATGCGGCGATCCTGGCCCTCCAGCTGGACGCCGACCGGGTCACCGGATTGCTCACGACGATCACGGGCGAGCCGTTGTTGCGCATCGCCGAGCAGCACGGCCGTCCCATGGGCCACCCCGAACCCATCCTGGATGTCATGGCCTCCGTCCTGGGGCGGACCCTCGATGCGTGCCGAGACCTGGGTCGACGCCTGGCAGACATGACCGTCGTCGTCTTCGCCCCGGTGGGCGCAGAACCACCGGTGGTCCTCGCGGACACGGACCTGGGCTGGGGAGCGGTCGACGTGCTGGGCGGGCTCCGGCGGCGGGAGCCCCGCGTGCCCGAGGACGTGTCGCTGGTGTCCGATGCCCCCGTGGCGGCGATGGCGGAGCTTGTGCGGCTCAAAGACACCTTGGACTTGATCTACATCAAGAGCAACTCGGGCATCGGAGGGGCCATCATCCTCAACGGCGCGGTCGTCGAGGGCGCCCACCGGTTGGCCGGGGCGTTCGGGCACATGCCGATCGTGCCCCAAGGGGAGCCTTGCGGCTGCGGGCAGCGCGGATGCCTCGTGACGGTTGCCGGACCCGATGCCGTCCTGCACGCGGCGGGTCTGGGGCCCCTATTGGCCGCGAGGGGGCTCGCGGTGGCGCTTGACGAGTTCACCGATCGCGTCCTGGCCCGCGAGCCGGCGGCACTGGCAGCCTGGGACGGTGCGGCCGGGTGGATCGCCCGGGCGCTGCAGATCCTGGCCATGTCGTTCGACCCGCAGGCTATTGTCCTGGGCGGCTTCTGGGCGCGGCTTGCGGACTCCGTGTCGGAACATTTTGTCGGCATCCGACCCGTGACTTGGCCTGATGCAGCGGGAGAGGGGACCATCGTGGTGGCAGGTCGGCAGGACGGGGATGCCGCGCTGCTGGGCGCGATCTGGAGTGCCAGAGACCGACTGCTGCTGGATCCCCTTCGTAAATTAACATAGTTCAACCCTTGAACTATTGCCTCGTGGGCAGCATACTCATCAATTAGCACCGTCAATCCCCGACGGCCGGAAGTTCGATCCCGGGAAACTCAACGATGAGGAATATCGTGTCCACTCCAGCTCCTTCCTTCGACGCAGGCCCCTCCGGCCAGACCGTCCTGTCCGACGCCGCTGCCCAGGCCGGCGACTCCCGAGCGCGGCCACCGGTCAGCCGTTCGCTCCTGCCGTCACTGGCCATCACCTCGATGGTGCTCTTTGCCACCTACAGCGGCCTCATTTCCGTGTTGCTGCCCAACCAGGTCGCGGCCATCGACGAGACAAACAAGGTCTCCAACCTGGCCATCGTCAGCACCGTCTCATTCATCCTCACGCTCTTCGCCCAGCCTCTGGTGGGCGCGTTCAGCGACCGCACCCGCAGCCGGATGGGCAAGCGGGCGCCCTGGATGATCATCGGCGCCGCGGCCGGCGCCGTGTTCCTGATGGGGCTCTCCGGATTGCAGTCCATCCTGTGGATCGCCATCTTCTGGGCAACCATCCAGGTCTCGCTCAATGCACTGCAGGGTCCCATGACGGCGATCGTGCCCGACCGCTTCCCGACCTCCCGCCGTGGCGTCGCCTCCGCCATGGTAGGAATCGGCACCATGGCCGGAAGCACCATCGGCGTCCTGGTCGCCGGGGCACTGGCCAGCAACGCGGGCCTGGGCTACACGGTCTTCGGCATCGCCGTGCTGGTGGCAACGCTCCTGTTCGTGGTGTTCAACCGCGACTTTTCCAGCAAGGACATGCCGCGCACGCCGTTCAGCTGGAAGCAGTTCTTCACCGGATTCTGGATCAACCCGAAGGAGAACCCCGACTTCGCGTGGGCCTTCGCCGCACGCTTCTTCTTCATCCTCGGTTACTTCGTGGTCTTCGCCTTCCAGCTGTTCATCCTCACCGACTACATCGGCCTGAGCCTGACGGAGGCCAACGGATCCATCGGCCTGGTGGCGCTTTCCGGCATGGCCACCACGCTGATCTCGATCTCCCTGGGTGGCTGGTGGAGCGACAAGATCGGCAAGCGCAAGGTCTTCATCTACGCGGCCACCGTGTTCATGGTCATCGGGCTGGCCTTCCCGCTCGTGATGCCGAACATGACGGGCATGTTCATCATGAGCGCCATCAACGGTTTCGGCTTCGGACTCTACATGGCGTGCGACACCGCACTGATGACAGAGGTCCTGCCCGGCGGCGGCGCCGCCGCCGGCAAGGACCTGGGCATCCTCAACGTTGCAACGAACATCCCGCAGGCCCTGAGCCCGGCGATCGCCGGCATCCTCATCGGCTCGCTGGGCGGATACCCCGCGTTGTTCATCTTCGGCATGGTTTGCGTGGTCGTTGCAGCGTTCGTGCTGGTTCCCATCAAGAGCGTTCGCTAGGAGCACCGATCATGACAAACACTTCTCAGCAGCCCGTCGTTGTCACCCGGTCCGGTGCGGTTCGCGGCACCTGGCGCGACGGTTCGGCGGCCTTCCTGGGCATCCCGTTCGCCGAGCCTCCCGTGGGAGGTCTCCGCTTCCAGGCGCCCGTGCCTCACCGCCCCTGGGAAGGCGTGCGTCCGGCCGGCGAATACGGCGCCACGCCGCAGCGAAAGACGCTGGCCGAGGTGACACTGATCCCGGAGCCGTCGATCCCCGGCGAATCCACGCTGAACGTCAACGTGTTCACCCCGAACCCCGTGGATGCGGGCGACGCCGGCCTGCCGGTGTTGGTCTGGATCCACGGGGGCGGCTACGTCGCCGGATCGCCCTCCAGCCCCTGGTACGACGGAGCAGCGTTCAACCGCGACGGCGTCGTGACCGTGAGCGTGTCATACCGCCTCGGCTTCGACGGCTTCGGCTGGATCGAGGATGCCCCGCGCAACCGCGGCGTCCTGGACTGGCTGCTGGCGCTCGAATGGGTCCGGGCCAACATCGCGGCCTTCGGCGGGGACCCTTCGAACGTCACGATCTCCGGCCAGTCGGCCGGCGGCGGTGCTGTGCTTACGTTGCTGGGCTGCCCGCGCGCACAGCCGCTGTTCAACCGCGTGATTTCACTTTCCGGCCCGCCCACCAACGTCACGATGGACGCATCCGAGGCGCTGGGCCGAAAGTTGGCCGAACTCGGTGGTGTCGCTCCGACGGTGGCCGGGCTGTCCATGCTGACCGAGGCCGAGGTCCTTGCCCTACAGGGTCAGGTTTCCTCGGTCGGCGGCAACGACGGCGAGGCCGACCCCATCGCCGAGCTGGCCTCCATGCTTGGCGACGGACTGACACTTGGGCCCGTCATCGACGGCGACCTCATCCCGTTGCCGACGGCCGAGGCGCTGGCCGCCGGCATTGGAGGGGACAAGGAACTGATCCTCGGCACCACCGACCATGAGTTCGGCATGGTCCTTGCCGGCGCGGGGGAGGCGCTGTCCGGGGTCCCGGCCGCGGGCGTCCTCGCCGCGGTGGGTGCCGACCCCGAGGTCATCGGGGCCTATGTGGCCGACCACCCGGGATTGGGCACCGCGGACCTCGTGGGCCAGTACGTCACCGACCACATGTTCCGCGCGCCTGCCCTGAACCTCGCGGAACTGCGCGAGGGCGTGCAGGCCCCGACCTGGCTGTACCGCTTTGCCTGGAACTCGCCCACCATGGGCGGCGCCTGCCACTGCCTGGACGTGCCGTTCATGTTCGACTGCCTCGATTCAGAGCGCATCGCCCCGCTGGCGGGGACCGAGCCGCCGCAGGCCCTGGCCGACGAGGTCCACGCCAGCGCCGTATCCTTCATCGCCACGGGGGATCCCGGCTGGCCTGCCTGGGACGGTTCCGAGCGCGCCGTGCGGGTCTATGACGTCCCGACGACGGTTGTCGCCGACGGCTATGCCGATGCCCGGTCGCTGCTGCCCGAACGGGCAACCAGATAGGCACCGGGCACGGTCTGGAGAGACCGTGCCGCCGAGAAAGGGCTTGGCCCGCGCAAGAATTGCGCGGGCCAAGCCCTTTCTGTGTCGAACTACCGCAATGGGGAATGCTGTCAGTCGATGACGCCGTCGTTTCGTTCGGCCGGGTCGCGTGCGCCTTCCATGGTTTCCCTGGCTGCCTTGTAGCGAAGGAACCTGCCCGCAACCAGGTAGGTGCCAAGGAAGGAAACCAGGGAGAAGGCAATGCCGACCGCCAGCACTGCCGGCACGTTTGCATCCATCAGGAACAGCGCGGCACCGGCAGCCAGGGCCGACGTGGCACCGGCACCCACGCCTGCTGCCAGCGATTGGTCCCTGGCGGAAGGAAAGGGTACCTTCCCGGCATGGACGTACAACCCGGCCAACGCGCCGACAGCGGGAACCAAGGCAGCGAAGCCGCCGACGGGAATGCCGTAAAGTATCGGGATCATGGCCCAGCTCCCTGGGCTCCCGACGCCCGGAACCTCGGGATCGGCTGCTATCGGAATGGCCAGGAACAGGCCAAATACGGCACCTACACCGGCGCCGGCCAGCACTCCGGTGAGTATCGCCAATACGAACAGCGGAATGGCCAACGATCCAAGCTTTTCTCCAGCCGTCCTTGCCATGGGCCCATCCTATCGACAAAACGCCGTCCGACTTGGGCTGCGTCCGATTGAGGCAACGGCACCCTGCCGCGCCATGGTTCCATGAATTCAACAAGCTGGCCCCGCCCTGCATGAAGCGGAATGGTTGGGAACGCACGGCAGGCCAGCCGTGCACCGGTATCAATGTACAGCTCTGGCAGGGGCGTTCTCCGGGTCCTAGAATCGGGGTGGGGGCAACCGACGACCGTACCCCGGGACTTGCCTGTATGTACCACCCCATGCCCCTGCAGTTCCGGGAAAGGACGGCTCGCGTGAGCAAGATCCAGAGACACATCAGCACCCAGCTTCTCGGGGGTTCGGAGGCGGCCGGGCGGCCCGGCATGACCGGGCAGGGGTCCGGAACGCCATGAAACCCGACCGATACGCCCGAGCGGAACTCGCCTACGAGGTCGGCGCATCGACACCCCTGCCGGTGTTCCAGGACATTCCGGACGTGGAACGGGTGGCGGACCCGGTCGATTCCCGGCTCGACGCCGTCTATTTCGACACGGCGACCCTGGCCCTGGCCATCCGGCGCATCACCCTTCGACGCCACACCGGCGGGATGGACCACGGGTGGCAACTCCGCATCCCCGACGGGACAGCCCAGTGGCAGGAAATCAACGCCCCGCTGGGGCAACCCGATGTAGTACCGGGGGAGATGCTCACCCGCGTGCTGGCATACACCCGCGGCAACAACCTTTCACCCATTGCACGTCTGGGTACCCGGCGCAGCACCTACCGTCTCTACGGAGCCGGAGGGAAACACCTGGCAGACTTCGCCGACGACCGCATCCATGCCGAAGCGACGCACCCCGAGGGTTCCCGCCTGGAGTGGCGCGAATGGCAGCTGCTGCTCGTGCACGGAGACAAAGACGTGCTCTCCGCGACCGAGGAGACGCTGACCGCGACGGGTGCCAGCCGTTCCCGGCAAAGCTCCGAACTGGCCCGCGCGCTCGGTGGAACGTTCCCTCCCGAACGCGCCACCGGCACCGGAAAGCCGCGCAAGAACGGGCCTGTCATCGACGTCGTGACGGCCTATCTGGAGGTGCACCTCAACGAGCTGCTCAGCAACGACGCCGGGGTGCGGCTGGAACTTCCGGATGCGGTCCACCAAATGAGATCCGCGACCCGACGGCTGCGGTCCGCGCTTTCAACGTACGCCGACCTCTTCGCCAAGGACGCGGCGCAGGGGATCGGTGCCGAGTTGAAATGGTTCGCCGGGATCCTGGGCCGTCCACGCGATGCCGAGGTCATGCGCGAACGGCTCCGTCGGCACGTCGGCGACTTGCCAGAGCCGCTCCGGGCCGGGCCCGTTTCCGAACCCATGGAGCGCGAAATCGGCACGGCCTACAACGTCGACTACAGGGAGCTTCTGAAGGTTCTTGAATCCGATCGCTACTACCGGCTGCTGGACGATCTTGAGCGGTTCCGCGACGATCCGCCGGCAAGACCTCGGGCCTCCAGGCCCGCCCGCGGCGAGACGGCAAAATTGGTCAACGGGACGGCCAAGCGCCTGGATCGCGCGCACAAGTCCGTTGCCAGGAGCAAGGCCGGCAGCGCCCGGGACGTTGCGCTGCACCATGTCCGCAAGGATGCCAAACGGCTGCTGCACGTCGCCGATTCCGTAGCCGAAATCCACGGAAAACGCGCCCGAAAGATCTCCCTCGGCGCCCATCGGCTCCAGAGGATTCTGGGGGACCACCACGACAGCGTCATGGTCCGCGCTCTCCTTGACGAGCTGGTCACGGACCCGACCCTGCCCGAGGGAACCGTCAAGGCCTACCGCCGGATCCTGAAAATCGAGAGAGGTATCGCCCGTGCCGCGGCGCAGAAATACCCCAAGGCCAGGAAGAAGCTCGCCGCCCTGCGCCTGCGCCGCTGACCGGAGCTTCACCATTGGCCGATGCCGGCAAGCCCGGCCGAAGTCGCCCCGTCGCCGGGAACGGGGCGACTTCGGCACGCATTTCGATCCCGAGGGGTCCGTCGACAATCCGTGCTTGGCTTGAAAGGCCGACGGGAGCCGGAACTTGCGCCCGCTATTTAGCTCCCGGTTTGTTCGCTGACCAGTTCGGCGTGCCCGTGCAGGGTTCCGGTGGCGAACCCGATGGTCACCGGTTCGGGGGCGCCGCAGCAGGAACCGGTTTCCGGCTCGGGGGTGCCACAGCCGCTTGCCGTTTCAGCCTCTGCCGACAGGTCGCAGGAGCCGCCCAGATCGGTGGAACACACACCGGTTTCGGGGAGTTCCAGCTCCACGAGGTCAGCAGCCGCGCGGTCCCCGGCCAGGGCCGCGGCGATCGAGCGGACCTGTTCGTAGCCGGTTGCCATGAGGAACGTCGGGGCGCGGCCGTAGCTCTTCATCCCCACGATGTAGAAGTCGGTTTCCGGGTGCGCCAGGATGCGTTCGCCGTGCGCGGTGACGGTGCCGCAGCTGTGGAACTCCGGGTCGATGAGCGGGCCCAGTTCGCGCGGGGCCTCCACGATCTGGTCAAGGTCCAAGCGCAGCTCCGAAAGAATTGACAGGTCGGGGCGGAATCCCGTGGCCGGAACCACCTGGTCAACGACGAGGCTGCTGTTCTCGGCGAGGATCACGGTCAAGCGGTCGCCCGTTTCCAGGGCGGCGACGGAGACGTTTTCGAGGATGGTGATGTCGCCGTTCTCGACGAAGCGGCGCAGGGACGTGCCCAGCTGGCCGCGGGCCGGCAGCTCGTCGGCCGCCCCGCCGCCGTATAGGCGAACCGGGTTGGCGGTACCGCGCAGACCCCAGAGAACGGTGGTGTCCGGGTGCTGCTGGCGCAGCCGGCCGAGGCTGATCAGCGTGTTGGCCGCCGAGTGCCCGGCGCCCAGGACGAGGACGGTCTTCCCGGCAAAACGTTCGAGGTCGGTGCCAAGGGGATCCGGCAGCGGCGAGGTGACGAAGCCGGCTTCGCGGGCCTCGGCTTCGCCGATGGCCTCGATGCCCGAGCGCCCCACCGGGTTGGGCATGTTCCAGGTTCCCGAGGCGTCGATGACGGCGCGGGCGAGCACGTCCTCGGTTCCCGTGGCGGTTTCGGTGCGGACCAGGAAGAGGGAATCCTCGCGATTCCTTGAGCTGGTCTTGTCCACGCCCATGCCGTCTGCCCGGATGCGGGTGACGTTGGTGACGCGGTGGCCGTAGCTGATCTTGGGGGCCAGCGCCGGGTGGGCGGCCAAGGGTTCCAGGTATTCGGCGACCATGTCGGCACCCGTGGGGAGGCGGGTTTCCCGCGGCGCTTCCCACTCACCCGCGTAGCTGTCGGTGGGGGTTTCCAAGAGACGGCGGGCGGCGGCGTCGATGTTGTAACGCCAAGTGGAGAAGAGCTTGATGTGGCCCCACGCGGCCATGGCGGCTCCGGCGCTGTTGTCGGCCTCGAGGATGCGGACGTCCTGGTTGCGTTCGATCAGGTGTGCGGCGGCGGCCAGTCCGATGGGGCCGGCGCCGATGACGATCACGGGGTATGTCTGGTTCATGCTCTTCTACTCCTGGGATTCGAAGGGGGTGTTACTTGGTGGCGGGTAGCAGTTCGGAGATGAGGGTCTCGATGCGGGCGCGGATTTCGTCGCGGATCGGGCGGACTGCCTCGACGCCCTGGCCCGCCGGGTCTTCGAGCTTCCAGTCCTCGTAGCGCTTGCCCGGGAAGATCGGGCAGGTGTCGCCGCAACCCATGGTGATGACCACGTCGGACTCCTTGACCGCCTCGGTGGTCAGGATCTTGGGGACCTCGGTGGACATGTCGATGCCGACCTCGTTCATCGCGGCGACGGCGGCCGGGTTCACCGAATCTGCCGGCGCGGATCCGGCAGAGCGGACCTCGATCTGTCCGGCCGAAAGGTTGCTCAGGAAGGCGGCTGCCATTTGGGAGCGGCCGGCGTTGTGGACGCAGACGAACAGGACGGAGGGCTTGGAAGCGGTGGTGTTCATGCGGAGACCTTCTGGGTGGTGAGGGACGGGGTGGTGGTGAAGAACTTTCGGGACCAGAGTGCTACATAGACCAGGGCCACGAGGACGGGAACCTCGATGAGGGGTCCGACGACGCCGGCCAGGGCCTGGCCGCTGGTGACGCCGAAGGTGGCGATGGCCACGGCGATGGCCAGTTCGAAGTTGTTGCCCGCGGCGGTGAAGGCCAGGGTGGTGGTGCGTGCGTAGCCCATGCCCAGGGACCGGCCGATGAGCATGCTCGCGCCGAAGACGACGATGAAGTAGACCAGCAGCGGCAGGGCGATGCGGGCGACGTCCAGCGGCTTGGCGATGATGGCGTCGCCCTGCAGGGCGAAGAGGACGACGATGGTGAACAGCAGGCCGTAGAGGGCCCAGGGGCCGATCTTGGGCAGGAACTTGTTTTCGTACCAAACACGGCCCTTGGCCTTTTCGCCGAGGGTTCGGGTGAGGAAGCCGGCGATGAGCGGGATGCCGAGGAACACCAGCACCGAGAGGGTGATGGACCAGACGGAGAATTCGGCGCTGGTGGTCGGCAACCCGAGCCAGCCCGGCAGTACCTGGAGGTAGAACCAGCCCAGGGCGCCGAAGGCGAAGACCTGGAAGACGGAGTTGATGGCCACCAGCACGGCCGCAGCTTCGCGGTCCCCGCAGGCCAGGTCGTTCCAGATGAAGACCATGGCGATGCAGCGGGCGAGTCCGACGATGATCAGCCCGGTGCGGTACTCGGGCAGGTCCGCCAGGAAGATCCAGGCCAAGACGAACATGAACGCCGGCGCGAGTACCCAGTTGATCACCAGGGAGGTGATCATGAGTTTCTTGTCGCCGATGACGCGTCGGGTTTCGTTGTAGCGGACCTTGGCGAGGACCGGGTACATCATGACCAGCAGGCCCAGCGCGATGGGAAGTGAGACGCCGGCGACCTTGATGGAATCCAGCGCGTGGCCCAGTCCCGGAATGAGTCGCCCGAGGCCGAGGCCCAGAGCCATGGCTGCCAGGATCCAGACGGCCAGGTACCGGTCCAGGGTGGATAGCTTGGCGGTGATGTGTCCCGTGTCGGCGGGGGCGGCGGTATTTGTCACGGCAAATTCTCTCCAAAAACTAGACATCGACGAACCTCGATGCATCGAGTATGCTTGCATATATCGACGATTGTCAATCTCCCGTTGGGGAGTCGAATGAAAGCGAGGGTGAGGCTGATGCCTACACCGGTGGCCACAGAACCAAGCGAAAACATCCCCATGGTTTCCGCTAGTGAAACGGAAGCCCCGTGCTGCGTCCCCTCCCAGGGACAGGGGGCCCTGCTCGCCACGGATGCCGAGGCCCTCGCCGCGCGCTTCAAGGCGCTGGCGGACCCGAACCGCCTGCGCATCCTCTCCATCGTCTCCACCAGCCCAGCGGCCGAGACCTGCGTCTGCGACCTCTCCGAGCCGCTGGAGTTGGGCCAACCCACGGTCTCGCACCACCTGAAAATCCTGGTGGAGGCGGGCCTGCTCAACCGCGAGAAGCGCGGGGTCTGGGCCTACTACTCCCTGGTTCCCGGCGCCCTGGACTCCCTGGCCGCAACCCTGACCCCGAAGGCCTGACCCATGAGCTACATTTCACCGGCAGCACAGCCCGCCGTCCTGTTCGTCTGTGCCAAGAACGGCGGCAAGTCCCAGATGGCCGCCGGCCTCATGAAGCTCGAGGCCGGCGACAACATCATCGTCACCTCGGCCGGCACCAAGCCCGGGGCAGCCATCAACGTGCTCTCGGCCGAGGTCCTCCTGGATCTGGGCATCGACATCAGCGCGGAAAAGCCCAAGGCGTTGACCGAGGAGAACATGAGGGCCGCAGGGCTCGTCGTCGTTCTGGGCACCGAGGCCAAGGTTCCGGCCGTCGACGGTGTCCTGATCGAAATCTGGGAGACCGACGAACCCAGCGTGCGCGGCATCGAGGGCCGGGAACGCATGGAACTGGTCCGCGACGACATCCATGCGCGCGTCAAGGACCTCAAGCACCGACTCCTCGCCTCGCACTAAACCCACGCGCAACCCCGCACGCACCAACGCTGCACGCTTCGTTTCCCGCCCGTCTTGAAAGGCTTCTCCATGAGCACCGGCACCACCGAGACCATCCGCAACGTCATCATCATCGGCTCCGGCCCCGCCGGATACACCGCGGCGATCTACACCGCCCGCGCGGACTTGGCCCCCTTGGTCATTGCAGGTTCGGTCACCGCGGGCGGGGAACTCATGAACACCACCGAGGTCGAAAACTTCCCCGGATTCACCGAAGGCATCATGGGCCCGGACCTGATGGAGAACATGCAGCAGCAGGCCGAACGCTTCGGTGCCGAAATCCTCTTCGACGACGTCACCCACGTGGATCTGAATGGTGACATCAAGAAGGTCACCGCCGGAAACGGCACCACCTACCTGGCACGCACCGTCATCCTCTCCACCGGCTCGGCCTACCGCACCCTGGGCGTGCCGAACGAAAAGCGACTGACCGGCCACGGCGTATCCTCCTGCGCAACCTGCGACGGATTCTTCTTCCGCGGACAAGAGATCGCCGTGATCGGCGGCGGCGACTCGGCCATGGAGGAAGCACTCTTCCTGACCAAGTTCGCCTCCAAGGTCACCGTCGTCCACCGCCGCGAAACCCTGCGCGCCTCCAAGATCATGGCCGACCGCGCCCTGGCCCACCCCAAGATCGCCTTCATCTGGAACAGCGCCGTCACCGACATCGAAGGCGAGGGCAAGGTCACCGGCCTGCGACTCGAGAACCTGCTCACCGGAGAAACCAGCAGCCTCCCGGTGACCGGGGTGTTCGTGGCGATCGGCAACGACCCGCGCACCGACCTGGTCAACGACCAGCTGGAACTCAGCGCGGCGGGCACCATCGCCGTGAAGGACCGCACCTCCAAGACCTCCCTTCCCGGCGTCTTCGCCGCGGGCGACGTCATCGATGCGACCTACCGCCAGGCCATCACCGCCGCCGGATCCGGCTGCGTCGCGGCCCTGGACGTCACGCACTTCCTGGCCGCCGGCGAAGACACCGAAGCCCTGACGATCAGCAACACCCCCGCACTGGTCTAAACATGGCCCTCACCCAGCGATTCACGACCAAGCGCGGCTACGTCGTCACCGGCCTGGGCATCGGGCAGGTCCTCTCCTGGGGCTCGACCTTCTACCTGCTGGCGGTGCTGGCCGGACCCATCGCCATCGACACCGGGTGGCCGAGTTCCCTGGTCGTGGCGGGCGTGTCGGTGGGCCTCGTCATCGCGGGCCTTGGCTCGCCACGCGTCGGTGCGCTGGTGGCAGGCAACCACGGCCGCACCGTCCTGATCGCCAGCGCCCTGCTGCTCGCACTGGGCCTGGCCGTACTCGGCATGGCCCCGAACCAGTGGTGGTACCTCGGCGCATGGCTGATCCTCGGCTTGGGAATGAGTGGCGGACTCTACGGCGGAGCGTTCGCGGTACTCGGACACACGTATGGTTCCTCGGCGCGCTCGGCCATCACCCTGCTCACGCTGTTTGGTGGGTTCGCCAGCACCATCTGCTGGCCGCTGAGCACCCTGCTGGTCGACGTGGTCGGGTGGCGGTGGACGGCCCTCGTCTACGCCGGGGCGCACCTGGTGATCACCGCACCCCTCTATGCGCTCACGATTCCGAGACAACCATGTGGACCAACGCCCGGTGGCGGATCACCAGCCTCGAACCACGCGACATCCGGAGCCTCGGGCCCCAGATGGTTGTTGATCATCCTGGTTGCGACCATCTCCGCGCTGGGTACGTCCATTGCCGCGTTGATGTCGGTCCACATGTTCTCCATGTTGGCAGGTATCGGGATCGCGGGCACCGCCGCCGTCGTTCTCGCCGCAACCATCGGCCCCTCACAGGTGGGTGCCCGGTTCCTGGAGTTTGTCATCGGGCGAAAACAGCACCCACTTTGGACGCTGCTGACCGCGACCTTCGCGATGGCAGTGTCCATCGGGTTCCTAGGCATGGGGATTTTGGCGCCAGCGATCCTCGTCGTTGTCTACGGGGTCGGGATCGGGTTGAATTCCATCGCCCACGGGACCGTGCCGTTGGCGATGTTCGGCCAGGACCAATACGCGCGAATCATGGGCCGCATCGCTTTGCCGTCCCTGCTCGCCCAGGCAGCAGCGCCCATCGTCGGGTCGGTGCTCATCCACAACCTGGGGCACAGAAACACCTTGATTGCACTGGGAATTCTTGCATTCATGGCCTTTTTGCTGGCGATCTGGCTGATGCTTCTTCACCACGGCAAACGAAAGAACCAAGCACGTTTGCTCTGGCGAAGACCTGCCGACTCAGAGGCCCCTCCTTCTGGGGATGCGGTCCAGATGTCGCCAAACGCATCGCGCTTGTAGGTTGCCGCGGGTTCCGGCGCCTGGAGCCGCAACATTTAGCGTCCAAAACCGCAGCTGTCCGAGGGAATAGAACCAAAGTCATGTGCTCAGGCGAAGCGTGCGCTCCAGCGCGCGATTTCAGCTACGAACTCCTCAGCTTGACCCGATTCGGCCCACAATTCGGCCAGTTCGTTCCCTTCGGCTTTTTTCATGCGGTCAAGCACGTTCGCGGCTTTCGCTCTCAGCTGGCCGGGCAGGGGATCGGCGGTGCGCGGCCACGGCTGCGGGGCATAGTCTCCATCGTCCTCGAGCATCTCCGGTTCACTCCACGCAACTACAAGTGCAGCGGCCGCCAAACCCGCTGCACCGTCGGAGGCGTCCACTTCCGGCGCCGAAAGAAGGACCGCATCCAGCGCGTCCTCAAGGACAGGCACAACCTGGGCCACGGTGTTGGCATCATCAAACTCGTACATTAAGTCCGCAGCGTCGTCGTTGCCGAAGACCGATACATCCCATGCGCCCATGCGTAGTGCTCCTAAGTCGATTCATTGGCCGACGATCAGCGGCTCAACTGTGATTCTTGCATATGCACTTGAGCAGGCCAACGAGTTCAAAAAAGTGGGTCCAGCAGGTTCCGTTCGGCAGCCCTTTCAGGGGAACCGTCACGGGAACATATATCCGTTCCCTAAACAAGGCCCACCCTGCAGATGATTTGCGCCGCCCGAAAACGTCAGTGGGCGCGTCGTAGGATTGAATCCACGAAATCGGAAATAGGGGAACAACTGCTATGGCGAAATCTTCCGAAGGCAACCTTTGGGCCCTCATGCATACCGAACGCGCCGCGCTGGCGGATGATTTATCGGCGCTCAACACGGAGCAATGGCATCGCGAAACGCTATGTGGGCGGTGGGATGTCGAGCACGTCGTCGCGCATCTCACCGCCGCGGCGAGCCTCAACCAGTGGCAATGGCTTCGCAGCATGCTCGGCGCGCGTTTCCAACCCGATGTGCACAACCAACGCCGGCTACAGGAGCACCTAGGCACTACCCCGGCCGATACCCTGGAGCGGTTTCGAGCCGTTATCACTAGCAACATCGCACCGTCCTCCCACACCCCGGCATATCTGGGAGAAGTTGTTGTGCATGCCCAAGATATCCGCCACCCACTGGGGATTTCCCGTACCCCGAGCATTGAGGCGTTGACACCCGTCGCGGAATTCTACGCGAGCCGCAACTTTGCGGTCGCCAGCCGTTCGAACGCTACGGGCCTCCAGCTGAGGGCAGACGACGGGCCATTCGCAGCGGGTTCAGGCCCACTAGTTAGCGGGCCGACTCTTGCCTTGGTGATGACGATGTCCGGACGGGATGCCTACCTTGAGCACCTGCAAGGTCCTGGAGTGCCTATTCTTCGGGCACGCATCGAAAAAACCGTGCCTGAACCGCCCCGGTAGCAAAATGGCGGATCCTGCCGGTCGCCCGTCACCGGTCAGACAGCCGTGACAACACCCATCGGGCTTCTGTCCGTGACGAGATCGATGGGTTCTTACGACAAGTTGGTATCCAAGCACTCGAGAAACTGCCGTATCCAGGGTCATGGGTGTTTGCCATCAGTAGGCTCCTTGCTGGGAACCACCGGGGACGAGTTTGAACCGTTCGCTCCATTAGTCAATCCCGGTATCCAACACGGTGGGCTTCACCGGGTTGCCTTTGCCGTGGCGGGAGCGTGCTCGCCCATAGGCGCTGTGCGAGTTCTGTTTCCACCACCACTCGTCAGCATTGGCGGCGATCCTGCGCAAATGGTCTTCACTGAGCGGAGCAAACCCCATTGCGATCAATTCTTGGTGAATATCCTCGGCTTCTCCATAGGCCATCTTCTTCCACTGCTCGCGGCTGCGCACACCGTGACGGTGGTCCTTGCACCACGCGCTGAGCTTGCCAAACAGCTCTGCTCCTGTATCCATGGCTGATTCTCCTTGCGGCCCGGGAAATCCGAGCCGGAGCACTCCGTGATTCCTTCCGGTGCGGCCTCAGGTGGTGTTCAAGCTGATTCTTGGGCTTGATCCCATCATAATGACCAAGGATCGCCTCCGTTGCCCCGCATCGGGCGTTCCATTTGGGTTTCACGAAAGACCCTGCCTGGGGTGGCTTGCCACGGACCCACTTCGGGCCATAAGACTGCCGCGGATGGTCGAAGAAACCCGGCTTCGTACGCAGTAAGTGGTCTAGGCGAACCCGAATTCGGGGAACCGGCACATCGCTTCGAGGACAAGGGGAGAGAGTTCTTCCAAGGAATGATGGCTTGTGTCGAATAGTTCAACAGAAGCTACATCCGCAAAAGCGCCGAGGTGCCGGATCCGGCCGAATACGTTCACTGACTTTATGAGCCCGCTGTGCGTGAGATCGATTGCTTCTCCCGTACTGGAATGATCAACGTGAATGGTGAAGCGTTCTTGTCGATGGATTGAGTCCAGCAGCACGCCGCATTCCTCTTCCAACTCGCGCGCCAGCGTCTGATCTTCTGTTTCGTTGATTTCGGGCGAACCTCCCGGGAGATCGAGGAGGCTGGCGTACGGCCCGCGAGACTTGCGGATGAGGACCATTTGACCATCCTGTTTCCAAAGGCCGTACACACCGAAATGAGTCGTTGCATCCATCGGGATCCATCCTTGGATATAGCATTCTGAATCGGTGCCGCAGCGTGGGCTGCCTGTTGGCCCATTGATCGGGCTTGGCACAGCCAGAAATTGTCGTCCAACGGTCCACCGCCAATTGGCCACTCGATCGGGCCAGATGGGCGATCAATGGCTCAGTTCTGGAGGGGCATTCGGCGCCATGGGCTTCGTGGACTGCAAAAAGAGTGCGATGAAAGCGACGCCGGTGGCCGGGAGGTAAAACCAACCGATACTTAGAGCTCCTAGGACCGTGAAGATGGCGAGGGCAATGACGGCCGCGACCGATGCATAGCCCTGTGGGCGTCCCATGAACACGAGAGGCAACCCGGTGAGCACGACGGGGATGAGCAGCGGCACGAAGATCCACGGTCCCATGGACTCGAGCAACGTCGAGTTCTTGACCTGCTCTGGCCCGTCGCTTGATTGCGTTACTTCGGTGTATCCGGGGATCAGCAGGAGGATAAGCGTGGCAGTGATCGCGAGCGTGAAAGCGACTGCCTGAACGACAACCTTCCGATCATGGTGGCGTTTCATGTGGCCTCCTGGCATCCCCTTGAATCAAGAAAAGCACGGTTCAGTGGTTTCAACCAGCTTGGAGGAACGACGTCAGCCTCTCCGAGGCATGAATTCAAGCAGCCGAATAGGGGAGTGCGCCAGGTGCCGCGTTGAACAATTTGCCAGGATGCTTTTAGGCCTTCCCTGTCGGGCCAGGACCCCGCACGCATGCAAGGATGAATCCATGACCCAGGAAATCTTCACTTTGTCCGGCGAAAACTTCCATCTGCGCAGGGCAGTTGAATCGGACGTCGTCCCCATTGTCGAACTCATGGTCAACGACGTGCTGAGGCGGGCCGAAAACACAGCTACGGCCGAAGACCGCACTGAATACATTGACGCTTTCCATGCGATCGACGCCGATCCTGCCCAATTGCTGGTTGTCGTGACTGACGACGCGGCCACCGTAGTCGCCACCATGCAGTTGACCATCATTCCAGGCCTTGCACGCATGGGTGCGACGCGCCTGCTGGTGGAAGCGGTGCGCGTGGATGAGAAAAAGCGTGGCAATGGTTTGGGAACGGCGATGATGGAGTGGGCCATCGCGGAAGGTCAGAGGCGAGGAGCTGCGTTGGTCCAATTGACCAGCGACAAGTCCCGTGAAGATGCACATCGGTTCTATGAGCGCCTTGGTTTTGAACCGTCGCATGTGGGGTTCAAACTGTTCCTCTAGAACTATTCACACGTGGTGATCAAGTGTTCCGGATGACCTGCATTGAAGTAGCCACGTTCCCAGACAACGTGGGCCGCGCGATCCGAATTGAAGTCGAGCTTGTCACGGACGCAACCTGTGACTATTAGCGTCGTTTGGCGGTTAAACAACAGGTTGGAATGGCGGCTCTTGTCGGCGCCGAACCCAAATGGGGTTCGCATTGAGGATCTGTGCGGGAGCGTTCCCCTCTGCGGCGGAAGCTGACCGTCCCTGCTTTCAGGGACGGTCAGCTTCATCCGCACATGCGGCGGTGTTTAGCTGTCGATGCTCGCCATGTTTGCTTCGTCGTGGCGTGCACCGGCTGCGGGCGTGAGCTTGTTGAGCCGGTCGATCTGCGCAGCGCTGAGCTTGATACCGTCGGCCGCGGTGTTCTCCTCGACGCGAGCCACTCGCTTGGTACCAGGGATCGGGGCGATGTCGTTGCCTCGGGTCAACAGCCACGCCAGCGCGGTCTGGGCAGCGGTCGCCCCGGTTTCGGAGCCGATGGCCCGGACCTCCTCCACGATCCGGAGGTTGCGTTGGAAGTTCTCGCCGGTGAAACGCGGGTTGGACTTGCGCCAGTCGTCGTCGGCGAAGTCGTCAACGGTGCGGATCTGCCCTGTCAGAAGTCCGTGCCCGAGCGGTGAGTACGGCACGAGGCCGATACCGAGCTCGCGCAGCAACGGGAGTATCTCGGCCTCGGGGTCGCGCGTCCACAGCGAGTATTCGGTCTGCAAAGCTGCCAGCGGGTGGACCGCATGGGCGCGGCGGATCGTGGCGGGGCTGGCCTCCGACAGGCCAAGGTGGAGGACCTTGCCTTCAGCAACCAGTTCGGACAGGGTACCGACAGTGTCCTCGATGGGGGTGTTCGGGTCGACCCGGTGCTGGTAGTAGAGATCGATGCGGTCTGTACCGAGACGCTTAAGAGAACCCTCCACAGCAGCACGGAGGTTCGCCGGGCTGCTGTCGATGAGACGGCGTTCCCCGGTGTGGGAGAACAGTCCGAACTTGGTGGCGACCACGACCTGGTCGCGGCGGCCCTTGATCGCACGGCCAACGACCTCTTCACTGTGGAACGGCCCATAGATTTCGGCGGTGTCGATGTGAGTGACACCGAGATCGAGCGCGCGATGGATGGTGCGGATCGACTCATTGTCGTCGATCCCGCCGCCGGTGGTGTAGGTCCCCGCCATGGTCATGGCGCCCAGGCCGATCCGGGAGACGCCCAAAGCGCCCAGTGCTGCGTTCTTCATGGGTAAATCGTCTCGATTCTGTGAGGTGTGTGCTTGTGTTTTTGGTTGGCCCTGCGCCATCAACCCAGGGTGCGCCCGAAGTGCGGTGTTTAGGTGCCGTTGTGGGCGAGGTTGCCCGAAAGCTGGCGGTGGGCGTCGGCCTGGTCTTGGAGATCCCTGGCCCGGGTCTCGAACACCCCGACGGCGTCGGCGCCGGCCGCGAACCGCAGTGGCGGCTCGTCCAGGGCCGCGAGCCGGATCAGGGCATCGGCGAGCTTCGTCGGGTCCCCGCCCTGCTGTCCATCCATGCTTCGCCAGGCGGAGACGGTCTGCTTGGTGCGTTCGGCGTAGTCCTCGATGGTGGAAGCCGCATAGCGTGTGGATGCCGGGCTGAGCAGCTCGGTGCGGAAGAACCCCGGCTCCACGAGCATGGTGCGGATGCCGAACGGTGCGACTTCTGGCGCCAGGGACTCCGCCCAGCCCTCCACCCCGAATTTCGATGCGGCGTAGGCCGTCAGGAACTCCCCGCCGGCGATGCCAGCGGTGGAGGAAATCGTGACGACGAGGCCCGACCGTTGGGCCCGCATGACCGGAAGGGCCGCACGCGTGACGTTCATGGGCCCGAACATGGTGGTTTCGATCTGGGCCCGGAAGTCCTCCGGGGTGATTTCCTCGAAGAACCCGGCGTAGAAGTTCCCGGCGTTGTTCACGAGCACGTCGATCCGGCCGAACCGGTCCACGGCGGCCTGGACGGCAGCTTCGGCAGCTGCGGGGTCGGTGACGTCGAGTTTCACGGCCAGCAGGTCCTGGTTTTCGCCCACGGCCTGGATCACTTTTTCCGGGTTGCGGCCGGTGGCGACGACGGCGTGGCCGGCCGCCAGGGCCGCCTTGGCGATGTCGGTTCCCATGCCGCGCGCGGCACCGGTGATGAACCAGACTTTCTTCTCGGTCGTGTTTTTCTTTTGCTCACTCATGTGATGGTCCGTTCTTTCCTGTGTTGTGTGTTTCAGGCTGCGCGTGGGGGCGCTGGCCAAGGCCGGGGGATCCGTCGGCAGCATCGCCAGCGGTGGAAGGTTGGGGAGGTGACACCGCCCAGCTGGCCAGGAATGCCAGGGCGTTCGCGGACGAGGATCCGGGTTCGGCGGTGAAGGTGAAGAGGGTTTGCCCTTCGTCGCCGGGAAGGTCCAGCGTTTCGTAGTGCAGGGACAGGTCCCCGGCGACCGGGTGGTGGAAGCGTTTGGTCCCCTCTGTGTGGATCCGTACGTCGTGCCCGGCCCACAGTGCGGAGAACAGCCCGCTGTGCGTGGCCAGTTCCCCGATCAATTCGTTCAGCGCCCGGTCATGCGGGTTGCGCCCGGCTTCCAGGCGCAGCATGGCGACCGTGGTGGCCGCGATGGTGGGCCAATCGGGGTAGAAGTCGCCAGCGCCGGGATCGAGGAAGAGGTAGCGCGCCTGGTTCGGCCGCCTCTCCGGGACGTCAGCCCCCGGCGAAGCGGGTGAGCTCAAAACCGGTGCGTATAGGGCCCGGCCGAGCAGGTTGGCAGCCAGCACGTCCGAGCGGCCGTTCTGCACCGTGGCGGCCACACCCGTCATTCCGTCCAGTAGCCGCATCACGCCGGGGCGGACCCGCTGCTGCGCAGGCCGGAGGGGTCCCCGTCGCGGCGGCGTGTGGGTCGACCGTGCCAGGTCCATTAGGTGTTGCCGCTCGGCCTGGTCCAGCTGAAGCGCGGTGGCCACGGCCTCGAGCACCGGGTCCGAGGCGCCGCGCAGGTTGCCGCGTTCCAGCCGGGTGTAGTAGTCGGTGCTGACCCCGGCGAGCTGTGCCACTTCCTCACGGCGCAGGCCCGGAACACGTCGCAGTTCCCCAAATCTGGGGATGCCGGCTTGTTCCGGGGTGATCTTCGCCCGGCGCGAGATCAGGAACTCACGGATTTCGTCTTTTCTGTCCACGTCCACCACGCTACGCAGCCCGAACCGTCGGTGGCAGTGTCTATCGGACACCCCCAACCCCGTGAACCCGAAACAGCCGGTCGCAAATGATGAACAGGACATCTGCCCGGGGGAGTAGCAGGGCAATCGCCAACTTCGTCAACCAGACCGCCCTACGCTGATTGCCGGAATTCAGCTGCGTTCCACGATGACGGCACGCGTGGATGCTGGGGCGAACTACACCGGCCCAAGTAGGTCGCTAAACCTCACTGATGTCGACGCCCGTGATCGGATCACCGGCACGTTCATAGGAAAGCTGGATGGCGCCCTTCGGGAAAGTCTTGGGTGGCTGCGCAAATCGGAACGCCGCGGGCACACCCGCGCCATCAGGAAACAGCCTTTTGCCCGAACCGAGGATGAGCGGGTAGAGGAACAAGTTCAGCCGGTCGACGAGGTCCGCATCGAGCAACGACCTCACGAGGTCGCCGCTGCCAATGACGTGGATGTCGTTGAACCGGTCCTTCAGCGAGGCAACTTCCGCCACATCCGAGAGCGCCGTGGTGCCCCGCCAGGCAGGGTCGGCCAGTGAACGTGATACGACGAACTTCGGCAGGGCGTTGAAGGTCGCGGCAATGGGATCGTCGTCGCCCCGGGTGGGCCAGTAGGACGCGAAGATGTCATAGGTCTTGCGTCCCAGTAGCAGTGCGTCCATGCGGTCGATGCCGGCACCGACCGCCTCACCGGTCTCGTGGTCGGAATACGCACCCTGCCAGCCGCCGAGTTCAAAGCCGCCCTCGAGGTCTTCGTCGGGGCCGCCCGGCCCCTGGTAGACACCGTCCAAGGTGATGAAAAGGTCGACGGAGAGGATTCCCATGGCGTGCTCCTTCGTGTTCGCTGCGTTTCACACTAGCTACAAGCCCACGGCAGATCGAGGGTGCCCCCATCGACAGCAGATCCTGCAGCCGGGCTTTAATCCTGAAAGTACAGCTCGGTGTGCAGCTTGCATCCAGGGTTGAACGCCGCGGCGCACCTCGGGCATGCATCGACGCCGAGGTACTCGGCGATCGCCAACAGGTGCCCGCAGACACCGCAGAGCACGGCCGGCTCGTTGCGCGAATCGACGGGCCACTGGGCCGCATCGTGGTCGGCGGCCTCGGCGTTGCAAAGGTGGCACGGGTAGAACTCGCGGCAGCACTCGAACTTGATGGCAATCACGTCGAGCGGGGTTTGGTAGTGGATGCACCGCGTCTGGCCATCGACGACGGGACCGAGCACGTTCGGCCTGCCGTCGTTGAGTTGCCCGGGGTTCATCGCACGCCCCTCGCGGTGAGCGCGTCGCCCAGCTCGTCCGCGTGCTTGAGCGCCACAATGAGGAACGGGACGACGAAGGTGCGCGGGTTGTTCCGTGCCCCACGCGCCCGCTGCGCATCGCGCACCTCGTTGGCCCGGCGGCCGAGCACCGGGATGGTGCTGATCGTCACGGTGAGCAGCAGCGCGATCCGCTGCGGGTCCAGGCCCACCCGTTCCAGGGGGCGCAGCCCGCGCTCAATGGCGTCCAGCAGCGCGGTCACCCGCGTGGTGAGCGCAAGCAGTGCGGCGAGCACGATCGCGGCCGTGATCCGGGCGACGTTGGCGATCGCGGGCTCCGGGCCCATGAAGACCAGCTGGCTGGCGAGGGTGATCGCGATGACCCAGCGGACCGAGTACACCTGGCGGCCCAGTTCGCGGATCCCGCCCAGGCCCGGGCCGAGGCCGGAGAGCGCGTAAACCAGGAGGGCCACCGCCGCAGCGACGGCCGCCGACCACCAGTGCGACGGCAGCAGCGACACGCCGAGGACCACGGACAGGACCAGCAGCAGCTTCGGTCCGGCGGGCATGCGATGCAGCCAGCCGTTTCCCGGCCGGTAGAGCGTCAGCACCGCAGCACCGCCTCGTACCTGGCGATGATCTCGTCCGGTTCTCCGACCGCGGCCAGGCGACCGCCGGCGAACAGCACCGCTTGGTCGCAGCGCGCGGCCAGTGCGAGGTCGTGGGTGACGAGCACCAGCCGGTGCCCGGCGTCCTCGAACAGGTGGTCGGCGACCAGCCGGGCGTTGCGCGCGTCCAGGTAGGCGGTCGGTTCGTCCGCGATGACCAGTTCCGGGTTGCGCACGAACGCGCCGCAGAGCGAGAGCAGCTGTTTCTGGCCGCCCGAGAGATCGTGGGACGGCCGCTCGGCCAAAGCGGTGAGGCCGAACCGTTCCATCGCCGCGGCCACCCGTGCCTCGAGCTCGGCCGGGCGGAGCCGGTCCGCGCGCAGCGAGAAGGCGACGTCCTCGGCGACCGTCGGCATGATGATCTGTGCGTCCGGGTTGCTGAACACGATCGCGATGCGGCGGCGCAGCTCCGCGGCCCGGCGGGTCGGGTCGATCCCCAGGATGCCCAGCTCGCCCGAGGTCCTGGTGATGAGGCCGCCGAGCAGCCGGGCAAACGTGGATTTGCCGGAGCCGTTCTCCCCGATGACGGCCACGGTGCGCGCGTCGAGATCGAGGGAGACGTCCCGCAGCACGTCGGTGTCTCCCAGGCGCACCCCGACGCCCTTGAGGTGGATTCCGGTGGCGTTCATCGGACGACCTCCAGCACCGCGGCGATCCCCATGCCGCCGCCGATCGATGCGGCGGCGACGCCGCGGGTCCCGGCCGGGGCCCCGGCGCGCACCAGGCGGCTGAAGAGGCGCACCACGGCGATAGCACCGCTGGCACCCCAGGGATGGCCGAGCGCCAGCGCGCCGCCGTCGGCCGAGAGCCGCGGGTCGTCGTCGGCGATCCCGAGCCGGTCCAGCACGGCGAGGCTCTGTGCGGCGAAGGCCTCCACGATCTCCAGCGCGTCGATGTCCGCAAGGCCCAACCCGGCCGAGCGCAGGGCCGTCTGGATGGCGCCGGCGGCACCGATGCCCGGAAGCGCCGGATCGCAGCCGACCACGGCGGACGCGCGGATCGCCAGTCCGGGTGCGGTCCCCGCCGGGGCCAGCACCAGGGCGGCGGCGCCGTCCCCGATGCGCGTTGCTGTGCCCGCCGTGAGCGAGCCTCCGGGGAAGAGTGCCGGCAAGCGGGGGAGCAGGCGCTTCGCGCCGCCGATCGAGTCGTCGTGAAGGAGTCCGGACAA
This sequence comes from Paeniglutamicibacter sp. NPDC091659, assembly GCF_044756805.1. Lineage (NCBI taxonomy): Bacteria > Bacillati > Actinomycetota > Actinomycetes > Micrococcales > Micrococcaceae > Paeniglutamicibacter > Paeniglutamicibacter sp. NPDC091659. The sequence goes on from NZ_JBIVTO010000002.1 coordinate 213,489, forward strand.
CGGCACCAGCTCGGCATCGAACCGGCCGGCATCCCGGGCCGCACGTGCGCGGGAGTGGCTGCGGGCCGCGTGGGCGTCCTGGCGGGCGCGCGGGATGCCGTCGTGCACGGCGAGGTCCTCGGCGGCTTGGGTCATTTCCGGGTCGTCGAAGCCCGCGGGGGCGAACGGTGCCCGGCCATAGGCCACGCCGTCGACCGAGCGGACCGGTGCGGTGGAGGCACTCTCCACGCCGCCGGCCACGCGCATGCGGTCGTCGCCGGCGCGCATCGCGGCCGCGGCATCGAGCACGGCCGCCAGGCCGCTCCCGCATTGCCGGTCCACCGTGACGCCGGGGACCTCGTGGCCGAGTCCGGCCGCCAGTGCGGAGATGCGGCCCGGGTTGCCGCCGGGGCCCATGCAGTTTCCGAGGAGTACGTCGGCCACGGTGATCGGCGAGCCGGTCGCCGCCTCGGCGTCGGCCAGGGCAGCCCGGATCACGGGTGCGGCAAGCTCCTCGACGCGCAGTTGTGCCAGGGCGCGGCCGCGGGTGCCGATCGGGCTGCGCCGGGCGGCGATGATCACTGGATCGCGGTCAGCTTGCAAGGGACGCCACCTCCCCGGCCAGGACCGAACGGACGGCCTCGGCGCGCGCGGGCTTGCCCGACGCGGTCCGCGGGATCTCGCCGGCGAACCAGCGGCGCGGCCGGTGCGCCGGTGCCAAACGTGCGGCGGCAAGCGGCCGGAGATCGGCCGGCGCATCGCCGTCCAGCTCCAGCAATGCAGAGACCAGGGCGCCGACGGGGCCGCTCGGCAGCCCGAACACGATCGCGTCGCGGACGCCGGGAATCGAGCGGAGCACCGCCTCGACCTCCTCCGGCACGATCGTCGCAGAAGCGCTCAGGATCGCGTCGTCGGCCCGGCCCAGCAGGCGCAGGCGGCCGTCGATGAGTTCCGCACGGTCGCCGACCGTGGCCCACTCGCCGTCGCGGCGCAGCGGACCGGGGGCGCCCGCATAGCCGGAGGCGATGAAGGTGGAGCGCACCCACAGTTCGCCGTCCCGGATGTCCACATCGACCCCGGGGAACGGCTTCAAGCCGTCGCCCTCGTCGCAGGCCACGAAGGACAGTTCGGCCGCACCGTAGTAGGCGGTCACGCGGATGCCGGCCGCTTCGGCACGCTCACGGAGCGCCGGGTCCAGGTGGGATCCTCCGATCAACGCGGCACGCAGCCGCGGCGGCGCGCCCGCGTCGAGCACGGCCCGAAGCGCCTGCGGGGTGCCGTGCAGGGCGTCGGCTTCAGGCGTGACCCGCAGCACCGGGCGCGGTCCGCCGGAGAGCGAGTGGGCGAGGGAGAAAAGGGTGAGCGAGGAAGCGGGCGGGGCTGGGAGCGCCACGGTATCCCCGTGCCCGGCATCCAGAAAACCGCTGATAGCAGCGAACGAGTCGGCCCACGATTCCGCGGTGCGCAGCACGATCCGCGGCGCGCCGCTGCTTCCGGAGGTGAGCGTCGCCCAGGCGGTTCCGTCGGGAAGCTCGGCCTTCGTGGCAGCGGCGACCGTGGCGTCCCAGAGGGTCTTCGACCATCGAGCGTCGCCGACCAGGGGAACGTCACCCGCCTCGCGGATCTGCTGGAGATGCCCGAGCAGGCCGGGCTCCCCACCGCTCACCGGGATGATCACTAGACGCGCTCCAGAACCGGAGCCGTCTTCGAGGCCCAGACGCGGCGGAAGGCGCGGGGGTATGCCCGGACCAAGGTCATCACGATGATCGCCGCGGTCACGGCCTTGATCAGGTCGCCGGGTATGAATGCGAGGCTCATCAATGCCGTCTCGCCGATCGGCAGGCGCGTGACCATGCTCTGCACCGGGATCCCGAAGGCGTAGATCACCAGGATGCCGCCGGTCAGCACGCCGGCCAGCGTCCGCCACAGAACCGGCTTGCGCCCGCCCGCATGCACGATCAGGCCGATGACGAACGCGCCGACGATCCAGCCCAGGAGGTAGCCCGCCGAGGGGCCGAAGAACACGCCGATGCCGCCGCGGCCGCCCGCAAGCAGGGGCAGGCCGAGCGCGACCAGCGCCAGCAGCACGGTCATTGAGAGGGCACCGAGCCACGGTCCCAGAACGGCGCCCGCGAGCATCACGCCGAGCGTCTGGACGGTGATCGGGACGCCGCCGGCGACGCTGAATCCGCCCGGAAGGCCCAGCACGGCGACAATCGCCGCGAAGACTGCGACACGCGCAAGACTGGTGGCGTCGAGCCTCCGGCTGCCGGAACTGTTTGGGAGGGTACGGTGATTGCTCATGGGATAGATCCTTTTACGTTTCAATCCTGAACGGTGCTCGACTGAACTTCGTCTAATTGAACACCGTCCAATTGAACGGCGTTCAGGTGGACGATGTTTACTATAGTGATGCCATGGCGCAAGCCACAACTACCGCGGTAACACTTCGACCCCGCAAGCCGGCACATTCACGATGACCAAGGGTCGGCCAACCTCACGATGCGCCACCGTCGTCGCCGGGCCGCGTGACTCGTTACTCGCGCGGCAAGTCTGGCCCGAACCCGAAATAAACGGCTCCATCCTTGCGATGTCACGGCAGCCGGGACGCCCCTGGCTGGAGATCCAATGCACGTTGGCGGCCGGCCGGCGGGGGAGCGCTACTACATTTTGAGGCATTGGAGAAGACTACTCGGCGGTTCACCGTGATGCGCCCCTCGAGAGGGACGCCAACGACCCCGACCGAGCGGTCGCTGAACTTTACGAAGCAATTGCGAGCCATGGCTTGAATCCAGCTCGCACTGTTCGCGCCATCACGGTAGTCAGTAAGGTCCTTGAACCTTCTACGAGACTTTCAAGAGCCGATTGGCCTGCATCGGATATGCACAGGACAGCACGATGGACCAAAATTCCTAGCTGCAGATGAATGCCCTCGAAAGGGCGGGGCATGATCGGATCTTCGTCGACCACGGTGTCAGCGGAACCCGAGTCAGCAGTCCCGAGTTGGACAAGATGCTTGACAACTCGGCAACGGCCAGGAGGAAGTCGTGGCGTGTAGGCGGGACAGGCGGGACGTAACACCCACAAACGCCTGGAGCTCATCGACGATTTGGAATCCACGAGAGCCATCTCCCGCCGACGGGAAATCACAGCCGATCAAGGGAAATTGAAGCGTGCCCAAGAGTACGAGACCCAAGCGATCAAGCCCGTCGACATTGGCAAGATCCTTGGCGCCAGCCGAGCGACGGACTACAGGTACGTCAGTTTGGGCGGGGAATGAATCAGCAGCGCAAAAGGAGGCGCTATGGATTCCGGGATGGCCTAGGTGGATCAGGGCGCGCTGCGGTTGTGCGACTCTACGCAGCCAGTCGAGGGAATTCTGCTATGCTCGTTACATCATGATCAGCCCGCTCGCCTCACGGCTCGGGCTGATTTTCTTTAACAGGGAAGTCCATGGCTGAGTACACCAAGAAGTGGCTATCGGTAGAGGAACAGCTTCAGAAGCTGGAATCATCTGGTGTTTCCATCCCCAACCGGGACACCGGGATCCAGCTGTTGCGGGCCGTGGGATACTACCGGCTGACAGGCTACCTCTACCCGTTCCGGAAATCCGAGACTTATATTGACGATTCCGGGCACATGCGAGTGAATATCCTGGGTACGTATCGTGCTGGCACCTCGATAGACGATGCGGTAGCCCTGATCGATTTCGACCGTAGCCTGCGCATGCTGGTTCTTGAGGGAATCGAGCGAATCGAAATTTCCCTCCGCATGCAGATCGGCTACACCCTGGGGAGAGAATCCCCATTTGCCCACTTGGATCCCTGCCAGTTCGTGTCTTCCTTCACTGGTCCCCGGACCGACCCCGACACCGGAGCCCCTGAACCGAGTCGGCATGAGGCCCTGATCATCCGGACACATGACCGTCAGAGCGGGTCGGATGAGTCATTTGTGGCTCACTTTCGGCGAAAGTACGATGGCCAGATGCCCATTTGGGCGCTCACGGAGATCATGGAATTCGGACACCTGAGTCGGATGTATGCCGGCCTCAAGAATTCGTTGGCCACCGAGATTGCGGCAACGTACGGGGCGCCGTCGAAACGGATCATGAGTAGCTGGATCGCGAGCCTCAACTACGTGCGGAACGTATCGGCGCACCATGCTCGTCTCTTCAACCGGAAACTCGTCTCAGCACCCAAGCGGCCGGGCAAGGGGCAGGTACCTCTCCTGGACCATTTAAAGGATGAGGAATCCTCGAAGCAGGTGTTCGGCCTGTACAACGTGCTTGCTGTGATGGCCTACCTGCTGCAGTCGATCGACCCGGAATGCGGGTGGGTAGGCCGGGTTGTCGGCCTCCTTGAGACATTCCCCGAATCCGACGTTCTCACCAGCGCATGCCTGGGCGTTCCTACCGAATGGTCAACACTGGAACTCTGGCAAAGCTAGCCCGCGAAACCAGTCAGATGCATACCAATACACCCCCTGTGACGGCGCGGGGCCGCTCAGTCTTCCCCGAAACCTGACGCCAGCAAATCGGCGAGGGCGTCGACGGCGCTCCTGCCGTCCGGGTCGACGGTGGCAATCTCCACGTCGCTGCCGCGGACGAGGCCGAGTGCCATGATCGCGAGCAGGCTCGTCGCATCCACGCCGTTCACCGTGACCTCGGACGGGAAGGTGCCGGCGAGAGTCACGAAGTCGGCTGCCGGACGCGCATGGAGGCCGTCGCGGTTGACCAGTGTCACCACTCGCGAGTAACCGGAGGATTTTGTGGCCGCATCGGTCGGGGAAGGGGCGGCGGCCGCCGGAACGGCGCTCCTGGCGGCCGCCGCGACGGCGTCGCGGTTACCGCCGGTCTGTGCCGCGACCGCGGCGGCGACGCCGCCCTCGACAAGCGGGGCGTCGACGATGCCCACGCGGGACCGTTCGTCGTCGTCGAGGAAGTCGAGCGCGGTTTCGGCCGTGAGGATGGCGGAGCCCAGGTCGCAGAGGATGAGAACGCCGTCCCCTGACTCGGCCCGCGTGATGGCGTCCATCACGCGGCCGAAACTCGTGCCGATGCCGCCGTCGTCCATTCCCCCCGCGGCCACCAGGGCAACATCCGGTGCCATCTGCCGGGCCAATTCCACCAGCCCGTCGGCGATCTTGGCGCTGTGGGAGACGAAGACCAAACCCACGGTCATGGCGCCGCCGGACGGGCGGCGGCGTCGGCCGCGGCCCGCAGCAGCAGGGCCGTCGACTGGGCGCCGGGGTCGCGGTGCCCGATTGCACGTTCGCCCAGGTAGCTGGCGCGCCCCTTGCGCGCGATGAGCGGCTCGGTCGCCAGCGCACCATGCTCCGCGGCGTCCGCGGCGGCGGCAAGGACTGCCGCGCCGTCGCCGTCCTGCCCGACGGCGGCATCGGCGGCGTCGACCGCGGGGGTCCACGCGTCGACCATGGTCTTGTCGCCGCTCTCGGCCTTCCCCCGGAGCACGATGCCGTCCCTCGCGGCCCGGAGCAGCGCGGCCAGGGCGCCGCCGTCGAGTTCCGCCAGGCCGGCCACCGCGCCGGCCGCCTTCAGGTACGCGGTTCCGTACAGCGGTCCCGCCGCCCCGCCGACGGTGGAGATCAGCGTCGTGGCCACGAGCTTGAGCACGTCGGCGGGGATGGCGTCCGCCGGCAGGGAATCGAGCTTGGCGATGACGGCGGAGAATCCGCGGTCCATGTTCTCTCCGTGGTCGCCGTCGCCGATGTCCCGGTCCAGGGTGGTCAGCTCCACCCTGTGGGCGGCGATGACGGCGGCGCTGCTCCTCACCCAGCCGATCATCCAGTCGACACCCAGGCTCATGGGGTTTCCTCTCCTCTTGTCGTGTTGTCGTGCTCACTTGTTGTCGTCACAATTCAGCGGCCCCAGCGCAGTGCGGCGGTCTGGACGGGGGCGTCCCACAGTTCGGTCAGCGCGTCGTCGAGCTTGAGGACGGAGATCGACATGCCCTGCATCTCCAGCGACGTCGTGAAGTTGCCCACGAGCGAGCGGGTGACCTCGATCCCGCGCTCGGCAAGCACCTTTGCCGCGTGGCGGTAGACGATGTACAGCTCCACCTGCGGGGTTCCGCCCATCCCGTTCACCATCAGGAGCACCTTGTCACCTGACGTGAAGGGCACGTCTTCGAGGATCGGGCCGAGCAGGCGGTCGACGATCGCGTCGGCCGGCTGCAGCTTGATCTTCTCCCGCCCCGGTTCGCCGTGGATGCCGATGCCGATCTCGATCTCGTCGTCCTCCAGCGTGAAGCTCGGTTCCCCCGAGTGGGGAACGACGCAGGGGGTGAGCGCCACGCCCATCGAACGCACCTGGCCGATCACCTTCTGGGCGACGGCCGTCACCTCGTCGAGGGAGTCTCCGCGCTGGGCGGCCGCCCCGGCGATCTTCTCCACGAGCACCGTGCCCGCCACGCCGCGCCGGCCTGCGGTGTACAGCGAGTCCTTGACCGCGACGTCGTCGTTGACGATCACGCTGCGCACCTCGATGCCGTCCGCGCCGGCGAGGTCGGCCGCGGTCTCGAAGTTGAGCACGTCTCCGGTGTAGTTCTTGACGATGTGCAGCACCCCGCGGCCACCGTTCACCGCCGCCGTCGCGGCGAGGATGGGGTCCGGGGTCGGCGAGGTGAAGACGGCGCCGGGGACGGCCGCGTCGAGCATCCCGAATCCCACGAATCCGCCGTGCATCGGCTCGTGGCCGCTTCCGCCGCCCGAGACGATGCCTACCTTGTTTGAGGGGGCGTCCGACCTCACGAGGAAGATCGGATCGGTCGATGCACGCACGATGTCGGCGTGCGCGGCAGCGAATCCCTCGACCGCCTCGGTGACCACGTTCTTGGGGTCGTTGATGAGCTTCTTCATTGAACTCTCCTAGAGTGAGCGCGCCGGACCCAGGGCCGGCCGGGGCTTCCTGCACTGAGCCTAACCGCCCCGCGCCCGCGCGGGGAAGAGGTTCCGCGTAGAACAAACGGCCCTGGGTTGCGACGATCCGGTCGGCTGCTCTCGCCGCGGGCGTGGACAACAATTGTTGCAAGCCCGTTGTCCGGTCTCATCCGAGTTGAACCGCGAAAAGCTACGGACGCAGGTAGGCCGGTCTCTTAGAGAATAGAGAAGCACAACTCTGCCGTCGTCAAACGCCGTGGCGTGGCAAGCAGGACCGCGCTGGCGATGCAACCAGAGCTTCTCGAAACCCGGGCGCAAAACTGAAGCGGGTCACACGCTTATTGCTCAATCGGCGTGCGAGGCGGGGGAGCGGCACCGGGCGGTGAAAGTGGCCATGCACCAGACATGGGTGAAGTGCCTCGCATCTTCAATATCGTCGCCGCCGATACCAACTGTCGCGTTCGGTTGCCGCGGGCGTAGAGTTGGCATTTTCTCGTGACGCGTAGGGAATCCTGAGTGGACCGGTGTCAACGACGGTACTCCCGCGGTATTAGTTATTTGTCTCTGGTTGATGCGTCAAACGGTGCCGCTGCTGCCGAGCGTTCACTGCTTTGTGGAGTATCGGTACAGAGGTTGGCGCTACGACGAAGGCACGTAGCGTGTCGAGAGGAGCGAACCGACATCGGCTCCTGTTAGTTTCGGTTCATGGACGAGCATAGAGAGATTGGCGTCGACTACAACTTCTTCGATGACACTCCGACGGGCAAGGATCCCGACAGTCACAGCCCCACACTCCGGCGATACCACCAGCTCCTATGGGGCAAACCGCTCCCTGACGGGCGGCCGTTCGAGCTTCACGCTGGGCGTGTTCGCTCACCGTATCTTGTGTATGAAGCAGAAGGCACGAGACTTGTTCTCGGAAGCGACACGATTGCGACGCGACATTCGGAGGAAACTGAGCCACCTCTACGCGCAGCTTCCAGACGAGGTCAATGACGCGTTCCGGCGACGCTCGTACACGATCTGCGGTTTCATGATCTTCCCAGTCTCGCGAGGCAGCCTCAACCAGAACCGAGCCCGTATCAATGTCTCAATAAACTGTAGTTTTCCGAGACGCCGTTAACTCGGCTGTGAATCTCTGACGCCGAATTAGTTTCGTACCCGCAACTGCCGGTAGCTTGCCCCAACACGAGCCCCAGTTCGGAAACCCATCACGGTCAAGTCCGCTGGAGCCGGGGATCCCTTCGTCATCAACTGTTCGGTCGGGCAACCCAACCCAGGAAGGGACCATCCACGGGCGCACCTGCCTCGATGGTTTCCCTGAGTCCTTGGAGGATCGCCTCTGCCTTGGACCTGGCCTCGGGTGCCAACCCTCGGGTGACGTCCGGGTCGTCCATGAAGTCGGCAACCTGTTCGAGGGGCGATAGTGCGAGGTAGAAGACGGTTTGCCGCCACGCGTAGGCAGCGTTCTTCTGATGGTGCAGGTGCTTCGCTCCGGTCGCCTTGGCGAGGTGGTTCTTGGTGGCTTTCCAGGCATCGAGTGCTTGTGCTCCCCAGTCGAGCGTGATCCCCGCGTTCACCAATGCGGCAAGATTGTGCGTGGTGAGGATTTGGGCCTGCTCGATGGCGGTTCCACTGGCGGCGACATCGCGCCCCCGGCGGGTTGGGACGATGCCGGCTCTGGAGCGGACCAGTGCGTCGAATTCCGGCACTGCGGTGCGGGGCGTATGTAGTGGTCGCGGGGCTGTCGCTGGCCCGCCCCCCATGGCCTGGATCTTGCCGTAATCGATGCCGTAGTAACGGGCGTACACGGTGTCACCAACCACGGAGGCGGCCTCTTGAGCTGCGCGTTGGAAGACCGGACCGAACGAGCCGATGAAGATATCCGCGGCGAGTTCGTAGGTGAGGGGAACATCCTTGGACGCGAGACCGAAGAGGCGGGTGAGTTCCCGGATGAGGGAGTTTGGAAGCAAAGTTCCCGGAAAGTGGCGCAGGGCAAGTGTGGCGAGGTCCAGTCCTTGTGCGTGAGCAAGGGACCGGTTTTGCTCCAGGACGCCCGCACGCTCGAGCATGTTGAACCAGGGAAGTACGTCGATGGTCACTTGATGCTGGTGGTTGAGCAAGAGCAGGCTCCGCCGGTTGGCGAAGGCCCGGTAGAGGCGTTTGGCGAGCAGCCCGGCCGATGCATCCGGGTACCGGGAGGCAACCGTCTCGGCGGTGAGTTGTGGAGCAAGTGCGGCCAGCGCCTCTGCCGAGCGCACGATCCCGTTTCGCAGGAGGTCCGGGAGCGGTGCCTGAGTTGCTTGACGGGTGGTCTTCCGCACGGAGGGAAGGGCCTCGGCTGGAGCGCCTCGAAGTAGTGCGAGGGGGTCTTCAACGGCGCCGGTGCGCCCTGTCGTGTCAAGCCGGGTTGCAGCGTCGTGTGCCAGGGCCGCATGGGATGGTTTGGCCGCGTTGCGTGCTTGCGCCGCGCGAAGCGCTGCCAGACGTGGTGATCCTGGTTCGCCGCGCTTTGCCACCATGTTGGACACGGCCGTGCGCACCCGACCCATCACGCGGGAATCGGATTCCCCAGCCACGAGTGTCTGGAAGCCGGACAACATGATCTGCAGATTCCCCTTCGGATCCGCATGGTGTTTAGTCAGCGTGTGCTCGGCGGCAAGGCGCCGGTACTCGGCCAGCAAATCTCTGGCTTCGTCGATCCAGCCAGGTGGCGAAGCCGCTCCGATCATTCCTTCATGGGAGCGCGTGGCCCACCAGTGGCTCAGGATCTTGTCCGTGAATGGGTTCCAGACCGACAGGGCTTCACGTTCTGCCTCGACGTGTCGTTGTGGCCGCTTCCGTCCGAGACGGGCCGAGACCTCTGGCAGGGTCGCGACATGCACGCCCGGCACCTCGGCCTCATTCAATTCGTAGGGCCAGAACCGCACACGCCCGGCCCAGGGTTCCAGCGTGCGCACCAGCTCGGACGCCTCGTCCTCTCGACCATGCTGGCGCAGCCACGCAACGCTAAGCAGCGCCCCGTGTTCGGGTAGATCCAAGCGATACAGCCCCGATTCCAACCATGCGTCCAGTTTCCGGTGTCCGTCGTCGGACAGGAACCAGGCGAACAGGGAAGCGCGTCCTGGCTTCGTATCGAGGTGCTCCGCCAGCACAATTTCATCCGCTTCCAACGGACCTGCGGCAGCGGCAGCCCCCGTGACGAAGCCTCCCCGGACGATCTTCGGTGTCAGCCATGCCGGAAAGCCCCTGACCGGCGTGGCTGACCCGATTCTGAGCCTCCCGGTCGCTATTCCAGCCAGAACACGCAACCACGACTCGGCGCGTTCCTCCGCACGAGCTTGCACACCGGGGTCGGAAGTCACCCCAGCTGTGTATTTCGCTTTGCGGAACTGCCCCCACACGTATCCGAGCACCCTCGATCCTCTCCGGCGCACGAACGCGGCCGATCGCCGACGCGGCAGGTGCTGCCCCTGCTCCCTCCGGGTCCACAGCCCAGTGCTCTCACTGTTGAGCTACACGTCGATGGACCCAAACTAGGTGACGGCTGCATCGAAAGGCAAGCGAGTCGCCCGCACTCACACGGATCAGCGAGATAAGTCGCGGCAGCTTTGTCCCTCCAGTGCTCGTGCCGGGTTGGCCGTCTGAATGCAGGAAGGGCATCGCGGGGTAAATCCGAGGACCCAAGACATTTGGTGGTCCTTCGACGAAACGGTCGCGAACATCCTTGATATCGGCGACTAACGCCACTGAGCAATGAAAAATGCGGCCATCCAACGATGAAGCACACAGTTGTTAGCTGTCGGATTTTTGGTGTTCGGGTGTCGCGGTGGGGGATCGGCTTGTGGGGCACCCAAAGAACATCGGACCGCTGAGACAATCCTCTGGGAAGACCTGCCACGCCGAATTTCGAACCCCGTCATAACGGACCCTGATCCCACAGGAGGGCCCTAGCGGGTGCACCACGCACGTGGACGTGAACTGCTACGTGAGGTGCGAGCGTGTCTATGACCCCACGCTGATGGGCCGGCCTGCGATGGCCCTGTCCAACAACGAGTGCTGTGCCCCGGCCACAGTGATGCAGTTGAGGAAGAACACCTAACCCAGGAAGGCATTGCGGGTCTTTGCCCAACGAACCTGGCGCATCAGCCGCAACCGGTGGGGGTGAGCCACGGTGGGCGATCTTGGTCCGTCGACCAGTTTGGGCAGGAACATTCGCACCGCAACAGGCTCCGGGCACCGTCTTCTTAATCACGTTTAAGATGTCGTCCCAGGGGGAGTGACCGGCCAAAACCATCCAGGTGGAACCCGATCTGCTGGTGCAGCTCGACGCGGGCGGCATTCGCCCGGGGCCCTAGTCACCCTCGAAGGGGCCTGCGAATCCTTGGCCGTGAGGGTGCGTTGATCGAAGGGTGCCGGAGCTTCCGTCCGAAGTCGGCGCCCACGTGTTTGTCCGCCACATGGATTGATAACGAAATTGTAACTTTTACATATGCCCCCGTAGGGTTTTATGTCAGGTTGCACTTATGCACCCCAGCCCCGATCCGGTTCGCACAACCCTACCGGCGGATCGCGGAGCAAGAATTCCCGGTAGGGGCGGAGGACCCAATCAACCGTTCCTGGTCTTGGACCATGGATCTTGGGGTGAAGCTGAGTCCGCCTTGGCGGGCTCGGCCGAGTTGATCTCATGACTCGAATCCGACAGCTAACTTCGCAGGCGATACATGAGAGGCAAACACTTGACCCAGCAGCACAATTCCGGGCGCCGCCGCGCGCCCGGCCCCGTTGATGCTTCGCCTGCCAGCGATTCACTAGAGCAGATCGTGGACACCGCACTGAGCAGCGAAAATACATCCCGACGTTCCGGTCGACGCGCACTGAGCACGGTCCCGGACTCCGTCCAGGCTCCGAGAGCCACGCAGCACACCGGCCGCCGCTTTGTGGCAGACCTGCGCTACGGGGCGTCCCCGACCGCGGCATCCATCGCCGCCACCGAAATCCTTCCCGCACCACTGGCACAGCCCGTGCCGCCGGCGTTGCCTGCCGAAGCCGACGAGCTGGACAACGTCCCGAAGTTCACGCCCCGGACCCAGCGCCCTCGACTTGGGTTGGTGCACAAGTTCGCCGCAGTCGCCGCCGTGTCCGGCCTGGCATTCGCCGCCGCCGCCACCACGCAGGAAGCCGAGGAAGTTGTCCCGGAGCCCCAGCGCGTCGCACAGACCACTGTCGCGGATGTCAGGGCCCCGGCCAACGACAAGATCACGGTCAAGCGCGCATCGGTGACCAGCGAGTACATCAAGAAAGTCAAGCCAGCAACCGTCACGACCGCTGCCGATGCAGAAGTCGCCAAGAAAGTCAAGCCGGCAACCGTCACGACCGCTGCCGCCGGAAAAGTCACCAGGCTCGCCCAGCCGGTGGACAGCATCCGGTTGACGTCGCGCTTCGGCCACCGCAAGAACCCGACCGGACCAGGCTTCATGAACCACAACGGCCTGGACTACGCCGTTCCTATGGGAACGCCCATCAAGGCCAGCGCCGCCGGCACCGTGGTGCAGTCCGAATGGGCCGGGCACTCCGGCTACCGCGTCAAGATCGATCACGGCAACGGGCTGGAAACCAGCTACAACCACAACTCGGCCCTCAAGGTGTCCGTGGGGCAAAAGGTCAAGCGCGGCGCGGTCGTCTCGCTTGCCGGCAGCACAGGCAACTCCACGGGGCCGCATCTGCACCTCGAGGTCATCGTCAACGGCAAGTGGGTTAACCCCGAGGGCTGGCTATAACGACAAATGTCCTGATTCCAGCGCTGCCTGGCGGCTGTTGATGAGAGGTGCCTTCGACGGTGCCGCGGATGCCGTGCCCGGCTTCCTCGGTGATGTCGCGGGCGGCAGCTGCCTCCAGTGCCGCGTGAGCGATGGCGGCAGCCAAGGGGTGGGTGCTGTGCTGTTCGACTGCGGCCGCCCAACCCAGCACCTGCTGCTTGCTGGTTCCGTCGACGGCGAGCACGGCGGTGACGGTGGGTTGGTTGCGTGTCAGGGTGCCGGTCTAGTCGACGGCGATGTGGCGGATGGTGCCGAAGCGTTCGAAGGCGGCGCCGCTTTTGATGATGACGCCGAACTTGCTCGCCGAACTTGCTCGCGGTGCCGATCGCAGAGACGACGGTGATCGGCACCGCGATCGCCAGGGCGCACGGGGAGGCGGCCACCAGGACGACCAACGCCCGGGTGATCCACAGTTCGGGATCGCCAAGCATCGATCCGACCAGTGCGACAAGCGACGCGAGGATCAGCACGCCGGGCACCAGCGGCCGGGCGATGCGGCCGGCCAGGCGTGCGCGTTCGCCCTTTTCGGATTGTGCCTGTTCGACCAGGCTGACAATCGTCGTCAGCGAGTTGTCGGTGCCCGCCGCGGTGGCGTTGACTTCCAGAACTCCCGAGGTGTTGATCGCCCCGGCGGATACCTCGTCTCCTGCCTCGACCTCGACGGGGATGGATTCGCCGGTGATCGCCGAGGTGTCCAGGGCGCTGCGTCCGCTGCGAACGATGCCGTCGGTGGCGATCCGTTCTCCCGGCTTGATGAGCATCAGCTGGCCAACGGTGAGGTCCCTGCCCAGAACCTCGGGCACGGCCAGCTGGCGTCCCATGCTTCAACTGTAATGACATCCCCAAGTGAATGCTTTACCTGTAGTGACAGGAAATCCGCTGGTTGCTTCACCTGTAGTGACAAAGACGGACACGATGCTTCACCTGAAATGACAATCAACTGCCTAATGCTTCAACTTAGCTGACAAAGGACACCCATCAAGTCGACAAAGGATCGTTACTCCCTGATCAAGAGGGGTTCCCGAAACGCTAGTTGACATAATGTAGATTATCGGCGCAATGAATTGGTGTCCGGAAGTGGGTAAACATCAGATTTTTGAACATTGAGCGCAACCCGGCCCGATTGGCCCGAATCCCCCGGTTTTTCGACTTTTTGACGCCTGCGTCGGATTTTCACCGCGTTGACGGCGCATTCCGCCGAGACTCGCTGGATGCGCGGATTTGCGGCCGGACTCGAAGCAGGCGATTTCGAGCGCGAATTTCGTGGAGTCAACTCTCAAAAATCACGACCTAACACTCGCCCATCGCCACCTTCCGAAGGATAACTTTTGGTTGACATAACTACTTGCACGAGTGCATTCGCCCCCGGTTTGGTGGTTGCATAGTTATTCAGGGAAACTCGATGGTATGCCACATCAATATTCGGACGTCCAGGCTTCCTCGTTGTCCGGAACATCGGACGGACTGAACGAAGACCTTCAGCGAGCCATAGTTGATCGCGCAACGGTCGAACGCCTGGATCTTGACGAGCGGCAACAAGCAGCCGTGCGGCTGCTGAGCAACAACGTGGCGTCCCATCTTGGCCCGGGGCAGCAGTCCCCCGCTGGAAAACACGTTTATCTCTGGGGTCCTCCAGGACGCGGCAAGACCTGGATTCTGGGCGCGTTCTATGATGCTCTGCCCACGGCAAATAAGCGACGCGTCCATTTCCACGACTTCTTCCGCGAACTGCATTCCACGGCGCACAAGGCGACGGCGATTGCGTTGGCGCAGGTGGACGAGCCCGGTGCACTGGGTTCATCCCGCGGCCGCATGGATCGGGTTGCGGCACGCACCAGCGCCATAGAGCAGGCGATCGAATCGATGTTGGGCGATGTCGAGGTGCTTTGCTTCGACGAATTCCACTGCAACGACCCGGGCGATGCGATGCTGCTGGCCCGAATGTTCAAATTCATCATGGGCAGGAGGATCCTGCTGATCACCACCTCGAACTATCCTCCGGAGGAACTGCTCGCCGACGAGTATTACCACCACCTGATCCTGCCAACCATCGAAGCCATTCGTGAGCAGATGAACGTCCACGAACTCGATGCCAAGCTGGATTACCGCTCGCTTGCCCTGGATCAAGCCGACAGGCAGGGTTTCGCCACGGGCACGCTGGCACTCGCTCCATCGGAATCGGAACTTCGCACACTCGGCATCACGCAGCCTGAACCGTGGGAATCGGCACTGCTCAAACCCACCAGCCATGAGATCCGGGCCCTGCGGGTTGCCGGCGACCAGGTTTGGTTTGATTTCCGCGATCTCTGCGAGGCGTTGACGTCCACGTTGGACTACCTCGAGCTGGCCAAGGACCACCGCCACTGGGTTGTTTCTGGCGTCCCGGGTTCCGCCGAGATGACGCCCTTCGGGCTTCGCCGTTTGGCCAACGCCATCGATGTTCTCTACGATCACGGTATCCGGCTCGATCTTTTGATTGACGGCGACTTTGCTGATTCGTTGTCGCTGCTACCCGAACTTGATGCATCGCGGCTGAAAAGCAGGCTGAACGCACTGCGGCCTTACGTCCCTGGCAAAGAAGCCACTGAACCACTAGCGGAAGGTGTCAATGCATGATCCAGAACCCGGAATACGCAGAAGAGGACTTCCTCTCCCCCGATTGGATCCGTGGAGAGGTCACCCGACTCGTGCAGCTTCATGAATCGGGCACGGTTCCATCCATAGTCCAGCTCGGACACCCGGTGCTTCGCATGGCGGCACAGGATTTCAGCGCCCAGTTGGATGCGACGCTGCTTCGGGCTTTCCTCGACACCATGAAAGCCGTCATGCGCGACGCGCCAGGCGTCGGACTTGCCGCACCACAACTAGGCATTCCCTTGCGGATTGCCGTGCTCGAGGACATGTACCCCACCAACGACGACGTCGCCGCCGTTCGTGAACGCATGCCACTGGAGTACTTCGAGGTCCTGAACCCGACCTATGTTGCCGGCAGCGAGCGAACTGCAGCCTTCTACGAGGGATGCCTTTCCTTCAACGGCTACCAGGGGGTCGTTGACCGCCCGGCCGACATCGACACCACCTACATGGATGCCGACGGCGTGGCCCACAAGCGCTCGTTCAGCGGCTGGCAGGCACGGATCTTCCAGCATGAAACGGACCACCTGGGCGGAACCGTCTACATCGACAAGGCACTGACACGTTCGTTGTGCGCCAGCCACGAGTACGTTCGCTGGGCGAATCCCGGCATCGAGGAAGCCCGGGTCGGGCTGAATTTCTGAGCAGCCGCGTATTTCCCGCGGCACCGGCCCGTCCTGCTAACCTGCAGGTTTCTTCGTGAGAACGGCAACTGATTCGGCAAGTTGTTCGATGGTGGTGACTGCCGCCGGGAACAAGTCCTCCCCAAGCCCGCCCAGCACCGTCGGGAGCTTGCCGTCGGAGGTGCTTCCGATGATGCCGTCACGCGCCGTTGCGTACATGATTCCCGGCACTTCACTGGGCGTCAGGTACCAAACCAGCTGATCCGCGGGCATCAAGGCCGCCGGGGCGTCGTTGACCGATCGATTGGTGCTGGAGATCCACACCTTGACCCGTTCTGTCGCGGGTCCCGCAAGGACCTCGCCCACCCCAAAGGTCAGGATCGTGGTTCCGTTTTGGTCGGTCGTTCCGTCGTCCAGACGAACCGGGTTGGATGGTCCGGGCTCGGCGTCGATGACGGAACCAAGCACGATCAGTTCGGATCGCTCGTACAGGTCCGAGAGGGACTGCGCTGGATCTACTTCAAGCGCGGCCATCCGGTAATTGCCCCAGAACTCGGCAGCGGCATAGTCCGTGGTGGGTGACGACCCGGTTCCCCCGGCTGACCGGTCCCGTGTCCGGTCAACCGGCACATCCCGCGAGAGCAACGGTCGCGATTGCGCCCGTAAGCAGGCGCGCCTTGTGGTTGGTCGTCACTTCAATCCCCTTGAGCATGCGCCCAACCTTCCCGAACTTCGGGAGCATGCTCAAGGGCCCGCCACAAATTGTTATCAACGAACGGGTTTCACCGTGTCGGGGCTTTCCTGTGTCGCTGCATCGGCGGTGCGTCCGGTGTCCACCGGCAGGTACCGGTTGAACCACTCGAGGATCGCCTCGAACCGTTGGCGCCGGTGCCACGGGGAACCCCCGCGGCTAAGTCCGTGGCTTTCGCCCGGGAACAGCACGAACTCGGTCGGGACGCCGCGCTGCTTGAGGCCCACGTAGTAGCGTTGGGCCTGCTCGAGCGGGCACCGGTAGTCGCCCTCCGAATGCATGACGAGCGTCGGCGTGCACACCCGGTCCAGCCTGGCCATGGGAGATTGGCCGGCCATGTGTGCCGGATCGGACCCTGTGTAGGCGTCGGCAAAGAACCACCCGATGTCCGAGGTACCCACGAACGAAGCCGGATCCAGGAAGCCGCGCTCCACCATCGCCGCCGCGAAGCGGTGCTCGTGGGCGATCGTCCAAGCCGTCAGGTAGCCCCCGTAGGACCCGCCCAACACGCCCGTCCGCGTGGCGTCCAGGTCCGCGTGTGCCGCGCAGGCGCCGTCGAGGAAGGCCATCACGTCGAGCAGGTCGACGGTGCCCATGGCGTGCCGGATCGCCAGCCCGTGCTCGCGCCCGTAGCTGGAGCTGCCCCGCGGGTTGCACTGCAGCACCGCATACCCGGCGGCCGTGTAGACCTGCGCCTCGTCGAAGTAGCCGGGACCGTACTGCGAGAACGGGCCTCCGTGGATGTTCAACAGCACGGGGTGCGGGCCAGGCCCGGACGGCAGGTGGATCCAGCCGTGCACCGGATATCCGTCGGGCGAGGCGAAGGTCGCCTCCCGTGGCAGGCTGACACCGCTCTGTTCCCGCAAGGGCGCCGCGAAATCGGTGAGCCGGCGCAGTCCGCCGCCTTCCAGCACTGAGCACTCCCCCGGCGAAGCCTCGGAAACATGGGAAACGACGACCGTTCCGCCCCGGGATGCGGCACCGTGGATGATGCGCGGCCCCGAGCTGAGCACGTCTGCCGTGCCGTCGGCGGCGATCCGGTGCAGTTCGCCGGTGCCACGCACGCGCGCACAGGCCAGCACCGCATCGCCGCCGTACGGCACCAGGGACTCGGTTTCGGTGTAGTCGGCCTGCTGCAAATCGGCAGGGGCAGGCGTGCTTGCCGCGGGCAGCGCGGCGGCCGGCATCGAAACCACCACCGTGTGCTTGGCCAGGAAGTCGGTCCCGGGTTCCCCCACATGCTGCGCCAGCGCAAATAGCGTAGATCCGTCCGTGCTCCAGCAAGCCGAACGGTAGGCCCATTCCCCCGCCGGGTCGCCCAGCACCAGCTCGGGTTCGACCGGCTCCCGAGCGCCGGCCGGAACACGGTGGATCATCGATCGCAGGTCCGAATCATGGTTTTCATGCAGTGCTGAGGTGAAGTAGATCCACGCACCGTCGGGGCCGTAGGCGGGTTCGTCGATGTCCTGGGCTGCCACCGCAAGCTCACGGACGACGGGCAGACCCGTGGGCAGCGGGTTCACCCCGTGGGCTTCACGTCCGCGCGGCATGACGAACGGCTCTGCATCGGGCCCGGGCACGTCCAGGCTGAACAGGCCCTGGACCTTGTCGCGGCCGAAGCCCACCCCGTCGCCGCGGTAGTTGAGGGTGGTGATGCGCCGGGGCGCCTCGTCGCCTGCCCCGACCCCCCTGATGGATCCGTAGCGTCCGGGCTCGGCCGTGCGCGAGGTGAAGGCGATCGCCATCGAATCGGGAGACCAGGTGAAACCGCTGACTCCCATCGAACGGTCGGTGAGCACCCGGGGCTCGCCGCCGGCGGCCTCGACCACCGCAAGCTGCGCCTTGCCCTTGGCGTCGGGGCGCAGGAAGGCAATGGTCAATCCGTCGGGCGAGTAACAAGGCTGGCGATCCGACTCCCCTCGCGTGAGGCGCCGCGGCGGCACGGATCCGTCCACACGGACTTCCCACAGCTGGCCGACATAGGTGTCGCTGGCGAAACTCGGCCGCGAGGAAGCCACCACGGCACGGGTGGAATCGGGGCTGAGGCTTGGCGCCGATACAGTAGTGAGTAGTTCTAGTTGCACTGGTTTCACCGCGCTAGCCTATCCAAAGCCCCCAACCTGAAGGAAGCACGTGGCGCAGCCGACAAACCTGGATCTGGGACTGGTCTGTCCCGTTTGCCGACTCGAGCTGCGTTTGCGCACCCGGCCGGGCCGACCGGCCCAGCTTTCCTGCCCCGAGCTGCACGCATTCGACGCGGCCAAACAGGGGTACTTCAACCTGCTGACCGGCAAGGGAACCGCATTCCGCGAGGACGGCTCCGCAATGGTCGCAGCCCGGGCCGCCTTCCTGGACGCGGGCCACTACGGGCCGCTGGCCGCCGCCCTCACCGAATCGATTGCCGCCGCGGTCGAGGGAAACCCCTCACCACGTATCCTTGATGCGGGCGCCGGCACCGGCTACTACCTCGGCCGGGTCCTTCGCGGCCTGCCGGAATCGGCGACCGCCATTGCCATGGACATTTCCAAGTTCGCCATGAGGCGGGCCGCAAAGCTTCCGGGCACCCTCGCGTTGGTCTGGGACCTGTGGCGCGAGCTGCCGATGGCTGCGGCCACCTTTGACGCGCTGATCAACGTCTTCTCCCCGCACAACGGGCAGGAATTCGCGAGGGTGCTTCGTCCGGGCGGTGTTTCCTTGGTGGTCACTCCCCTGCCCGAGCACTTGGCCGACGGCGCGCAGCTGCTTGGCCTGCTGGGCATCGCAGGCGACAAGGCGGCTGGAGTCGTCGCATCCATGGGCGAATCGTTCACGCTGGAGGGCACCCGGGAAATCCGCGTGCCGCTGGAGCTCTCCCCCGAGCAGGCTTTTGACCTGGCGATGATGGGACCGGCCGGCCACCACCTGGATCCCGCAGTGCTTCGGGAACGCATCGAGGCCCATCCAGGGGCCATCGAGCTTGTGGCCGCCTTCAGGGTCCAGGAGTTCAGACGCCGCTGATTCCTGCTGCCAATCCGCGGCTTGACACCTGAATGATGAGACTCAACGGCCGGAACATACTCCCTTGTGCTGATTCGATTTGGGTACCCCGTCGGGCAAAATGGAAGCACGAGTTGGTGTGGATCCAACGCATCAAGCCTTGAGGGGAAAAAATGATTGAGTGGGCAGTATCAAATGCCTGGGTGGTTTGGCTGGCGCTCTTCCTGTTGCTGGCCATCATCGAGATGATCTCCCTTGATCTGTACTTCATCATGCTGGGCGTTGGGGCGCTCGGCGGTGTAGCCGTCGCATTGGTCGGCGGGGAGACTTGGCTGCAGGTCGTCGTCTTCTGCATGACGTCGCTGGCCATGATCCTGCTGGTCAGGCCGATCGCACTAAAACACCTGCGCAAGGACCCGGAAGGCCTTCGCACCAACGTGGATCGCCTCATCGGCGAGGACGCCTTGGTGCTGGAACCGACGAACAGGATGAACGGCCGGGCAAAAATCGGCGGGGAAACCTGGTCCGTCCGCACGGACGATGAGGTTGCGCTGCAACCGGGAACCTACGGTTCGGTGGTGCGCATCGAGGGAGCCACCGCCTACATCACCCGGCGGACCCGCATGACCGGGTTGGACTAGGTCTTGTTCCACCCGCACGTTTAGGATTATTGGCGCCCGTTTCCGGGTGCCCCAACGAAAGAGAGAAGAGATGCAAACATCGGGTCTGGGCTTAACGGTCGTCCTGGTTGTACTGGCAGTCTTCGTGATCATCGTGCTTTTGCGCGCCGTGCGGATCATTCCGCAGGCACGAGCCGGGATCGTGGAGCGATTGGGCAAATACCACCGCACCCTTCTACCGGGATTGACCCTACTGATTCCGTTCGTGGATCGCCTGCTCCCGATCTTGGACCTGCGCGAACAGGTCGTCAGCTTCCCGCCGCAGCCGGTGATCACCGAGGACAACCTGGTTGTCTCGATCGACACCGTCGTGTACTTCCAGATCACGGAGCCCCGCGCGGCGACGTACGAGATCGCGAACTACATCCAGGCCGTTGAGCAGCTGACCACCACCACTCTCCGCAACGTCGTGGGTGGCTTGAACCTGGAAGAGGCGCTGACCAGCCGCGACCAGATCAACGGACAGCTTCGCGGGGTGTTGGACGAGGCCACCGGCAAGTGGGGCATCCGTGTCTCCCGTGTCGAGCTCAAGGCCATCGATCCACCCCTGTCGATCCAGGACTCGATGGAAAAGCAGATGCGCGCCGAGCGTGACCGCCGGGCAGCCATCCTGACCGCCGAGGGCACCAAGCAGTCTGCGATCCTGACGGCCGAAGGCCAGCGCCAAGCTTCGATCCTGAAGGCCGAAGGCGACGCCAAGGCCGCAATCCTGCGGGCCGACGGCGAGGCACAGGCCATCCAGAAGGTCTTCGACGCAATCCACGCGGGCAAGCCGGACCAGAAGCTGCTGGCCTACCAGTACCTGCAGATGCTGCCCAAGATCGCCGAGGGAACGTCCAACAAGCTGTGGATCATCCCGAGCGAAGTGGGCGAGGCCTTGAAGGGAATCGGCGGCGCACTGGGCAACTTCGGTGCCCCGAGCGAGGACGAGAAGCCGCCGGCCGGCGGCAGCACCCTGATGTAATCACTGGCCAGAACGGCCAGATTTTCGGGCGGGCGACCTCACAAACGAGGTTACCCGCCCGAAGCCTTGTCGGGGCCGTATAATAGAAACTTCGAGACTTGCGCCCCGCGGGAATTTTATGTTGAACCGGGACGTTGAAATCGGTAGCCGAACCCGTTTGTAATCGCAGTAGGGAGACAACATGAGCGATCGCAGCCTGCGTGGAATGCGCCTTGGCGCACAGAGCATGGAAACTGAGGCTGGCGTCGAGCCAGCAGCGCGCCAGCGCGTTGAATACCGTTGCGAGGACGGCGAACAGGTGTTTGTGATCTTTGCCGCCGAGGCAGATATCCCGCAGACCTGGACCTCCAAGACCGGTAAGGAAGCAACGCTGGTCAATGGTGAGAAGCAGGTCGAGGAGTCGACCGAGAAGCCGGTCCGCACTCACTGGGACATGCTCCTTGAGCGTCGTACCCCGGAAGAACTTGAAACGATCCTCCAGGATCGCTTGGACAAGTTGCGTGCCACCCGTGGCGCAGCCCAGGCAGCAGCCAAGTCCTAAGCAACAACAGCATTAAAAGCCTGCGGGGCCCGGTGGATTTCCACCGGGCCCCGCAGGCTTTTAATGCTTGTGGCTGAGCCGAGTGCCTACTTCTTGCCGCCGGTCAGCTTCTTCCAGCGTGCGCCAAGTCCCCACTTGGTGACGTTGAGCATCGCCTCGACAACGATGTTGCCGCTCATCTTCGAGACGCCGAGTTCGCGCTCCACGAAGGTGATGGGAACCTCGACGATGTTCTTGCCCAGCTGGGCCACGCGGAAGGTCATGTCAACCTGGAAACCGTAGCCGACGGACTCGACCGCGTTGAAATCGAGCGCCTCGAGGGTTTCGCGGCGGAACGCGCGGTAGCCTGCTGTGATGTCGCGAAGGTTTACGCCCAGCATCATGCGGGAGTAGAAGCTGCCCACGCGCGAAATCGCCTTGCGGTGCAGCGGCCAGTTCACGACGGAACCGCCCTTGACCCAGCGCGAGCCAATGACAAGGTCGGCGCCCTTGGGGATTTCGGCCAGCAGCAGCGGCAGCTGCTCGGGCTTGTGGGAACCGTCGGCGTCCATCTCAACGAGCACGTCGTAGCCGGCGTCAAGAGCCCAACGGAAGCCCGCGAGGTATGCGGCACCCAGGCCTTCCTTGCCGGTGCGGTGCATGACGTGGATGGCACTGTCTTCGCTGGCCATCTTGTCGGCCAGGTCGCCGGTGCCGTCCGGGCTGTTGTCATCGACGATCAAAACATCCGAGTCAGGGACTGCGGCACGTAGGCGACCCACGGTGATCGGCAACGATTCAAGCTCGTTGTAGGTCGGAATGATCGTGACTACGCGCACGCGAAAGTCCCTTTCTGCTGAAGAGGTGATCCACATGGAGGCGGGAGCTAAGCGCTTCACCGCAATTGTTCCGAACACGGTTAAGTGTCAGGACCATGAATGTCAGGATCATGTTGAGGTCAAGCCACAATTATACGCGCGCTTTTGGGACCCGGGATGATCGGCTCGTGTGATGCCCAAGACCCCGGCGGGAGATCCGCCACAAGACACAGATTTGCCCCCGGAGCTTCGGTCCATTCCTCGGCGGCAAGCGCCGAGGTGTTATCTAGTGCTCCGGGGGCCAACCCGTCAACGCGCGCCGGAAAACCAGCAAGTCCGAGCCTAAAACCGGACAATGATTACAGCCTACCGCCACCGGCCGCGCTGTCAACCGTTTCAAGGGCATAAATCTTCAAAGAGTATGAGGTCAGATGCCGTTTATGGGGCAATTTCGACGCTCACGCCGGCATGCGGCCGCTAAACGCCCATGCCGTCGAAGATGACGCGTCCGGCGCGGACGGTGCGAAGACACGTCGGCATCTCTTCTTCGAGCACCGGCAGCATTGGCGTTCCCGCCCGGGCGTCGGTGCTCCAGGAGGAAACCCGGACATCGGGAGTCTGGACGGTGAGTTCCGAGGCGTTCCAGATCGCGAACGTCGCCTCGGCACCCGTCACCAATTGGCCGGCCAGCGGGTTCGACTCCCCCAGTGCACGGAACCCTGAGCGCGTGTGCGCCATGAATGCGGCCTTGGCGGAAATTCGCGCCTGGGCATCGTTGAGCTCAAGGCAGGCCTTGATGGTTGCCCAGGGGTTCGTTGGCGTCACGGGGGCATCCGAACCCACCGTCACGGGTACTCCGGCGGAAAGGAACTTCCCGATCGCGTTCATTCCGGTGGCCCGCTCGGCTCCCAGACGCTGCTCGTAGAGTTCACCCGGTCCACCCCACAGGGCATCAAATTGCGGTTGCAGCGAAGCTGTCAGGGAGAAGTTGAGCATCTTGGTGCGCGCCTGCTCATCAACCATTTCGACGTGCTCCAGGCGGTGGCGACCGGCCTGCACCGCTGCAAGGCCGACGGTTTCCGCGGCCTTGGCGAAGCCCTCCAAGGCCGCATCCAATCCGGCGTCCCCGATCACATGGAACGAGGCCTGGATGCCGGCAAGCGAACAGGCGCCGACATGCGCACTGATCTGGTCGACGGACAGGTACGAGGTACCGCGGTTTCCCGGGGCATCCGCGTAGTCGGAACGCAAAAGTGCGGTGCGTGAACCGATGGAACCATCGATGTTCAAGTCGCCGCCGAGTCCGACGACTGCCGGGGAACCAAAGGAAGCCAGCAATTCACGGGCTTCCGATTCCTCGGACACGGCCTGCGCCCAGTAGGCGTAGACATTGGGGCTGAGGGCGGCTTCTTCTTCGCCTCGGGTCAGCAGGGCCTGCAGGTCGCTGCGTCCTGAGATGTGCTCGGCCGCCATCTCCACCACGGTGCCGTGGCCGGTGGCTGCCAAATGTGACAGTGCGCGCTCTCGATGCGCCGCGTTCACCGATTCGTCATAGGCGAAAACAGATGCGCGAACCTGGGCGTGGATGCTGCCGCGCACCAAGGCTCCGGAGAATTCCGAACCGGCCACGAGCCCGAGGCGCTGGGCCAGCTGCGGGCTGACCAGCGCCGAGTGGACGTCGATTCGGGACAGGTAGACCTCGCGGCCCGGGGCCGCGCGCTCCAGCTCTTCGAGTGTTGGAATGGATGCATCGGCAAACTTGGTTTCGTCCCAGCCGAACCCCTGGATGATTCCGGCTCCCGTGCCTGCTGCGGAGGACACCAGGTCAAGGATGTCCGCGGAACTCGAGGCACCGCCGAGGTCCAGGCCTGCTAGGTTTGCGCCGAGGGCACCGAGGTGTACGTGGGAATCCACGAAGGCCGGGGCGACAAGTGCACCTTGGAGGTCGATCTCGGTCATCCGCGCATCCAGCAGCGCACCTGCAGCCGATTCGGAACCGATCCAGGCAACGGTGCCGTTTTCCACGAGCATCGCCGTCGCAAACGGGTCCGCGGGCGAGTAAATGGATCCGTTACGATACAAATCAAGAGACATTGTTTACCTTTACTTTTAGAACCGCGCACAGGAAACCAGGGCGCTGAAAGCCGAAACGGCAAGACTCGGTCGGTTAGTCGACAACGTTCGAATAGGCCACGACACCGCGCCGGATCCGGTCGACGGCGCGATTGCAGGAACGGGCCAGGCCGCTGTTCAGGTCGGGAATCTTGGCCAATTGGTCAAGGACGTCGATAACCTGCTTGGCCCACCGCACGAAGTCACCGGCTGCAAGGTCGGTGCCGCGCAGGCACTCGCGCAGGTCGGAACCCTTGGTCCATTTGTACATCGGCCAGATGAGCCCGGAATCCGGGGCCACCGTTTCGGGAAGCCGTGCAATGACTTCCGCATCGCTGAGCCGGGACCACAGGTTGACCGATGCTTCCCAGGCCAGCTGCACCTTGGCGCTGGGCATACGTGGCTCGTCGGAGTTGTCCTCGCGGCGCGCCTGGAAGACCAGGGATGAGATGAATCCGGCCAATTCTTCCGCATTCATCTCGTTCAGGACTCCCGATTCCATGACCAGTGAAGTCAGGAGGTCGCGTTCGCCGTAGATACGCCTCAGGCGCTGGCCGGCCTCGGTGATTTGGGCCTGGTCGTTGTCGTTCGAGGCGGGAATCATGTACTCGAACTGCTCGAGCACGGATGCCACCCGGTCAAAGGTCTTCGCGATGGTGTTGGTGCGCCCGCTGATCTGTGAGCGCAACTTGTTGGTGTCCTTCAACAGCTTCGTGTAGCGCTCGCCCCATCGTGCGTGGTCTTCACGCTCGGAGCAGCCGTGGCAAGGATGAGCCTTCAAGGCAGCACGCAACTCGGCAATCTTGGCCTCTTGCTCCTGGCTCCCGGAGAAATTAAAGCCCGCGGCGCCGCGCCGCGGCGGCCTGGAATCGGCGATCGCGTTGTGCAGTGATGCCGCAAGGTCCTTGCGTTCCTTGGGGCTTCGACCCGTGAACCCCTTGGGGATGCGGATTTGCGAGATGATCTCGACGGGACCGTCCAGGTCCTGCACGCCGATGCGTCGGATCTGCTTTTCCTCGGTGAGCACCGTGGGGCGCGGATCGTTCCACGCCGTGTCCAGTTCAACGACCACGCAGCGTCCCAGCCTGCGCGGGCCGTGGACCTCGATGATGTCGCCGAGCATCAACGACTCGAGCGATTCACTTGCCGCAGAGCGCCGTTGCCGGGAGATGGTCTTCGACGCCTCCTTTTCGGCCTCGGACAGCGCGTTTCGCATTGCCGCATATTCGCTGAAGTCACCTAGGTGGCACGTCATGGCCTTCTTGTAGCCTTCAAGCGACTCCTCGCGGGAGCGAACTTGGCGAGCCAGGCCGACGACCGAGCGGTCGGCCTGGAACTGCGCGAATGACGTCTCTAGAATGCTCCGGGCACGGTCGCGCCCGAACTGCGAGGTCAGGTTCAGCGACATGTTGTAGGTCGGACGGAAGCTGGAATTCAGCGGGTACGTGCGCTTGGACGCCAAACCGGCGACAGCCGCCGGATCGGTGTCGGCCTGCCAGAGCACGACGGCGTGGCCTTCCACGTCGATGCCGCGGCGCCCGGCGCGACCGGTCAGCTGCGTGTATTCACCGGCTGTGATTGATACGTGGGATTCGCCGTTGAACTTTTCGAGTTTCTCCATGACAACGGAGCGTGCCGGCATGTTGACGCCGAGCGCCAAGGTTTCTGTGGCGAAAACGGCCTTGACCAGGCCGCGGGCGAAGAGGTCTTCGACGACTTCCTTGAAGATCGGAAGCAGCCCCGCGTGGTGGGCGGCGAATCCGCGCATGAGCCCTTCGCGCCAGGGCCAGAAGCCGAGGATATCGAGGTCGTCGGCCGGGAGTTTGTAGGCGACCATGTCGATCGCCTGCTCGATCTCCGTTGCCTCGGCCGTGGTGGTTAGCGCAAGGCCGGAGCGCACGCATTGGGCAACCGCTGCGTCGCAGCCGTTGCGGGAAAAGATGAAGACCAGCGAGGGTAGCAATCCGGCTCGGTCCAGGGCCATGATCATGTCCGGCCGCGAGACCTTGGTGCTTAGCTGTTCCCGCTGGCGGCCCCCGTTGCCGTTGCCTCCGCGCCGTCCGCCGCGCTGGGACGAGCGTGAACGGGGGCCTTGGAATCCCCGCTGCGCGAGCTTGCTCAGTTCGGGGTTTACCGCTGCGGAACGTTCGGGGGTTTCGGCAACCTGATCAAACGCAACGTCCTCGGCGAAGAGGTCCATGAGCTTGCCGCCGACCATCACATGCTGGAAGAGCGGGATCGGGCGGTGTTCCGAGACAATGATTCGGGTGTCGCCGCGCACCGTGTCCAGCCACCCGCCGAATTCCTCGGCGTTAGAGACCGTTGCGGAAAGCGAGATCACCTGCACGTCCTCGCGCAGATGGATGATAACTTCCTCCCACACCGCACCGCGGAACTTGTCGGCAAGGTAGTGGACCTCGTCCATCACCACATAGCCCAGTCCCTGGAGGGTGTCGGAGTCCGCGTACAGCATGTTGCGGAGGACTTCGGTGGTCATGACGACCACATCGGCTTCGCCGTTGATCGTCACGTCGCCGGTCAACAGTCCGACGCGTTCCGGGCCGTACGTGGCAACAAGGT
This sequence comes from Paeniglutamicibacter sp. NPDC091659, assembly GCF_044756805.1. Classification (NCBI taxonomy): domain Bacteria; kingdom Bacillati; phylum Actinomycetota; class Actinomycetes; order Micrococcales; family Micrococcaceae; genus Paeniglutamicibacter; species Paeniglutamicibacter sp. NPDC091659. The sequence continues at coordinate 240,842 of NZ_JBIVTO010000002.1, forward strand.
CGCTGTACTTTTGGTTGCTAAGCGCCTTGATGGGGGTCGTGTAGAACGCCTTTCGACCGGATCGAAGGGCCTCGAAGATCGCGAACTCCCCCACCACCGTCTTGCCTGCACCGGTGGGTGCAGCAACCAGAACGCCGCTGCCGGAGGCAACAGCCCGGCATGCTTCTTCCTGGAATGGGTCTAGGTCAAAGCCAAGTGTGGCCCGGAATTCCGGAAGGCCGGTGTCGGCTTCCCTTGTCCGTTCCTTGGCTGCGGCGTAACGCTCGGCCGGCGTGTTCACGCTGCGACCCCTTTCAAGATGGTGGTAAGTGGTCCCGCGTTGGTGCGCTGTATTGGGCGCTGCTTATGGAAGATCCGGCACCTCGGGAAGGGATGAACCCTGTCCGGCATTCGCTGCATTCTCCGCTTCCATGGCAGCGAGCTTCTTGTTGCGCTTGCGATCGTTGAGATGGCAAACCAGCGTGGCCGCCGCGAAGGTAAGGAAGAGTGGACCGGCCAAAGCGAACATGGTGATCGCGTCGCCGCCGGGTGCCGCCATGGCAGCCACCAACGCGATGAGGAACACCGTGATCCGCCAGTGCTTCATGATCGTCTTCGCCTTCAGCACGCCAACCATGTTCAACCCGACCATCAACACGGGAACAAGCATGGCCAAGCCGAAGGCAATCAACAACCGGAAGACAAACGGAAGGTAGTTGTCGGAAGAGATCAATGCTTGCGTGTTTGCCGGCGTCAACGAGATGAGGAACTTCAGGGCATGCGGCAGGACCCAATAGGCCATTGCGACACCCATGACAAACAGCGGGGCTGCCGCCGCGGCAAAGGCAAGGGCGGTATTCCGTTCGTTCTTCTTCAACCCGGGCACGATGAAGGCCCACAGCTGGTAGATCCAGACAGGAGCCGAGAAGACCAGACCCAAGAGCAACGAAGTCTTGAGCATGAGGTCGAACGGAGCCATCACCGAAGTGAAGTTGACTCCGCCCCCGTACTCGCGCACCGGGGCAACGAGAAGGCCAAGGACGTCGTTGTACAGGAAGAACCCGCCGATTGTGCCCAACACCAGAGCAATCAGTGAAATGAAAAGGCGGTTACGCGCCTCCACGAGGTGTGCCTTGAGGGCCATGCGGCCCTCTGGATTGTCCTTCCGCCCCTTTTGCTGGGCAGTTCCCTTGTCGCTCACGAAATATTAAGCGTTGTTCTCACGACGGTCGGGATCAACGATCTTACCCTCAACGGTTTCATCCGCTGCAGAAGGGTTCTTCTCATCGTCCTTCATCTGACGCACTTCCGACTTGAAGATACGCAGGGACTGTCCCACGGAACGGGCCAAGCCCGGAAGCTTTGGGGCGCCGAAGAGCAACAAAGCCAAAATAATGATGATGACCAGGTGCCATCCTTGCAGTCCACCGAGCATGGGGAACCTACCTTTCAATTGGTTTAATTCTACGTTAGAACAGGTCGAGATCGGCCACGCGTTGCGCTTGTCCGCGCAGAGCTTTACGCTCCACGCGGCGCACGCGCCGAACTTCGACGCGTCGGGCCTTTCCGGCTTCCAATGATGCGCGTGCATCCTCGGGGTCTTGGAAGAGCGCGGCAACACCGCTCGGTCCTCGATCGGGGAAAACCCCGTAATCGATGGGCCCTGCAGGTGTCTCCATTGCCATTCCTATCCGGTCGCCGGCTTCGCCCACTTCATCCATGAGTTTCATGAATCCGCGGAAGAGCCTGATGCCGGAAAGAACCAGAAAAAGCAGCATTCCAAGAATAAGGACTATCCAAAGCAATACCCAAAACCACCACGGCAACATGCTCAAGCCACCTCCGCGATCGACAAAGCGTTCCGCAGCCAGGATTCGACTTCTTCACGCACATTGTCCGGGGCGAGCACCCGCAGGTCCCCGCCGTGGTAGGCGATCATGCCTGGCAGGACGGCCGTGGAGGACATGCGGATTTCGGCGATCAGTTCATCGCCGACCTTTGCCCACTGCTCCGGAGAGTACTCGTCGGCCACCAGGGCCAGACGCTTGCCGAAACCAAGAACCACTTGCACGTCGTCGGCACCAGGGGTGAAGAAGATGTCCTCGGTGTCCTCGTGCTTGCTGTGGTCCACTTCGAAAACCGCACCTGTTGTTTTGGCTGCCTGGATGCGGTCGACACGGAAACTGCGGAGCTGTTCATTGCGTTGGCTCCAGGCCCGCAAGTATTGCCGGCCTGCGTGTTCCACGAGGCGGATGGGTTCCACGAGCCGTTCGCTGACTGCGTCGCTGGAGGCGCTGTAGTACTTCAGGTTGATGACCTGGTTTTCGCGGATCGCGTGAAGCAATACGGCGTAGTTCTCGTTCTCCTCGGTGGAGCGCAGCGCGATCGACAGCACCGATTCGAGCCCCTCGAATCCGACTGCCGCCTGTTGCAGCTTGGCGAAGGCACCCTGGATCGACGCCGAGTGCTCAAAATCGGGCAGCTGGCGCAGGGAAGCGAGCCCAGCGAGCATCGCCGCCGCTTCTTGGAGGCCCAGTCGGATCGGGGCATTCAGGGCCTCGGCGTTGTTGATGCTGATCTCACCGGTTTCCCATTCCACATCGATCAGCTCGTCCGGGAGGCCATTGGGCACGCCGCACATCATGATCGTCTGCAGGTGCTCCAGCAACTGCTTCTCACTCAGCCCGAAGTGCGCGGCAGTCTGGGCCACCGTTGGTGACCCGATCTTGGCGACGTAGGAAATGATGTCGAGGTTGCGGGCAACCGCGTCGGTGGACGGCGGCCGGCCAAGGTTGCGCCGCTTGCTGAGTTTGAAGACGGGCACCGAATCACGCTGTTTCACCAGGGCATCGGCGAGCTTTCGCTGCACCGCGTCAAGCAGCCCTGCGGGCTCGATGACCTTTGCGTTCGGGCCGAGCTTGGCGATGTCGGCAGCGAGGGTCACCAGGTCGTGGAATTGGAGAAGGATTTCGTCGTGCTCTTCACCAGGGATGATGGTTGTCGCGCGGGATCGCAGGGACCAACCGGTGTCCTTGACCAGGGAAACCCTGGCCGTTTCCCCGGCAATGTACGGGTCGAGCCGGTCCAGGGCTTCGGCCATCTTGAATCCGGCCGGACGCGATGAATGGACCTTGCCGGGCGTCACGTCGCTGAGGATCCGTGAAAGGCGGAACATCCGGATGTCTTGGCGGTTGTGGTCAAAGCCCACCAGGTACCAGTTGCCGAAGCGCGAGCCTATCCCCCAGGCGTCCACGGTTCGTTCGCTGGCCTGCCCTTGGGCATCCAGATACTCGAAGCGGACGATCTCTTGGGACCATACGGCGTGCAGGCAGGCGCCGAAGGAAGGACCCGAGGCATGCAGGCGAGGCACATACTCGGTGAATTGCGCTTCCTCGCCTACGTCACGGTTTCCGACGGCAAGCCGACCGGTGGCGCGGGCGGCAAAGGACTCAAGCTCGGTGTCTTTCCAAAGCTGTGCGGCCAACCCGAGGACCGCGGATTCCTCGGTGGTGAACCGGACTTCCGGAAGCCTGTAGCTTTCGGGCGGGATGAGGTAGCGTTCCTCGCCCCCTTCGCCAATGGTCTTCAGGGGAATGCCCATGTCCCTGAGGTCCTTTTTGTCCCTGTCGAACTTCCGGTCGAATGCAGCCTCGGAGAGCCCCCTGTAGTCATCGACGATCTTGCGCAGCTGGCGCTTGGAATAGCCGTGGGGCGTATTGATCAGGGCATAGGTGAGACTGACAAGCTTCTCGGCCCGGGAGGGGCCGCCGGAGTTAATTTGAGCCACGCTCGCAAGATTACCCCGTGGCCGTCACCGCGTGCCAATGCAACGCCGGTTAAACGGACTTTGGCCGTGTTTGCCCTGTTGAAAAGGGAAAACACGGCCAAAGGGCGACTCGGAAGTCGCGAATGTTTAGCGTACGGCTACGAGGTCGACCACGAAGATCAGTGCTTCGTTCGGGCCGATGGCTCCACCGGCGCCACGGGAACCGTAGGCAAGCTCGGAAGGGATGTCGAGGCGGCGACGGCCGCCGACCTTCATGCCGATCAGGCCCTGGTCCCAGCCCTGGATGACCTGGCCGACGCCTGCACGGAAGTCCAGCGGGGTGCCGCGGTTCCAGGAGGAGTCGAATTCTTCGCCGGTCGACCAGGCAACGCCCACGTAGTGGGTCGAAACGGTCGAACCGGGAACAACCTCGGCGCCGTCGCCGACGACGATGTCCTCGATCTTCAGCTCGGTCGGGGCATCGGTGCCCGGGAATTCAATTTCCGGCTTGGTGCGGTCGTATTCACGCTGTCCAAATGACATGCTTGAATCCTTTCGGTTGATTGCTTGTAGCGTCGTAGCTACTTTACTTCCTTGAGTTCAACGAAGAACACCAGGGTGCCGGCGGGGCGCCCCTGTGAGGCGGCATCCGGGCCGTAGGCCATGTCGGTCGGAATGGTCAGCATGACCTGGGTTCCGGCCTTCAGACCGGACAGGCCCTGCGTCCAGCCCTTGATGACCTGCGACAGATTGAAATCGGACGCTGCGCCACGGTCGTAGCTGGAATCGAACTGCTTGCCGTCTTCCCAGCGCACGCCGGTGTAGTTGGCAGAAACATCCGAGGTTGCGGTGGCGACCTTGCCGGTGCCTTCCTTGACGATGTCAACGACCAGGCCCGCGGGTTCGGTCTTGTCCTTCGGGATGGTGATGGCCGGCTTGCCGTCCTTCATCTCGAACGTCGGCAGGGCACCGGAGTCCTTGAGCTTCTTGACCTCGTCCGGGCCGAGCTTCTCGGAAGCCGGAGGAATGGCTTCGGCGGAGATGACCTTGAGAACCACAAGGGTCTTGGCCGCTGCGGGCGATGCCGAAGGCGACGCCGATTCACTTGGGGTTGCGGCTGCCTCGGCTGCCGGCTCGACGAATGCGATCCAGGATCCGACCTTTGCCGCCAGGAAGGTGTCGTAGAGCGCAGGCATCTGGGTCTTCATCTCGCCGGTGGTCGGCAGGGTCAAGGGAGCCTGGCTGAAGCCGGAACCGATCAGGCTGCCGTCCTCCGCGTTGTAGGCGACCGACTTGAACTTGACGTTCTGGTTCTCCTTGATCGTCTCGCCCTTGCCCTCGACGACGACCTTTGCGGCGGTCTCGGTGGCTACCAGCGGACTGTCAAAGGTGACGGTTGGATCCGATGAATCGTCCTTCCCGGGCGTGACCTTGAGTGACGCGAACGGGGCGGTATCACCGCTGGAAGCGGGGGCGGCTGAACCACAGGCGGAAAGCAGCAGCAGTGAAGCCGCCGCGGCGAGTGCCATAACTTTGCGCACGAAATCAACTTTCAGTTGGGGCATGGAGACAAGGCAAACCCACACACGGTGGTGAGTAGATGTCAAAGTATTTGTCCAGCTTAAACGCTGATTCTGTGAAATTCCTTATCGAACGGTGTATTCGAGCCGCATGTCGGCTCAGATGCTCTGGATCAGCGCCGCCACCCGTGGATCCTCGTTCAGGAACGGATCCTTGCACAGCACGGTTTGGCCGGGGTGGTCGTTGAGTTTCAAGTGCACCCAGTCGACGGTGAAATCGCATTCGGCGTCCTTGGCCGCACGCACGAAGTCGCCGCGCAGCTTGGCCCGGGTGCTCTGCGGCGGGTTGTCCACGGCGTAGGCGATGTCCTTGGCGTCGACGACGCTGGCTGCCTGCCCCCGGTTGCGCAGCAGGTGGAAGATCCCGCGCTTGGTGTCGATGTCGTGGTAGGTCAGGTCCAGCTGGGCCAGCCGGTGTGAATCGAGGCCCAGGCCGTGGCGCGCGGCGTAGGAGGAAATGAGCTTGTGCTTGATGGCCCAGTCGATTTCCGTGTCGATCGTCGAGGAGTCCCCCGACTCCACCGCATCCAGGGTCCGCTCCCACAGGTCCAGCACCTGGGGAACCCGCTCGTGGTGTGCGCCCTCGCGGGCGACGAAATCGGTGGCCAGCGCCAGGAACTGGCGTTGCAGTTCCAGCGCCGTCATTTCCTTGCCGTTGGCCAGCTTCACGACGGTCCGGCCGTTGAAGTCGTGTGAAATGTCCCGGATGCTGCGGATCGGGTTTTCCAGCCGCAGGTCCGTCATGATCTTGCCGGATTCGATGATCCGCAGCATCAGGTCGGTGGCGCCGAGCTTCACCAGCTGCGTGGTCTCGCTCATGTTCGAGTCCCCGACGATCACGTGCAGGCGCCGGTAGTACTCGGCGTCCGCGTGCGGCTCGTCGCGAGTGTTGATGATCGGGCGCGAACGCGTGGTGGCCGAGGAAACGCCTTCCCACACGTGGTCCGCGCGCTGCGAGAACGCGTAGAGCGACTCGCCCTCGACGTTGACGATCTTGCCGGCCCCGGCGACCAACTGCCGGGTCACCAGGAAGGGGATCAGGATTTCGGCCAGGCGCGCGAACTCGAGCCTGCGCGGAATCAGGAAGTTCTCGTGGCAGCCGTAGGAATTGCCGGCTGTGTCGGTGTTGTTCTTGAAGAGGTAGAGCTTGCCGTTGAAACCGTCGGCGGCCATGCGCCGTTCGGCGCTGGCAACCAGGTCGTTGAGGATGGATTCCCCGGCACGGTCGTGGGCGATGAGCTGGGCCAGGTCGTCGCATTCGGCCGTGGCGTATTCGGGGTGCGACCCGACGTCCAGGTAGAGCCGCGACCCGTTGGTCAGGAAGACGTTGGAGCTTCGACCCCAGGCCACCACGCGGCGGAAAAGATAGCGGGCCGATTCCTCGGGGGTGAGGGGGCGCCCGGTCGGGTCCGAATAGTTGATTCCGTACTCGGTCTCTATGCCGAAAATCCTGCGGTCCATGAACCCGTTATTCTCCTGAACTCAATATCGCTGCAATGGTTGGCTTGTCTAGCCGGCGGAAATGCCGGTGGGTGCCCCGCGTGTTGATCCGCTCCAGCACCGCGACCTCCAGGAACCCGGCGCCGTCCGGTCCCTCGCCGACGCCGGGAAGGACGGCGGCGGCGGCACGGATCACGGCGGCGGCACTCGACTCGGCCAGGACGCGCTCGCCCCAGGCGGCGGCCCACGCGGCCCGGAGTGCGGGGGTGTCGCCGCCCATGATGATCAGGCCGGGCTGTTCGGCGATCGAACCGTCGAAGTTCAGCGAGAACAGCGTGTCCTCCTCCTGGGTCTCCCCCAGTTCCAGGACGGCGAGCTCCACCTCGAAGGGCTTGGCCTCGGCCGTGAAGACCGCGCCGAGGGACTGCGCGTACACGCTGGCCAGACCGCGTCCGGTGACGTCCTGGCGGGCGTAGGAGTACCCGCGGGTGTCCGCGTAGCGCACGCCCGCCTGGCGGAGGGACTCGAACTCGTTGTACTTTCCCACCGCCGCGAACGCGATCCTGTCATAGATTTCGCCGATCTTGTGCAGCGAGCCGGAGGGGTTCTCCGCGATGAGCGCGATTCCCTCGGCGCAGGAGGCCACGATGACGGCACGCCCGCGGGCGATGCCCTTCCGGGCGAAATCCGCCCGGTCCTTCATCAGCTGTTCCGGGGAAACGTAATACTGTGCGCTCATCTAGGCCTCCATTCCCTGGCTGGTTCGTTCGTCGATGATCTGCTGGGCCATGGCCGCGAGCACAGGTTCGGCGACGCGCGTGGCGCCCTCCGCGGTGACCGTGTAGACCACGGGCCACAGCTTACGCACCGTGTCCGGGCCGCCGGTGGCCGAATCGTCGTCGGCGGCATCGTAGAGGGCCTCCATGGCCACGCGGATGGCGCGCATGGAGTCCATCTCCGGCTGCCACAGCTTCTTGAGAGAGCCGCGGGCGAACACCGACCCGGAACCGATGCTGTGGTGCTCGACCTCTTCGTAGAGGCCGCCGGTGATATCGAAGGAGAAGAGTCTGCCGGTCTCCTTGGCCGTGTCGTAGCCGGCGAACAGCGGCACCACGCTCATGCCCTGCATGGCCATGGCGAGGTTGGAGCGGATCATCGAGGCCAGCCGGTTGGCCTTGCCCTCCAGGGAAAGCAGCGTTCCCTCGATCTTCTCGTAGTGCTCGAGCTCGACCTGGAAGAGCTTGGCGATGTCGATGGCCAGGCCCGCGGCGCCGGCGATGCCGACCACGGAGTACCTGTCGGTTTCGAAGACCTTCTCGATGTGGCGGCTGGCGATCACGTTGCCCATGGTCGCTCGTCTGTCCCCGGCCATCACGATGCCGTCGGCGTAGCCCAGCGCCACGATGGTGGTGGCATGCGGAACGCCCGCCGCGGGGGCGCTGGTGTGGGGAAGCAGGTCGGGACGGTCCCGGTTCAGGTACTCCAGAAAGGAAGGTCCGGGACCGAGCTCAATCACTGCCCGCCCTTTTGCACGAAGCCGCGCACGAATTCCTCCGCGTTTTGTTCCAGCACTCCGTCGATCTCGTCGAGCAGGTCATCCACGCCGGCGTCCTGCGTGGTGGCCTTGACTACCTCGGTTTCCTGCTCCTGCTCGGTGGTTTCCTCGGTGCGTCGTGCCGAAAAGCTTTCCTGCGTCATGGTCCTGCCCCTTTGTCGTCTATCCGGATGGAACGTGGCTGGCACGTGCCGTGGTCGGGGGGGCCGAATGCCGGTGGCGGCACCCGGCCCGAAATTCAGTTATGCGTCCATAGTGCCACTGCCAAGGCGCTTTAGCGCTTCAACGTTCCAATGAACTCGCTGATCGAAAGTTCGGCGTCAAACAGCCCGCCGACCAGCTTCTTGGTGCCGCGCAGCGGCTCCAGGGTGGAGATCCGTTCCAGCTTGCGCGCCCCGGGGACGCTGAAGGAGACCGAGTCCCAGCTGGCGGCCACCACGTGCTCGGGGTACTGGCTGAGCACCCGGCCGCGGAAGTACGCCCGGGTGTCCTCCGGCGGGGTGGTGGCGGCGGCGGCGATCTGCGCCGGGGTGTAGATGGTCTCCATCAGGCCGCGCTCGGCCAGCCGGTAGTACAGGCCCTTTTCCGGGCGGATGTCCGCCCACTGCAGGTCCATGAGCGCGATCTTCGGGTCGGTGAAGTCCAGCCCGTGGCGCTGCGCGTAGCCGCTCATCAGCTTGTACTTGGCCACCCAGTCCACGGTGTCCGCGGCGGCAAAAAGGTCGGTGCCCAGCGTGGCGAGGGTGTCTTCCCAGCGGCGCAGGATCTCGGTGGTGGCCTCGTCGTCGGCGCCGGTGCGCGCGCAGTGCGCGACGGCCGCGTCCAGGTAGATGCGCTGGATCTCCAGCGCCGTGAGCCGGCGCCCGTCGGCCAGCTCCACCTTGACCTTCAGCGTCGGGTCGTGGCTGATGGCCTGCAGCGCCGCGACGGGTTCGCGCAGCGCGGGTTCCGGGGCGGTGCCGGCCTCGATCATCGACAGCACCAGGGCCGTGGTGCCGGTGCGCAGCAGCGTGGACACCTGGCCGAGGTTCGCGTCCCCGATGATCACGTGCAGACGCCGGTACTTCTCCCAGTGGGCGTGCGGCTCGTCGCGGGTGTTGATGATCGGCCGGCGGATGGTGGTTTCGAGGCCGACCTGCGCCTCGAAGAAGTCGGCGCGCTGGGAGACCTGGAAGCCGTCGTACTGGCCCAGCATGCCCCGGCCCACCCGGCCGGAGGCGCAGATGACCTGCCGGCTCACGAAGAACGGGATCAGGTGCGTGGCGATCGCGTCGAAGGGAACGCTGCGCGGCATGAGGTAGTTCTCGTGCGCACCGTAGGACACCGACTTGTTGTCGGTGTTGTTCTTGTACAGGTGCACCGGCACGAAGCCGTTGGTGGCCTCGATGCGCCGGGCGGCGGTGAGCACCACGTGGTCCCCGGCCTGGTCGTAGAGCACCGCGTCGAAGGGGTTGGTGGTTTCCGGGGAGGAATACTCAGGGTGCGCGTGGTCGACGTAGAGGCGCGCCCCGTTGCCCAGCACCATGTTCATGAGGACCTCCTGGCCCTCGTCCGGCTCGTCGTAGAGCGTGGAGCCGATGGTCGTGTCTCCCCCGGACAGGGCCACCTGCTCGGCATCGAGCTCCGGTTCCACGTCGGTGAGCTGGGAGGGGTCGGCCTGGGCGCGCGGCTGGGTGAAGCCGCGCGCGTCGTTCAGCGGGGACTCGTCGGAGTAGTCCCAGCGGGTGCCGGCCAGGTGCCCGTACCCGGCGCGGACGGAGGCAGCATAGGCGTTGATGACCTGGGCCGAGAGCATGGTGGCGTTGGCGCCGGGCATCGCCGGGGCCAGCACGCCGTATTCGGTTTCCAGGCCCATGACACGGTTCACGCTCACAGGTACTGCCCCGTCTCTTCGCCGGCCAGGGACTTCCCGCGCCCGTTCTTGTCCGCGACGATGGTGCGGATGAAGGTGATGCGTTCGCCCTTGCGCCCGGAGATCCGTGCCCAGTCGTCCGGGTTGGTGGTGTTGGGCATGTCCTCGTGCTCCTGGAACTCCTCCACGACCGCGGCCAGCAGGTAGTCCATGCGCACGCCGCGCTCCCCGTTGGTGAGGAACGCCTTGATGGCGGACTTCTTGGCGCGGTCCACCACGTTGCGGATCACCGCGCCGGAGGAGAAGTCCTTGAAGTAGAGGATCTCGTTTTCACCGTTGGCGTAGGTGACCTCAAGGAACTGGTTCTCGGCCCCGGTGGAGTACATCGAGTCGACCGTGGCCTGGATCATGGCGCGCACGCAGGCGGTGGCGTCGTTGCCGTGCTCGGCCAGGTCCGCGGGGTGCAGCGGCAGGTCGTCGGTGAGGTACTTGGCGAAGATCTCGGCCGCGCCCTGGGCGTCGGGCCGGCGGATCTTGATCTTCACGTCAAGGCGCCCGGGGCGCAGGATGGCCGGGTCGATCATGTCCTCGCGGTTTGAGGCGCCGATGACGATGACGTTGTCCAGGCGCTCGACGCCGTCGATCTCTGCAAGCAGCTGCGGCACGATCGTGGTTTCCACGTCGGAGGACACGCCGGTGCCGCGGGTGCGGAAGAGCGAGTCCATCTCGTCGAAGAAGACGACGACGGGGCTGCCGCCGGCCGCCTTTTCCCGGGCTCGGGCGAAGATCAGCCGGATGTGGCGCTCGGTTTCGCCGACGTACTTGTCAAGCAGCTCCGGGCCCTTGATGTTCAGGAAGAAGCTGCGCGCGGTGTCGCCGTTTCCGTTGCGCTCGTTGGTGCGCTCGGCCAGCGAGTGCGCCACTGCCTTGGCGATCAGCGTCTTGCCGCAGCCCGGGGGGCCGTAGAGCAGGATGCCCTTGGGGGCCGTGAGCCCGTGTTCGCGGTAGAGGTCCGGGTGCAGGAAGGGCAGCTCGACGGCGTCGCGAATGGCCTCGATCTGGTCCGACAGCCCGCCGATGTCCGCGTAGGAGATGTCCGGGACCTCCTCCAACACCAGGGACTGCATGTCGCTCAGGTGGATCTTTTCCATGCCGAGCCCGGTGCGCGAGTCGAGCGAGAGCACGTCCCCCACCCGGACCTTGTCCAGGAGAAGCGGGTCCGCGAGGCGGATGACGCGCTGGTCGTCGGTCCGTCCCATGGCCACGACGCGGTGGTCCTCGAGGACTTCCTTGACCGTGACCAGTTCCCCGGCCTGTTCGTAGCCGAGGCCCGCGACGACCACGAGGGATTCGTTGAGCAGGACTTCCTGCCCGACGTGGAGCTTGTCGAAGTCGAGCAGCGGGCTGATCGCCACGCGGAGCTTGCGCCCGCCCTGCAGGATGTCGACCGACTGCACGCCGGTGGCTGAGATCGCCACGCCGCCCTGCGGGTGGCTGCGCGGGTGCTTCTCGACGATGGTGCCGTGGCTGAAGGGTGTGTCGCCGTCCTTTTCCAGCCCGGCCTTGAGGTTGATGATTTCCTCGCGGGTGCGTTCCAGCATGGCCACCAGGCGCGAGTTGTTGGTCCCGGCCGAGGCAAGCTGGCGGTCTAGTTGGCGGTTCTTGTCACGCAGCACGTTCAATTGCCGTTCGGCGGCCGTTACTTGGCCCTCTAACCGTGTGCGATCTGTATCTTCGCTCATCATCAACCCGTTTCGCATTCTCTGAGGTCTGCGTCCGCCGGCACCGCCGGCGTCCGCAACTACACACTCATACTATGCATGCCCCCGCGTGATCCGGCGGTTTGTGACCGACGGACCACGCGGGGCGGGGGTTACTCGCCCGAGGGCTCTTCTTCCTCGAGCTCCGTCTCGCCCTGCGGCAGCGAGCCGCGCTGGGTCATCGACTTGGCGTCCTTGGCGGCGCGGCGCAGCTTGCGTGCGGAGACGCCGCGTTCGCCCAGTGCCTCGTGGTTCCAGTCCTCCGGGGTCTCGGAGCGGGTCCAGGTGGCCAGGTCCTCGGCGGAGTAGGTGTGCTCCTTCACGCGCTTGGCGCCCGGGATGCCCACGGCGCCGTCTGCAAGCCGGCGGCAGGTGATCAGGAAGGCGGTGTGCGCGACCATGCGGTGGTCCGGGCGCACGGCCAGGCCCTCCACGTGCCAGCCGCGGACCATGGTCTCGAAGGACTCCGGCTCGGTGTACAGGCCGGTGGCGCGGATGGCCTCGACGGTGCGGGACATCTGGGTCACGGTGGCCACGTAGTTGACCCACACGCCGCCCGGTGCCAGCACGGTGGACACGGCGTCCACGCACTCCCACGGGGAGAGCATGTCGAGGACCACGCGGTCCACGGAGCCGGGTTCCTCGGTCTCCAGGACCTTCTCCTGGAAGTCGCCGATGGAGATCTGCCAGGCCGGGTGCGGGCCGCCGAAGACTGTGTCCACGTTGCCGCGGGCGATCTCCGCGAATTCCTCGCGGCGCTCAAAGGAGTGCAGGTAGCCGTGGTCGCCCACCGCGCGCAGCAGCGACATCGACAGCGCGCCGGAACCCACGCCGGCCTCGACCACGCGGGCGCCCGGGTAGATGTCGCCCATCTGGATGATCTGGGCCGCGTCCTTGGGGTAGACCACGGTGGCGCCGCGCGGCATCGAGAGCACGAAGTCCTTCAGCAGCGGGCGCAGCGCCTGGTAGCGGACCTCGTTGGTGTTCTCGACGATCGAGCCCTCGGGCTGGCCGATCAAGTCGTCGTGGAAGAGCACGCCCTTGTGGGTGTGGAACTCGCCGCCCGGGGTCAGGGTGATGGTGCTGATGCGGCGCTTCTGGTCGGTGAGCTGGACTCGGTCGCCGGGACGGAAGGGGCCGCGGCGGTTCGTTGCGCCGTGCGGCGCTGCTGGCATGTCACTCATGTGTTGCTGGGTGTCCTTTGTGCTTGGGGATCTTGTCGTTTGTTTGCCTGCTTCGCCCTGCCCTTCCGGGACGGCGGCGCGGCACAGGTGTTGGGCGCCTAGTGCGCGTGGGGTTGCTGCGGCTTGCCGGTGATCGCGGCGACGATGTTCGCCTGGTCGAGCAGCCCGATGATGCGGTTCTGCTCGTCGATCACCGCGTATTCGCTGCCTTCAAGTGTTGCAAGGTAGCCGATCAGGGCGCGGCCGTCGGCGGTGTCGCTGACCACCGCGCCGGGGCTCAGCGCCCGGGCCGCGGAGAGCGCCGGGCTTCCGGCCAGCAGGCCCGGATCGACCTGGCCCAGGGTGAATTCGTCGATGACGCCCTGCGGGGTGCCGGCCTGGTCGATCAGGATGACGCGCCCGCCGCGGCTGGCGATGCGCGCGGAGACGTCGGCCAGCGTGGAGTCCACGGCCAGGGCCGTTGCCGGCTCCATGAGTGCCCGCACCGACACCAGCGGCAGGCGCAGGCGCAGCTTCGCGTGGGCGATGATCTGGGACGCGCCGGTCCACATGAAGCCGCCAATGAGGATCGCCACCAGCAGCACCTGGAAATCCAGCGGTTCGTTGCGGGTCAGCGGGCTGATCACGAAGTAGCCGACGATCAGCACCACGAGCACGCGCCCGGCCCAGCCGGCGGCAACGGTGCCGCGGTCCTGCGAGCCGGTGGCCTTCCAGACGGCCGATTCGACGAGCCGTCCGCCGTCCAGCGGCAGGCCCGGCAGGATGTTGAACAGCGCCACCAGGAGGTTCGCCCAGACCAGGATGTCCCACAGGAGGAAGGTGACGCCGGTGGGGTTGACCAGGTGCAGCAGCACGTAGCCGACTCCCGCGATCACGAAGTTTGCGGCGGGTCCGGCCATGGCCACGGCCAGCGAGCGTCCCGGCGTGGCGTTGAACGACGAGAACTGGGTGTGCCCGCCCCACAGGTTCAGCACGATCCGGGCGCCGGGCCAGCCGAAGCCCTTGGCGGTCACCGCGTGGGCCAGTTCGTGCACCAGCACCGAGAGCGCCAGCAGCACCGCATAGGCGAAGGCGACGACGTAGGCGCCGTAGCCGAGCCCCGGGATGGCCCGGTCGACCTGCGGCCCGAAGACCACGACGATGAACGCCGCGATCAGGAACCACGACCAGGCCAGCGACACCGGGACGCCAAAGAAGGACCCCAGCGGGATGCCCTCGCGCTTGGCTGGTGTTTCAGTCATTTAGCGTGCTCCGATGCCGATCAGGGACGAAAGTGTAGGGAGCCCGACCTGTTCCAGCGAGTCGATGCTGTGCCACAGGTCCGATTCGGGGACGTGGCCGAGGTGCGGGACCAGCACGGCCGTCAGGCCAGCCGCGGCCGCCGCGGTGATGCCCGGGGCCGAATCCTCGATCCCGACGATACGGTGGGATTCGAGGTCGGGGACCAGCTCCGTAAGTTTCTCGAGGCCCAGCAGGTACGGGTCCGGGTGCGGCTTGCCGCGCACCACCTGGTCCCCGGTGACCTGGAAGGCGAAGTACTTCTTGGGCAGCAGCGACAGCACCAGCGTGGCCATGGGGCCCTCCGACATGGTGACAAGGCCGCAGGGAATGCCCGCCTGGTGCAGTTCCTCGAGCAATTCCAGCGCACCGGGCCGCCACTGGACATGGTTGCTGATTCCCGCCATCACGCGCTCGTTGAGCAAGTCGATGATTTCGCGTGTGCCGAGGTCAACCCCGGCACGTTGCAGCACCGCGGCGGAGTCGGGCAGCGCGCTGCCAACCAGCGACAGCGCGTCCTCATGCGACCACCGGCCGCCGTGCTCGGCCACCAGGTCGCCTTCGGCGGCCATCCAATACGGCTCGGTGTCCAAGAGGGTCCCGTCCATGTCCCAGAGCACACCCTGGACGGCAGTGTTGCGGGCAGTCGCGGGCAAAACGGCTAGATTCGCGGTTGGCATGAGCCAATTCTAATCGGCTTGGGGTTCACATGCTGACGACTTCGCGCGCTAGTGTGTGGTTGTGAGCGAAGATATGAACGATCCGGTGACACTTTCGTCCCTCGCGGCCTCCGCCCCCGGGGACGGAACAGTTCGTCCCGCCATCATGATCGTGGCGTTTGAGGGCTGGAACGATGCCGGCGATGCAGCCAGTGAGGCACTGCGGCTCATCCGCCGCGCCAGCGGAGCCAAGAAGATCCCCGGCATCAGCGACGACGACTTCTACGACTACCAATTCTCCAGGCCGCAGGTGCGTCGCACCGCATCCGGCAAACGCGTCATCAAGTGGCCGACCACGCACATGTACCGCACGGAGCTGGAAGACAGCCCCGTCGACCTGGTGCTGCTGCGCGGCGTGGAACCGACCTACCGCTGGAAGGCCTTCATCGCCGAAATCCTCACCCGGGCCGAGGAGGAAAACGTGCAGGCGGTCATGGCCCTTGGCGCCCTGCTCGCCGACGTCCCGCACACCCGCCCCATCCAGGCGTCGGTGACCAGCGGCGATCCCGGGGTCCGCAAAGCCCTCGGCGTCCAGGAATCCGGCTATGAGGGTCCCACCGGCATCCTCGGGGTGCTGGCACAGGTTGCCGAGGCCTCGGGCTTGCCGACGTTGAGCATCTGGTCGGCGGTTCCGCACTATGTGGCACAAGCGCCCTCACCCAAGGCCGAACTGGCGTTGCTGCACAGGGTGGAGGAGTTCTTCCCGTTGACGATCGACCTGGAAGAACTCACCGAGGACGCCCTGGCCTGGGAGCGCGGGGTCAACGAACTTGCCAAGGGCGACAGCGACATTGCCGCCTATGTGCGCCAGCTGGAGAAGGCGCAGGACGAAACCGAGCTGCCCGAGGCCACCGGCGAGGCAATCGCCAGGGAGTTCGAACGCTATCTGAAGCGCCGCAACCGCCCGGACTCCCCCGACGTCGACTCCCCCGATGAGCCCGGCGGGCAGGAAAACCCGGAGAGCCCGGAAAGCCCATAGGTCCCGGGCCTCCGCATGCATGTCGGCCGGACACCGGATTCCCGCACCGTCCTGACACTGTTTCTGGCAGAGTCGGGGTTTCTGGCAGAGTCGGGACGGTGCGGCCGTTAGGGGTCCAGCGGCTCCTTGCGAACCGCGACCGGGCCATGGGCCGCCGGTTACGTCTCAACTGCAACCTGTATGTGACTTGCTGCTTTGCATGAAAGGTGCACAAGGATAGGTTGGGGTAATGCTTGAATTAACCGATGGGTGGCCGCTCTTTGGCCTCACGATCAACAGCCCACGGCTGGAACTCCGGCTGGTCCGGGACGAAGATCTGCCCGGGATCATCGAAGCAGCCCTCGGCGGGATCCATGACCCCGCCGTCATGCCCTTCTCTACGCCTTGGACCGATGCGCCCTGGGAAGAACTCATGCGAAACACCGCCAGGCACCAATGGCACGTCCGCTCCGGTATTTCCCCGGACAACTGGACGTTGAACCCGGTTGTGAGTCACGAAGGAATCCCGGTCGGCATGCAGGACATCGGTGCCCGCGATTTTTCAATCCGCAAGACCGTGACCACTGGTTCATGGCTTTCATGCCGGCACCAGGGACTCGGTTTTGGGAAGGAAATGCGAGCTGCAGTGCTGCTTTTTGCCTTCGACCACCTCGGTGCGGAAGTGGCCGAATCCTCGGCGGCGGTCTGGAACCATTCGTCTTTGGGGGTCTCACGCAGCCTCGGATACTCCTGGGGCAGCGTCAAACGCGTGGTCACGCGCCCCGGCGAACTGGCGGAGCAGCAGGAAGTGAGCGTCACGCCGGGCGATTTCAAGCGTCCCCGGTGGACGGTTGGCGTCTCCGGTCTCGAGGCTGCGCGGAAGGACCTGCTGGGACAGTAGGACCAAATTGCATTCTGCGTGGGAATCGTGGAAGCGGTCGTGACACTGGCGGCATCTCATGGCCCGTATTCGACCCTCACAGTGCCGTTATTGGGCAGCACCACCACGGTTCCGCTTCCTGCTTTCCACCCGTCCGGCAGAAAAAACAAGTTCCCGCCACTGAGGTCCAGCAGGCGGAGCCCGGCGTAACGGTACAGCGGGGCGGTGCTGGTGCCCAGAGCTTCTTCGGTGACTCCCTCGGCGCCGATCGCCAACCGCTCGGTGCTGTATAGCTCCACCTCAGGCAGCGAGTTCACGTGCTGTTCCAGGTCCGAGGCGATGCGTTGGCCCACGGCCTGCGCATGGTCCGCGGCACCCCAGAACAGCAACACCGTCACCAATCCGAGCAGCAGCACCGCCTCGCCCGCGCGCTGTTCGATGGACACCGGCGGCGCCGGAACGGCCTGTGCCAGACGACGCAACCGCGCCGCCCATGCGGCTAGCAATACCCCCGCTGCCACCACATACGGAGCGAACAAGACAGTCTGATCGGGGTCCAAAAGCACCAGCAACAGTGTGCCACCGGCCAGCACGAATCCGGCGACGGCTGCGACCCCGGCGATGCGCCGTACCTTGGGCCAGGCGCGGCCGTCCCTCAGCCGTTCGGACAGTCTCCGGTCCAGGCCCAGCCAGAAGAGACCGACAACCAACAAACAGACCAGCGGGATGGCAGCGTGCATCGTGCTGAAGCGGACGTAGTCCTGGGTGGTGTACCCGAACAGCGCCACGTTCAGGCCCAGTGATTTGGCCTCGGCATCGGCCTTGACCCAGCCGAAATAGACCAGTACCGAGCCAATCACCGTGATCGGTGGGCCGATAGTGGCAATAATGGCCAGCAACCGGGCCTTGGACGGGCCGCTGGCCGCCTGAGTCATGGCGCTTCCCTTCTTACTGTCGTGCCACGGCCAACTTCGGCCGGTTCTCGGCGGTGATGAAGTGGTCGTTGCTGCCATCTGCAGATTCGATCTGCGCCCATTCGATCTCCCCGCTGAAGCTGCAGTCGGAATCTGGCTACCGGTCTGAGACTGGCAATCCGTGACCGATGCCGATGCCAGCCGTTTCGTCCCCGCAGAAGATCATCGATTGAGTGTGATCGATGTGACCAGTTGCTACCGGGCTGTCGTCCACGACCGCTGTGACGCCCGCACCCTGGCCCAGTCCGCTTCCGTCGTCGACGAAGAGTGCCCGCCCGCCGTCCCGAGCCATGACGATGCCACGAATCCGACTGGGTGATGGCAACTGCGTCGGCGATGGCGCGTGACTTGTTCTTGGTGCCAAAGACCGAGTGCACGTTCAGGCCCGTCAAACCGCGGAGGAATCGCTGGGTTGTCCCTCCTATCTCGACCCTACGGTGGTTTCGCCCTGTCAAAATAGCGGCTCGCGTCGGCGAGCTAAGCGCAGTGGTGTGGGAGCGGATGAATCTCAGGCCAGCGGCGGCAGGCCGGTCTGCGGTCGAGGTGGCGCAGGGTTCCCCGTAGGTGCTGGCGGTACCGAAGCCGACTTCGTCCAACAAGACGATGAGTACGTTTGGCGCTCCGGGCGGTGGCAACGTTGGCCGGATTGGCGAGAAATGCGAATGCGGATCCGTGGCATCGCCGGCCAGGAAACCGCAAAACCTCTGATCCGGAACACGAAGGGAGGCGGCAGCTGTTCGGTCGTTTTCCATGTCGGTGACCTCGATAGGCTAGGACGAGCCCAAAACTAAGGATCATCATAGGCTCGGGGCCGAATCCTGTCTACGCAAAGGGAGCCCCTGATACGTCTTGTTCCTTGCCTTCCATGAGGAACATTTGCTCACGCCATTCGGCATGACGGCCGCCGTCCGAGTGACCAAAGTGCGTCGACGGTCGGCCGTGGTCCTGTTGAACACATATGCGTCGAGATTCGCCATAGTGCCCTCGGTTTCCCTGGTCCTGGCGTTGCTGCCGAGACGTTGCACTGCTTGGTACTTCAATCCAGATTGATGCAGCCAGGAAAGACATTCCTCCGATTGAGGAGCCCAAGCGATTGCGGGCCAAGGTTCGGCACCCGACGAAATCCAAAGAGCTCCTGAAACTGGCTTCGGTTCTTTTCGCGAAGGAGTTCGCCACTCGCCGCCGCGACTACTGCAGCTGGCAACTACGATGCCTTGCCCGGTTGAGAGCACTCTCGAAATTGGGGTTTCGAGTTCGCGAAGCGGAACTTGGTTGCAACGCAAAGGGGCGCGCTCCGCGAACCGCAACCCTTCCCGCGATCGGCGGGGTCGGCGGCGGCACGCGAAACGCGCCCCTTGGGCTATCCGGCATGCGGCCGGATGCAGACCTAGAAGAGCTTGAGTCCCAGCAGGGCGTCAAGCGCATCGGCCAGCAGTTTCCCGCCAGCGCCCTGCGAATCGTCCTGCGCCGCCGGTTCCTGGACGCTGAAGGCGTCAAGCACGGCAAGGGCCGCAGGTGCGTTCAGGTCGTTGGCCAGTCTGGCACGGATCCGGGTGATCACGGCGGTGGCCTCGGACAGCGTGGTGCCCGGGATGCGCTTGCGCCAACGCTCGACGCGGCGCTGGCCCTCGATGAGCAGTTCGTCGGTCCAGAACCAGTCCGAACGGTAGTGCTGGCCCAGTAGCACGGCGCGAATGGCAACGGGCTCCACGCCGGCTGCACGCAGCTTGGAGACCAGCACCAGGTTGCCCAGCGACTTGCTCATCTTTTCGCCGTCTAGGCCCACCATGCCGGTGTGCACGTAGGTTTCAGCCAGCGGCTTGCCGTCCAAGGCGGACGCGTGGCCCGCGGAGAATTCGTGGTGCGGGAAGATCAGGTCGGATCCACCGCCCTGGACCGTGAATGGCGCCGGCAGCAGGTGGCGGGCGATGACCGAACATTCGATGTGCCAGCCCGGGCGTCCCTCGCCGAGGCTTGCGCCGTCCCAGCGTGGTTCACCCTCGCGTGCGACGCGCCACAGCAGCGGGTCGAGGGCGTCGCGCTTGCCGGCGCGCTTCGGGTCCCCGCCGCGTTCGGCGAAGAAGCCCATCATGGTCTCGCGGTCATAGCCGCTCACGGTGCCGAGTTCCCAGGCGCCGTTTGCCGAGCCGATGGCGTCGAAGTAGACGTCCCCGTCGGGTTCGCCGTTCTCGCCGGGGACCCGGTAGGCAAGGTCCTTGGCGACCAGCTCTTCGATGAGCGGGACCAGCCAGGAGATCGATTCGACGGCACCGATGTAGTGCTGCGGCGGAATCACGTTGAGTGCTTCCATGTCGGCGCGGAACAGGTCTGTCTGTTCCTCGGCCAGCGCCACCCAGTCAACGCCGGTGGCCGCCGCGCGCTCGAGCAGCGGGTCGTCGATGTCGGTGACGTTCTGCACGTAGGTGACTTCGCGGCCGGCATCGCGCCAAGTGCGCTGCAACAGGTCGAAGGCAACATAGGTGGCTGCGTGCCCCATGTGGGTCGCGTCGTACGGGGTGATGCCGCAGACGTACATGCTCGCCGGCGCATTGGACTTCTCCGCCGGGGCGGTGTCCACGAGCGAATGGCTGGAGGTGTTGTGTACCTCAAGAATCGGTGCGTTTCCCGGAATATGCGGGATGGTGGGCGCGGACCATGCAAGCACGGGGCGTCCTTTCTCTTGGGAGTTGTCCCATGTGGATGGGGAGTACTTACTTTCAACAAGCCTGTTCGGGGCTCAGTTATTCCACCGGAGATCGGTTTCCGGCGGGATCGCCGGAATCAGGCGTGGATGACGCCGAATCCCAGGCCCAGGTACAGGGCCAGGCCCAGGGCAATGCGGTACCAGACGAAGAGCCGGTAGCTGTGGGTGGAAACGTACTTCAGGAACCAGCCGACAATGACAAATCCGACGACAAACGCGATGACGGTTGCCAAGCCGGTCTGCGGCAGCGTGTAGACGCCGGGCTCGTCCAGCGACTTCACGAGCTTGTAGAGCCCCGAGGAGAACACCGCCGGGATGGCCAGCAGGAAGGAATAGCGTGCTGCCGCTTCGCGGGTGTAGCCCATGAACAGGCCGGCGGTGATGGTGCCGCCGGAGCGGGAAACACCGGGGATCAGGGCCATGGCCTGGGCGAACCCGAAGATGATGCCGTGCTTGGGGGTTAGTTCGCTGAGCTCGCGGTTCTGCCGGCCGTAGTGGTCCGCGACGGCAAGAATCAGGCCGAAGACGATCAGGGTTGTTGCAACGATCCACAGGGAACGGAGGGTCGTGTCGATCTGTTCCTCGAAGAGCAGGCCAAGCACCGCGATAGGCAGCGAGCCGACAATGATGAGCCAGCCCATCTTGGCGTCGGGGTCGCTGTGCGGGACCTTTCCGCGCAGGGCGTTGAACCAAGCGCCGATGATGCGGACGATGTCTTTCCAGAAGAACACCAAGACGGCCGTTTCCGTGCCGAGCTGGGTAATGGCGGTAAATGCCGCCCCCGGATCTGCCGCATTGGGCAGTAATTCCCCGACGATGCGCAGGTGCGCACTCGAGGAGATGGGGAGAAATTCTGTCAGACCCTGGATCAGCCCAAGGAAGGCTGCTTCAAACCAATTCACGTACCGACATTACTTCACCGAGGCACCTTGGGCCTTACCGGCGCCCCTTGCAAGGCCAAAGTTAATACCAGGGAACTACCTTTTGCGGGCGGAACCGCACCCCGTAACGGCCCTACTCGCGCTACGCATCGGGGCCGGATTCGAAGTCCCTGAAACCCTCGTCATCGTCGTCTTCATCAACTACGCTCAACGGTAAGAATTCTTCGTAGGCTTCATAGAGTGCATCCTCATATTCCTCGAAGGCATCTGCCACAGCAAGAAATGCGGAGCTGAGATTCGCATCCTCGGCACCGCGTTTCGAAGCCACGGCGGCCAGGTGCTCTTCAAGGCAGCTAATCAAAACGCTGAGGGCAACACGCGGGTCTGTACTCATGGGCTAGACGTTACAGGCACAGCCACACGATGGACAGGGACATGATCGAAAAGATAATTCCGCCGCAACAAATCATTGCCGGTTCACCAGACGCGGCAACCCAGAGATATGAATACCTGGTGATCACCACGCTTCCCCATGAGCAGAGGTCGATGGTGCGCGGCGCCTTGCGCGAACACGCGGAGTACGGGAAATGGGAGCTCATGCGAAGCTGCCTCTACCAAGGCGGCGGGCAAAAGTACTGGATGCGGCGCCGGGTGATGCGCGTGACCCCGACCCTGAACATTCGCGCCTAGAACCGCTGACGTGGTCGGGCAGCCGTCCCTACCGAGACGGTCACAACTCACCCGGATCGTGTGCTTCCCACACGAGGCTGCTGCTTGGCCCTACGACTGCACTGGACCCAACAGCCAAGATGCGACGGTAGAGTGCGCGGATTCCGCGTTCGAGGGATGGTAAAGGCTGGCCAGCGCGTCACGGTAGAGGCGCTCAAGTTCGGAGCCCCTGAAATACTGGCCGCCGCCGGAGACCTTTGCCGCGATCTCGACGCAGGCCCGGGCAGCGTCCCCCGCCTGCGTGCGCAGGGTGACCAGCCGCGGGAACCACGCCGGACCATGGTCGACCAGGTCGTCCAGGTCGCGGGTGGTCATCCGCAGCATCGCATCCAGCTGCAGGACCTTCATGCCGGCGTCGGCCACCTGCCAGCGGATGTCCGGGTCCTGGTCGTAGGTTCGCCCGTCGTTCTTGAGCGATTTCCGTTTGGCGGGCTGGGCTGCGGCCAATTGCATGCCGCGTTCGGCCAGTCCCACGTAGACCGAGGCCGTTAATGACAGGAACGCCGCGAAGATGCCGAACATCAGCGGATCCGCCACCGGGCCCACGGGCAGCACCGTGTGGATCTGTTCGGCGGGAACCCGTGCGGCGCTGAGGATGGTGGTGTTCGATTGCGTGGCCCGCATCCCCAGCGTGTTCCAGTTCTCGGGGATCTCGATGCCCGGGGTTCCCCTGTCGAGGAAGCCGTGGACCAAGGACGGTGCCTCGCCGCCGGAGTCCTTCCCGAACACCCCGAGCTTGGTCCAGACCGGCGCCAGGGAGGTAAAGACCTTGACCCCGGTGTAGGCGTAGGAACCGTCGTCCGCGGGAACGGCGGCGGTGACCGAGTCGAAGAGCACCTCGTCGTTCCCGGCCTCCGACACGCCAAAGGCCATCACTTCCCCGGCGGCGACCCAGTCGAGCACCATGTCCAGCCGGTTGTCCCCGCGTGCGGCAAGCAGCGTGGCCACGCCCGTCCACACCAGGTGCATGTTCACCGCCAGGGCGGTGGCGGGCGCGTGGGAGCCCAGAAGCCGCTGGGCGGCCGTCATGGTTTCCATGCCCCAGCCGAATCCGCCGCGCTCCATCGGCAGCATCGCCTTGAGGTAGCCGGCCGCCTTCAGCTCGTTGAAGTCCTCGCTGCAGAAGGTGTTCTCTGCATCAAAGGTGGCGGCTCGCGCCCGGAATCGCTCAAGCATCTGCGTGTCGAGCACGTCGGCAATGGTTTTCACCTGGGTCATGTTCGCTTTCAATGAAGAAGGCGGGGTCGCACCGCACCTTGGCGTGCTGTGCGACCCCGGCCGGTTGGTCCTAGTAGGTGGTCAGCAGGTCGCGCAGGACCCGGGTCCCGAACTTCAGCGAATCGACGGGCACACGCTCGTCGACGCCATGGAACATTCCGGTGAAGTCCAGCTCCTCGGGCAGGCGCAGCGGTGCAAAGCCGTAGCCGGTGATGCCCAGGCGCGAGAGCGACTTGTTGTCGGTGCCGCCGGAGAGCATGTACGGAAGCACCACGGCCTCGGGATCCTCGCGGCCCAGCGCCGCAACCATCTGGTCGACCAGGTTTCCGGCGAAGGGAACCTCCAGGGCGCGATCCTGGTGGACCGAGCTCAGGTGCACGTCGGGGCCGGCAAGCTCACGCAACTTGGCGATGACTTCCTCGTGCTGTCCCGGAAGCGTCCGGACGTCGATCAGCGCCTCGGCGCCCCCCGGAATCACGTTGTGCTTGTACCCGGCGCTCAGCGCGGTGGGGTTGGAGGTGTTTTGCAGCGTCGCACCGACGAACCTGGCCACGTTGCCCAATTCGTCCAGCAGCACCTGCGGGTTGTCCTCGGTGAATTCGATCCCCGTCATGGCGGAGACGCCCTCGAGGAAGGCGCGCGTGGTGTCGGTGTAGGAAATGGGCCAATCGTGTTCGCCGATCCGGGTGACGGCGGCGGCGAGCCGGGTGACGGCATTCGCGTCGTTGATCTGCGAACCGTGGCCGGCGCGTCCCGCGGCCGTGAGCTTGAGCCAGGCGATGCCCTTCTCGGCGGTTTGCAGCAGGTAGGCGCGCTTGCCGTCGATGGTCGCGGAGAAACCGCCGACCTCGCTGATCGCCTCGGTGGCCCCCTCGAAGAGTTCGGGGTGGGTCTCCGCCATCCAGCGGGCACCGTAGTCTCCCCCGGCCTCCTCGTCGGCGAAGAACGCAAAGATCAGGTCCCGGCGCGGGCGGATGCCGTCGCGCTGCATTTCGCGCAGGACCGAAAGGATCATCGCGTCCATGTCCTTCATATCCACGGCACCGCGTCCCCAGATCATGCCGTCCTTGATTTCGGCACCGAACGGGTCAACCGACCATTCGTCCTTGAAGGCGGGAACCACGTCGAGGTGGCCGTGGACGATCAGCGCCGGCAGGGACTCGTCGGTGCCTTCCATGCGGGCCACGACGTTGGCGCGTCCCGGGGCTGATTCAAGAACGGTGGTTTCCAGACCCACCTCGGAGATGAGTCCTGCAACGTACTCGGCCGCGCTGCGCTCCCCCGCGCCCTCGTTGTTGCCGAAGTTGCTGGTGTCGATGCGGATCAGCGCTTGGCAGATGCCCGCCACTTCATCCTCGGCGGCGATTCGGGCCGGGGCGCTCTCTTCAGCTGACATGGTGTGATCTGCCTTTCGCGGGGTGGCTAACGGGTTCAACCATATCGAGTTTCCTGCTCGAAGTGCGAGGGCACGACGCGGGTCGGACCGCGGTTAATACAAGAAAACCCCTGATCAGATTCTCATCTGATCAGGGGTTGATCTGTGCGAAGGAGGGGACTTGAACCCCCACCCACATAAGTGGACTAGCACCTCAAGCTAGCGCGTCTACCATTCCGCCACCCTCGCTGGTGACTGTCGAACCGGCCAAGTTCCGAAGAACTTTTTTTCCGTTGTTCGCAGCGAGATAAAATACTAGCACGGTTTTGGAGCGTCTGCGTCCACCCCGCATTGCGCGCGAAACGAGGCCGGCGGCAAGGCGCCCTTGCACAAAAATACAAGAAAACCCCTGATCAGATTCTCATCTGATCAGGGGTTGATCTGTGCGAAGGAGGGGACTTGAACCCCCACCCACATAAGTGGACTAGCACCTCAAGCTAGCGCGTCTACCATTCCGCCACCCTCGCTGGTGACTGTCGAACCGGCCAAGTTCCGAAGAACTTTTTTTCCGTTGTTCGCAGCGAGATAAGACTCTAGCACGGCTTTGGCGCACACTCCAATTCGATGCCTCTTGCGGCCAAAAATGCCGTATTCACAAGGAATTTCATGGCATTTGCTGAACAAAGAATCGGGATTGCGCACAAAGTGTGGGGAGCGTCATAGTTGACGGGCCGTTTTCACTTTGACGGCCAGGAACGGGCATCAATTTCCGTTCCCCGGTGTTAATTAGGATTAGTAGTGTTGCACCCGTCCAGGGCCTCCGTCCCTGGCCCGGGCGCAACCACCCGATTCCCCCATACACATTCAGTAGGCGGCCGCACCAATGTTCGATCCAACGACCAATCCCCGTCGCATCGCGATGGTCTCCCTGCATACTTCCCCGTTGGAGCAACCCGGCTCCGGGGACGCGGGTGGGATGAACGTGTACATCCGCCATCTTGCCCTTTCGTTGGCGAAGGACGGCGCAATCGTCGACGTCTTCACGCGAGGCGCCGCCGAATCCCGCGCCACGGCCATGGCACCCGGCGTCACCTGCCACGAGGTGCAGGGCGGGCCGCCGGGCAAGCTCACCAAGGAGGAACTAGGCAACCACCTCGATGCGTGTGCAGAGGCAATCCTCGACTACGCCACGGACTTCGCCGCCTACGACGTGATCCATTCGCACTATTGGATGTCGGGGATCGTGGGCCTTCGACTGCGCGAAACCTGGGGCGTTCCGCTGGTGCACACCATGCACACCATGGGCAAGGTCAAGAAGGCGTCGGCCAAGACCGATGAATCGGGGGCACGGATCGCCGGGGAAATGCTGATTTGCGCGCAGGCCGACCGCCTGACAGCCAACACCCCGGCCGAGGTTGCCGAACTGATCGACCTGTACGGCGCGAAGGCCGGCCGGGTCGACGTGGCGGCGCCGGGCGTCGACCTCGAGACGTTCCATCCCCGGGTCTGCGCCGAGCGCACCGGCGCACCGGATTCCTTGCGCGTGGTGTTTGCCGGCCGGATCCAAAAGCTGAAGGGCCCGCAGATCCTGGTCCGCGCCCTGGGCATCCTTGCCCGCGAACGACCGGAACTGGACGTGAAGCTCTCGGTGATCGGCGCACGGTCCGGCGCCAAGGAGCTGAACCTGCAAAAGCTCGTGGAAGCCGAGTCAGTTGAGCATTTGGTGCGGTTCTCGCTGCCCATGCCCGCCGGGCACCTGGCGCGCGCGTTTCGGTGCGCCGACGTCGTTGCCGTCCCGTCCTACAGCGAGTCATTCGGCTTGGTGGCGCTCGAGGCCCAGGCCTGCGCAACGCCTGTGCTCGCGCACCGGGTGGGCGGCCTGCCCTACGCGGTGCAAGACGGGGTGACGGGAATCCTGATCGATGACACCGAACCGGAGTCCTGGGCGCGCGAACTGGCCAGGCTGGCGGAAGACCCGGGGCTGCGCCGGACCCTGGGCGGGCAGGCCGCGACCTTCGCTGCCGCGCATGGGTGGGAACAGACGGCCGCGGCGTCGATGGTCTCCTACGACAGGGCCGTGCACGGCATCACCCGGGTGGGGCCGCGCGAACTGCACTCCCCGCCGGCCGCATAGGACATGCCCCGGAGGAACGGATAGGCTCCACCTATGACCCAGAATCCGAATCCGCCACGTCCGGTCATCGTCGGCGTGGCACCCGGGCAGTATCCCCGCATCCTGGAGCAGGCCGCAGAATTCGCCCTGCGCTTCGGGGCCGAATTGGTGTGCGTGTTCGTCGACCAGGCCCGCCTGCCGCTGTCGGAAGGCCCCGACGGATCCGTGAGGTCCGCATCGATCGATCCCGACCTTGCCGACGACACCGAGGAAACCTTCGACGCCGGGCTGGCCGCGGAACTGGAACACGTCCTGAAGGACTCGGGCGTCACGTGGCGCACCCTGGCGCTGGCGGGCGAAGTATCGGCGGCACTGGGGCGCCTTGCGGAACGACTCGATGCGGCCATGATCGTGGTCGGAACGCACGAACATTCCGTGGGAGGAAGCATCCAGGAATTCTTCAACCGTTCCGTCGCCACGCATCTGGCCCACCGGCAGGGCAGGCCCGTGGTCGTCATCCCGGCCCGTTCGCCCGGCGTGCAATTGCGGCTGCCACGGCGGGAGGCCTGATGGGCGGCGCGGACCGCCCCAACCACCTGAAGTGGCGCATGTGGGCGGTCGTCGCCGTCGGCGGCACCTTCGGGGCAGTCTCCCGCGAGGCGTTTTCCCTGTTTATCCCCGCGGTGGGTGACCTGCCCGTCGCCATAGCCATCGTCAACATCCTCGGCGCGTTCCTCCTTGGCTTCCTCTACGAGGCCCTGACCCGCCCCGGAATCTCAGGCGACCGGGCAAGCCGCCTGAAGTTGCTCCTTGGCACGGGCTTTTGCGGCGGGTTCACCACCTACAGTTCCCTTGCCGTGGACACGGCCCTGCTCGGCATCAACGGGCGCTCCGGGACCGCCCTGTTCTATGTGCTGGGGACCGTGGTTTTGGGCGCCTGCGCCACCTGGGCGGGCCTCGTTGCCGGCTCCCGGTCGGCCAGGACCGTTCCGGAGAGCAGCCGATGACGCCCCTGCTGTTTCTTGCCCTTGCCCTGGCCGGCGGCGTGGGTGCCTCCGTGCGCTACGTGGCCGACGGTTTCATCCGGTCCAAGGCGCCGGCCGGCTACCCCTGGCCGACGACCCTCATCAACGTTTCGGGTTCCTTGGTCCTCGGGTTCCTGACCGGCCTGGCCATGGGTTCCCGCCTTTCGACCGAGCTCCTGGTCGTCCTGGGCACGGGTTTCCTTGGCGGATACACCACGTTCAGCACGGCCAGCTACGAAACCGTTCAGCTGATACGGGACCGCCGGTATGCAGCGGCCCTCGGCAACGGCCTGGCGCTGGCGGTTGCGGCCGTCGCCGCCGCCTGGCTGGGCCTGTGGCTGGGCGTCTCGCTCTAGCCAGGGCCTCGCCCGGCCGCCGCGCCGCGAGTCGCTAGCCGCGCTCTCCCACAACCGCTCCGGGTTCGTTCTTGCGGGCCCAGCGTTCCTCGACGCGCCCGAACTTCCAAAAAGCAGTGGATCCCAGCCAGGCCGCCACGAGCACGCCCACCACCAGGTATCCGATGTTTTCGAGGTCGAACCCGGCAATCCGCAGGGTGAAGGGATCGCTCAGGCCGAGCTTTTCATTGAGCAGGCCGATCAGTTCCACCCCGCCGATCGCCACGGCCACCATGACCGAGATGCCGGTGACGGTCAAGCTGTAGTACACCTTGCGAACCGGGTTGATGGCCGCCCAGGAGTACGCCTTGACCATGACCGCGGAATCGAGCGTGTCAAAAAGGCTCATGCCGGCAGCGAAGATCAGCGGCAGGCACAGCACCGCATACCAGGGCAGGCCGCTGGCGGCCCCGGTGCCGGCCAGGACCAGCAGGGCGATCTCGCTGGCGGTGTCGAATCCGAGCCCAAAGAGGAATCCGACGCCATACATCTTTGCGGGGCGGTCGACGGACTTGACCAGCGGCCGCAGCAGCCGGTTGATGAAGCCGCGCCCGTCCAGCTGCCTTTCCAGCTCCTTTTCGTTCAGCGTCCCGGTCCGGGCCCGGCGCCACACCTTGAGGATGCCGACGAAGGACACCGCGTTGATCAGGCCAATCAGGATCAGGAACACGCCGGAGACCAGCGTGCCGAAAACGCCCAGGCCGGTGCGTATGCCGTTGCCGTCATCAGCCAGCCCGACCGCCCAGGAAACCCCGAGCGCGAGCATCGCCGCCATGAGGAAGACGACGCTGGAGTGGCCCAGGGAAAAGCACAGTCCAACACCCGCGGCCGGCTTCTTCATGTCCACCAGCTTGCGCGTGGTGTTGTCGATCGCGGCGATGTGGTCGGCGTCGAAGGCATGCTTGACGCCGAGGATGTAGGCCGTGACGGCCACACCCACGCCGAAAACAGATGACCCCCATTGGATGTGCTGGGGATAGACCACCACGAAGAAAGTTCCCAGGCCAAGGACGTGCAGCAGGACCACGGGGATGAAGACCCTGATGACCTCGCGCGCGTAGGGGGTTGGGGAAGCCATGGCGTCAGCTCTTTCGAATCGGGGGCCGCGGCGTGGGCCAGGTGTTGGTGCACAACAGCCCGGGCCGTGGTGTTTACCTTGGCAAATATCGTGGGGTTTTCCCCCATGATACTCAGCCTCATGCCCGGTCCCTACGCCAAGACCCAGACACCAAAACACCATACATTCCCCCGCAAGGTATCCCCGGAACTCCGCATGGATCCCTCCGCCACGCTCCCCATCCGGCACCTAGCCCCTGACCACAAGCAACATCGCAAAATGTCGCGCCGGCCCATGATGGCCGACATGCACCGGACCACCGGCGATTGACGTGGCGGACACGTCCAAACATGACACGGGTGTCCGGCCCCCCGATGGGACCGGACACCCTTGCCGCAGTGGATCGTCCTTGCTAGGTGCGGACGATCGATCCGGCAAAATGCGGCTTGCCGCTGCGCGCACCCCAGCCGCTGAACTCCGTCCTCCGCCCCTCGTCGCTGAATGCGACGTCAACTGTCGAGGGCAGGAACACGGGGGTGGAGAACTCGATGCTCCACGAGTACCCCGCACCGTGCGGGGCGGCTCCGGCCAGCGCCCGGCCGGCCAGGTACATGCCGTGGGCGATGGCCCGCTTCATGCCCAACGCCTTGGCCGCGGGGGCCCAGAGGTGGATGGGGTTGTAGTCGCCCATGACGGCAGCGTAGGCGCGCCCCGCAGTGGCCGGCAACACCCAGGATCCGGTGCGCGTCGGCGGCACGAACGGATCCCGCGGGGCATGCTCCGCGGCAGGCTTGGTTCCCGTCCAGACGCCGCGGGCCAGGTAGGTCGACACCCCGCGCCAGACAAGTTCCGGGCCTTCGCGCACCTCGGAGACAAGGTCCAGCTGGGTCCCCGCTCTGTGCTCGCGCAGGTCCGTCGCATAGGCAAGCACGCTGAGCTCCGCCGCCGGGGAAATCGGGCGCAGGTGCTCCGCCGAATTGGCCAGGTGCACCATGCCCAGCAACGGGAGCGGGAAGTCCCCACGCACCATCACCGACATGGCCACAGGGAAGGCCAGTCCGTGCACAAAGACACTGGGCAGCTCCTCGCGCACCGTGTCGCCCACCAACCGCTGGTAGGCGACCAAACGGTCCCGATCCACGCGCAGCCCGGCCACCCGGTGTTCAACCCGGGGCAGGACAGGTAGCGGCGAGTCCTTGCCCGGGAGCAGGCCCTTGGCCTGCATGCCAAGAGCCTTGGCGTAGAGGGCGCCCAGCGACGGGACCTGGGCCAGTTCCAGGGTGCTGCGCATGGTCAGGCACCAACCAGGGACTGGCCGCACACGCGCAGCGTGGACCCGTTGATGCCCGATGCCGCATCCGACGCCAGGAAGCCGATGGCCTCGGCGACGTCCACCGGCAGGCCGCCCTGCATCAGCGAGGGCATGAGCATGCGGGCCACGGTGCGGGTCGCCACCGGGATCCTGGCCGTCATGTCCGTCTCGATGAAGCCGGGAGCCACCGCATTGATGCCACCGCCCTGCGCCGCAAAGGCCCCGGCGCTGGCGCGCACCATGCCAATTACACCGCCCTTGGAGGCCGCATAGTTGGTCTGGCCGCGGTTCCCGGCAATGCCGGAGGTCGAGGCCAGCGACACGACCCGCAGGCCCGGAAGCCCCGCCGCCAGGAACGCCTCGTTCATCCGCAGCTGGGACTCCAGGTTCACCGCAATGACCGAGTCCCACTTGGCCGCGTCCATGTTGGCCAGCAGCTTGTCGCGGGTGATTCCCGCATTGTGGATCACGATGTCCAGCTTCCCGTGCCTGGACGTCGCATGCTCGATGATCACGGCCCCGGCGTCCTCGCGGGTGATGTCCAGCTGCAGCGCCGTTCCGGAAACCTGGTTGGCCACCTTCGCCAGTGCATCCCCGGCCGCCGGGACGTCGACGACGACGACCGTCGCGCCGTCGCGCCGCAGCGTCTTGGCGATCGCAGCGCCGATCCCCCGCGCTGCACCGGTCACCACGGCCACCTTCCCGGCCAGCGGCTTCTCGAAGTCCGCGGGAAGTACGCCGTCGTTGGAAGAAACGTGCAGGAACTGTCCGTCGACGTAGGCGCTGCGCCCCGAGAGCAGGAAACGCAAAGCGGCCAGCGCCGAGGGGGCTGTGGCGTCGACGCGCTCGCCGAGCACCACGCCGTTGGCCGTCGCCCCGCCGCGCAGCTCGCGTCCCAGGGAACGCACGGACCCGTCGATGCCCTGGCGGGCCGCGGCCCGGGCCGGCACGTCGGTGGCCAGGGCCGGGCGGCTGAAGGAGACAACGCGGCCGCCCGGGGCCAGCTGGCGCAGGGCGTGCCCGGCGGCGAGCATGGGCCCGGAGAGTTGGCCCGGTGTGGCAACGTCGTCGAGCATCAGGATGATCGCGCCGATCTTGCCTTCGCCGACGGCGTGCCGGCGCACATCAAGGCCCCAGCCGAGCAGCGTGTCGGAGAGTCCCTGCGCGGCCGGGGAGTTGCCGATCAGCAACACGGGGCCGGGCACCAGCGGAGACCCGGCGGCGTGGCGGCGCAGGATCGAGGGGCGCGGCAGGCCCAGGGTCTTGGCGAGGTTCTTGGTGAAGCCGGAGTTCACGAGTTCAAGGTACTTGTCGGCCATGGTCAGCGCGCCTCCAGGATCGCAACGACGCCCTGCCCGCCGGCGGCGCACACCGAGACGAGTCCGCGGCCGGACCCCTTTTCATGCAGCATCTTCGCCAGCGTGGCGACGATGCGTCCGCCGGTGGCGGCAAAGGGGTGACCGGCAGCCAGCGAGGAGCCGTTGACGTTGAGCTTGGAGCGGTCGATGGCGCCCAGCGGCTCGTCCAGGCCGAGCTTGTTCTTGCAGAAATCCGCATCCTCCCAGGCCGCGAGGGTGGCGAGCACGGTGCCGGCGAATGCCTCGTGGATCTCGTAGAAGTCGAAGTCCTGCAGCGTGAGGTTGTTGCGCTTGAGCATGCGGGCCACCGCGTAGGCGGGTGCCATGAGCAGGCCCTCGGCCCCGTGCACGAAGTCCACGGCTGCGGCTTCGAAGTCCACGAAGTTGGCGAGCATCGGCAGGTCGTTGGCGCGCGCGTAGTCTTCGCTGCCCAACAGGACCACGGAGGCACCGTCGGTCAGCGGCGTGGAGTTGCCGGCGGTCATGGTGGCGGCCTCGCCCAGGTTCTTGCCGAAGGCGGGCTTCAGGCTCGCGAGCTTCTCCAGCGTCGAATCGCCGCGCAGGTTGGTGTCGCGGCTGACCCCGGCAAACGGGGTGATCAGGTCGTCGAAGAAGTTGCGGTCGTAGGCCGCGGCAAGGTTCTTGTGGCTGGCCAGCGCCAGTTCGTCCTGGGCCTCGCGGCTGATGTCCCACGCCTTGGTCGTCAGCGCCTGGTGGTTTCCCATCGACAGGCCGGTGCGCGGCTCGCCGGTGCCTGGCGCATTGGGGGCAAGATGGCGGGGGCGGAACTTGCTCATGGCCTTGAGCTTGGCGCCGGTGGTACGGGCCCGGGAGAGTTCCAAGAGCATGGAGCGCAGGCCCTCGGAGACGGCAATCGGTGCATCCGAGGTCGTGTCCACGCCGCCGCCGATGGCCGAGTCGATCTGCCCGAGCTTGATCTTGTTTGCCAGCGAGCCGATGGCTTCCATGCCGGTGGCGCAGGCCATCTGCACGTCGTAGGCGGGGGTGTCGGGGGAAAGCGAGGTTCCGAGCACGCATTCACGCACCAGGTTGAAGTCCTTGGAGTGCTTCAGCACGGCGCCTCCGGCCACGGCGCCCAGACGCTGCCCCTGCAATCCGAAGCGTGCCACCAGGCCGTCGATCGCCGCGGTGAGCATGTCCTGGTTGCTTGCCTTGGAGTAGGCGCCGTTCGAACGTGCAAAGGGAATCCGGTTGCCGCCGATGACGACGGCCGGGCGGACCAGTTGGATGTCGGACTGTGCAGACATGTAGAAACTCCTCGAGGAGAAATGTGAGATGCATTACTGATACCCAGCGTACCTGATACGCTGGGTATCGTGAACAACCAACCCGCCGACGTGACAACGTCGCAACAGCTCGAATCCAGTGGCGATGGCCGCTCCGCCCGCTGGGACGCCCACCGTGCCGCCCGCCGGCTGGAGCTCATCAAGCTGGCGCGACGCGCAATCCATGAGCTGGGGCCCAACGCCTCGATGGATGACATCGCGGCGCAGGCCAACACCAGCAAGTCGGTGTTCTACCGATACTTCGGGGACAAGGACGGACTGCGGCACGCCGTCGGCGAATACGTCATCAAGAAATTCCGAGCCGGGGTGATCGCCGCCGGACGCAAGTCCAGCAACAACGGGGATGCGCTCCACGCCATGATGCTCGCCTACCTGCAGATGGCGGCAAACTCGCCGAACATCTACTTCTTTGTCACGGCGGGCCCCGCCACCGACGTGCTCACCGATCCCGCCGGCGCGGGCGGAAAGGTGCGCGAGGGCGCCCTGAACGACTTCTTCGAGGAACTCACCTCGATGATGCGGGAGCGCATGCACTCCTACATGGCCATCGCCCCGGGAGAGCTGGCCAGCCCGGCGCTGGAACTCTGGCCGCGCGCCTCGATCGGCATGGTCCGTGCAGCCGGTGAATTGTGGCTGCGGGCACCCGACACCAGCCAGCGCCCGTCCATCGAAGAACTGGCCCGGAGCCTCACCGGATGGCTGACCCACGGGGTCGCCCACCAGGCCTCCGCGGAAAGCCATTAGTCGCCTCCGGGACTTGCCAGAAGCGGCAAACACCAGGCGAAACACCAGATAGAACACCAACGAAACACTTCACCGATCCGACAAGAGTTACCCCGCAAGGCGAGGGCAGCACAACCGAAAGGCAAGAAAGCCAGTGACCCAGGAACAAATGACCCTAGACACCGCCGACGCCACCATCGACGTGGCGGCACTCGGCGAACAGCTGCTCGGCCGCTGGGCCGACATCCGCAAGCAGTCGCGCGCGCTGGCCGGCACCGAGGCCGTGCGCGGCACCCCGGGCCTGGGCATGGACGAGCACCGCGAACGCGTCTTCGGCCAGCTCAAGGTGCTCGTGGATTCGGGCGCCGTGCACCGTGCCTTCCCCAAGCGCCTCGGGGGCGAAGACAACCACGGCGGATCCATCGCCAGCTTCGAGGAACTCGTCGTGGCCGACCCGTCGCTGCAGATCAAGGCCGGCGTCCAGTGGGGACTCTTCGGCTGCGCGGTGCTGCACCTTGGTACGCAGGAGCACCAGGACAAGTGGCTGCCGGGCATCATGAGCCTGGAGATCCCCGGCGCCTTCGCGATGACGGAGATCGGACACGGCTCGGACGTCGCCTCCATCGGCACCACCGCCACCTACGACGAAGATGCCCGGGAATTCGTCATCAACACCCCGTTCAAGGCCGCCTGGAAGGAATTCCTCGGCAATGCCGGCGTACACGGCAGGGCCGCAGTGGTCTTCGCGCAGCTGATCACCCGCGGTGTGAACCACGGTGTGCACGCCTTCTACGTGGACATCCGCGACGAGAACGGCTTCCTGCCGGGCGTCGGCGGCCAGGATGACGGGCTCAAGGGCGGTCTCAACGGCATCGACAACGGCCGGCTGCACTTCACCAACGTGCGGATCCCCCGCACCAACCTGCTCAACCGCTACGGCAACGTCACCGAGGACGGCACCTACTCCTCCCCGATCCATTCCCCGGGGCGCCGCTTCTTCACCATGCTCGGCACCCTGGTCCAGGGCCGGGTCTCGCTGGACGGCGCCGCAACCGCAGCCTCGAAGGTTGCCCTGCAGATCGCCGTGACCTATGCGAACCAGCGCCGCCAGTTCAACGCGTCCTCGGACACCGTCGAGGAAACGCTGATGGATTACCAGCGCCACCAGCGCCGGCTCATCCCCCGCCTGGCCCGGACCTACGCCGCGTCCTTCGCCCACGAGGAACTGCTGGCCAAGTTCGACGGGGTCTTCTCAGGCGCGACCGACACCGACGAAGACCGCCAGGACCTTGAAACCTTCGCCGCGGCGCTGAAGTCGCTGAGCACCTGGGATGCACTGGACACCCTGCAGGAATGCCGCGAGGCCTGCGGCGGCTCAGGTTTCATCGCGGAGAACCGCTTCACCCAGCTCCGTGCGGACCTGGACATCTACGTCACCTTCGAGGGCGACAACAACGTGTTGCTGCAGCTTGTCGGCAAGCGCCTGCTCACCGACTACGGGCAGGAATTCCGCGAACTGAACGCAGGCGTGCTGGCCCGCTACGTGGTCAAGCACGCGGAAAAAGTCGCGCTGAACCGCTCGGGGTTGCGCTCGGTGGCCCAGGCCGTCGCCGACACCGGATCGGAACGCAAGAGCGCGAACTTCTTCAAGGACGAAGCCAACCAGCGCGCCCTGCTCACCGACCGCGTCAACGCCATGGTCGGCGAAATCGCGGACTCCTTGCGCGGGGTCTCCACCAAGGACCGTGCCAAGAGCGCCGCGGCCTTCAACTCGCACCAGGACGAGCTGATCGCCGCTGCCAAGGCCCACGGCGAACTGCTGCGATGGGAGGCATTCACGCGGGCCATCGCGGAGACCACCGACACTGGCACCCGCACCGTGTTGACCTGGTTGCGCGACGTGTTCGCGCTGACCCTCATCGAGGAAAACCTCGGCTGGTACCTGATGAACGGACGCCTCTCGATGCAGCGCGCCCGCACCCTCTCGGGCTACGTCAACATCCTGCTGGACCGTCTGCGACCGCACGCCCAGGACCTTGTCGACGCCTTCGGCTACGGCCCGGAGCACCTGCGAGCCGCCATCGCCGGCGGCGGGGAGAACGAGCGCCAGGACGAGGCCATGGAGTACTACCGCCGCCTGCGCGCCAGCGCCGATGCCCCGCTGGATGAAAAGGTGCTCATCGCCCGCGAAAAGGCAGCCAAGAAAGCGGCCCACCACGGCGCAAAGAAGTAGCATCCGAAAAGGGATGGAACGCCGTGGGGGCGTGTGTTGTGAACCTTTGTCGCAAGACGCCGGATTGCACCACACGCCCCCCGCGGTTTTTTGGCGGGGTGCCTGAGACGCGGATTTGGCAAGATGCGCGCACGGCACACCGCAACACCGTTTATTCCGCGGCCCTTCCGTCGCATAGAGTTAATGGCTGCGGCACTTGAAAGGGAGCACCCATGGCGAAGAACTCAATTTTTTCTCGACTGTTTCGAATCGGCAAATCAAACGCCAATGCGGCGTTGGACGCAATCGAGGACCCACAAAAGATGTTGGACCAGGCGGTGCGCGACTACACCGACAACATAGCCGAGGCCGAAACGGCGGTTGCCCAGACGATCGGCAACCTGCGCATGCAGGAGGACGACTACAAGAAGGCCCTCCAGGAAGCCCAGCAGTGGGGCGGCAAGGCGCTTGCGGCATCCAACAAGGCCGAGAAATTCGTTGCGGACGGCGA
The DNA here is from genome assembly GCF_044756805.1 of Paeniglutamicibacter sp. NPDC091659. Taxonomy (NCBI): domain Bacteria; kingdom Bacillati; phylum Actinomycetota; class Actinomycetes; order Micrococcales; family Micrococcaceae; genus Paeniglutamicibacter; species Paeniglutamicibacter sp. NPDC091659. Next base: position 277,687 of record NZ_JBIVTO010000002.1, read on the forward strand.
TACGGCAAACGCCCAGAAGTTCAACCAGCTCGCCACCCTCGCCATTCAGCGCCAGATGGCCAGCGAAAAGACCGCGCGCAACCTGGAACCTGCCATCACCTCGCAGCGCCAGGTCGTCGAGCAGCTCAAAACCGGCCTGACCACCATGCAAACCAAGCGCCAGGAGCTCATCTCCAAGCGCGACGAGCTGGTTGCCCGCGCCCGCAACGCCAAGACCCAGGGCCAGATGATGGAGGCCGTCAAGGCGCTCGACCTCAGCGACCCGACCTCCGAAATCGGCCGCTTCGAGTCCAAGATCCGCGCCGACGAGGCAAAGGTGCGCGGAGCCGCCGAAATCGCGGCGTCTTCCCTCGACTCGCAGTTCGCCGCCCTCGAGGATCTCGGCGAAGGCACCGAGATCGAAGCCCGCCTGGCCGCCATGAAGACCAGCAGCAACATCCTTGACGAAGCCCCGGCGACCCCGGCCGTTGAGGCCGCCGCACCCGAGGTTTCGGAGATTGAAGCCCGTTTGGCGGCCATGAAGAAGAACAACGCACAGGGCGTCTAACCACGCCGCCGCTGCCTGCGCGGTCGCAACGATTCGCGCGGCGCACGCACCACGGATCCCCGTCCCCGGTCTTCACCCGGAGGCGGGGATCCGCCCTTCCCGTGGTCCCGACCGGTCACAGGTAGGTTGATTTCATGCCCGCCTCGTCGTATCGGGCACCGCGGACCGCGGACCCCGGAATGATCGATGACAGCTCGGCGATCTCGGCGCCGTCCAGCTCGACATCCGCGTCCGCCACGTTTTCTTCCAGATGGCGTCGGCGCTTCGTGCCGGGGATCGACACCACGCCCTGGGCCTGGAGCCAGTCCAGGGCCAGTTGCGACGGAGTGACGCTCTTGTCCACGGCCATGGCGCGAACGAGGTCCACCAGTTTGAGGTTCTCCCCGAAATTCTCTTTGCTGAAGCGCGGGGAATGCCGCCGGAAGTCGTCCTCGGCGAAGTCCGAGATCTTGGTGATGGCCCCCGAGAGGAATCCGCGGGACAACGGCGAATAGGCCACAAACCCGATCCCCAGCTCGCGCACCGTCTGGAGCACGCCGTTCGCTTCCGGGGAACGCTCGAAGAGCGAGTACTCGGTCTGCACGGCCGTCACCGGATGCACTGCGTGCGCGCGCCTGATCGTTTCGGGCGCAGCCTCGGACAGCCCGATGTAGCGGATTTTTCCTTCGTGCACGAACTCGGAGAGTGCACCCATGGTTTCCTCGATCGGGATCTTCGGGTCCATCCGGTGCATGTAATAGAGGTCGATGACGTCGGTCCCGAGGGTCACCAGCGACCGCTCGAGCGCCTTGCGAGCATAGGCGGGGCTTCCATTGACGGGCCCGAAGGTGCCGTCGTCGAAAATCTGCCGCGCGAACTTCGAGGCGACGGTGATCTCCCCGCGCCGCGGGCCAAGCACCCGGCCGATCAGCTGCTCGTTGAGGAAGGGTCCGTAGATCTCGGCAGTATCTATCAGGGTCACCCCAAGATCCACCGCCCGCTGCAGCGTGGCGGCGGATTCGGCGTCGTCCCTCCCGCCGTAGAACGCACTCATCCCCATCGCCCCGAGCCCTTGAACGGGAACAGCCAATCCCTGACTGCCCAAAGCGACCTGCTTCATGACCTGTCCGCTTTCACGTTGGTGGGAAAATCCATCGGGCTGCCCGGCCCCGCGAATCCACATCATCCGGGTTCACCGAGAACTGATAGCAAGATTCCGCGTGCGACGCGGCGAGACGGCGATGGATTTGCCGACTGTCCGATGCGGATTGGGCACCATCCAGCATGAGCGCTGGAACACGCCCGATGTCAAGGTTTTGATGCGAGGTTATCGTTTCGGGAACGCGGGCCTCCCCTCCCGAAACGGCTTGGCCGCAACTATCCGCGCACAGCGACTTCGTCCACGAAGGGCACCTTGGCGACGTACTGCTGGTAGAGCTTGACGGCCTCCGGGAGAGGCAGCTGCCCGAATTCCAGCAGCGTTTCCAGACCCTCCAGCTCGGCGTTGCAGGTTTCGGCCGCGGTGACGCGCCCGTTCAGGTCACGGGAATTGCTCAGGTTCGTGGCCACGGCCGCCGCAACCGATAGCAACATGGCGGCAAGACATAGGACCCGCCAAACGGTCGAGCTGTCCTCGATGCCCAGGCTGCTTTGCACGCTGGCGGTGAAGGACTGGCCACCCAGCGCCGGACCGGCGGTCATCACCGCGGCAATGGCGCTGCCAACGATGCTGAGGTTGGCCAAGCGGTTTCGCCGAGGTCGCGCGTGCAATAGGAATCGCGAAATATTCGCCCGCCTGGCCTCGATGCGCGCCGAAAGTTGTTGCCGCACGACCGATTCGTCGTCCATGACTGTTCTCCTGCCGGTCCGCGGCAGGCGTCCGGCGGCGCGTCCGCCATCCTCCCCTGACCGCTACTGCCCCAAGCATAAGCCCGTCATTTCCGCGTCTCTAGGCGTTCCGACTCGGCCATCCGGCATTCCGGTCCCCGGGCCGCCCGACCGCGGCGCTCCCCCTCACCCGAAAACCAGCAGCATGGAAGCTCGCGACGCAACGGGCTCCGCAGCCACGTTCGTGGCGCCCCGGCCAGATCGACGCCTCCGGATACGCGCCACGTCGTTGTGGCATCGGCAAAAGCAGAGGTGCACGGCCGCATCGGAAACACTTCGCACGGCGCCCAAACGGCCCCTGGACGGTTCGCCAAACCGGCAAGGACGCGCGGCTATTGCAATATGCGTTAGTCACAGCTAACGTATTTTTCATGCTCGATCTCCTGGAAACCGCAGCCGAACCCAATAGGCGACGCCTGTTGCAACTGCTGGGTCGCGGGGAAACGAGCGTGAACGAATTGGCGGAGAATTTTCCTGTCAGCCGGTCCGCCATCTCCCAGCACCTGAAACTGCTGGCCGACGTCGGACTGGTCCGGGCAAGGAAGGACGGCCGGAGACGGCTCTACAGCCTGGAGCCGCACGGAATGGCCCGGCTTCGCGACTCGCTGGAATCGTTTTGGAACACCGAGCTGGACCAGCTTGCGACGGACGCCGCGGCGATCCGGCCTTCCCGATCAGCACCCCATCCCAAGGAGAATTCCAATGACCATTGACAAAACCGTCTTCATTCCCGTCGATCCGGACACCGCGTTTGCACTCGTCACTAAACCCGAACGCCTCCGCCGCTGGCAAACCGTGGCAGCCCGCGTGGACCTGAGGGTGGGCGGAGAATACCGGTGGACCGTCACGCCGGGGCATTCGGCCGCCGGCACATATACGGAGATCGATCCCGGCAAGCGCGTCGTGTTCACTTGGGGCTGGCAGGGCCAAGATGCGCCGGAAGCCAACCCCTCCACCGTCGCCATCACCCTTGAACCGGTGGAGGGCGGCACAAATGTCCGGCTCGTGCACGAGGGCCTCGCCGGCGAGCAAGTCGCCGCCCACACCGAAGGATGGAACCACTTCCTGGGCCGCCTCGAAGCCTTGGCCACCACGGGCGATGCCGGCGCCGACGACTGGGCAGCCGCGCCGGATCCGATCAACGAGTTGATCAGCGCCGAAGCCACCCTCGCCATTGCCCAGCGCACCCTGGCTGCCTTGGAGTCGTCGGACATGGGCCTGCAAACGCCCTGCGAGGATTTCACGGTGGAGGCTCTCGTCGCGCACCTGGTGGGGTCCGTCCTCAGCATCGGCAAGGCATTGGGCCTCGAAATCAACGACAATGCCGGCGCATCTCCCGAAGTCCGCGTGGCCGATGCCGCGGCCGCCACGTTGGAGGCCTTCAACGCCCGCGGCCTGGAAGGCACCATCGACATGGGCTTCGCCGTGCTGCCTGCCAGCATCGTGGCCAACATCCTGAACATTGAATTCCTGATCCACGCCTGGGATTTCGCCTCCGCGAAGGGAGAGGCCCTCGATGTTGCGCCGGCCCTTTCCGACTACGTCCTGGGGCTGGCCCGGAACACCATCGCCCCGGGCATGCGCGGCCACACCTTCGCTGAGGAAACCCTCGTCGAGGAATCCGCCGAGAGCCTGGACAGGCTCGTTGCATTCACCGGCAGGCAGGTCACCAAGGCCTGAGCCTGCGTCCTAAAGGAATAGATGTGGTCGAGGTCCAGAACAAAATCCAGATCCGCGTCCCGCGCGCGGACGTCGCGGCTTATTCGGGCGACGCGGGCGACGCGGGCGACGCGGGCATTGCCACGCGGTGGCAGGGCAACATCGATTCCGCCACGTGGCTGACCGGACCACCCTAGGTTGTGGGAACCAGATGGCGTTCAGAGCACGTTTCCTGGGCTGGACGTCGACCTACACCCCTGAGTGGTGACCCGTGCTTGCCGGGCTTGATCTGGTCGGCGCGTGGCCAACCGCAACGCTCTCTGCGACGGACACATCGATACTCTGTGCTTTCATCCTGCGCCACTCCCCCCCAGATGAACGACGGGAACAACTCCTCATCGGGCACCAAAAAACAGGTCCTGCGATGTTTGCCTAAATCTTAGCGACGAACATTTCACTTTTTTACAAGTCTCCCCTCATTCTCCGCACCGGTCCTGCGGAACCTCATACAAGCCGATGCGCGCCGACCGTCGTGCTCCCGGCTGATCCCAGGTTTCCTTAGCCCGAGTCGAGTCCACGCTCTTCAGCCGGAAACACCAAACCGGCCCATCTCCCACCAGCTAAGCAGGACTCGCCATCGGTAGCGCAAAGAGTTCCGTACAGATTTGCGATTCAACCGCCAAACGGAATTAGCAGTCACAGATACATTCGGCTGGCGACCGCTTTGAGACGCTGGCCCCGATCGACCTCGGACCAGAGGCGATCAACTCACCATCATGAATGAACCGCAAGCGGAGTCCAGAGCCTCAATCCAACCAGGGCAGACAAGAGCCCCCTTTCCGCACAAATTTATGAGTATACTCAATTATGAGTAGACTCGAATATCGTCAAATGTGGGAATTGGGACACTGCCGGGCTGAAACAAAACCAGGTCAGTGGTAGCCCGGAAGTACCGACATGAACGAAAAGGTCAGCGGTCCGTCTGCTGTTTCAATGCCTATGGCCAACGCGCCGGGCAAGACTTCGCCCGCGGCCGCTTCTCCACATGTCCCAATTCCACTCAAGGTGCCGTCGCGCAACACCATCAGCCATCTACCGTCGCGCCCGAGGTTCACCGCCAATAGACCGGGCGTCCGCGGCTGGTACCCATCATCGAACATGCAGGAGGCACACTATGAAAGCATTCGCTATCAGTCGGTACAAGGGTCCGTTGGAGGCAATGGACGTACCCGAGCCCCTGGTTGGAGAGTATGACGTCCTCATTCAAGTGCGAGCCGCAGGACTCAATCAACTGGATGAGAAGATCCGGACCGGTGAGTTCAAGCAGATACTTCCATACAGATTGCCGCTGGTCCTCGGCCACGACGTAGCTGGTGTCGTCCTCGGGGTGGGCGCGAAGGTGCAGGCGTTCAAGGTCGGTGATGAGGTCTATGGGAGGCCACGCACGGACAGCATTGGCTCATTTGCCGAGCGGATCACTGTGCCCGAGGCAGATCTGGCCATGAAGCCGGCCTCGATCGGCTTCGAGGAGGCGGGTTCACTGCCGCTGGTGGCCTTGACCGCGTGGCAGGCCCTCGTCGAGCGGGGCAATGTCCAGCCCGGGCAGAAAGTCCTCATCCACGCCGGGGCCGGTGGGGTGGGTTCGATTGCCATCCAGTTGGCCAAACACCTCGGAGCGAGCGTCGCGACCACGGTTAGCGCCTCCAACATTGACTTCGTTCGTGAGCTTGGCGCCGACACCCTCATTGATTACCGAAACGAGGACTTCGAGCAGCGCATTTCCGATTATGATTTGGTGCTGGACAGTCTGGGTGGGGAAAATCTCACAAAGTCCCTGCGGGTCCTGAAGCCGGGCGGCAAGGCCATCGGCATCTCCGGGCCCCCGGACCCTGCCTTTGCCCGAGAAGCAGGCCTCAACCCCGTGCTGCGCCTGGCGATCACCGGGCTCAGTGCCGGCGTCCGGCGCCAGGCCAAGAAGCTTGGAGTGAGCTACGAGTTCTTGTTCATGCGCGCCAGCGGCGAACAGCTGGGCCGGATAGCCTCCTTGGTTGATGGTGGCACAGTGCGCCCGATCGTCGGACGGGTCGTCCCCTTCGAGCAGACCGCACAGGCCCTCCAAGACATCGACAAGGGCGGCATCCGCGGCAAGACCGTGATCAGCGGGCCTGATCGCGTGCATCTGCCGGGCCCCGTCCAGGCCCGCTGAAACCGCTCGATGCCACCACACAGGAAGACACCATGAGCACGAACGATCATGCCTCACATTGCGCAGGCGCCTCATACAAGCAGGAGCCTAACCGCACTCTCACCGTCGACGGCGTCACCTACGCCTACCGCGAGTTGGGCCCCAAAGGTGGCATCCCCGTCATCTTCTTCGTCCATCTGGCCGCTACCCTGGACAACTGGGATCCACTGATCATTGACCCCATCGCCAAGAACCACCACGTCATCGCTTTCGACAACCGCGGTGTGGGAGCTTCCACCGGAGAGGTGCCCGGCAGCATCGAGGAAATGGCCGACGACGCGCGTTCCTTCATCAGGGCTCTCGGCTTCGACCTGGTCGACGTCTTCGCGCTGTCCCTCGGAGGAATGGTGGCCCAAGGCCTGGTGGCCAGGCACCCTGATCTGGTTCGCAAACTGGTCCTCATCGGGACGGGCCCCCGGGGCGGCAATAGCACGGACAAGGTTGCCGCAACCACCTACCTCGACATGGTGCGGGCGGCTTTGGGCAGGTCGGATCCCAAGGAGTTCCTGTTCTTCAACCGCGACACCGAGGGCAAGCGGTCCGCGAAGGAGTTTGTGAAACGCCTCGAGGAGCGCACCGTGGACCGGGATGCCCCCATCTCATTCAAGGCGTTTCGGTCGCAGCTGAAGGCCATCAAGGACTGGGGGCGGGCAGCCCCCATGGACCTGGCCCGGATCACCCAGCCCACCCTGATCGTCAACGGTGACAACGACCGCATGGTGCCGACCAGGTTTTCCAAGGATCTGCACCGCCGCATCAACGGCTCCGAGCTGATCATCTACCCGGGCGCCGGTCACGGCAGCATTTTCCAGTTCCACGAGCAATTCGCTCCCGCCGCCGTCGAATTCCTCGACCGGAATGCCGTCGCGCAACGTCCTGCCAATGGGGCCCACTGACCAAGCCCGCTTTCCCCGAGGACGCACTCCGCACTCCGCTCCAACACCACGACCGGTAGCGGGCCCCGCATACCGGACCCGCTACCGGTTCGTTGACGTTTTGGGTGCCTACATGGCCGGGGTTTGCCGGCCCCGGCAGAACGACCTCCGGGCGGGATGAACGACGATCTGATTCCTGCCGGCAATGACGTCGAAACCAGCAATCCTGCAGGCTCCCGAATTGACGGACCTACCGGAGGTGGGCCCGCATAAGCCTTCTCCCCGGGATCGCCGTCGGTGGCTGAAACGCAGGCCGACGGCGATCCCGGGGTGCCCTTATGCGCTCGTGCGGCCCAGCTGGGGGTACATTGCTTCGAGCGGGGCGCTGAGCCCGGCCTTCAGCTGCGCCGAGGTTGCGTCGGCAAGAACCTCATGTTTGCCGGCCGCGACGGCATCAAAGACGATGGCCACCAGATCCGCCGGGTCGGTCTTCGGATCCGTGGAGTGCGCGGCCATGGGTGTGTCAACGTAGGCTACGTGCACCCCGAGGACGTGCACGCCGGCGGGGGCCAGTTCCAGGCGCAGCGAGTTCGTGACCGACCACAGGGCCGCCTTGGTGGCGCTGTAGATTCCGGCGACGGCATACCAACTCAGTGCCGAGTGCATGTCGATAAGCACCGAATTGTCGTTTGCCGACAGGACGGGTGCAAACGCCCGAGCCACAAACAGCGGTCCGAGGAAGTTGGTTTCCACGTTCGCACGGATTTCCTCGTCGGTGTGGGTGAGAATCCCGCTGCTGGCCACCGAAGCGCCCGCATTGTTGATCAGCACAGTCACGTCCCCGGCTGCCTCGACTGCGGCCCGGATCGAAGCCTGGTCGGTGACGTCGAGGGCCAGCGGAATGATCCGCTCGTCATCCCAGGCGCGTGGAGTGCGGGCGGTGGCATAGACCTTGCTTGCGCCGCGGGCCAGGGCTTCGTGGACGAAATGGGTTCCGATGCCACCATTGGCTCCGGTGACAAGGACAACTGCACCGTTAAGTGAGGACATGTTCTTGATCTTTCTTCTGGTTCAGTGGACGCACGGATGCGTGCGTCCTTTCAGGCTTGGATTGTGAGTCGGGCTCCCCGCCGAGGGCGGGGCCGAACGACCCGGGGCGCCGGCTCAGGCGTGTGCCAAGGTGGGGTAGTCGACGTAGCCGGCTTCGCCGCCGCCATAGATGGTTGCGGGATCCAGTTCGTTGAGCGGGGCGTCGGTGCGCAGGCGTTCGACGATGTCCGGGTTGGCCAGGGCCATCCGGCCCAGCGGGGCAATGTCGGCAAGGCCCGCGTCGATGTCATCGGCAATCTGCTCGCGGGTGCGGCCGTAGCGGACAACCAGCATCGCGGTGGGCCACACGTCCCGGAGGGACCGCAGCAGTTCGTCATCGCCGACGTGGTGCAGGTGAAGGTAGGCAAGGTTTAGGTGCGCTAGCTCGCCGACCAGGTGCCGGTAGTGTGCGCGCACGCTCTCGGTCTCGCCCTCGTCGATTCCGCCCAGGGGCATGGCCGGGGAGAGCCGAATGCCAACGCGGTCGGCCCCGATCTCCTCGGCGAGGGCCCGGGCGACCTCGATGACGAACCTGGACCGGTTCTCCATCGAGCCGCCGTAGGAGTCGGTGCGGTGGTTGGCGTTCGGGGAGAGGAACTGGTGCAGCAGGTATCCATTGGCGCCGTGGATTTCCACCCCGTCGGCGCCCGCGGCGATCGCGGAGGCTGCCGCATGGCGGAACTCGGCGATCACGGTGGCGATGTCTTCGGTACCAAGTTCGCGAGGAACCGGAGTCTTCTGCGGCCCGGACTGGGTGCTGATGTCCTGGTCGGCGGAGATCGCCGAGGGCGCCACCGGTGGGCTGTGGTGTGGCGTGTTGTCCGGATGTGACACCCGGCCGGCATGCATCAGCTGGATGAACAGCGAACCGCCGCCACTATGCACCGCATCGGCGACCTGTCGCCAGCCTTCGATGTGCTCCGGCGTGTAGATTCCGGGGGTGTTCACATATCCCTGCCCGTCGGCCGAGGGCTGGACGCCCTCGGTAATGACAAGACCAAGGGACGCGCGCTGCCCGTAGTACGTCGCCGCAAGGTCGCCAAGGGTGCCATCCGGGTTGGCACGGTTGCGGGTCATGGGTGCCAGCGCGAGCCGATGGGGAAGCTCCACCCGGCCGAGAGTGAACGGTTGCCAGAGAGAGGTCAAAGCCATGGGGGAAGAAGTCCTTTACTTGGGTCGATCGTGGACATCGGAACAGCAAGCCGCCAAGCTGAATACTCGGGGCCTCGTGGGAGAATGAGTGGACACATATCCGAGCCCACACAGTACCGACTACACTCATAACTGAGCGCAGTCATGTTCTATTCCCGAAAGGACCCTTATGCCAGTCGCTTCCCAGCCGATCGGCCGGCGCGAGCGAAACAAGCAGGCCAAGCTCGACCGGATCGTGGCTGCCGCCCGCGAACTCTTTGCCGAGCATGGCGTGGATGAGGTCACCACGCAGCAAATTGCTGACAAGGCAGACATTGGCGCCGGCACCCTCTTCCTGTATGTCAAGTCAAAAGGCGATCTGCTCCTGCTCGTGCAAAACTCCGGCTACGCCTTGGCGCTCAACAAGGGCAGGTCCGCCGCCGAGTCAATATCCGACACCCTTGAGGCTGTCATGGCGATCGTTCATCCCGTGGTGGAATGCAATCGCACCCAGATCGATAACGGGCGGACCTACCTGAGGGAAATGGTTTTTGGCGATCACGAGGAACCGCACCACCGCGATGCCTTGGTCCTCTCGGCCCAGACTGAGGAAGCGATTGCCGACGTGTTGCGACGGGACGGACGCGTTCATACCGAAAAAGCAGGTGCGCTCGCGCACATCATCTCCGCGGTGCTGTTCCTGAGCATGGCAGCCAGCATCAACGCGACCAAGACTGTCGATGAGCTTGTGCAAGATGTCAGAAACCAAATCCGAGTCCTGCTGTAGGGGCTCCACCGCCTACGGTGTGGTGACGATAAAGACGTCTAAGGCGGTCGGCAAGGGACATGCCCCAGAAGAATCAAGGCATGAGCCCGTAGGCCCTGGTCAAGAATGAACGCCAGCAGAAAGGCGATTGGTCTTCGAAGGGCACCCAACCACCGGCCAGTCCCAGGCCAGCCACGCCAAGACTCACAGTCGGATATTTTCCGCTTTTTCAAAAGTCACACTCCACTAGGTCGTCCAACTCGCACCGAGGGCAAGACTCGCCATGTGGACACGCCGAGGCCCGTTCCCGACGCAGACAAACCACATGTGGTCGGATGCAAATGACAGAACACGCATGAACCCGCGCAAGGACTTGGAAAATCCCAAGTCGCTCGTTGAGTCGCAGCGGCCACAAACACAGCTGAGGCAACACTTGGCCCGGATCTCCACCGGACCGCAATTTCAAATGGGCAGCCCCGGCGCGACCACACGGCGTGGCGGGGCACTCGATAAATCCCCGTCATGAGTAGGCGCAGCCACAACCCTCTCACCATACCCAAGAGCACGAAGAGTTACTTGACGGTTCCGGCGCTGGCCGAGGCGACCGGCGCGTCCGGACTCCACGGCTTCCGGAATGCCTTTGGGGCGCCCTCCTGCCCAGATCTCACTCACGACAGCAACTTTTGCAGTCAGCCCTCTCGGCGACGGACTTTTACTCGCCGCGACCCTCATCAATTTCTAGCTGACCTGCACCATTGCACGAGGCGGTCCAGGTGGTGCCGTGGTGGCACCACGCGGGGTTCATGTAGAAGCAGCGCACCCGCCTTGACAGTGATTTGTGAGGCGTGACATAGTCAAAAACATGAACCTGTCAGACAGCCGGACAGTCGGACCGCATTCGATCGTGAGGACGAGTGCCGCCGAAGCCGTCTTCAATTCCATCCGCCACTCCATCGAATCCGGCGAGCTACCGGTCGGCAGCAAACTCGGCGCCGAGGCCACGCTGGCCACTCAGTATGCGGTGAGTCGCTCGGTGATCCGCGAGGCGCTGCGTTCTGCGGCCGCCCTGGGCCTCACCGAAACCAAGACCGGCAAGGGAACCTTTGTCATTGCCAGCCGCGCCGGCGGCGACCTGAAGCTCGGCCGGTTCTCCGCCCGAAGCCTTATGGAGGCCCGCCCGCATATTGAAGTGCCCTCGGCCGAACTGGCCGCGGCCCGCGCCACCGCGGAACAGCTTGAGGAAATGCGCGGGCTCCTCGACGCCATGGAGGACGAGGACGATCCCGAAATCTGGGTCGCACTGGATGCCAGCTTCCACGCCGCCATTGCCCGCGCCAGCGGCAACGGTGTCTTCGAGCGGGTCGTCAACGACATCCGCGAAGCCATGGTCAACCAGTCCGAGACCATCAACCTCATCACCGGGCGCCAACACCCCTCCCACGCCGAACACCGCGAAATCCTCGCCGCCATCGAGACCGGCGACGGCGCAGCGGCGGGACGGGCCATGACCGCACACCTGACTGCAGTGGACGAAGCACTGACATTGATCCTTGGAGCCACCGAAGCATGATCCCCGCCAACTTCCCCGCCCATGTCCCGCTCGCGGTGCAGACCCGTGGCGAGACGGTCGAAAGCGTCCACTTCGGCTCCCTCGTGGCATTGGCCCCGAACGGTGAAACCGTGCTCACCCGAGGCGAGCCCGAAGCGCCGATCTATCCGCGTTCGGCCCTCAAGCCGTTGATTGCCGTGGCCCTCGTGCGTGCGGGACTGGAACTGTCCCCCGCCCAGCTGGCCTTGGCCGCGGCCAGCCACTCCGGATCCGCCGAGCACCAGGACCAGGCGGCAAAGATCCTTGCCGACGCCGGGCTGGAACCCGGGGCCTTGGGCAACTCGACCGACCTGCCCTACGGGGTGGCCGAACGCCACGCCTGGATCCAGGCCGGCAACGGGCCCACGCGGCTGGCCCAGAACTGCTCGGGCAAGCACGCGGCTATGCTCGCGGCCTGCGAGCTCAACGGCTGGCCTCTGGAAAACTACCTGCAGCATGAGCATCCGCTGCCCACACTCATCCGCGAGGTGGTCGCCGAACTCACCGGGGAACCCACCACCCTGATCAGCACCGACGGCTGCGGCACCGAGGTCTTCGCACTCTCGCTGACCGGCATGGCCCGAGCCTTCCAGAAGCTGGTCACCGCGCCGGCCGGGACCGCGGAGCACAAGGTGGCCAGCGCGATGCGCGCCCACCCCGAGATGGTTGCGGGGCGCGGACGCGACGTCACCGCGCTCATGCACGCGGTGCCCGGGCTGCTGGCCAAGGACGGTTTCGAGGGAATCCAACTTATTGCTCTGGCCGACGGCGCTGCCGTTGCCCTGAAGATCTCCGACGGCAGCGACCGTGCCCGGATGCCCGCGGCCGTCCCGGCCTTGCTGGCCCTGGGCGTGGATGCGCCATCGCTGGAACCATTCAACAAACTCCCCGCCCTCGGCGGCGGCCACCAGGTCGGTGCCCTCTACGGGCTGCCGCTCCCCTAGCACCACAACAGCCGGACCTGCCCTTCCCATCACGGCCCTACGGGGCCATCTGGCCCTTCGACGCGCCCAAAAACTTCCCCTTTTCACCGTGACCCTAGGAGAACCATGCCCGAAACCACCGCCATCCTGCAGGATGCCGTTTTGCAGGCCGTGCGCAGCGAACACGACCTGATCGGCGACAGGGACATTCCCGCGGAAGCCTACTGGGGCGTCCACACGCTGCGCGCCGTGGAGAACTTCCCGATCACCGGCCAGCCGCTGTCCACCAACTCGCACCTGGTCGTGGCGCTGGCCATGGTCAAGCAGGCCGCCGCCCAGGCCAACCAGGAGCTGGGCTTGCTGGATGCGACCCGCGCCAATGCCATCATCGAGGCCTGCAGGGAAATCATCGCCGGCAAGCTCCACGACCAGTTCGTGGTCGACGTGATCCAGGGCGGCGCAGGCACCTCCTCGAACATGAACGCCAACGAGGTCATCGCCAACCGGGCGCTCGAGATCATGGGGCATGCCAAGGGCGAGTACCGGTTCCTGCACCCCAACGACCACGTAAACCTCAGCCAGTCAACCAACGACGTCTACCCGACCGCGGTGCGCGTCGCCACCATCTTCGGCGCCACCTCGCTGGTCAAGGCGATGGAGCACCTAGGCGCGGCCTTCGCCGCCAAGGCCGTGGAGTTCCGCACGGTCGTGAAGATGGGACGCACCCAGTTGCAGGACGCGGTCCCGATGACCCTCGGCCAGGAGTTCAACGCCTACGCCGTCACCCTGGGCGAGGACCGCGCCCGCCTGGCCGAATCCACGCTGCTGATCCACGAGATCAACCTGGGCGCCACCGCCATCGGCACCGAGCTGAATGCGCCGCTTGGCTACTCGGCCCTGGCCTGCACGCACCTGGCCGCGATCTCCGGGCTGAAGCTGGAGACGGCCTTCGACCTGATCGAAGCCACGGCCGATGTAGGCGCATTCGTGCACCTCTCCGGCGTTCTCAAGCGCGTGGCGGTCAAGCTGTCCAAGGTCTGCAACGACCTGCGCTTGCTCTCCTCGGGCCCGCGCGCAGGGCTGGGCGAAATCGACCTGCCCGCGGTGCAGTCCGGCTCCTCGATCATGCCCGGCAAGGTCAACCCGGTGATCCCCGAGGTCGTGAATCAGGTGGCCTACGAGGTCATTGGCAACGACGTGACCATCACGATGGCCGCCGAGTCCGGGCAGCTGCAGTTGAACGCCTTTGAGCCGATTATCGTGCACAGCCTGACCAAGTCGATGCGCCACCTGGAGGCCGCGTGCATCACGCTGGCCGACAAGTGCATTGTCGGCATCACCGCCCACGAGGACAAGCTGCGTGCCCAGGTCGAGAATTCCATCGGACTGGTCACCGCACTGACCGTCCAGCTGGGCTACGCCGCCTCGACGAAAATCGCCATCGAGGCGCTGGCCACCGGACGCGGCGTGGCCGAACTGGTCCTCGAGCACGGGCTGCTCACCGCCGAGGAACTCAACGAGTTGCTTCGCCCCGAACGCCTGGCCAACCTCAGCGAATAGCCCCCCTCCGTTTCCATCATTTCCACCCCCTAAAGCACGCCCGAGACACTCCCCGAGAGGCACCTGCGCATGAACAACGAAGTTCAAGAACCCCGCACCACCGCTGTTCCAGACATCCCGAATTCGGCATTGACGGCCGAAGACGCCGGGATGCACAAGGGCTTGAAATCCCGCCAGATACAGATGATCGCCATCGGCGGCGCCATCGGCACCGGGCTGTTCATGGGCGCCGGAGGGCGCCTGGCAGGAGCCGGACCGGCGCTGATGTTCAGCTACGCCATCTGCGGGTTCTTCGCGTTCCTGATCCTGCGCGCGCTGGGCGAATTGGTCGTCCACCGCCCGTCCTCCGGTTCCTTCGTTTCCTACGCCCGCGAGTTCTTCGGGGAAAAGGCGGCGTTCGTGACGGGGTGGCTCTACTGGCTCAACTGGGCGATGACCGCCATCGTGGACATCACCGCGATCGCGCTGTACATGAACTTCTTCGCCAAGTACGTCCCCTGGATCGGGGCGGTCCCTCAGTGGGTGTGGGCGCTGGCCGCGCTGCTGCTGGTGCTGGGACTGAACCTCGTCTCGGTGAAGGTCTTCGGCGAAATGGAGTTCTGGTTCGCCCTGATCAAGGTTGTGGCGCTGGTCGGGTTCCTTCTGGTGGGCACCTACTTCGTCGTCTTCGGCACGCCCGTGGCCGGGCACGAGGTCGGGTTCTCGCTGATCGCCGACAACGGCGGCCTCTTCCCCAACGGCTTGCTGCCGGTCGTCGTGGTGATGCAGGGCGTCGTGTTCGCCTACGCCTCGATCGAGCTGATCGGCACCGCGGCCGGGGAGACCCAGAATCCCGAGAAGGTCATGCCCAAGGCCATCAACACCGTGATCATCCGCATCGCCGTCTTCTACGTCGGCTCACTGGTGCTGCTGTCGCTGCTGCTGCCCTACTCCGCCTACAAGGCGGGCGAGTCGCCGTTCGTGACGTTCTTCGGTTCCATCGGGGTCGACGGCATGGACTCGATCATGAACCTGGTGGTGCTAACCGCCGCCATGTCCTCGCTGAACGCCGGACTGTACTCCACCGGGCGCATCCTGCGCTCGATGGCCTTGGCCGGATCCGCGCCGCGTTTTGCCGCCAAGCTGAACAGCCGCGGCGTGCCCTACGGTGGCATCGCCCTGACCGCCGCGGTCGCCGGCCTCGGCGTGGTGCTCAACGCCATCGTCCCGGCGCAGGCCTTTGAGATCGTGCTGAACATGGCGGCCCTGGGCATCATCGCCTCCTGGGGCATGATCGTGCTGTGCCAGCTGGCGCTCTACCGCCTGGCCAAGCGAGGCGCGGCCGTCCGTCCGGCGTTCCGGATGATCGGCGCGCCCTACACCGGCTACCTGACCTTGGCGTTCCTGCTGGCGGTGATCGTGCTGATGGCCTTCGATTCCCCGGTGGGCACCTGGACCGTGGCCTCGATCATCGTGATCGTGCCGGCGCTGATGGTGGGCTGGTACCTCTCTCGTGGCCGTATCAACGAGATCGCGGCAGCCCGAAATGAATTCAGCGGGGCGCATTCCGCAGTGGCGCGCGAGGGCCTCTCTGTGACTGCCGGTGGCGGGCGGGACCAGGAGTAAGTTCCGCTTCGCAACAGCAACGGTCGCGTCCGTCGCCAGTGCGACGGTGGTTGGTCCTTCTTCCGGAAGATGCCGCGGATGCAATCGAAACAGGGAAACATCGGAGTATGCCGGCGGCAGTCGTCGCCGGCATACTCCGTTCGGTCGGTCCGTGCAACGGTGCAACGGTCATGTTCTGCGGACCTGCGGCCTACACCAAAGCGGCGCTGTAAAGTCGTCAATACATTTGATTGGCACAATTCGCGGACTCGGTTCCGTATCGACAAGAGGAGCCCGAACATGGAGAATTCCGCGGCAGTTTCCATCCATCAAGCCGGGATGGAAGACGTTGAATCCCTCGCACCTCTTTTCGACGCGTACAGGCAGTTCTACGACTGTCCGCCAGATATTCCGCTCGCACGAGCCTATCTGAGCGAGAGAATCGGGCTAGGTGAATCGACCGTCTTCATCGCGTCAACGGGCGGTGGCGACCTTGTTGGATTTACCCAGTTGTATCCGACGTTTTGTTCAGTCGAGGCAAGCCCGATATTTGTTCTCTACGACCTATATGTCTCCCCCGCGTCGAGGCAACTCGGAGTCGGCCGGGCGCTGCTTGCCAAGGCCGAGGAGTTTGGCCGCGCCAACGGCGCCTCAAGGCTGGACCTGTCCACGGCAAAGACCAACGTGAAGGCCCAATCCGTCTATGAATCGCTTGGCTGGGTCCGCGACGAGCTTTTCCTGCAGTACTCGCTCCCCTTGGCATAGCTGACCATGCCAAAAGGTCAGTGCGGAAGCATCGGGCCGAGAACACCCTCCGGCATGCCATGTTGAAATTCTCTGAGGTCCGCCCTCTTCTTTCGAACGAATGATGTTCCGGTTTTCTTTGTGGGAGCTACACCGCTCAACCGACTCGCATTTGAATACAGCGTCGTCCAACTACAGCGTCTTAGGTTCGTGGATCATTGACCAAACCGCATTCATGCCCGCTCATCGAGCCACGGCCGCTTGTCGTAGACTGTAAAGGCGACACGAAAACCCACCGACACCACCGACGGCGCCCGGCAAGTTGGTTTCAATGACCATGGATAAGCCACTGTGCTGTACGGATCAATTCAGCATCGGTGTCCTCCGTGCGGAGACCCCCGATGTCTGACCGCGTCACGGCGGCCCCTTCGAAGAGACTGACAATGGTGCCGGCCAGTGCGTTCCGGTGCATCTCCGGGAGCTCTGGTCTGGCGTGCTGCACAAGGTCACTCACGTGCGCGGCGTAGCAGGCGTAGAAGGACCTGACCGCCGGGGCAATTTGCGCATCTGACGAAGCGATAGCCCACACCTCGACGTGCATGCGGATTCCGGCAATGTCCGAGTGCTCCGCCAAGAGCGCGGTAATCAAGCGATGCGAGTGTTCCCTGGTCAGGGGAACGGCCGGGCCCACCTCGTCGGTGTCGCCGAACCCGGCCACATCGTTTAGCCGTTGAAGTGAACGTTGGAGCGACCGTTCAAGAACGGCCCGGATCAGGTCAGCCCTGGTGGGAAAATAGTGCTGCAAGTGCCCCACGCGAACCCCGGCAGCGGCCGCGAAATCCCGCATTGCTGAACCCGCATTGCCTTTGGACGTGAGTACTTCCTCAGCAGCATCAAGGATCGCTGCTTGTCTGAGGGTTCCCTTGTTTCCGGTCATGATTTCAATATTGTCACACCATGCCTTGTGAGCGCCGCGCAGGCCTCGGCGAGACGAGCTGTGGTCTCGGGGAAGCCGACGCCCGGTTGTGCGTTCGGGTGGAGGACATTTTGGAGGCCAAGGAGCCCGCCGAGCGCTGTCAAGTGGGCTTGCCCGGCGGGGTCTGAAATCACCGCAGTGCGCTTACCTCCCTTCCCCTGCACATCGACCCGGACATGAGCCGACCCGCCGTTGCCCGGCGAGTACAGCAAGGAGCGCCGCAAGGGTGTCCACCGACTTCCGCGACCCCAGCGAAAGAGTCCAACCGACTTTGCCGCCAGGAGCGCCGTGGTTGACGCATTGGAACTGAATCCGATGCGTGTTGCTGCCGTCTTCACGCCGAGGGTCATCGGGAGAGTAAGTTGTTCCGGCGTATCGAACCGGGCAACTTTGGTGCGGTTCCCGGCTATGTCCACCCAGCGCGTATCGCTCAAGGGGCTAACAATCTGGGGCTTGCCGTCTTTCGTGATTTCAAAGTCCTGTCCCAGTCGATCGATAAAGTCGACGGAGTCGGCACCTGCGCTGTCGTTGGTGTCATAGCGGATGGCAACGTCTATCTGTTGCGCACCTCCTATCTCCTCAGCCAATGATGCCGCAACGATGCTAATGACCCCGCCCATCCATCCGGATGTCAGTAATACTGGAGCTGTCGGATTGAGCAATGTTGCCTGAGTGACGGCCCTGGTAAGTCGGCTGGTCCAGCGGGTGATGTCCACGTAAGGGATTCCTGCGCTGACAGCGGCACGAAGGACACGATCATCGGGATCGTTGACGGTGCTGATGACGGCCCGGGCCGGGGACGAGAACGGCGTGGGGTCATCAAGGTCCCATTTCCTTACAACGAGGTTGTGCTCGTTGGCCAGCGCATCTCCGCGCTCGGGATTTCTACCCGTGAGGACAAGTGGCCATGAAGGAGCAGCGAGCCCCGTAAGTGCCGTTCCTACGATTCCGTATCCACCAACAATCAGCACAGGTCCATCAGGTTGGTGCTCTAGGTTGTCATTCATGATTCTTATTTTAGGTCATTTGACCTAAAAACTCTACAAGGGATTCCCGACCGGTTCCCATGGTGGTAATCGCGTTAGTTCAGATGCCACAACTGGGCCGCTATTTTGTGGCAGGACGCCGCACTACGCCTGTGGTCCTAAAACGCTGAATGACGCATTTTTTGCAGAGCTAAAAGTCGCAACTAGTTGCCGATGATAAGGGAGCTCGATGCTTGTCATTTTCCGAAGGCGGATGAACTGGAAATTCAAAATCATCTGTACTGTGAATGCGCGTCCCACCATGGAAACCACTCGCGGGCATGTATGCCCCATCTGGCGGCGCAGGGTCAGATCTACGATTGACCGGCCCAAAGCTGCCGCGTAGCTTAGGGCGCGACTGGATACTCGCTGAGGACCGCTACGCGATTCCAAGTGTTCATGACGAGCGCAACCCAGGTCACCGCTGAGACCTGCTCTTCCGTGAGAGCACCGCTATCCCACTGCCTGTCTGCGCGGCCTGGCAAGCGAGTGGCTTCCTCCGCGAGGCCCAGTGCGGCCTGCTCGATGCCCGAAAAATATTGCGACTCCCACCACACGGGAAGGACCGCAAGTCGGTCGGCCGTTTCGCCCAGGGTGAGTGCGTCCCGCGTGTGCAGACGGCAGCAGAACGCGCAAGCGTTCATCTGAGATACCCGGATTTTGACAAGTTCAATGAGCCTTGGGTCGAGGCCTGCCGCCAATGCAGCTTCTTCGGCGGCTTTGCTAAGTTCGACCACTTTTTTGTATACGTCGGGGTGCTTTTTGCTGATGTTGACTCGTGCCATGTGTACTTTTCGTTTCAATGTGAGAGGGGCTCGGCCAGAAAGCAACATGGCCATAGTTTCGAGAAAGCCCAATGCGTTTCGGTGAGGCCTATGCGCGGAAGCTGCACACCCGACCAATCCTGATAGCCCTCCGGCATTTGCATAGATGATCCGGCACTGTCCGGTTGTGCTCATCAAATGATTGAGGCTGCCTGATTCGGGCTTCTTCGTACGCTGCAAGTTAGTTCTCTGCGGATACGCTGCCCGAGGTTGATCCCGAACCGTAAGTAAAAGTGCTACCGAGACTGCGCGGCGCGGTTCATGGAATACACGATGGGCCCTTCCTGAACCGTGGTTGTGGCGGCGGTGGTGAACCCAAAGCGTTGGTAAAGGCGCACGTTTCGCGCATCCGAAGTTTCGAGAGCGACAGCACCTCCTTGCTGGTCTATTCTTGCCAGACCTGCCGCCACAACGGCTGTCCCGAGGCCAGCTCCTTGAAGGGAAGGATTGACGCCGACTGTTTCAAGAGTCCACGAACCTGCTGGAGCCTGAGGCAGCGACAATCCATTGAGTGCCGCGAGGCGTGGTCCGTGCAGCTCGCCAACCCGTTGCTGCGTGTGTTCGGTGGGTGCCGGGGCATCCGAGGGAAGGAACGCGGCGACTGCGCGTATTTGTTCATCCACGACTACGATGCCGTGGTTGAGGGCGTGGGCGAGATAGAGTCGCTGGACTTCTTCCAGGCGTTCAGCGTATCCGTCTACGGGGAGCGCCCATCGTGTCCATGGGTATGTGTCAAATGCTGCGGCGAGGACCACTGCTGCGGAATCAAGGTCCGACGAAGTGGCAAGGCGGACGGCATGGATCATGCGGTATGTCTCCTGAGGTGTTGACATGAGCGCCAATGAGTGGCCACCATGTCAGATTGTGAGAGTGGTTATTGTGATCAGACATTTGCCACGTCAACGCCTGCACGAAGCAATTTAGTTGTGTCCCCGGTTAAGCGTCTTTGGCGGAACGCAATCCATTCCTGGTCTACATGTTGCGCGTTCGGAATTACAGGAAAGTAGAGCTTCCCGTAATTCTTGTACGGTGAAGGCGCGCGAAGGCCCTGGATCGTCGATAAGCCAGGCGACATGGTCAATGGCCACCTTGAGATCTTCACGGTCAGGTCGGATCCGTTGTCGCTGTGCGGCTGATCTTGAGCGATGGCGCGGAAAGCATGATCGCCACGCCCACCATGACTAGAGCGCCCGGTCCCCGCGCAGCCCGGCTGCGTTGGTTGTCGCCCCAGCCTGGAGTCTTCCTACCCACCTGTTTCAATCGCTGGGGTCACGATCTGCCATTGGCCGAAGAGGGTGAGGCCCGCTGCGCAGGCGAGGATGTTCGAGGCAACGTTATCCAGCTGGCATCGGTACTGCGGTTCGTACCCCTGGTTGAGCGCGTGCCTGCACATGGCCCGCACCAAACGGCGGGCATGGCCCCGGCCACGTTCATCCGTACGTGTCAGAACACCGATGTCGGCAAGTTTGCTGTCTTGCTGCCAGGGATACATGCTGCCGGCGCTTAGAATACGACCATTTGCGCCGATCACACCGAATACGGCCCAGTCATCGAGTTCCACTTGTGCATCGTCGAGGTCTTGTTCCGAGACGCCTGCCTGAAACTCCGCAAATTGTGCTGCATCTTCGTCGCCCAATTGACGGATGTCAGATGGAGTGGGCTCAGTGAGCAACGGTTCGTGGGAGTCTTCGGACAAGTAGTAGATGTTGTCGGCACCATGAAGGATGATGCCTTCTTCCACAAAGCGAGCAAGGAGTGAATCCTCATCCAAATTCGCGGTTGACGCGAACACTTCCGAGAAGCGATTGGCAACTTCGGAGCGCATCGCCACGGCCGTCCGGCCGTCACCCGCAGTCTTTAGCACGGTAACCCGCTCGGATTCGTCCAGCGCCTCGTTGAGAATGACGCTCAGATGAGCGCCGTGATGCACCCGTTTTCCGTCGAATGGTCCTTGCCAGAAATCCATCACCAAAGGGTGGAAAAGTTGCACAATCGCCTCCTGTTGTCAGTGACTGTCAGATTAGTCAGAAGCTGTCATTGTTGACATCATATGTCATAAAACGTTGATAGACTGCTGCAATGACAAAAAGCACCCTCAGGGAAGTCTCGCGACAGGCCATGCGCCAGCGAATAAGCGAGATAGCGGAGGATCTTTTCGTTTCGCGCGGTTATGACGCCACCACCGTGGAAAACATCGCTCGTGAAGCTGAAATATCGGAACGAACGTTTTTTCGGTACTTTGCATCCAAGGTCGAGGTCCTCTTTCTGAGGTTTGAAGTCGACACTCGAGGTCTCGTCGATGCCATCGAAGCACGTCCCCCAGACGAAGCGCCTTGGTTGACTCTGCGGCATGCCCTTGAGAGCGCCATGGAGAACCTCGATCAAGAATCGGTTGCGAAACGCGAGGCACTCTTTCGGAAGATCACCGAGACCGCGCCCCAGATTTTGGCGCAGTACTTCGCCCGCGTCCACGCCTCCCAGCAGGAACTGTGCGAAATCCTTTGGACGCGTTGGACGGTCAGGCACCAGGCGGATGCCGACACTCGAGTAATTTTCCGCGCACTGGTGAGTTCCATGTTCGCCGTGCTCAACGAAGTTGAACTTGCCACGCGGGAGCGCCCCCTCGCAGAACGCAGACGCATGCTCCGAGAGACCCTTGAGGCGGTTCGACCGGCCCGCGAAGATCTCGGCGGCAAACCAAAATGATGGCGCGCTGGGCGACATGCTCAATGAAAACTATGAGATCTTCTGGGTGAGGTCAGCTCCCCTTGTCGCCGTGCGACTGCCCTTGAGCGATGAGGCGAAAAGCATGGTTACCACGCCCACTATGACTAGAGCACTCAGTCCCCATCGCAGGCCGGCTGCGTTGGTTACGGTCTCGATGATCGGGCTAGTTTTGAGGAGTCCGCCCCGTATCAGACGGCTGACGATCGGCACGCCCGCGCCTTAGGTGACCCCAGGGATCTTCGCAACGGCGCTGAGTGCGGTGGGGACCCGAGTCGCAGAACCGTATTCGGCCAGCGCGAATCCAGACTGCGGCTGCTGAAGGCCGGGCCCCGATTGCGGGTCCACCCCCGACCGGTTACGAACCGGACGTGCTCCGTCGCGGTTTGCGAACCACACGTTGGTCCTCACGACGCAACTTTCGATCATGAGCCGCACGGCTCAAACGGCCATGCAGGAGCAGTAGTCTCGGTACGACCACGTAGACCGCCATCGGGACGACAACAAGCGTGAGGACGAGCGCGCGCAGGACGGGGTGCCATTCTTGGGCAAACGAGCCCATGGCCGTCATCCCAATAGCGACCATGGGGAAGATTGCGCACCATGTGAGGATGGCTCGGACGTGCACCGATGCGACGCCGGGGCTTCGGTGATGGTTCGTGTCGGTTTCGTCGGCGGCAAGCGCCTTGCCTTCGTGCTTCATGTTTTCTCCTGGTATTCGTTTTGCGGAACCCCGGCGCGGGGATCGGCTCTCCGTTCGGGTCTAACCATGCTGGTGAGACCTTGCGGCGGGGGCTTGCCCTACGGCCGGAGCACGACGAGGCGGCATGCTCCACCCTCGTCCGTCCCGCCTTCACCGATAGCGTGCCCGATGATCGCCAATTGTCTTTGATGACTATCCGCTCACGAGGGGCGCGCGTAGGTTGCCGGAGTCAGGGTTCCACCGGCGGCGACGTAGGTCTATGCGCCGGGGACTCGGTCGGTGTTCTGGGCACTGACGGCAAGCCAACGTCCATCGGCGCTGCGACTGAGGGTAAAGCTCAGAACCCCTGAACGGTCCCCCGCAGGTTCTCCGGATGGATCCACCTGTCCGGAGAGGCTCCACGCTGCGTGCACGACGGCAACGTCGGGCCCCAGCTCCCGGACGGCGACCTTGTCCAGGGTCATGACGGTCCGCGGAAATATTCGGCGGAAGCCGTAGGCGTGGTTGTGCTTGATCTGCGAACGCGTATTCCACCAAAAGCCGACAACGTTGACGAAGTCGGCATCCTCGGCAAAGAGGTCCGCCAAGGCGTCCGCGTCGGCGGCGTTCCATGCCTCGGCGAAGCCAGTGGCGACTTGCGCCGGCGATTCGATCATGGGCAGGGTCCTTTGTGGTCGGGTGCGCCATGGCGCTGGATTTGCGAGCGAATCGGGATCAGGTGGCGGCCACCTCAAGCGGGGCCAGGAGATAGGCCAGGGACCGTTTCAGCCGGGCGCGGTCCAGGCCTGCGCGCACGGTGAGCTGGAAGCCGGAGAACGCGGTGACCAGCGCGCTGGCTGCCGCACGGGCGTCGACCGTTGCGATCACTGACCCCACGCGCTGTCCGGCACGGAGGTGTTCCGTAAAGGCATCCTCGAGTATTCGGTGGTCTTCGGCAACCCGGGCGCATATGGCAGTATCCGACTGGGCCAGTTCGGCCGCCTGGTTGGTGCTCATGCACCCGAAGCGCTGCCAGCTTTCGGTCCCGGCGCCGACGATATCCTCGAAGAACGCCCGGATTCCATTCGGCGCCGTGTGCTCGGTCAGGATCCGGGTGAGGTTTTCGGCCTGGCGGGCACGGTAGAGGTCGTAGGCGGCAACGAACAGCTTGTGCTTGTCGCCGAAGGCAGCGTAGAGGCTGCTCTTGCTCAGCCCCGTGACCGTCAGGAGTTCGGCCATCGAGGTGGCTTCATATCCGCGCTCCCAGAACGCCCTCATGGCGTTCTCGAGAACAGCGTCCCGGTCGAACTCCGGTTTGCGTGCCATATGAGCTACTCCTCGTTGTTGTTGACCGGTCGGCCGCGGACGATCCACCGTACCAATCGCGGACAGGATCGCCCGATTTGGGTACGCGTTGCCCCTCAAACAGCGGGCAGTGATTCACCCGCCGCGATGTCGTTTCGGTGGGTGGCGAAAGAGTCTTCCGCTTCGGACCGATTGGTCCAAAAGGCAAATGTAGCACCAATTGGACCAATTGGTCCAAAATGATTTTGGCGGTCTATGGTGGTGCCATGATCTACGTTTCCCATGTCTTGCCCGTGAACAACAACGACAACACTCCGCTCACCAGAGCCCAGCTTTGGGACGGCCTTGTCATGAAGGCCAACAATGCACTGCCCTTCGTGGCGGCAATGAGCGACTGCACCGTCACCGACCGCATCAGCGACACCGTGTTCGATCGCGACATCGTGGTGCGCGGCCAGGCGTCCACCGAACGAATCACCCTGCAGGAACCAAAACGCGTTGTATTTACCCGGATTGCGGGTAGCGTCCTGGGCACCATCACCAACGAGATCGAGGGCGACGATGACGACCTCCGGCTCCGCTTCAGCTTCGCGCTCGTCGTCACGGACGTCGAGCCGGGCTCGGCGGAGGAAGCCGCCTACGCGGAGGGCATGAAGTCCGACTATCTCAAGGCGGTTGGATCGACCATCGCCGCTACGCGGCAGATGACGGAAACCCCTACCGCGTAGCGGCGATAGGGTTCGCTCTTCCCGGAAACGGTCGAGTGTGAGGGCCCGATACCCCTGCCCTCACACTTGCAAGTTGCAACCGGAAGATCCGGGCTCCGGCCGCTGGAGGGCGATCCGCAACCCATCGATGGATGGCCGCTCCCCCGAAACATTGGCCCCGGCCGGCCAATGCCCGTTGGAGAAGGAGCAACCGTTCCCGGCTCGCTGTCTGGACATCCCTTCGATGACACTCAGCATCAATCTGGATGTGGACGCGTCACACCAGCCCGTGGGCGTGGAACCGTTAGGCCTGACGGATGCCCAACCCGAACAGCTTCTGCGGGTCATGGCCAACGGCTACGTCGCCGAATTGCTGGCCGACGTCGGATACGACATCTCGCGGCTCCGCGGCAACCCGGAAGGAAAGGACACCGGGGGGCGGCCTTCCGGCTTCCGTCACCCGCATTCATGCGCCGCTGCCCCTGCCGGTAGACTTGATAGCGACATGACTGAGAATTTTTCTGAGGCCGATCAGGCCGGTACCGACGAACTTTTTACCGCAGCCGAGCTTGAGGCAGCCATCAAGGTGCTGGGCCTGGTGCACCGGCTCGAGCCCGAGGACGAGCGCCACGTCGCGGTACGCCGCGCAACCGGCAAGATGTTCAAGGCCGCCAAGCGCCACCGCAAGAACGAGAAGCGATCGGCCATCAATGCGGCCGACCGCGCCGTCGTTGAACGCACGGCGACCGGCTCCCCGCAGCGCCTGGACGACGAGACGCTCGGCCTGGATTTGAGCACGCTGACCGACGAGCACACCGCCGGCGAGTACATCAAGCCGCGCGGCTGCTACATCTGCAAGCAGCGCTACACCACGGTCGATGCCTTCCACCACTACCTGTGCCCGGAGTGCGCCGCCGCCGGTCGCGAACGCCGCGACGCCCGCGCGGACCTGACCGGCAAGCGCGCGCTGCTCACCGGCGGTCGCGCCAAGATCGGCATGCACATCGCCCTGCGCCTGCTGCGCGACGGTGCCCACACCACCATCACCACGCGCTTCCCGCGCGACGCCGCACGCCGCTTTGCCGCACTGGAGGACTCCGCGGACTGGATCCACCGCCTGCGCATCGTCGGCATCGACCTGCGCGACCCGTCCCAGGTCATCTCGCTGGCCGACCGCATCGCCGCCGAGGGCCCGCTGGACATCCTGATTAACAACGCCGCGCAGACCGTGCGCCGCACCTCGAACTCCTACCTGCACCTGATCGAATCCGAGTCGCAGCCGCTGCCGGCCGAGCTCGAGTTCGCGCACGGCGGCCCGGAAGTCTGGGGCGAGGCGAATCCCCCCTCGGAGCACCCCAAGGCACTGGCCAGCGCGTTCCACCTGGAGGACTCGGCGCTGCTGGTCCCGACGCCCCACGCCACCTACGACGCGCAGGCCGTCGCCGACCTGGCCATGACGGCCGGCTCGGCGAGCCTGGAGCGCATCGCCGCGGGCACCGCGATCGATGCCGGCGGCCTGGTCCCGGACGTCGTCACCGAGAACTCCTGGACGCAGATCCTGGGCGACGTCGATGCGCTGGAGATGCTCGAGGTGCAGCTGTGCAACGTCACGGCCCCGTTCCTGCTGGCCTCGCGCCTGCGCCCGGCGCTGGCCGCGTCGGATGCGCACCGCAAGTACATCGTGAACGTCTCCGCCATGGAGGGCCAGTTCTCCCGCCGCTACAAGGGCGCAGGGCACCCGCACACCAACATGGCCAAGGCCTCGCTGAACATGCTCACCCGCACCAGCGCGGAGGAAATGCTCAACACCGACCGCATCCTCATGTCCGCGGTGGACACCGGGTGGATCACCGACGAGCGTCCGCACGATTCCAAGGTCCGCATGGTCGCCGAGGGCTGGCACGCCCCGCTTGACCTGATCGACGGCGCGGCGCGCGTCTACCAGCCGATCGTCGACGGCGAACGCGGCATCGACCTCTACGGCTGCTTCCTCAAGGACTACGAACCCTCGCCGTGGTAAAAAACCCGCGACACCTGCTGGAGGTGGTGCTGCCCGGCCTGGACCGGCGGGCGGCACCGGGTCTGGTGGTGTCGGCGGCCCTGCTGGGCTCGGCCTTCGCCGGGCACCAGCTGCTGCCGGTGGTCCCGATGCTCACGCTGTGCGTGGTGCTCGGCGCGATCGCCGGTAACACCTTGCGGCCCGCGACCCGGCTAAGCCTGGAACCCGGCATGGACTGGGGCGGCAAGCAGCTGATGCGGGCCGGCATCGTGCTTCTTGGCTTCCAGCTTTCCGTTTCCGACGTGCTGGGATTGGGTTGGAAGGGCGTCGGCCTGATTGCCTTGGTGGTGGCCGGATCCTTCGGCGGCACCTACCTGATCGCCCGGGCGCTGAAACTCCCCGGGGACCAGCCGGTGCTGCTGGCCAGCGGCTTTGCGATTTGCGGGGCCAGCGCCATCGGCGCCATGAGCCATGCCCGCGGCACATCCAAGGACGCACCCGTCCCCGTCGCCCTGGTGACGTTGTGCGGCACGCTCGCGATCGCCGTGCTGCCCCTGGCAAACACGTGGCTGAACCTCAACGAACTGGACTTCGGCCGCTGGGTCGGAGCCTCGGTGCACGATGTCGGCCAGGTGGTCGCCACCGCGCAGGGCGCCGGTTTCACGGCGCTTGCCGCGGCCGTGGTCGTCAAGTTGGTGCGCGTGCTGATGCTCGCACCGATCTCGGTGCTGGGCTCGCTTTCCGCCCGCCGCCGACAGGCAACCGCATCCGATGGCTCGATGCCCTTTGAGGGAGAACGCCCACCGCTGGTTCCGATCTTTGTGCTTGGCTTCATTGCCTGCGTGCTGCTGCGGTCCACGGGCTGGATGCCGGATTCCGTCCTGCACGCCACGAAAACCGGGCAGGAAATACTGTTGGGCATGGCCCTTGTCGGACTCGGCTTCGCCGTCGACCTGCGCCACATCTTCTCCACCGCCGGCCGCGCCCTGGCCGCCGCGATCGGCTCGTGGGCCGTTGTCGCCACGTTGGGCCTCGGCTTCGTCGCGCTGATGGCCTGAAGGCAACCTGCTTTCGAGACTGTTTCTTAAAACTTTCCGTTCAGCTGGGTCGGCGACTACCGCAATGTGTTCCCATGGCCGCCGGAGATGCTTATTCGCGGGCCACTATGGCCGCATGGGATCCCATCCCGTCAGTATCGACGAAGGCCGCGTGCAGGAACATCGGGGTCCACAACGGGTTGGTATATGGGTAGAACAGGATCGCCCCGCCCAAGGACTGCCCGAATTCGTCCGTCGAAAAATTGGGAAAATCGCAATACCAAATGAGCGCAGTTGGTTCGGTTCCCGCCAAAACGGCCCAGATAGCTTGTTTGGCGAGAGACCTAGTGGTCCGATTAGGGGGTAGGTCACAGCTTGCCGATGTTCCGATCACATCGACGAATCGGCAAACCCAACGAACTTTTCGAAAGGGCACCAACATGCTGAATCATGACGAGCTCCACGAACTCCGCAATGCCAAGGCGAAGGTTTTCGGTTCCGACGGGAAGAAAGTCGGAACCCTTGGCCAAATCTATCTCGACGACCAGCCCGGCACTCCCGGCTTCGCCACCGTGCACACTGGCCTCTTTGGCATGGCAGAGAACTTCGTGCCGCTGAACGACGCCGAAATTTCCGGCGGGGAGTTGTATGTGAAGTTCTCCAAGGATGAAGTGAAGGACGCCCCTTCGATCGACCCGGACGGGGACCTCAGCGCCGAGGATGAGGAGCGCCTGTATCGCTACTATTCGCTGACCGAATCGGAGCTCTGTGGTTCTGAGTCGGCCCCAGAACCACAGTGGTCGGACGATGCTCCTGCGCCAGCGGCACCATTGGTTTTGGGAGACCGTATGGTCAGCGAAGATCTTCTGTCAGGGCGCCCGCGCCTGCGAAAGTATGTAAACCCAGATCAAGGGCCACGCAATCCCAAGTAGGTCATTGATGAAACGTTTCCGCGTCTGTATCCCAATCCGCGAGGCTGGTCATTGAACGCCGGGGCCCCGACGATGTGAATCGCGATACCGATTGGACCCTGGCCATAGGATGCACGGTGAGCGCTTTAAAGATGCCAGCTTTAAAGATGCCACTTGGAGCACTACACCCAAACCGCCAGAGCACAACGTGCACTTAGGGCCTAAATGGATCACAAGCACGGACCTTTTGCTGGACGAATCTGGAGCATCGCAGATCGCCACCGCGGAGACGAATCAGATTCCTCTTGAATTCAAGTGCAATCCTGACCCGAGGTTTCGGCCATGGCTGGATCCCGAGAAAACGCGCAACGACGCTTGAGCGGTCCAGACCACCCCACAGAATCACGACCGTAGACAAGCAAACGAGTGACCGGTGGACAAGTCAATATTCCACCCGATCACAATCCCAGATGTTGGCAACGCAGTTGCCGACCCGCCAGCCACGTAGTTCTTGAACATATGAAAATTCGTGGATTGGCAATCCATTTCCCAAGTAACCGATTGAAGGAGTTTACCCATGGGTCTCGGAGACAAAATCAGCAACAAGGCTCAAGAAGCTGCGGGCAAGGTGAAAGAAAAGGTCGGAGACGCCACCGACAACGAGCGGCTGCAGGCCGAAGGAGCCAAGGCCCAGGCCGCAGCGAAAGTCAAGCAAGCCGGCGAGCATCTCAAGGACGCGGCCAAGGACGTAACCGGCCGTTAGCTGCGCGCTTCGCGACATCCGCGCCCAATGCAGGGCAGTTGACCCCACCAAGACTGTGCAAGTCCGCTGCCCTGTATCCGGTTCGCTGTACGTCTGCACTTTCAACCATTTGGCGGGCCTCACAACGAGACAAACGGGCATGGCTGAACAGTCCGGCTAGATCACGCCTTCGCGAGGCCACAGCCGATGACTTACCACCAAACGAACTTGTTGGCCTCCCAGCGAAATCGCAATTGTAATTGCACCGCTGAAGCTATCCGACACGTTGCCCGAACTTCACGCGTACTTTCATAACCAGTGCATGCGCCCATGGATCTGCCCGCCAGCTAGCCCAGGAGAGGGACGAGCGGTTTCACAGAACGGCCACAAAGTTGTTTCGCCCACATCAAGTCGTCACCGATTTCCGAAGCAGGCCGCATTCACAAAGTGGCCATTGATTGTCAATGTCGCACCCTCCAAATATGGCGAAGTGTACCCCGAAGCAGCACGAACAGGTGAATTCCATCAAGCACAAGATCCGGGATCAGGACCAAAATCATGACAAATAAGCAATTCACGATTACCAAGCCGCTGGCCACGCCATTGCGTTCACTGCAAAAGCACGAGGCGACCGCCGCGGCCTTCATGATGGGATCACATCCTATCTGTGACCCCTGCCAAACAGACGACTAGTTGGTCTTCGAACTCGTCCGAGTGGTGCTTGCCCCTCCTCGGATGGCGGTGCCCGTGTGGGAACTAGAATTTTGGTGCGGCAAATGCGAGACTTTCTACGGTTTCAGGACGATCCACCCGCCAAGGGATCGACGCGTCGTGGAATCGGCGCTCAAAAGAACGATGCAGTCTAGCGGGGTGGAATCACTCAATCATTTATAGCCGTCCCGCCATCATGAGGGCACCACAGTTTGAACAAGCCACGGAAAACGGACCGCCAATTTTCCCTTCGGATAAAGGTTGACGCCCTTCGACGACAGGCCGAACCGGCCACATAATCCCCGGTAGAACCGGGAATCCCGAAACGAAAGCAGGTGCGCACCATGCGTACTTTTGGTATCGAGGAAGAATTCTTCATCATTGATCCGCGTACGGGGTTGCCATGCGCTCCCCCGGCCTCAGCGCGAGCCGAACTTCTTGCACTCACGGTTGGTGGCACAAGCACCAGCAGCGAATTCCTCGCATGCCAGCTTGAAAGCAACAGCCAGATCTTCACCAACGGAGCCGAGGCACTCATCGCGGCACAAACGTACCGTTCTGTCTTGTCGCAGGTGGCCAGCGAGCTGGGATTCCGTGCACTGGCGCTGGGAACTCCGCCACGCATCACCACAGCCCCTGCGATTGTTAGCTGCGCCGACAGGTACGATGCGATTAATTCCCTGTGCGGGGGAATTGCCGCCGAGCACTATCTCTCGGGTCTGCACGTGCACGTGAGCATCGAAGATATCGATTCCGGCGTCATTGCATTGAACGGACTGCGTCGATGGCTCCCCGTTCTCACCGCGTGCGGCTCGAATTCACCCTATTGGCGTGGAAACGACACCGGCTTCGCTTCGTGGAGAAACATCCATTACCGCCGCTGGGCGGTCCAAGGAATCCCCCCATACTTCGCCGATGCGCAGGACTATGAACGAAGGATGCAATTTATGTTCGACTCCGATGTGGTCTTGGATTCGGGTCATATCAGCTGGGGGGTGAGGCTTTCCACCAAGTACCCCACCCTCGAAGTTCGGGTGGCCGACACCCAAATGAACGCCTCTAACTCCATCCTCTTGGCCTTGATCATCAGGTCGTTGGTGGACTCGAGCCTCAACGGCGCACCGCCCAGAGTCCCACCCATGCCCGAAGCGCTCGACCTGGCCCAATGGCAAGCGGCAAAATTCGGGCTGCGGGGCAAAAACTTAGACCCGTTCGACGGGACTAAGTCCTCCGCCGCCCAGATGCTGCGCAGGCTGATGGACTTCATCCATCACGATCTCGAACGCAATGGGGATTACGACTACGTCAGCACGGGGCTCTCGCGGATTCTGGAGCAGGGAACCGGGGCAAACATCCAACGGAACCGCTTCGACCATGGAGGATTCAGCGCGGTATTCGACGAAGCCACGGCCTCCATGGCAAGTTAGGGGACCTACCGGGATAAGCGTTCGCTCCCGCCATCGGCTCGGATCTACGCAAGAACCGCACAATGAACAAATCCAATGCCGCAATCATTGCGGCGTGCGTTTGAGGCCTTCGTGACTGAATCGACCGAAAGCAGTCGACAGAACAAGAATCTCGGTTCCGTTCCGTATGAACCGTCGGTAAGGGATCACAGCTCCGCCAGCCGGTGGTGAGAAGTAACAACGAAGAGAACGGAGGTAAGTCAAATGCGTGGAAGCAGCCTTATTTGGACAATCGTGGGCATTCTTGTGGTCATAGCCTTGGTCATCTGGATCGCGTCAGCAATCTAGGACGTCTTCGCTGACTAGTTATGAAAAGGCCTGACCAAAGTGGGAATGGTTACTTCAGGAAATACGTGGACTACAAGCGCTACTTGTTGTCCACGTATTTCTGTTTCGCCAGGAAGCGCTGACTACTTTCGTTTTTGTCGAATTCTCAGCGCAGCTCGCAAGAGCCATCTTGCCGTGATCGGGCTATCGGGCTCATGACCCAGTTTCTCGAAGCTGGAGCGTCGTTGGCCATCATCGCAACGGTTGAACTGTCTATACGTATTGGCGGAGGCTAGCCGGGGCTAGCTGGCAGAGTGGCGTCGGTTCCTCCGGCCCCGTGTGACTCGTGAACGGACTGACCCTGCAGGGTGTCATTCCCGATATCACTCCATCTGATCGTAAGGGCCGACGCCGCCTCGACCGTCACGGTGGCTTCATAGATTGTGGCCGCTTACAGGCGTGTCTCGTAGTATCCGCTCCTGCACCGACGCCGGTCACGACGTCCGCTAGTTAGCAGGAGACACCGCACTGTCTATCGTTGCGGTTCATGATCGATTAGTCGTTGGCGTGAATGCACACGCCGAGACTCATGCCTACGCGATCCAGCAGCCCTTCGGGGAAACTCCTGGTCCAGGAGAGCTTTCTTACGACCACCACGGGCTTGGCGCGCGTGGCGGCCTGGATGGGACGCCACACCAAGAATGCCCTCAGCACAGCCGAGGGCACCAGATCCTATGGGGACCGCAATCGCCGACCGCCTTCACGCGTCTGCTATCACGTGCTTGAAGCGCCCACTCCATCGAACGAACGGTTCAGGACAAGCGTTCGACCCCGCCAATTGCTCGGAACTTCGCTGCTACAACGCCGCGAAAAAACCAATGCTGAAATCATTGCGTCGTGCCGAGGCGCCGTCCTGTTTGCGTTGACCGAAACGTGTTCAAAGAACATATGCCCCGGTTCCGTTCTGAGTGAATCGCCAGCAAGAGATCACAGCTCCGCAAGCGGAGTATCCAACATCCAGGCCAGCGAAGTCCCGTCGACGCGTCCTTCGCGCATTCCCTTCAGGTGTGAGTTAAAGAGGTCGGAGGGAATCCGCGGGGAACGATAGGCCCATGCCCTGCGATGGCTCAGGCAGTCGGGGTCTTGCCAGACCAAAAGCTGCAAGGTTCCCTCGTCGGCGTGAACCCACGCCGGACCCCTAGGTATGTCAAGACCATCCAGCCTTCGCATAAGAGCCTTGGCTGAGACTCCGGACTCCCAAAGGAATTCAGCAAGCTCTCGGGGAGTCTGCCGGTCCCAGTCGATGTTGCGTAACCGTTCGGCCGGCATCAACAAGGCCAACGCAAAATCATTGGCCCAGTTGTCAGGTTGTTGGCTTCGCTGGCCAATGAAGGATCGGCGGCCGCTCAGCAGTTCTCCAAGTTCGCGGGCCAGGACCAAGTTGGCCTGGTACCAAGCACCGGTGGCTCTCACCACTATGTATGTCAGGTCTCTGACACGCATGGCCCGGGCATCGAACTCGGGCCCTTCGGCCGAGACGAAAACACCGACGCCATAGCATTCTTCAATGGCAGCTGGAAGATCTTGAATGAAAGGGTGATCGAGTTTTTCGCCAAGTTTTTTGGCAACGAGCCCTGCAACAGCTTCCGGCGCCATATCGGGATCAATTAGAGGAACCGAACCGGTGGTGAGACCGACCTCTCGGTATGCTCCGGCAGGAAAGGCAACAGTCTCGGCGATTTGGTCGCGGCGCCAAGGGACCGGTTCCGCCGACTCATCCACGAAGCTATCGGGATGTGGATCACCCGTGATCAGCCACCCCAGGGAAACTTCCAATAGATTGGCAAGTCTCGCGAGTTCACCCGCGTTGAAATTCCGCTGACCATTGAGTGAACGGCTTAAGGCGTCGGTGCTCATACAGATCTCGCGGGCGATCGTCGCTTGGCTCAACCCACGCGGGCTCGAAGCCATCGCATCTCTCACGCGCAACGGGATCTCATCCAAGGGTTCTCACCTTCTGAATTTGTAGATTGTTCTCCGGCATCCGAGGTTGTCTTGTCCGGCTTCCGTCCGTCGAGGCTTCTACAGCATTGCCCACCCACAGGCTGGCTGTAAAGGTGCAAATTCAATGGAATAGGGACCACAAATCAAACGCCGACAACGTCACCGATCCCATCTCCGGTTCAGCCAGCTTCCCCGCGGGGCCTCCGGATGGAGCATCACGCCGTTTTATCTTCCTTCCTCCAGCACGATGCCAATCAGCTCGCGCGCGACAAAACCGTGCGTGCTGATTGGCAGTGACGTTTCGCCTGACCCGAGTGGCAAATTTGGACCTCAGGCCACCGACATCCGAGAACCCACCGAGTAAGTCCGCCCGACGCGATGGCAAAAGGTCGTTGAGGGCCGCTCTTCGATCCGCACCATCCCGATCGCACACCCCAATGACCTGTGGCACCGGCGCGTCGCAACATACTGGCGTGTTCGCGAAAAATTTGAGACACAACATTGTCAAGCGCTCGTTTCATGTTTCAATTGTCTGGTGGATCACTTAAAGAGAATCTCCGGCCCGAACGAAAACCTCTCCCGCGATGAAGCGGCATGGCGCGCACAAACCCTTCACGTGCACTCGTACGAGGTGACACTCGACCTTTCGGAGGCCCGGGACTCCTCGGTCACCGGCTACAGGTCCACCACCACCCTGGTATTCTCCGCCAAGGGCACTACCGAAACCTTCGTGGACTTCATCCACGAATCCATCGGTTCCATCACGCTCAACGGCGAAGCCGTCGACCCAACCACAGCGGTGACCGGCTCCCGCATCTACCTCGAAAACCTGCTCCAGGGCGAGGCCTCCCCCAACACGCTTGTCATCGACGGCATGGCACAGTACTCACGCAGCGGCGAGGGCCTGCACCGCTACATCGACCCGGCAGACGGCCTGACCTATTGCTACACCCAGTTCGAGCCCGCCGATGCCCGCCGGGTCTACGCCAACTTCGAACAGCCCGACCTGAAGGCCCCCTTCACCTTCACCGTGCGTGCGCCCCGGGAATGGCACGTAGCCTCCAACCAGTCGGCTTCCCGCGTCGAAGAGCACGGCGACGGCACCGCCACCACCTACTTCGCCCCGACCCTGCCGATCTCCACCTACATCACCGCGGTACTGGCCGGCCCGTACTACGTGGCGACGGACAGCTACTCCCGCACGCTGCCCGACGGCAGCGAACTGGTCATCCCGCTGAACGCCACCTGCCGAACCTCGATCGCCGAGCACTTCGACGCGCAGAACATCCTGGACCTGACCAAGACCGGGCTGGACTTCTTCCACGAACTCTTCGACTACCCCTACCCGTGGGGCAAGTACGACTCCGCGTTCGTGCCCGAGTACAACCTCGGAGCCATGGAAAACCCGGGCCTGGTCACGTTCACAGAGGGCTATGTCTTCACCTCGCGAGCCACCGAGGGCCAGCATGAAACCCGCGCGAACACCATCATGCACGAGATGGCCCACATGTGGTTCGGCGACCTGGTCACCATGAGCTGGTGGGACGACCTCTGGCTCAAGGAGTCCTTCGCCGACTACATCGGCACCCTGGCCAACGACGAGGCCACCGAGTTCACCACCGCCTGGATCACCTTTGCCAACCGCCGCAAGGGCTGGGCATACGTCGCGGACCAGCTGCCCACCACGCACCCGATCGTCGCGGACATCACCGACCTCGAAGCCGCCAAGCAGAACTTCGACGGCATCACCTACGCCAAGGGCGCCTCGGTGCTCAAGCAGCTCGCCGCCTACGTCGGTGCCGACGCGTTCCGTGACGCCTCGCGCAAGTACTTCCGCGCGCATGAGTTCTCCAACACCTCGCTGAACGACTTCCTTGCGGTTCTCGAGGATGCCTCGGGACGAAACATGGATTCTTGGGCCGACGCCTGGCTGAAGACCGCCGGCGTCCCGGTGCTGGGCATCGAACTCACCGAAGCCGGGGGCATGGTCACCGCGGCTCGACTCACCCAGTCGGGGATCGACCCGCTGACCGGGAACCCGATCACCCACCCGCACGTGCTCAACGTCGGCCTCTTCGACCTGGTCGATGGCGAGCTGATCCGTACCGCCGGCCACGCGGTGGAACTCACCGGAACCGGGGTCGACCTCGGCTTCCTGGCCGGCGCCCAGCGCCCGGACCTCATCCTGCCCAACGACGGAGACGCCACCTACGCCATGGTCGCATTCGACGACCGCTCGCTGGAAACGCTCCTGGGCCACCTGGGCACGCTTGCCGATCCGCTGGCCCGCGCCAGCTGCTGGGCAGCGCTGTGGAACATGGTCCGCCATGCCAAGCTCGCGGCAACGGACTTCCTGGCCGCGGTGCGCGCCCACGCCGAATCCGTCACCGAGGTCTCGGTCTTCGCCTTCCTGCTTGAACAGGCCCACACCGCAATCGGCCAATACCTGCCACCGGAGCTGCGCGCAGGCGAACGCCAGGCACTCGCGGACGCAATTGTCGGCTGGCTGGACCGGGCCGCCCCGGGCAGCGACGCGCAGATCGCCATGGCCCGCGCGCTGGCCAAGCTGGCCCGCGGCAACGTGGCCGCCGATGTCGTGGATTCCCTGCTGGCCGGCGAACAACGCTGGGATTCCCTGGTGGTCGACGAGGACCTGCGCTGGGCCCTATGGCAGGCCAAGGCCGCCACCGGACGCCTCGACGAGGCCTCGCTTGCAGCCCTGGAAGCCGACGCGGCGGCGCATCCGTCCGCCGTGGCAACCTCCGGCCGCCTGCTGGCGCTGGCAGCCCGCCCCGATGCAGCGGTCAAGGCCGAGGCATTCGGCGCGGCCATCTCGGGACACGGCGTCGACGGTGCCGCGTTGTCCAACGAGGCGATCAGCGCAACCGCGGCCGGCTTCCAGCTCGGCAGCCACGAACTGCTCGACGCGCACTACGCCGCCTACTGGCCGTCCCTCGAGGACATCTGGGGCACGCTGACCATCGGCCTGGCAACACGCGTGATCCGCGGGCTCTTCCCCGCCTCGCAGGACCTTGGCACCGCGGAAGTCCACCCCGTGGTGGCGGAGGTCGACGCCTGGCTCGAGGAGCACCCGGACGCGCCGCGGGCGCTGCGCCGGATCCTGCTGGAAGAGCGCGACGCACTGGTGCGTTCGCTGGCGGCCCAGCGTCTCTGCGTCGGCCATGCCCTGCACGAGCTGGGCGCCGCGCGCTAGACACGACGCGGCCTAGACACAACGCGCGCCGGATACGGTGCATAGGCGCAGGAACCCAGGTCGTGGGTGGCGGGATTCGCTCCGCCACCCCGGCCCCGTTTGGCCAGGCGCACGCACAGGCCCGGCGGACTCAGGAAATGCAGAACTCGTTGCCCTCGGGGTCGGCCAGTGTGTACCAGGTGAAGGGCCCCTGGTTCCCCGCGTACAGGAAGCTGGCCCCGCGCGCGATCAGCCGTTCGCGCAGCTCATCCTTGTCCACTCCGGGATGCAGGTCCAGGTGCATGCGGTTTTTCACGGTCTTGGGTTCGGGCACCCGTTGGAAGACCATGCGCTGCCGCGGCAACTTTCCCACCTGGTCGACCGGGCAGATCCCGGCGCCGATCTTCCAGACCAGCTCCCCGTCGAAGTCCATGGTGTCGTCCTCGGAAGCCTGCCCGGCGTCAACCATTTTCCTGATGAAGCCCGGCTCGATCGGTTCAACCGTCCAGCCGAGGGTCTGTGCCCACCACGCGGCCTGCGTGTGCGGATCGGTGCAATCAAGCGTGACCTGTATCGATAAATCCATGGGCCCACGCTATGGCGGCACCGGCGTGGATTCAAGGCATAGGTGCCTTCGAAGCACCGAGATGCCGGGCTGCCGGCTCCGCTTCGACGCTGTTCGGCATCTCGGTCGCCATCGTGACGAGCGCATCTCCGGTGGACGCTCGTGCCAGCTCGAGTCCGACTAGCCGAAGGGGTCTTGCATGACCGCGGCACCCTGGGGATCCCCCCGTATGGCCGGCTGAGAACCAGCCCAAGGACACTTATTGAACAGGAGGCGCGTCCTGCCTAAAGTCGTGGCATGAACTGCATTTCGTCCACGCGCAACGCGGGTGTCGAGGTGCCTCGGGGATGAAAGTCGTTGTGCGTGGGGAGGTTCAATGGCCGCCAACATGTATGTGGAGGCGTACCTCCAACTGAGTAGGGCGGTGCATGAAGCGGGGCTGATACGTCGCCGCTACGGGTTCTACTGGGCCATGATCATCGGGTGGGTGCTGACGTTGGCAGGATTGTCGGCAGCCGTCGTCCTGCTGGGCGAGACTTGGTACCAGATGGGCATCGCCGCGCTGATCGGGGTGTCGATGGCGCAGCTTGGCTTTCTGGCGCACGAGGCCGCACACCGGGAGGTCTTTGCCTCGCGGGCATGGAATGAGTGGACGGCGCGAATACTCTCCGGATTGTTCATGGGCCTCAGCTACGGCTGGTGGATGGCCAAGCACAACAGCCACCACGCCCATCCGAACCATGAAGGCAAGGACCCGGATGTCGACTCCACGGTGCTGGTCTTGACTCCCGACGCCAGCGACCGGCGGACCGGCATTGGCGCCAAACTGGCCAGGCACCAAGGAATCTATTTCATCCCCCTGCTGTGCCTCGAAGGGCTGCACCTCCACGTCGTCTCGTTGAGAACGCTCTTGGCCGCTCCGGGCGTGGCCCACCGCTTCAGTGAGATCGCGCTGATCGTCATTCGGCACACGGCGTACTTGACGCTTCTTTGGGCCGTCCTGCCTGCCGGAATGGTCCTCGTGTTTGTCGGCGTCCAGGTCGCCGTCTTCGGGCTCCTGCTGGGTGGCGTGTTTGCACTGAACCACATCGGGATGCCCACCGTCCCGTCCGGTGTGCATGTTGATTTCCTGCGACGGCAGGTGCACCTGTCCCGAAACATCAAAGACGGCCCGATGGTGCGGTTCCTCATGGGCGGCCTGCAATACCAAATCGAGCACCATCTTTTCCCGGTGGCTCCACGGCCCAGCCTTCCGGCGTTGCAGAAGCTAGTCCGCGAGTACTGCTCCCGATACGACGTTCCGTACACCGAAAAGACCCTGCGCGACGCCTCCGCCACCGTGGTGGCATACCTGAACCAGGTCGGGGCGAAAAACCGGGACCCGTACGCCTGTCCACTCGTGCAGCGATACCGCGGGTGACGGAGCATCCGATGACGACGCCAAACCATGACTGGGCCCGCAGGACATCGAGAGAGGAACCCGCGCCATGAAAGTCACCGTACACAATGCCATGTGTGTGGCATCCGGCAACTGCGGTTTCGTTGCTCCCGAGGTTTTCCGGAACCGAAAGGAAACCGGTGGATTTGTGGAGCTCATTGACCGGAACCCGCCGCAGACCCAATGGGACGCCACCCGGGAGGCAGAGCATCTGTGCCCTTCAGGGACGATCCAGATCGAGGACCACCCGATTCCACCTCGGTAGCCAGGTGAAGTGCCGGCGTAGATCCCGTTGCGCTCGACCGGCTGCATGGCGACGACGTTCGGCTGGATCCCATTGGTACCCTCGCCGGCGACTACCGACCGGGCTCCGCTGCGGTGTGCTGAATGTCCAGCGGAGTCAAGCTGCGGTGTGCTGAACGTCCTGCGGAGTCAAGGAGTGCATTTTGGGCACTACCGGTCGCGGCGTCCGCGGGCTTATGCTGTGGTCGTCAAGACCAATCCAGCATCACCGATCGAGCCCCGCCATGAGCAAGCTACGTGTCCACAATTTCTGCATCTCACTTGACGGATTCGGCGCCGGCCCTCGCCAGAATCTTGAGCACCCGATCGGCGTGGGCGGCCACGCATTGCACAGCTGGATCTTCGACACCGCCTACGGCAGGTCGATGATCGGGAAAAGCAACGGCAGCACCGGGCTTGACGACGGGATGCTGCGCGACGGTGACGAAAACATCGGGGCGACGATCATGGGACGGAACATGTTCGGCCCCATCCGCGGTCCCTGGGATTCCGACGAGGCGG
Source organism: Paeniglutamicibacter sp. NPDC091659 (assembly GCF_044756805.1). Taxonomy (NCBI): domain Bacteria; kingdom Bacillati; phylum Actinomycetota; class Actinomycetes; order Micrococcales; family Micrococcaceae; genus Paeniglutamicibacter; species Paeniglutamicibacter sp. NPDC091659. The sequence continues at coordinate 317,644 of NZ_JBIVTO010000002.1, forward strand.
CGCGCGCGTGGCGGGGCTGGTGGGGCGAGACTCCCCCATACCACCACGACGTTTTCGTGCTGACCCACCATGCCCGCGAACCGCTGGTGATGGACGGCGGGACCACCTTCCACTTCGTGACCGACGGCCCGCTGGTCGCTCTCGAGCGCGCCAGGGAGGCCGCGGCCGGGGCCGACATCCGTCTGGGCGGCGGCGTCGGCACCATCCGGGACTACATCGCTCAAGGCCTCGTCGACAGCCTGCACCTGGCGGTGGTCCCCGTGCTCCTGGGCTCCGGGGAACGGCTGTTTGAGAACGACTGGAACGCCGCGGGCTACAGGTGCGTGGAATTCGAGTCCAGCGACGAGGTCATCCACGTGCAATTGGTGCGCCAGGGCTGACGCCCGCCGGCACCGGTGCTGTTTCTCGGGAGGAATGCTTCCGCGCGCTGAATTCGATCGGCGACGGCTGGCCGGCCGACCTCGAGCGGGAGGACGCTGGCATGGACCGGCGGCTCGGAGCCCCCGAGACATTGGCCTTCGCAAAAACCTAATGCCTTCGCCACGCCGAGGGCCGCGTTCGACTTGGCCAACAAGGCGCAATAAAATTGGGCACCTTATGCGGTTGAGTTTCTGCGCCCCGCCTGCACGTGTGAACGATGCAGCCTCCGGCCCACACAGTGCAAGCGTCGTTCCAGGCGAGTCCCGAGAGGTGGTCTGAGTGGTAGTCCCCGAACCGACCTTAGCCGCCCCGGCACGCACCGGCAGCAACCTCGACAACGTCCGCCGGAGCAACCTGGCCGCGGTGCTGGGCATGGCCTATGCACGACGCAGCGTGTCCCGGGCGGAAATCACCAGGGCCACGGGCCTGAACCGTTCCACCGTCGGCGGCCTCGTGGCCGAGCTGGTGGAGCTGGGGCTTGTCGAGGAACGCGAACCCGTCGCCACGCACCACGCCGGCCGGCCCAGCCCCGTGATCGCCCCGCGCGAAAATATCGTGGCCATCGCGGTCAATCCGGAGGTAGACGCCGTGACCATCGGCCTGGTCTCGTTGTCCGGCAAGGTGCTCAGGCGCATCCGGCACGACAACCCCCGGATCCCGACCGCGGAGGAAGTCGTCGACATCGTCGCCGAGGCTGTTGCGGACATCGCCGGCGAACTGCAAGGTTCCTTCCGAACGGTCGGCGTCGGGCTGGCCGTTCCCGGTCTGGTCCGAGAACAGGACGGCACGGTTGTGCTTGCCACCCATCTGGACTGGCACAACGTGCCGCTTGCCGGCATGCTCGGCACGGCGCTGGGGCTTCCCGTGGCGGCGGCCAACGACGCTTCGACAGGCTACATGGCGGAAACCCTGTTCGGGGCCGGCCGCGGAGTCCGCAACCACGTTTATCTCAACGGAGTTGCCAGCGGCATCGGCGGCGGAATGGCAGTCGACGGGAGGATTCTCAAGGGCGCCAGCGGTTTCGCCGGCGAATTCGGCCACACCCTGGTCAACTCCGCCGGCAATCGATGCCACTGTGGCGCCCGGGGCTGCCTGGAAACCGAGGTTCGCCAGGAAGAACTGCTTGCAGCCCTGGGACTAGGCAGCTCAGGGCTTGAGAGACTGGAAAGCTCGCTCCTCGAACAGGTTTCTCGTCCGGAGGGCCCCGATGCCAAAGTCCTGGAGGTGGTGCACCGGCAGATGGAATTCCTCGCCGACGCCCTGCGCGGCACCGTGAACGTCTTCAACCCGGAACTCATCATCCTTGGCGGGTTCCTGGGCACCCTGTTCTCCGCCGACCCGCATCGGATGGCCGGGTTGGTGCAGTCCCGCGCGCTAAAGGGACCGAGTGAAGACGTCCGCTTTGCGAGGGCCGAGCTGGGGGCCGACCTGCTCCTGGTGGGCGCGGCCCACTTGGCCTTCTCCCCCTTCCTGGCCGACCCGGCAAGCTTCTTGACGCCCCACGGCGCGCCGGCGTAGGGAACCGCCGGGCCGCCGCTGCCGGCTTACCGGTCGCCGGTGTCGTTGGCCCTGCCAGCCTGCGAGGAAACAGCGGCCCTATGGTGCGTGTCTGGTCCCTTCGGGTGCCGGCAACCGCTCGGCTTCTAGCATCAAGCCATTACCGACCTGATGTCCCCCTTGCCACGAACGACTATTGGCGGGACGACGTTTCTCGTCGACGAGGAACGCCCCGTGGCCTTGGTCCGCCGCAAAGCCATGCCTGATTTGTTTCTCACATGGCCGGAGCTTGATGCCGGGCTATTTGCCCCTGCAGGTGTCGGTATGCCCGGCGTCGGATGCGCTCTGGGTGTTGTATGAAGGCGGTCATGACGGAGGCACGGATAGCTACACGGATCTGCAAGGCCCTGCCATCGTGGCTGCCGCGCGAATAGGCGTGAATGGATCCGTGGGTTTTGTTCGCGCGGAAGGAACCTTGGTAATGAGAGCAACACGCGCCGGGCTGTGGACAGGGACCTCCTTCTGCGAACACATCGACGACAGATATTTGGGCGGTGAACAGCCGACTGACTGGGCAATGCCGACCATGCTGCAAATCCACCTGCCGGGGCATCCGACACGAACGCTGGAAGTCGATCGCTACGTCAACGCCGTACGAGAAGAAGACCAGGAACTTGTGCTGTTCGTGACTCCGTCGCCGCCCGTGGCCCACCACGCCTCCGAGATGATCAGCTACGAATACCGGTGCACCGCGCTGGAATTGGGTCCGGTTGACCAATTGCCCGAGCACGTGAAATTCAGGGACTTTGTTCCCCGGGGATGGGGAACCCCTGTTGCACCTGAGCGGCTCGGCCTTGACAACGACCCCTTCGGTCCGACACATGATTCCACACGAATCGACCTTTCCGCGGTAGTCGGGTCCCGCTGGAGACACATGGCCCTGACCGATGTGCAGAAGGCGCAGGCAGTGAAGGCGTTAACGGATCAGTTGGGGACGCCGATACCTATTGGCGGGCGGCAGGTGGAACGACCAGTCCCCTCGCGGACGGTGTCCGCGAAACCCACGTCGACGCCGTCGGGGAATGACCCAAAACTACAGTCCATTTAACCTGCCGCCACCCCTACTACCCCGCCACCTCTACTACCCCGCCGGCCGGATCCGGCGCAGCATCAGGGTTTTCGACGATGCAGGACGCGTCAAATTCGATCGCTACGCAGGTATCGGATTCATGGAAGATCTCGACACCCATGCACTCCCGGACGTTCGTGAAGCGAGGGACGGGATCCTGCAGGCCTGACCTTGCATTTCCGTATGGAAGGATGCCCGTTCTGTTCCCCGGGGAACTCGCGAGAACCGTTGCCGTCGGCGCCGCAGGAAGGTCCCGGACAGCCTCGCGAGCGTCGCGAGCCACGGATGAAATGTCCAGGAGAACGAACGACACGGATGGCGTGTACCGTCACGGCATCGCTTTGTTCATCGACGGACTTGTCTGTCATTTTGCCTACTGGATATTGGCCGGTCGGGTCGGGAAGGCTCCCGTTGCCCGGAGAACGCCCCGCGTGGATCGCTGCGGCAGGCGGCCATTCCCGGAGATGGTCTTTCAAGCGAAGAACGTCACGGCCACGAGCGCCACCACGACGGGAATCAGGAATGCGCCAACTTGCAACGTGCTGCGTCTCCAAAGCTATCTTCACAGCGGCCTCGAACCAGCCTGCTCTCGTCACCGCACCATGCGAGCGCATGGTCGCACCCTGAACAACCGATCGACAGCGGTGTTCAGGGTGCCGTGAGCCGGACCGCTTCCGGGCGTACTCACTACTTTTCAGGCCGGATCATCGATCCAGACGTGACTTCAAGCGCGCATCAAGTTCTGCGAGAAACTGTTCCGTCGTCAGCCATTCCTGGTCCGCTCCGACCAAGAGAGCCAGGTCCTTGGTCATGAACCCAGCTTCGACGCTCTTGATGACGGTGTCTTCCAGGGTCAAGGCAAACCCGACAACGGCCGGAGTGCCGTCCAATGTTCCGCGGTGGATGAGCCCGCGGGTCCACGCAAAGATGGAGGCGATGGGGTTGGTGGAGGTTGGTTTGCCTTGCTGGTGCTGCCGATAGTGCCGGGTCACGGTCCCGTGCGCTGCCTCGGCCTCAACGGTTTTTCCGTCCGGGGTCATCAGGACGGAGGTCATCAGTCCGAGCGATCCGTAGCCTTGGGCGACGGTGTCGGATTGGACGTCACCGTCGTAGTTCTTGCAGGCCCAGACGTAGCCGCCTTCCCACTTCATGGCCGATGCGACCATGTCATCGATGAGCCGGTGCTCGTAGGTCAGCCCACCCTGATCATATAGTTCCCTGAATTCGGTGTCGAACACTTCTTGGAACAGGTCCTTGAACTGTCCGTCGTAGGCCTTGAGGATGGTGTTCTTGGTGGAGAGGTAGACCGGGTACTGCCGCTTGAGTCCGTAGGCGAAAGAGGCGCGGGCGAAGTCGCGGATGGAGTCGTTGAAGTTGTACATCCCCATTGCCACGCCGCCGCCTTCAGGGTAGGTGACAACGCTTTGGTGGATTTCTTCACCTCCGTCGGACGGGGTGAACGTCATGGTGAGGGTGCCGGGACCCGGGATCTTGAAATTCGTTGCTTTGTATTGGTCGCCAAAGGCGTGGCGGCCGATGATGATGGGTTTGTTCCACCCGGGAACCAGGCGCGGGATGGTTGAGATGATGATCGGTTCGCGGAAGACCACGCCGCCAAGGATATTGCGGATGGTTCCGTTGGGGGACGCCCACATCCGTTTCAGGTCGAATTCCTCGACGCGGGCCTCATCCGGGGTGATGGTCGCGCACTTGATTCCGACGTGGTGCTTCTTGACGGCGTATGCCGCATCCACCGTGACTTGGTCGTCGGTGGCGTCGCGGTTCTGAATGGACAGGTCGTAGTACTCCAGATCCATGTCCAGGTAGGGAAGGATCAGTTTGTCCTTGATGTTCTTCCAGATGATGCGAGTCATTTCGTCCCCGTCGAGTTCAACGACGGTTCCGGTGACTTTGATTTTTGGAATCATGTGGTTTCCTGAGTTTCTGGTGTCCCTGCAGAGGTGATCGCAGGAGCACCGGGTTTCCGCGCGGTTGCGGCCTAGCTGATGGACAAGGATCGGGTGAAGCGTTCGGTGAGCCCGTCCAATTGGGCGGATAGTTGTGTCGGCAGGGAGTCGCCGAAGCGTGCGTACCACTGCTTGATGCTCTCGAGTTCCTGGTCCCATTCTTCGGGGTCGACGTCCACCGCGGTGCGCAAGTCCTCGTTGGTGACATTCAATCCGGTCGTGTCGAGGGCTCCGGGAGCCGGGACGTAGCCGATAGGTGTTTCGATGCCGCCGGCGGCACCTTCGATCCGTTCGATGGCCCATTTGAGGACGCGGGAGTTTTCCCCGAAACCGGGCCAGAGGAACTTCCCCGCGGCGTCGCGGCGGAACCAGTTGACCAGGAAGATATGCGGCAGCTTTGAAGTATCCGTCGATTTGCCGACGTCCAGCCAGTGCTGGAGGTAATCGCCGGCGTCGTAGCCGATGAACGGCAGCATCGCCATCGGGTCGCGGCGGACGACGCCGACCTTGCCTGCCGCAGCCGCTGTCGTTTCGGAAGACAGGGTCGAGCCCATGAAGACCCCGCTGGTCCAGTCGCGTGACTGGGTGACCAACGGGATGGTCGTCTTGCGTCGGCCCCCGAAGAAGATCGCGGAGAGGGGAACCCCGTCGGGGTCGCCATATTCGGTTGCCAGGATGTCGACCTGGCTGATGGGGGTGCAGAACCGTGAATTGGGGTGTGCTGCAGGCTCGCCGCTGGCCGGCGTCCATTCTCTGCCGGTCCAGTCCGTCAGGTGTTCCGGCGTTTCTTCGGTCATGCCTTCCCACCAGACGCCCCCGTCGTCGGTCAGTGCAACGTTGGTGAAGATGGTGTTGCCCTTGGTGATGGCAGCCATGGCGTTGGGGTTGGTGTGCCAACCGGTTCCCGGCGCGACTCCAAAAAGTCCCGCTTCGGGGTTGGTGGCCCTCATCCTGCCGTCTTTTCCCACGCGAATCCAGGCAATGTCATCACCCAGGGTCTCGACCCGCCAGCCCTCGACGGTGGGGTTCAACAGGGCCAGATTAGTCTTGCCGCAGGCGGACGGGAAAGCTGCGCTAATGAAATGCGACTGCCCTTCGGGGTTGGTGAGCTTGAGAATGAGCATGTGTTCGGCCAGCCAGCCCTCCTGCCTGGCCATCGCCGAGGCAATGCGCAGCGAGTAGCACTTCTTGCCCAGAAGGGCGTTGCCCCCGTACCCGGAACCGTAGGACCAGATCGATTTTTCTTCCGGGAAGTGGACGATCCATTTTTCCGCATTGCACGGCCAGCTTACGTCTTCCTGCCCCGGTTCCAGCGGTGCGCCCACGGAATGCAGGGCGGGAACAAAGTCGGCGTTCAACTGGTTCATTTTGGCCAACACTTCGGACCCGGAACGCGTCATGATGTGCATTGATGCTACGACATACGCGCTATCGGTGATCTCCACGCCGAACTTCGGATTTTCCGACTCCAGATGCCCCATGACGAACGGGATGACATACATGGTCCTCCCGCGCATGGAGCCCGTGAACAGCCCCCGCAGCTTCTCTTTCATGGTGGCCGGGTCCATCCAGTTGTTTGTGAACCCGGCGTCTCGTTCCTTATCGGAACAGATGAACGTCTGTTCTTCTACCCGGGCGACGTCGTCCGGGTCGGAGAATGCGGCAAAGGAATGGGGGAATTTTTCTTCTGCGAGCCGTACCAAGGTGCCGGCACCGACAAGCTCATCGGTGAGGTTCCGGTACTCGGCTGCGGAACCATCAACCCAATGGATCTTCCCCGGGGTGGTCATGGCGGCGACTTGCTCGACCCATTGCAGCAGGCGGGCAGGGGCGTTGGGCGTGAAACCTCGGACTGTGGGTTCTGTGAAGCTATGCATGATCGTCTTCTTTCCTTCTTGTTTCGGTATCGGACGCCGGGAGGGTGCCTTGCGGCTTAGGTATCGCAAGTGAATGAGGTGCGCCGAGGTGCCGTTGTTTCCAGCCGTTTGGACTCAAACTTTCTTGATCCGGTGTATCGATTGCGCTTCGCCCGTCTGGTCCGTGCCAGCTGAGCGCCCTATTCGTCGTTGAATCCGGTGCTCGGCGCATCTAGGGGAGCAGTCAAATCAGCACGGTGAGCGATCTTGTGCAGTGGCTGGTTCTTGGCTGGGTTTTGGGAAGCGATCCTTTATGGATCGAGTCTGGGGACAACCACAAAGGGGATGAAAAATGCCAGCGTCACGCCGAGGAGGCCTCCGAAGAACACGAGTCCCTCCCATTGCGGGATAGACCATGCTTCGCCGATGAGGTAGATCCCCCCGACAAAAAGCACAAATGAGACCAGAAAGACGAGGACGTTCTTCATGTGTTGCGACCAATCGATGAATGGGTGATTACATCATCTTACAACATTGTGATATGATCAAATCATCAAATCGCGAGAGGGTTCAACCGTGGAACAATACTTTGACGCACAGCGGCCCCTGTATGAGGTGAAGGCGAATCTCTTCAAGGGCCTGTCGCATCCAATACGGGTCAGCGTGCTGGAGGTCCTGGCCAGAAAAGACGAGGCTTCGGTGGCGGATTTGCTCACGAGCACCGGGCTGGAGGCCTCGCACCTGTCCCAGCACCTGTCGGTTCTGCGGCGGCACAACCTTGTGGTTGCTGAACGGCGCGCCAGCCAAGTGTTCTACCGGCTGGCCTATCCACAGGTAGCGGACCTTCTTCGCGTGGCCCGCACCTTGCTGGGAGAAATCCTGAAAACCACGCACGAACAGCTCGCCACGAGCGCCAGCTTGCCCGAAATAGTTCGAGATGTCAGCAAGTGACAAGATTCCCCACCGCCCTTCGTTCTGTGGCAACGTTGCTGCCCAGTTGGCGTGATTACCGCCAGCTGCCCAAGACCTGGCGGCAGGACCTGCTGGCCGGCGTGACCGTTGGAATCGTCGCGCTACCCCTGGCGCTGGCATTTGGGGTGAGTTCCGGGGCCGGAGCCGAGAGCGGGTTGATTACCGCAATCATCGCCGGCATCGTCGCGGCAGTGTTCGGCGGCTCCAACATCCAGGTGTCGGGTCCTACGGGGGCCATGGTGGTGGTCCTTGGCCCGGTCGTGGCAACCCAGGGCCTTGGAGTGTTGGCTGTGGTTTGTGTGATGGCTGGCCTCATTGTTGTGGCGGCGGGACTACTGCGCCTGGGTAGGACGATCACCTATATACCGTGGCCGGTGATCGAGGGATTCACGCTTGGCATCGCCATGATCATTTTCCTCCAACAGGTCCCCTCGGCTTTCGGTGTACCCTCCGGGCCAAGCAGCAATGCCTTTATGGCCGCTGCGCAATCCTTCCAAACCGTGGACGGGGCAGCCGCCTGGGTTCCCTTGTTGGTTGTAGCCGTGGTTATCGCCGTGATGGTCATTGCCCCGCGCATCCACAAGGCCATCCCCGGGTCGATCATCGCGATCATCATCGTCACCGTGGGGGTGAACATGGCCCAGCTTCCCGTCGCGACCATTGGGGCATTGCCCGATTCCCTGCCAGCACCCCGGCTCCCCTCAGCGGACTGGGAAACCCTAACGGCCCTTATGGGGCCCGCCCTCACCATTGCTGCGCTGGCCGCAATCGAATCCCTGCTGTCGGTTCGGGTTGCGGCCTCGATTTCAAACACGGGACCCTACGATGCCGACCGTGAACTCGTAGGCCAGGGCCTCGCCTCCGTGGCCTCCGGCTTCTTCGGTGGCATGCCGGCGACCGGGGCCATCGCCCGAACGGCAGTGAACATCCGCGCCGGCGGGCGCACCCGCATGTCGGCAATCGTCCATTCAGGTGTCTTGATTGTTGTCATTTACGGCGCAAGTGGCGTCGTTGGGAACATTCCCCTCGCCGCACTGTCCGGTGTGTTGATGGTCACGGCGGCCAGGATGATCTCGATTGCCACCGTGAAAACAATTGTCGGATCCACCAAATCAGATGCGCTCGTCTTCATCGTCACTGCGCTGATCACGGTCAGCATCGACCTGATCTACGCGGTGGGCATCGGCATTGCCGTCGCCGCATTCTTCGCACTGCGGGCCTTGGCGGAATCCGCCGGGGTGCACCGAGAAGAGATTCCCCTTCCAGAAGAACCCGGGGACGAACACATAGCCGTTTTCCGTCTTGACGGCGCATTGTTTTTCGGGGTTGCCGAACGAATTCTTTCCCGCGTCGGCAAAATCGAGGACGCCACCGTGGTCATACTGCGTATGTCGCAGCTCCAGATCCTCGACGCCACTGGGGCACAAGTCATCACCGAGCTCATGCAAGGACTGGAACGACGCGGAATCACCGTGCTCATCAAGGGAATCCGTCCCCAGCACCTGCGCCTGGCCACCAGGATCGGTGTCATCTCATCACTGCGGCACGAGAACCATCTCTTTGACACGCTCGAAGACGCGGTGGAGCACGCCCGAAGCCATGTCCGAAGGGCCGCCAACGACCGAAAACCTGCCTGAACAAAAGAGGAGAAGATTCGCTGGGAACGCTGGTCGATCCCAGCGGAGCCGAAAACGTCGGGACCCATGGAGCCTCAATAACGGCAAAAAGCAGGAATCTATTCAACGGGCGTGCTGGCGGATCGGGCATCGGGTCGGCCGTGCGCCAACCAAATTCGAATCCGGGCTCAAACACGCAAACGCCGCCCATAATCAGCACTAACCCCGCGCAACAGCTCACGCATTGACACGATGGAGTCACCATGAAGTTACTGAAGAGTCTTGCTGGATCCCAAGTCATCGGTTTCGGCCACTACCAGCCAGCGAACCAGATGACCAACCACGATATCGCCAAAATGGTCGATACCACCGATAAGTGGATCCAGTCCCGGACTGGTATCGTCACCCGGCACATTGCCGAACAAACCGAAACCGTCGCAGACATGGCTGCCGCCGCCGGAGCGCATGCCCTCACCGACGCAAGCGTCGACATCAACCTTGTCGACTTGATTATTGTGGCCACCACCACTGCCGCTGATCGCACGCCGAATACCGCAGGACGTGTCGCCCAAGCTCTGGGTGCGCTCTCGCCGGCAATCATGGACATCAACACGGCCTGCTCGGGATTCTGTCACGCACTTGCCATTGCGGACAGCGCCATTAGGACCGGTAGCGCCACTGTCGCTCTCATCATCGCTTCCGAGAAACTTTCCGCCGTCACTGATTGGACGGATCGCGGCACCTGTATCCTTACCGCCGACGGTGCCGGTGCCGTCATCGCCACGGCCAGCGATACCCCCCGCATCAGTTCCGTCTCTTGGGGATCCGATAACCGCATGACCGACACGGTGAGAATCCAAGCACCCGGCAATCGGTTTGAGCAAGACGGCCAAACCGTGTTCCGGTGGGCGATTTCGGACGCTGCCAAACACGCCAATAGAACCATCGAACAGGCCGGCTACACCCTCGATGACATCGACGTCCTCGCCGTTCACCAAGCCAACCTGCGGATCATCGAACCCCTTGCCAAGCGTCTTGGACTTGAGCACAAGATCGTCCTGACCGACGTCTCGGACTCCGGCAACACCTCCGCAGCCAGCATTCCCCTGGGCCTCTCCAAATGGTGGCACAACGGCAAAATACCCGCCGACGCTCTCACCCTCCTTTTCGGTTTCGGCGGTGGCTTCGCCTACGCCGGCCAACTCATCCGCACCCCAGCCAGAACTCCGCACCATTCCAACCAATAAGACAAGGAAACCCGCCCTCCAACTCGCGCATTCCGCTACAGGGCGTCCGTGTTGGAGGCTTTCACCTACCTGGGGATTCTTCATTCGTAGTGTGGTTCAAAACGATGGCAGGCTCAACGGGACATGGCACCACTCCCGGCTGATGCCTATGGCCCTTGGATGAGGCCACCGAGCATGCAGTTGATCATAGGGCAGCACGAAATCGCCTGGGGCAGATGGAGGGCCAGTGGAACCTTCAAGCGTGATCGCTCACGAGTTGAGGGTCTCACCGTCCACGATTCTGCGTCTCCCCTCCACCCCAAGGAACCCCCTCCATCGATCCCGCCCCGGCAACACCCCACGTCTAGGAAGACCGCACCACCCGGCCCTCGACCACCGAATCGGAATGGAATACATGATATGGACTTCTATCTGAAGAATATTCAGGCAGCCGCAGCCCGGAACTCGCCCTGTCAGGCCTCTTCGACGCCGAATTATTCCGGAACGGAGCACACCGCACTGGTGCTGGCCTTGTGTAAGGCAATGGCCGCCCAAGTCCCGGCCGCAGACGCCGCTGCAGCGGCGGGCCTGAGCGTGTCTGAACTCTTCAACACCCTGCGGGGCCACCCCTGATTCCTATCATCCGAGCCAAACGTGTCCGCTCAGGAGATCCCCCTGACAACCCCCTGTTGCTCTTCGTTTTCGCAGGAAGTTTCGCTTAGGCCGGCAACGTGATATTCCCCGTAACTGGACTCATTTTTTGACCCATCACCGACACACAAATCGCCGACACGGATAAAGGAAACAACGCATGTCACTGCCCAACGAACTCCAGGACACGGTCCGCGCCGCACACTTGCTCGTCCGCTCCGCCGAAAAATGGAACAAACTCTCCGAGAAGGTCCACGGAGCCAGAGCCAACGGCGACGAACATCTACTCGACGACGCCCGAATGTTTCACGTCAGAGCATGGCCCTCCGTCGCCCGGAGCATCCTTACCGAACCATTCGAGGGCAACGGCTCACCATCGCCCCGGCCACCGCTACCTGGGGTATCGCGACCCTGAGCAACGGGAAACGCAGCTGCCAACCGCAACTTACCCGACAGACAGAGCCATTACCGCGCCCATAGGCAGTGTCGGCCCGGTCTCCGTGTCTGTGAGGGATCGGCTTTCAAGAGCCGGTCCCTCCCAGCGGTTCCACATATCAAACGGACCCGTTTTTGTCCGAACGCCGGCGGGCCACCCGAATAATGATGGCCGCCAGTACCAGCAGCACCGCGACCGACCCGAGGACCGACCCTAGGGGGAACTGGCCAGATGCCGGTAATTCCGGCACTTCGAACAGGTCAGCGGTCGATTGTGGCCCAGCTGCCGGCGAAGAAGGCACTCCTGCGCCGCCGGAATTTGCGGTGAACCCGAAGGTTCCCTCAATGGGATGCCCGTCCGAGGACACCACCCGCCAGACCACAGTGTAATCCCCGCCCGGGGCGTCGGAACCGACGGATTGGCTGACCACGTTGTCCACGATTTTGACCTCGCCGATGGCCCAGTCCTTGCCGCTGGCATCCTTCACAAGGACGTTGGTTCCTATGGCCAAGGGCATGTTGCTGAAGGTCAGGTCGATGACGTCCGGCATCTCCTTCACCATCTGGCCGTCTTTGGGGTTCGCTCCGGTGAGGCTGTCGTGGGCGGATGCCGCCGAGACCGGGGCCAGCAGAGCGATCGCAACGAGGACCACTACGGTCAGGGACTGGCGGATCGCTCTCGGGACGCTCGGTCCGTGCTGCCTTGGCAATTCCGTGTCCCCGGCTTACTTGCCGGACGTCTTGCGGGTGCGGCCTAGGGCGATCCCTCCGGCGACCAATCCCAGCACTCCCGCGCCCAGTCCCAGGTAGCCGGGGATCGGTGAAGCACCGTTGTCCGAAGCAGGCACGGACTGGGCGTTGTCACCCGCGTGGTGTCCGTCCGCGGTGGCCGCTGTCAGTGTGTAGCTCGGGGCAGGGGCCTCGAGCTCGTGCGGGTCCTGCCCTGCGGCCGGCATCTGGGACCAATCGGCCTTGCCCTTTTCGCGGGCCTGGAGCGTTGGGAATGCGAGGATTTCGCCTGCCTTGTCGGGATTCTTGACTTGGATCTCAAACGCCATCCGGTAGCCGTCTTCCAACGAAGTCTTTGCCGTGTAGATGATCTTTCCGGTGTGCTTGGTGATGGTGGATCCATCCCCGGTGGTCAATGGTTCATTCAGCTTCTCCTCGATCTTCTTCACGTCCCAGCCGGGGTAAATGGTGGGTTTGGCGTCGGCGATGGATTCGGGGATGTTGATGGTGAAGCTGGTGGTGGGTGATCCTTCGCAACCGTGTGAGGCGGCGACGGTCAGCACGGAATATGCGCCTACGTCGGTGGTGTCAGGTTTGACGGTGACGTGGGCGCTGGCCGAGGCAAGTCCGACGGCCATCAGGCCGGCGGTTGCCGCGGATACAAGGAGGGTACGACGGAGTTTCATGGCATGCCTTTCGCTGTGCGCGGCCCAAGATGGCCGGCACTAAGAGTTGGAAGAAGTTGCAATCAGCGAAAGGTCGGTGGGCCGCGCAGCGGCGGTGATATGAGGAATGGCACGGCATACAGGCGGTGTTCCTGAACAACCGCGTCGACCCGAACCGGCGGGCGCACGGGGGAAAGCCGCAGCACCGTGAAGAGCGGGCGCAGCCACTCCGCCACCGCGTAAAGCGCCTCTTCGCCACGGGTGATGAGAATGGCGGTTGCCAGGGTCGCAATCACGTGGGCCGCGAACATGGTGACACCGCCCCGCCCTCGACAGCATGCTGGTGTGATTCGGCGGACCCGACGGTACATGTCAGCGCGGCCGAATGCCCAAGGTGGGTGGAAGCCGAGGCGCACACCATCCTGGTGGTGGTGCTGAGAAATCCGAATGCATGGTGGAGCGCGAACTGCCCTCCACCCAGGACCGCCAGCAAGGCCGGAAGCCCCAGCGTCCGCTTGGCGACGACTATTGCGAGAAGCATGGTCAGGGCGGCAAACCCGACAAGGACACCGGGGTGCGGCAGGGTTCCGCCGCCACCCATGTGCGCTCCGGCGGAGAGAACCAGAACAACGACGCTCACCACGGCGGCACGGAGCATGCGCACATGCCGATCCTGCATTGCCGCCCCTAATTTCTATCGAGCGTAAAAGTCGCTCCCGATTTTAGGGGTTGGCCAACAAATTGGCTCCATCGGTCCGTAACACTACGGCGACAAAACACGCCGGCACAGCGCTTGGCGGGTGACACCGCGATCCGTGCACGGGACACCGGCCTTGGTTTCGGGTTGGAATTATCAGGGCACACATTCGGCCGTGAAGCCCGAAAAGCAATACCCGGGCTCTCGTCTCCATGCAACGGGCACAATCCAGCTCCCTGCTCCCGGCGAATACTATGTGCGGGGTGCAACGGTCCAGTCCTCATGGTCGCTGGCCGGGCCCGACCACTGCGGCCGCAGGCATCCAGAACTGATTTCGCGGACGAACCATGCAGGGGGCACTCAAGGCGCATCAAATCCAACCGACCAGGGCTCCGCGCTCGACCGCGCAAAGTCCGTCCGGTCGGCGCGCCAAGCGACAGCCGTACCCCGCCAGCTACGATTAAGGTGGCAAAGAACGTGCCACGAGTTCGTCCGGCTTCGATACCCACGCATGAAAGCGCAATTATGAACCCTTCACGCATGAACGTAGAGTCCTTCAACCTTGACCACCGCACGGTCTCGGCGCCGTATGTGCGCGTGGCCGACCGCAAGGAACTCCCGCACGGAGACGTTATTACCAAATATGACGTGCGGTTCACCCAGCCAAATGTTGCTCACCTGGAGATGAAGGCGATCCACTCGCTCGAGCACCTTTTCGCCGAGAAGTCCCGCAACCACTCCTCGTCCGTCATCGACTTCTCCCCGATGGGCTGCCAGACCGGCTACTACCTCATTCTGCAGGGCGAACCGGACGTTTCCGCCGTCGTTGACCTGATCGAGGCCACCCTCACCGACGTGCTTGATGCCACCGAGGTCCCCGCGGCCAACGAGGTCCAGTGCGGCTGGGGCGAAAACCACTCCCTCGAGGACGCCAAGGAAGCCGCCCGGGCGTTCCTGGCGCAGCGTGCCGTCTGGGAGCAGGTGTCCGCTTGAGCGCCGTCGAGGTCATCGTCATCGCGGCCATGGAGGAGGAAATCACACCGTTCCTCCAGCGCGCGACGTCGGTCGGCGAACCGGTCCGTGTCGGCAACGCGATCCACCGCGGCGGCCTCCTCAACGGCCTGAACGCGATCTTTGTACAGGGCGGCATCGGCCTGGTCAACGCCTCGGGTGCGGCCACGGCCGCCCTGCTGCAGGCGAAGGCGGATGACGCGGACGCTCCGGCACCCCTGGTCATCAGCGCCGGCAGCGCCGGCGGGCTGGGCGATTCCGTGCGCGTGGGCGACGTCGTCGTCGGCGCCGTGAACATCAACGCGGACGCCGACGCGCGCGCCTTCGGCTACGAACTCGGTCAGGTGCCGGGCATGCCGGCATCCTACCCGGTGCCGCAGTCCCTGCTGGAGGCCAGCGACATCGGGACACCCGGCCACGGCATCGTCGCCACGGTGCACCACGGACTCATCGTGTCCAGCTACTCCTTCGTCGGCAACGAACGTGCGGAAATCATCAAGGGCCAGTTCGACCAGGTCCTCGCGACGGACATGGAATCGTCGGCCATCGCGCAGACCTGCCGGGCCTTCAGCGCCCCGTTCCTGGCCATCCGCGGCATCTCGGACCTCTGCGGGCCTGCGTCCGATGAGGACTTCCTGACCCATGTCGACGACGCCGCCGAGCGCTCTGCCGAGATCGCCACCGCGGTCATTGGTTCCTGGGTTGCCGCCGGATCGCCCCGGCCGGAATTGGAGCCTGCGTTCGCATGACCCCCGGGGGCCGACAAGACCCTCGGTGAACAGCCAACCGCGTGTGGCCCTCCGGAAGATTGCCGGAGGGCCACACGCGTTCACGGGTGTTTATCGGGTTTTGGGGGCCAAGCTTGACCGAACCGGCGGCGCCTCGTGCCGGGGAGCTCCCGCCTACGGAACGCGGGCGGTCCATTCCTCGGTGGTGAACTTCGTTTCGGCCAGGTCCTTGGCGGCGGCCAGCGTCGTCTCGTCGAGCGTGCCTGCCACCGCCGCATACTTGGCGGCAAAGGTCCGGCGCATCGTCTCGATGAGTTCCATCCGGCCCATGTCCGCCTGCCGCTTGAGCGGATCCACGCGCTTGGCCGCCGAGGCGATGCCCTTGTCGGAGATCTTCTCGCGGCCGATGCGCAGCACGCTCATCATCTTCTCCGCGTCGATGTCGTAGCTCATGGTCACGTGGTGCAGCACCACGCCGCCGGCCAGGCGCTTCTGCGCGGCCCCGCCGATCTTGCCCGCGTCGGTGGCGATGTCGTTCAGCGGCTTGTAGTGCGCCTTGACCCCGACCGAGGCCAACGCCTCCATGACCCAGGTGTCGAGGAACGGGTAGGAATCGGCAAAGCTCATCCCGTCGACCAGCGAGCCGGGCAGGTAGAGCGAGTAGGTGATGCAGTTCCCGGCCTCCATGAACATGGCGCCGCCGCCGCTGATCCGGCGCACCACCTGAATGCCGTTCGCGGCGGCGGCCTCGGCGTCGACCTCGTTGCGCAGCGACTGGAAGGAACCGATGACGACGCCCGAGTCGTCCCAGTCCCAGAAGCGCAGGGTGGGCCCGCGGGTCCCGGCGGCGACCTGCCGGGCGATGACCTCGTCGAGGGCGACGTTCTGGGCGATCGGCAACACCGAGGGGGCGATGACCTCCCACTGGTGGTCGGCCCAGGCGGTGGCGTGGCCCAGCGCGCGGCGGACCACGCGTGCCACGGCGTCGGCGTCGAAGCCGAACATGACGGCGTCGGGTCGCAGGCCGTTGGCCACGGCGTCACGGACCACCGAGTGTTCCACGGTGTCCGGCAGCCCGATAAGCGCGGCGTTCAGGTCTTCGAGGGCCTCGTCGGGCTCCAGGAAAAAGTCCCCGTTGATGGAGGCGGCGGCGATGGCCCCGTCCCGGACCTTCAGGTCTGCGACGACCAACTTGCCGCCGACAACCTTGTATTCACCGTGATGCGTGTAGCCCAAATCCATGGTTTCCATCTTATGTCCACGGGGCACGCTTCCCCGCTTCGGCTCCGGCGTCCGCGTTTAGGATCCCGAAGTCCCTGCAACACCGGGGCTGTCCGGCCCTCGGTGATCCGGTCGGGTGGTTTCCTTGCGAAGCACCGCGTTCTTGCTCCTCGTGGCAACCGCGGTGACGGCGGCCTCCAGCGGTCCGCGGCCCACCAAGTTGCGCCACAGGACGCCGAAGACCAGCGCTGCGCCGACCTGCAGCCCGAAGGAAGCGAACGGGCGCTCACCCAGCAACCCGGCGGCCAGGAACAGCAGGTGCCCGGAATACAGCGTCAACGTCATGCTGCCGGCCGGTGCCAGCAGGTCGATGATCTGGTGCAGGGACTTGCTGGCCAGGATCAGGACGCCGAGGGCGACCATGCCGGTGCCGATCGTGTGCAGCAGTTCCAGCGGCATGGAGGAGTACGGGGAGGCAGCCACCAGCCAGGCCCATGAATCCTCGTCCACCGGCGGATCCTCGCCCGCCGCCAGCAACATGGCGGATTCGCCCGGGGATACCTGCAGGACGCTGACCATGAGCAGCCCCGAGACCGCCCAGGCCGCGGCGGCCAGGGCGGCGCCACCCGCGGCGAGCCAGGCCGCGACCCGGCGTGAGCTCAGGTCCAGCCGGCCGATCGCCAGGCCGGCGCACATGTACGCCATCCACGGCACCGCCGGATAGAAGCCCGTGAAGAGCAGTTGCCCGGCGGTCGTCAGCGGTTCGGTGAACAACGTGCCGAAGGTCAGGTTGTCGTCCTCCGGCTCGGGGATCACCCCGCGCACGGCCTGCAGGAGGATCGATCCCCCGATGGCGAAAACGACCGACAGCATGGCCAGCACCCGCGGCGCCAGCCCGAGCAGCGGCACGGCCAACAGGAACATGACGCCGTAGTAGGCCAGAATGATCTCCACGGTGGGACCGGTGTACGCCAGCGCCATGCCGATGGCCATGATGACGACGGCACGGGCGGCGACGGCTGCGCGTGCCGCCTTCAGCGGGCGTCCGCCCAAGGGGCGCGAACCGCCGGAACTGAAGGCCAGCGAGACACCGGCCAGCAGGGCGAAGAGCGCGGATGCCCTGCCCGCAAAGAGAACCCATGTCAGGGAGGCATCTCCCCCGTCATTCTCTTCCGGCAGCAGGTGGACGCCCATCATGCCGATCAGGGCCAGGCAACGTGCCGCATCGACTGCGGTGATGCGCTTCCTGGCTGCGGGTTTCGCCGGTTCTTCGCCGGTCTCGGGTACGGGGTTTGGTGCGGCGTCGAACATGGCGGTCCTCTTCGATCCTCCGCCGGCGTGGGAACGACTACGGAACGGAACGGGACCCGGTGCCGGAATTGCTGCCGCTATCGTACTGCCGGGCTGGGCAGGTAGCAACGCCAGTATCGGTCGGCACACTTCCTTGCAGCGAGCACCGCACCGGATGGGCATCCGGCTTGCGGCCGGCACACCAATCCGCCTGTATTTCGCGAACTGCCCAGATTGGCGGAAGGCGCCGCGGCACATGCTGCCACCCTTTCCGAAGAGCTGGAGACAGATCCCTGAAAATTCACTGCCATGCGGGCCCACAGTTGACCTGCTGGATTCCGAGCCCATCTCCGCGATTCACGCAATGATGTTGCCCGATGGCAAGGCAATGGTGCAGGCTATGGTGTGCGGATCCGTGGGTGGCGGCACAGCTCTGCGCGAGTCGCTGCGTGTGGCAGTGCGTGTGGCAGTGCCCACCGATCAATTCTGCGAAGCCTAATTCTCGGCCCTGCTCGATCCAAGCGGATGCCCAGGCACCGCCATCAATACCATCAACCGCATTTGCGCCGGCTTCACGGCACGGAAGGAATCATGACCATTCCCAAATTAACCTCCGTCTTGCTGCACCAGTCGGACGAGCTGCCCACATTGGTACTTGGACCCTCGCTTGGCACCGGCTCGCTGGCCCTGTGGGGTCCTGCGGTTCCATACCTGAAGGACCACTTCCAGCTGGTTGCCTGGGATCTGCCCGGGCACGGGGAAAGCGGCGCCTCCACCGAGGCATTTTCCATGACCGAACTTGCCGCCGGGGTGGTGTCAATGCTTGGGGTGCTTGAGACCGGCGGCATCGTCAGCCCGGGAGACCCGATCTACTATGCGGGGGTCTCCGTCGGCGGTGCCACCGCGCTGCAACTGGCCCACGACTTCCCGGGCCGCTTCGCCGGACTCTCGGTGATCTGTTCGGCCGCGAAGATCGGAACCCCGGAAGGCTGGAGCGAGCGAGCCGAACTGGTGGCCGAGGCCGGCACCCCCGCGGTGCTAGCCGGCTCGACCGAACGCTGGTTCGCCCCCGGCTTCATCGAGGACAACCCCGTGGTTTCCAGCAGCCTGTTACAGACCCTCCAGGATGCGGACAGGTTCTCCTATGCCCACGCCTGCAAGGCGTTGGGCGGCTATGACCTGCGCGCGGACCTTGCCGGGATGCAGGACCCGATCCTGGCCATTGCCGGCGCCCACGACGTAGTGTGCCCACCGTCCGACGCCGTGTTCATTGCCGAGCATGCACCCAACGCGCGTGCGGCAACCATCGACACCGTCGCCCACCTGGCACCGGCGGAGGACCCGAAGTCTACGGCCGCGCTCCTGATCGAGTTCTTCACTTCCGTTTCCCAAGAGAAAACTGCATGATCGAATCGCGTCATTTTCCGTTGATGCAAACGGTGCCGGTCCGACAACCCGTTGGCAGGTACCGGGCCCCGAACATGTACAGAGTGCCACCGGCTCCCCGAACGAAGTCACCGATATTTTCGGGGAAGTGGTCCCGAATTTAGCGTGGGGCGCCATCCGTGCCCGCAGCTGCCTGCCGTGCACCGCCCGCAGCGCCATCGCGCCGACGGTCCCGAACGCCGGTTGCCATTGGGAAGAGCTGGACATCCGTGTAAATTCAGCCCTGCGCAACAGGATGCCTGCCGATGAAATCAAGGAAGCCGTCATACGGTCCGCCAGCTACTGTTCAACCCCGGCCGCCAACATCACGCTATAGATCGACGAGGCGGCCTCGCCGGTTTTGCGGTGGACGAAGCGGGCGCTCCCTTCCGGGGGCGGCCGGGTGGAGCCGATATCGACGGTTTGAGAAGCTGCCGACCTGAGAGTTTGTGGCGCCACCGGGGAGAAAAGTCCATCCATTCAGTAGTTTCCCGGAGCACTCCACTTTGGAACCAACGCATGCGATCGCCGGCTGCCTCGAAAACCGATGCCCGCGAGCCTATGGCTGAACGCGCCCAGGAGCCGGAACACTCTCAGGCGACTCCTTTTCTACGACGGTTGCTGTGCCGCGCTTGCCCCGGGTGAATGTCAACAGCAGATGGACTGCGGAACCGGCAATCACACCCCAGAACGGGGCGACAATGCCCAATGGAGCAATGCCGGATGCCGTGACAATCAAGGTCACGATCGCGGCCTCCACGGCCTTGCGCCCATGCGGGCCCGCATCGAGCATGTCCTGCATGGATCCCTGCAGCGCGCCCAGCAGCGCAACCCCGGCCATGGCAATGATCAGCTCGCTCGGGACAGCGGCAAACAGGTCAAGTATAGTGGCACTGAACAAGCCGAAAAGAATGAAGAACACGCCTCCGAAGGCTCCGGCGACATATCGCTTGGCCGGATCCGCATGGGCCTCACGCCCGCAGCAGATTCCCGCCGTGATGGCCGCTAGGTTGATCGCATGCGACCCGAACGGCGCAAAGAGCACACTCGCCACGCAACTGCCCGACAACAGCAGCTTGTCGTCGGGCTCATAGCCGTTGGTTCGCATCATGACCAGGCCCGGGCCGTTCTGCCCGGCCATGGTGACGATCAACAGCGGGATGGAAATCCCCATGATGGCTTGGAGCGAAAAGACGGGCACCGTGAACACCGGCACGGTCAAGGCGAACGACAACTCCGGGTCCTGCGCCTGTCCGGCGACCACGGACAGCAGGATGCCAACGGCCAGGGCGCCAGGCACTGCGTACTTGGGGAACAATCGCCGGCCCACAAAATACGCCACCACCAATCCCCCGACCACCAGCGGCGAGGACAGCATCGCCTGAGTGACGTTCAGGACGAAGGGCAACAGCACCCCGGCCAGGACCGCGGCAAGGATCGGACGGGGAACGACGGCAAGCAACCTGCCGAACAATCCGCTCACGCTCAGTGCGAGGCCCAGCAACCCGGACACGATGTAGGCACCGATGGCCTCGGAAAATTCGTAATCCCCCAGAACCGTCAACAGCAATGCCGCCCCGGGTACCGACCACGCCACCACGATGGGCTGGCGGGTGAACAGGCTCAGCACCAGCCCCACGATTCCGCTGCCCACGGACACCGCCCACACCCAGGAAGCCGTTTGGTCCGAGTCCAGGCCTGCCCTTTCGGCTGCTTGAAGGATGACCAGCATTGGTCCGGCATAGGAAACAGCTACGGCAATGAACCCGGCACAGACTGCGCTGAGCGATATATCGCCTGGCACTCCACACAGACGGGGCCCCCGTCCATGGATCTCGGCTCCTGCTCGATTTTTCTTGGGCACGATTGGGGCCGCCTTTCGGGTGCAGGAAAACGGTCGTCTGTCACTGACGGCTCGGGTGCCCGACAGGTATAGGGCGTTCGGGCCCCAACGCTACGTTGCAGGCAACAGCCAGACAAATATCCAAAAAAGCCCGATTGATATGGGAATCCACTGAATGGATCCCACCCTTGGCCAACCCTAGGCATTTACCCAGTGTGAGGTCGCGCACATCCTGCCATGGTGGATCTCATGGTTTCGCCACCCACCGGGTGGACCAGGGCGCCAGCGCCCCTACGAAGGATGGAGCACACCATGACTGAAACACTGAACACCGTCTCGGCCTTGCTGGATGACGCACTCGTTGACAGCCCGGAGACCGGCGTCTTTCGCGCCAACCGGAACATCTTCACCGACGAGGAAATCTTCGAGCTCGAGATGAAGCATATCTGGGAAGGTAACTGGATCTACCTGGCCCACGAATCCCAGATCCCGAACGTCGGCGACTACTTCACCACCAACATCGGTCGCCAGCCGATCATCATTTCCCGTAACAAGGAAGGCGTACTCAACGCCCTCATCAACGCGTGCAGCCACCGCGGCGCCATGCTATGCCGCCGTAAGACCGACAACCGGACCACGTTCACCTGCCCCTTCCACGGCTGGACCTTCAACAACTCCGGCAAGCTACTCAAGGTGAAGGACTCCCGCGGCGCCGGCTACCCGGAAGAATTCAACAAGAACGGCTCGCACGACCTGACGAGGGTCGCCCGCTTCGAGTCCTACCGAGGCTTCCTCTTCGGTTCGCTGAACGCCGACGTCAAGCCCCTGGAAGATCACCTGGGCGAATCCACCAAGATCATCGACATGATCGTGGACCAGTCCCCGGAAGGCCTCGAGGTCCTGCGTGGATCCTCCACCTACACCTACGACGGCAATTGGAAGCTTCAAGCCGAAAACGGAGCCGACGGCTACCACGTCTCAGCCACCCACTGGAATTACGCCGCAACCCAGGCCCGACGAGAATCCGGCGAATCCACCAACGAAACCAAGACCATGGACGCCGGCGGCTGGGACAAGCAGGAAGGCGGCTACTACTCCTTCGAGAATGGCCACCTGCTGTTGTGGACCGAATGGCTGGATCCGGCCAACCGCCCGCTGGCCGAGAAGCGCGACGAGCTTGTCGCCGCTCACGGCGAGGCCAAGGCCGACTGGATGATCGGCGTATCCCGCAACCTATGCCTGTACCCGAACGTGTACCTCATGGACCAGTTCTCCTCGCAGATCCGCCAGTTCCGCCCGGTCGCCGTGGACAAGACCGAGGTCACCATCTACTGCATCGCCCCCAAGGGCGAATCCGACGAGGCACGCACCAACCGCATCCGCCAGTACGAGGACTTCTTCAACGCCTCCGGCATGGCCACCCCGGATGACTTGGAGGAATTCCGTTCCTGCCAGAAGACATACCTGGCCACCGCCGCCAAGTGGAATGACCTTTCCCGCGGTGCCGCCCACCAGATCAACGGTGCCGATGAGAACGCCAAGAAGATCGGCCTTGAGCCCATCTCCAGCGGGGCCCGCACCGAAGACGAGGGCCTATACCCGATACAGCACGGCTACTGGCTCACCTCCATGCGCGAGGCAGTCGCCGCCGAAGCGGCATCAACCACCACCGGCACCACCGAACAGGGGAACCACCATGACTGCAACCACTAGCGCCATCGTTACCAAGATCCAGACCGGCGCCGGCGAACTCGAGCTGGAAGACATCAAGCAGTTCCTCTACCAGGAGGCCCGCTTCCTGGACGACCGTGACTTCGACCGCTGGATCGACTGCTACCACCCCGAGGCCACCTTCTGGATGCCGGCCTGGGCCGACGACGACAAGCTCACCGAGGACCCGCAGCGCGAGATCTCGCTGATCTTCTACGCAAACCGCGGCGGCTTGGAAGACCGCGTCTTCCGCATCAAGACCGACCGTTCCTCGGCCACCAGCCTGCCGGAACCGCGCACCGGGCACAACATCACCAACGTGGAGATCGTTGCCGTCGACGGCGACACCGTCGATGTGCGTTTCAACTGGTTCACGCTGTATTACCGCTACCAGAACGTCGACACCTACTTCGGCACTTCCTTCTACACGATCGACTACTCCGGCACCCAGCCGGTGATCACTGCCAAGAAGGTCGTCTTGAAGAACGACTACATCCACCACGTGGTCGATATCTACCACATCTGATCCCGTTTTCGGCCCCGCACTGCCCACTGGAAAGCGTGCGGGGGCAACGGTGAACCCCGCGCCGCCTCGCTTGCACCAGCCGTTGTACCGCCTAGCACTATTTTGAAAAGAGCCCCCCTCATGACCTATCAGGTTGCCCTCGCCTTCGAGGACGGCATTACCCGGTTCATTAAAGTCGGACCCCGGGAAACCGTCGC
This sequence comes from Paeniglutamicibacter sp. NPDC091659, assembly GCF_044756805.1. Taxonomy (NCBI): domain Bacteria; kingdom Bacillati; phylum Actinomycetota; class Actinomycetes; order Micrococcales; family Micrococcaceae; genus Paeniglutamicibacter; species Paeniglutamicibacter sp. NPDC091659. The sequence continues at coordinate 341,455 of NZ_JBIVTO010000002.1, forward strand.
CGATGCCTCCTACAAGGCACGGATCAATATCCCGCTCGACTGCCGCGACGGCGCCTGCGGCACCTGCAAGGCCTTCTGCGAATCCGGCACGTTCGACGCCGGCGACTACATCGAGGAGGCCCTGACCGACGACGAAGCCGAGAAGGGCTTCTGCCTGCCCTGTCAGATGGTCCCCGAATCCGATCTCGTGCTGCAGATCCCCACGACCTCGGATGTCGCCAAGACCGCCGCCACCGTCTACGAGTCCACTTTGACCGAGATCCGCCGCATCTCCGAGACCACCTACGCCTTCAGCCTGGAGCTCGAGAACCGCGACGAGCTCTCCTTCCTGCCAGGCCAGTACGTGAACATCGAGGTCCCGGGCTCCAACGGCCAGACCCGTTCCTACTCCTTCAGCTCCGGCCCGGAAGTCTCAACCCTCTCCTTCCTGATCCGCATCACCGATGGCGGACTGATGTCCACCTACATGCGCGACGTTGCGCAGGTCGGCGACCGGATCACCTTCACCGGCCCGATGGGCAGCTTCTTCCTGCGCGAACCCAAGCGCCAGGCACTGTTGCTGGCCGGCGGCACCGGCCTGGCCCCGCTGCTCGCCATCCTGGAAAAGCTCGCCGGCATGCAAAACCCGCACCCCGTCCACCTCATCTACGGCGTCAACGCCGACACCGACCTGGTCGAGATAGATGTCCTGGAAGACTACAAGTCGCGCATCGACGGCTTCACCTTCGACTACTGCGTGGGTGACCCGAACAGCACCGCGGAAAAGAAGGGCTACGTCACCAACCACTTCGAGCCGCACCACCTGGCCGAGGGCGACGTGGACATCTACCTCTGCGGCCCGCCTCCCATGGTCGAGGGCGTCCGGCGCTTCCTGGAGGGCGAGGGCGTCAAGCCGCAGAACTTCTACTTCGAGAAGTTTGCCCTGGCGGTCACCCCCGATGCGGCCGAGGCACCCGCCGCCGCAGCCGAGGCCACGGTTCAGGAAACCGGGGATCCCGGAGCCTTGCCCGCATACGAGATCGGCGAGGAGCACGCTACCTTTCAGGCGCAGTTCGACGCGCGCATGGCCTTGGAACTGGCCATCGTGGAACTGACCATGGGCAAATTGACCCCCGAGCAGCTGACCGAGTTCAAGGTCCTGGCCGAACTGGCCGGCAAGACCCTGGACGGCGAGAAGTTCGTCAGCTCCGAGGATTTCACCGTCACCAACGAGGCCTTTCACGAATTCCTGTTCAACTGCGTTGGCAACGAACACTTGCTGCAGGCCTATACACGGCTGGAGGTCCCCGCGACCATGGCCAAGGTGCTGCGCAAGGAGCATTGGATCGACGGGGCCGTCGACGCCGACCACTTGGCAATCGTCGCCGCCTTTGAGCAACAGGACCCGGACGCGGCCCGCAAGGCCATCATCGCCCACAACGAGCACGCCAAGGCCACCATGGCCGCTGCGTCGCGCACCCCGGTCAAGTGAACGCCGGCAACGGAGCGGTCAACGAGACCGCCACGGCAGGATTGCCCGATTCCTTCCACCCAGGCCGTTTCGCCTCCAAGGTCGTGCTCATCACCGGTGCCGCCCAGGGCATCGGCTGGGCCGTGGCCAGGCGCATCGCTGCCGAGGGCGGGGACCTGGTCTTGGTTGACCGTTCCCCGTTGGTCCACGACGTCGCAGAGGGCCTGCGCGCCCACGACGTCCACGCCCTGAGCGTGACCGCCGATTTGGAGGCCTTCGAGGGCGCGATGTCGGCGGTGACCGCGGCGGTGGCCGAATACGGCCGCATCGACGTACTCATCAACAACGTCGGCGGGACCATCTGGGCCAAGCCGTTCGAGCATTACTCCCCCGAGGAAATCCAGAAGGAAATCCAGCGCTCGCTCTTCCCGACCCTGTGGATGTGCCGCGCGGCGTTCCCCGAAATGATCAAGGGCGGCAAGGGAACCATCGTCAATGTTTCCTCGGTGGCCACCCGCGGGCTCAACCGCGTCCCGTACGCAGGAGCCAAGGGCGGCGTCAAGGCCATCACCTCGGCCCTCGCCATGGAAGGCGCCCCCCACGGTATCCGAGTGGTGGCCACCGCGCCCGGCGGCACCGAGGCACCCGAACGTCTCGTCAAGCGGGGCCCGGCCCCCGACAGCGAGCAGGAAAAGACCTGGTACCGGCAAATCGTGGAGCAGACCATCGATTCATCCCTGATGAAACGCTACGGAACGCTTGACGAACAGGCAGGTCCCATTGCGTTCCTGGCCTCCGATGAGGCTTCCTACATCACCGGCAGCACGTTGCCGGTGGCCGGCGGGGACCTCGGCTAGAAAAAAATCCCGCCTATCGCCCGGGGCCGCGGACCTGCTGCAGCCCCGGGCGATAGGCGCCTGGCTGTTCCAGGGCCCGCCGCCCGAGATTCCCTCGGGTCACGGCTTCCACCCCACGGCCATTCGCCGCGGCAATTATCCGTGCCCTGAACACCCGCACATCGACGTGCGCCCGGGGCCCATAAGCATATGGAGCAAATCGTGAAATCACCGGAAGCAAGCGCCACCGCAAAGCAACAAAGCACCGTCCGCTGGGTGGTGGCCATCGCTGCCATCGCCCTGATCTTCGATGGATACGACCTGGTCGTCTACGGAACCATTGTTTCGACCCTCTTGGGCGACCCCACGCAGCTCGGCGAAATCGGCCCGGCCACCGCTGGCATGTTGGGCAGCTGGGCCCTGTTCGGCGTCATGGTCGGCGCCTTGGTCACCGGCGCGGTCGGGGACTACCTCGGGCGCCGTAAGATCATGATCACCGGCATCGTCTGGTTCTCAATTGGCATGGGCCTGACCTCCCTGGCGAACTCCGTCATGGTCTTCGGCACGCTGCGTTTCGCCACCGGGCTCGGCGTCGGTGCACTGGTGGCAACCGCCGGCGCGGTCGTGGCCGAGTTCGCCCCCAAGGGCAAGCGCAACTACTACAACGCAGTCGTCTATTCCGGTGTCCCGGTGGGCGGCGTCCTGGCATCGCTGCTGGCCATCGTCCTGATGGACCATGTCGGCTGGCGCGGGCTGTTCCTCATCGGTGCCACGCCCCTACTCTTCCTGCTGCCCATGGCACTTTCGAAGCTGCCCGAGTCCCCCGAATGGCTGATGGCCCGCGGCCGCACCGAGGAAGCCCTGCACGCCTCGATCCGCACCGGCATCCCGATCTCCGCACCGGCACCCGCCCAGGGCGCCCACGTGCTTGCTCCCATTCCCGCGGACACCAAGATCGGTTTCCTTGCACTGGCCTCCAGGAAGTACGCGCTTCCCACCCTGTTGCTGGGTCTCATGAGCTTTGCCGGCCTGCTGCTGACCTACGGGCTGAACACCTGGCTGCCACAAATCATGTCCCAGTTCGGCTATGGCAAGTCCTATTCGCTTTCCTTCCTGCTGGTGCTCAATGCCGGCGCCGTTTTCGGCGGGTTGATCGCTTCCGTGGGTGCCGATCGGATCGGGGCCAAGCGCGTGGTTTCCACGACGTTCTTCCTCGCCGCGGTGGCCATGTTGATGCTGACGCTGCAGCTTCCCTTCACGATCCTGCTCGCACTGGTTGCGGTTGCAGGCGTGGGAACCATCGGCACGCAGGTGCTGATTTACGGGTTCGTTTCCAACTACTACAACAGTTCCGCCCGCGGCGCCGGGGTTGCCTGGTGTGCCGGATTCGGCCGGCTGGGCGGCATTTTCGGTCCCCTGATCGGCGGGCTTCTGATGGCGGCGGGCGTCGAGAACGAAATCGCGTTCTACGTCTTCTCCGCGGTTGCTATCGTTGGTGCATTGGTGACCGCCTGTGTTCCATTGCGCAACTCAGAAACCAACACCCCGACACGGTCCGCGGCACAGGTCGAGATCGCGAAATAGCACTCATCGGCCGGATGGGCTTTCGGCCATCCGGGGGCTGCGTGGACAACGATGTCCACGCAGCCCCGTCTGCATACATTGAAAGGTTGGTAGACGCGGATCCATGGATCAACAACGGTCATTGGGAATCCTGACTCGATTGCTGCAAGCTGCCGAGGGATGCACTGCCCAGCTGGTAATCGTGCGCGGCCCGGCAGGGTGCGGCAAGAGCACCGTGGTCCGGCGCTTCATGGAAAACAACAAGCATCTTGCCTCCTGGACCTCCGGCGGGGCCCGATGGGAACGGGACGTGGCAGGGTCGGCCCTGCAGGAAATCGTGGATTCTTCCAACACCGTGAACGCCCTGCCGTTGCCCGAACGCCTGCTCGCCTTCCTCAAGACCGTCGGCAAGCGAACCGGCATCGTCCTGGTGGAAAACCTTCAGTGGGCGGACGCCGAGTCCCTCGCCGCCCTGCTGTTCGCCTGGCGACGGCTGCGCAACGAACGCGTGCTTGTGATTCTCACCCTCCGCCAGGAGGAAGCCGTGTTCCTTCCCTCCGGTGCCAGCGAACTCATCGAGGCACCGGGTAGCACCACGATTGAGCTGGATCCGCCGAGCGCGGCAGCGCTGAAGGAAATATCCGCGGCCAGGCTCGGCATCGAGCTTTCGACGGCCGCGGCCGACCAACTGGCCGCCTACACCGCCGGAAACATCCACACAGCACTGGATCTCATCAGGGAAAATCCCGACGAAACCTGGAGCAGTCTCAACCACCGTTTCCCGGTGCCACGCGCGGCATCGGCCGAAGCGACCGCGCGGCTGGAACGCCTCTCGAAGGCGGCCAGGTCCCTCATCGAGGCAGCATCCGTACTGGAACACGGTGCCCGCCTGGATGAGGTCGTTCGTCTGGCCGGGATTGTGGACCCGCTGCAACTCGTGGAGGAGTGTGTGGCCTCCGGACTGGTGGCCGTGGCCGGAAACGGCGGAAACCTCACCTTGGTATTCCCGGGACCCATCGCGCAGATGGCCGTTTACCACCTGATCCCACTCTCGCAACGCCTGGCATTGCATGGGGCTGCCGCGACCCAGAGCGATTGCGAAGGAACCGCCCTTGCCCACCGGGCCGATGCCACGTTGCTCTCGGACCCGGCGCTGTCGCACCAGCTGGAGCTCTATGCAGCCAAGCAGGCGAAAAAGGGCGCGTGGGCCTCGGCCGCCGTTGCCTTGCACCGGGCGGCCGGCCTTGCAACCGACAGGGCCCAACGAGACCCGCTCTTCCTGCGCGCCGTGGACGCCACCGTGGCCGCCGGCGAGTTGCCCAGCGCACTTGCATGTTCCGACGAGCTGGCCAGCCTCGCCGCCAGCCCGGCACGCGACCTGCTCTCCGGCTACATCGCGATCCTTCAGGGCCTGGCAAACACCGCCGACCGGTGGCTGGCCAGCGCGTGGAAAGGTGCCGCACATTCGGGGCTGACCGAAGTCATGGCCACGGTTGCCCAACGACGTGTCCTTGACGCACTCTGTAGGGTGGACGGCCCGGGCTTGGTGGCCTGGGCGGAAAAAACCCTGGAGCTGGCAAATCCGGAAAGCACGCTGGCAGTGGAGGCGTCGGTCATCCAAGGGCTGGGCTTGGGCTTGGTCGGGCGAACCCGGGATGGCGAGGAGATGTTGACTGCACTGCTGTCCACATTGCCTTCCGGGGCGCAGCGCCAGCGCGCCGAGATGGCGTTGGGGTGGTTGCATGTTGCCGGGGACCAGGTTGAACTGGCCCGCCACGAACTGGCCAGCGCCAGCTCAACCGATTACAGCGAAGGATCCCACCGCATTGCCCTGTGGGCGAGGGCTTGGCTGGCCCGGGCCGAGTTCGCCTCCGGGGATTGGGATCAGTCGCTGGAGACGGTCCGCGCTGCCGTGGCCCTGCAGGAGCGATCCGGCATCGAACTGGTGCGTCCGTTGCTGCACCACACAGCGGTGCTCATCCACGCCATGCGAGGGGAGCAAGAAGAGGTCGAGGCCCATCTGGCCAAGGCCTGGGCACGCACGGGAAGCTACGAGGTGATGCAGGTGCCGTACCGCATGGCGCGGGCATCCGCCGCCCGCGCCCGGTCCGACTACGACGAGGTCATTCTGGCCCTTGAACCACTGTTGTCGTTTGAGCGTTCAGGCGGGATCGACGAACCGGGGTTCTGGCCCTGGCAGGACACCTACCTCGATGCCTTGGTGCGCAAGGACCGCGTGGACGAGGCGGCAAGGCTTCTGGAGCCGTTCGAGGCACTTGCCCGCAAACGCAATCATCGATCGTACACGGCGCGCGCCTTGGTGGTGCGCGGACAGATCCTCAGTGCGCGCGGCGACATCGATGGATCGAGGGTTGCCTTCGACGAAGCACTTGCCAAGTTGCAGGGAATCACCCTGCCGGTGTTGCGCGCCCAGGTCGAGTACGCCTACGGCCAGTCCCTGCGTCGGGCCGGCAAACGCGGGGACGCCGTCGGACCGCTGACCCGGGCACTGGCCGGTTTCACCCAGTTGGGTGCCACGATCTACATCGAGCGCTGCAACCGGGAACTGCAGGCCACCGGCATCAGCGTGCCGCGACGCGACAGCTCCGACTGGTCATCGCTGACCTCCCAGGAAAAGGCGGTGGCGTCGCTGGTCTGCGCGGGGGCAAGCAACAAGAAGGCCGCCGAGGAACTATTCATTGGGGCCAAGACCGTCCAGTACCACCTGACCAGGATCTACGCGAAGCTCGGGGTGACCTCGCGCACCGAGCTTGCCGCCCGCTACCGGAACGCCGACGACTGAGCACTGGCGGGCCGATTTCCCGGGCGATGTCATGGATCCATGGAATCCGCAGGTCGGACGATGGGTCTCGCCACTGGCATCGAGGTCGCGCGTTTCGTCCACGGCGACCCGGATTCCCAACCATTGCTGTTGCTGCATGCGTAGGGACAAACCAGGGCAAGCTTTGACCACCTGTTGCCCCGGCTTCAGGGTTAATGTTCTTGACCTGCGCGGGCAGGCCGACGTTCTCCGGCCAAGCAGGCGGTCCGAGTGAACCCCGAAGCGAAGATCTATTGGGGAATCGCTGTTGTGTGCTTCCCCTGCTGCACGAGGTTTCCACATCGTTCCTCGAGGACTGGGTGCGCGACGGTGCGGCTAGGCCCGCGAACGCGTTGAATTTGATTCTTCGTGGTTTGGGCTCCGCGGAACCACCGACCGCGTCCAGGATCGTTGATGCACCCACGTTGATCCCGTGGTGCCAGGGACTGTGCCCGGTCGTTCGGCATTGCCGGGCACTTCGGGTTGGCTCACCCGCGCGCCCAGAAGGTTGGAGGAACCCGGGACCAACACGCCGGAAGGCCCAAGACGGCGACTCTGCTGTCTGGGACCTTCCGGCCGTGCCCTTTTGTTCCCTATGTGGTCGACGGTCTCAGGCAGCAATCAACTCTGGTACGTGGCCAGAAACCTGCATCTCAGGCTGGGAGCTTCCCGGGTCCTCTTCGGGTATCCATCCGGTCCAAGCCCAGTGGTTCAGCTTCTGGACGGTGTCCTTGGCGGGACGCAGGATGGTTGCGGACCCGTGTTCTCCTGCGGTCCTTCGCCGTGTTGAGACAAACATGATGTACTCCTTCGGGGCCATGCAATGCATGGAATTATCGGGCGATCCGCACTGGAGGATGCGGACGATCAGTGGTGTTGCGGGTCCAAAGGCTGGAAAAACTTGGCGCCAGCGAACCAACTTTCATGCTGGCCGGCCTCGAGTCGTTCACCGAGTCGGTGGAATGTCCCCTCGTGGAAGACCAGCGGGTCCGAATCGCCCATCGTCAGCGCCCGGACTTCCCCGACCACAATGATGTGGTCACCGCCGTCGTAGTTGTTCCACGCCCGGCATTCCAGCGTGGCTGCATTGCCCCGCAGCACCGGGACATTTCCGGCGAGAATCCACTCTGGTTCGCTGGCCATCGGTTGGCCGGCGAAGTGCCCGGCAACCTCCAGCTGGTCGACCGAGAGGATGTTGATGGCAAAGGACGACCCGTCCAGGTGCTTGGCGGCCCTCGAGCTGCGCGTCAAGGTGATTTGGGCCAACGGCGGATCCACCGATACTGCGGCGAACGCCGTCACCATGGCGCCGTAGGCGTTGCCATCCGTTCCCTGGGTGGTGACGATGGTGACGCCGGTGGTGAATTTGCCAAAGACGTTCCGCAATTCTTTGGCCTCCAACGACTTCAGCACAGTTTCCTGGGGCATGGCGGGGTTCTCTTTCATGTGGAAGTTCCGGGATGCGGAGACGGAGCTGGTATTGTCTTGGCACCCTCCGGCGGCACCGGGCACGACTTCACGGAAGGTGCGGCGGTACGACAACGGCGGGGCCCCGGAGGTGATTCCGGGAGCCCCGCCGCGACGAGGTGGGCAATGACCTACTTGGCTTCGGGATCAAGCACGAAGTCGTAGGTGGTCTGGACGCCCTTGCCCTCGGTGACCGGCTGGATTTCGAGCAGCAGTTCCGGCTTCACCGCAGTCGCGATGTCGTCGTCGTTGTGTACGTCGCCCGGGAAGTACAGCTGCGCGGTCAGCAGCTCGTGGCCCGGGGCGGACACCTTCAAGTGCAGGTGTGCCGGGCGCCAGGCGTGCCATCCGGCGGCCTTGATCATCTGTCCGCAAGCTCCGTCGGTCGGGATCTGGTACGGGGCCGGCTGTATGGTCTGGATCTGGAAGTTGCCCTTTTCATCGGCAATGAACGAGCCGCGCAAGTTCCATTCCGGAATGCCCGGGGCGAACTGCGAATAGAAGCCGGCCTCGTCGGCGTGCCACAGCTCGATCTTGGCATTCGACAGCGGCGAACCGTCTGTGCTGCGGACCTGGCCTTGGAAGAGGAGCGGGGTACCCATCTCGTCCTCGCGCATCTGGATGGTGGCCGGGGAGTTCTGCTCCGGCGAATCCGGAATGTAGTAGGGGCCTTCGATGGAGCCCTTGTTGCCCTCGCGGTGGTCGGTGGCGACCTCCTCAACAGAGTGCTCGAGCCAGACATCAAGGAACAATGGCCATTCGCCGTCCTCGCCGACCTTGATCAGCCATGCCTTCAGTGCGTTGAACTCGTCATAGGTTACGCGTTCTTCGAGCACGATGTCGTTGGCGGCCTTGATCAGTTTGCCTGCCAGCAAGTTGACACGCTCGACGTCGGCCGCGATGGATGCGGTCTTGCCGGAGGCGCGGAAACGGTCGGTGGCGGCGTTGCCCGATGCTGCTGCGCTGGCTGCGGTCTCGGTGGTCATGAGTGCTCCTTCTGGCTCCTGCTGGAGGGGTGTTGTTGCACCGGACTTGAATCACGCGCTTCGGTGATTACTGTCACAGTGGCTTTCTATCCATTCAATGTATGTCGGTTATTGAGAAGAGAGAAATACTTCTTTAGGCACCATTGAGAGCTTCTGCATATCAGTTGGATCCGGTGGGTGCAGCACCCCGAGAGACGGTCCGCCCTGGCGTCCTTGCCCGGCCGATAGGCAAGGACGCCCTCGGCTGGAACAAACGTCACCCGACAGGGGTCGCCCATTGAACCGCCGACCCGCTTCGTGGTGCACATGCGACAGGTCCCTCGCCGAACCGGTTAGCGGATCGAGTTCGGGTGCTTTGCCAGAGGCGTGACCTTGATGCTCATGTACGGGTACATCGGAAAACCGCTGAGTATCTGGTGCAGTTCGTCATTGGATTCGACGTCGAACAGCGAGTGATTCGCATACTCGCCGACGATGCGCCAGATGCCGACCATCTTGCCACTGCGCTGCAACTGACCCGAGTACTCCTTTTCCCGGACCTGGAAATCAGCGATCTGCTGCTCGGTCAGATGGGCCGGGAAACTTACGTCCATGCGGGCAAGGAATATCATGTCTTCTCCTGGATTGGGCGTGCTGGGTGAGTACTAGTTCTGGCGGTACCGGGCGAGTTTTTCTTCGTCGATACCCGCCCCTACTCCCGGTACGTTGCGCACCGAAATTCTGCCGTCGTTGATGCGGATGGGCTCGGCGAGCAGGTCATCGGACATGTCAAGGAAGTTGGACAGCTCCCCGGCTCGACGGGTGGTGGCCTCATGGGCGGCACCGAAGGCCACCGTAGCCAGTGAACCGACCTGGGTGTCGATCTGGTTGCCCATGGTGACATCCACGCCCAGCCCGGTGCAAAGCCCCAGGATCTGCCCGGCCTCGGTGAACCCGCTGCGAGCCGTCTTGAGGCAAATCGCATTGGCGCCGCCGGAGAGCAGTTCGCGGGAGACGTCCCCGGCGGTGGGCACCGATTCGTCGCCCACGATGGGGATCGGGGACTTTTCCACGAGCCGGCGGCGGCTCATGGCTTCCTTCGCGTCGCAAGGTTCTTCCAGGGCCGTCAACCCCAGACCCTCGGTGCGGCGCAGGACCTCGAGCGCCTCGTTGGCGGTCCAGCCGCGGTTGGCATCCAAATAGAGTTCCACATCGTCGCCAAGCCCGGCGCGCAGCACATGACAAGCCTCGATGTCCAGTGCCAGAGGGCGGCGCCCCACCTTCAACTTGAAGGTGGTGATCCCGTATTCCTCGCCAAAGCGCAGTGCTTCGTCGAGCAGTTCTTGTGCCGGGCGGAAGCCGAGCATGTGCGAGACGCGCATCGAATCCGTGTAGCCGCCCAGCAACTTGTGCACCGGGGTGCCAAGCGCCTTGCCCAGCAAGTCCCACAGCGCGATGTCAACGGCACCCTTGGCCACTTGGTTGTTGATGGTCCGGTTCATCACCTCGTGTACCTTGCCGCGATCCAGCGGGTCGAGCCCGATCAGCTGCGGGCTGAAGACCTTCTCGATGATGGTGATGATCGAATCCTGCGTTTCTCCATAGGTGTAGGGGCGCGGCGGAGCGTCAGCCTCCCCGACCAGTCCCTCGTCCGAGTGGATACGCACCAACACGTGCTCGGCATCGGTGACCTCCCCGCTGGCGAACTTAAGCGGATGGGCATAGGGAATCGAATAGGGGATCGCTTCGATGCGTTGGATCTTCACGCCTGGTTTCCTTCCGTGGGGGCTGGAGCCTCAAAGAGGTCCAAGAACTTATTCAGCAAGGCTGTTTCGTTGCCGGTCTTCCATGCCACCGCAAGGTCGACCGACGGCGCATTGCGCAGCTGGCGGAAGACGATACCCTGCAGGGCGAACATGCGCCGGGCGGTGGGGACCAGAGCCACGCCCATCCCCGCGGCGACGAAAGAAAGCAGGGTCGAAGTTTCCCGGGTTTCCTGGACGATTTGCGGGCTGAAGCCGGCATTGCGGCAGGCCTCGATGGAGATTGCATTGACCGCAGATGTCAGCGGGTAAGCGATGAAGGGCTCCTCGGCCAGCTCCGAGAGGTCCAGCAAGCCGCGCGAGGCCAACTCGTGGTCCTCGGGCAACGCCACGACCAACTCGTCCTTCTCCAGGAATTTCAGGCTCAATTGGTTTGAACGGATCGGCGGGCGCAGCACTGCGACATCCACACGCTGTTCCTCGAGTGCGATTTCCATTTCGGGGGTGAGCATCTCCCCCTGCACGCTCAGGCGCAGGCCCGGCATGTGTACCCGGGCGGCCTGCACGATCGTTGGCATCAATCGGTAGGTCGCGGTTCCGGAAACCCCGACCCGCAGGACGCCACTGGCGCCTTGGCCCACGAGCTTGACGTCCTGTTCGAGTTTCTCGATCTCAGCCAGCAGCAGTCGTGCCCGACCCAGTAGCAATTCGCCGGCCGCGGTGAGCTCGACCTTGCGGGTGGTGCGCACCAGTAGTCGTGTGTCAAGTTCCTCTTCGAGTGCCTTGATTTGTTGGGAGAGCGGCGGCTGGGCCATATGGAGGCGCTGCGCCGCGCGACCGAAGTGCTTTTCCTCGGCCACCGCAACAAAGTAACGCATCTGACGCGCGTCCACTTGACCCACCCTCCGTATAGCGGGCACGGATGCACCCACTGCAAGATTAGGACGCAGCGATTACTTATGGGAAATACGTATTTAGGCTTGATTCAGACCTAATCGGTATCAGTGTCCGGCGCGATGACGCCTCGGTGCCGGTATCCGGTGCCCCGAGGCAAAGTTGAGTACTGAAGCGTGCGTTGGCCAAAGGCCCCCAATAGGACTGGCCAGGATCAATTCAAACATTGGCGGATGGTTCCCGGGGCGTTTCTTCATACTCTGATGTTCGCGGCGCGGGCGGGGTATGACGAATTTTCAAGCGCGGGAAAACATGCTTAAAAAGCAACGGGACCCTCCCGAAGGAAGATCCCGTGTGCAGGCGTGAAGGCGAAGAATTACTTCTTTGCGCCGAAGCCCTTGAAGCGAGCGTTGAAGCGCTCGACACGGCCGGCCGAGTCCATGATGCGCTGCTTGCCCGTGTAGAACGGGTGCGAAGCTGCGGAGATTTCGACGTCGATGACCGGGTAGGTGTTGCCGTCTTCCCACTCGATGGTCTTGTTGCTCTTGGCCGTCGAACGGGTCAAGAACTTCTCGCCCGAGGCGAGGTCGTTGAACACCATGGTGTTGTACTGCGGGTGAATATCAGCCTTCATGCTAAAAACCTTTGTTCGCGTCACTGGATTTTGCCAGCGACCAAAATTTGCGTCAAACCGGCCTGTGAGGTCACGAAGCCGACGTTCCAGTATAGCGGAGCGCACAAGCAATTATCCACCCGATCACATCCGCTGGAAAAACACCGGTGGCCACGGATTCTTCGCGCCCTGATGCGGCTCTATTTGCGTTCCCCGCCGCATGCCCATCGTGGAGCCATGGCAGCCATGGGTATGCTGGCTGCATCCACAGGAGTTGGCCGAATGCCGCGCAACATGGCGGCACCACCGAGAGGGTTTCTGCCTGTCATGACCGCAAACGCGCACGAATCCGAGGCAACGATCCCGCGTCGCGGGTACGCCCCCGATTTCCTTGGCACCCCGATCGGACTTCCGGCCTTGGACCCCGCCATCCAGGGGGACGCGGTCCGGTGGGAAGGATCCGAAGCCATCCCCTACACCCACTTCTCGCTGGCGCTGAGCACGTCGCGGCGGTTTGCCCGCTGGGTCGCCTGGAACATCGACGGGGCCGGCATCAAGATGCTCAGCCGGAGCAACCTCGACTTCACGAAGGATCCTCGGTTGCCGGCCGATGCCCAGGCCGGCAACGAGCTCTACGCCGGCAACCGGCTGGACCGTGGCCACATCGCCCGCCGCGCCGATCTGCTCTGGGGAGAAGATGCGGAGGCGCTCCAGGCGAACAGGGACTCGTTCTACTACAGCAACATCACCCCGCAGATGGACGACTTCAACCAGAGCAGCCAGCAGGGCATCTGGGGCCGACTGGAGAACGCCCTCTATGAGGACGTCGAGGTTGAGAAGCTGCGGGTCAGCGTTTTTGGCGGGCCGGTCTTCCGCGACGACGACCGCATCTACCGAGGCATTGCCTTGCCGTCGGAGTACTGGAAACTGCTGGTCTATCGGGAAAACGGGGTGTTGAAGGCCAGGACGTTCTTGTTGACACAGGACCTGAATCAACTCAGGGCGGTTCTGGCGCTGGATGAGTTCAGGGTCTACGAGATCACCCTGGCAGAGCTCGAGGACCGCACGCGGCTCCGCTTCCCCGAGGTCCTGCACGATGCCGACCCGCTGCCGGCCCTGGCAATCCCCGACTCCAGGGAAAGGAAACCCTTGGCCGGCACCGCCGACATCCACTGGTGACGCCCGTTTGGGCGCCAACGGCTAACGGGCGCGCAGCTCCCAGAAAGCGACGGCCGACGCTGCCGCGACGTTCAGCGAGTCCACGCCCGGACGCATCGGAATCATCACCGTGCGGTCGGCCATTTCCAGCGCCGGGGCACTCACCCCGGCACCCTCGGTGCCGAGGATCAGCGCGAGTTTCTCGCTGTGCATTTCGGCGACCTCGTCGATGCCCTGCGAATGCGCGGTGAGCTCCATGGCCGCAATGTCGAAGCCCGCGGCGCGCAGGGCCGCGACGTCGTCAGGCCAGGATTCCAGGCGCACCCAGGGGACCTGGAACACGGCTCCCATGCTCACCCGGATGGAGCGGCGGTAGAGCGGATCTGCACAGCGCGGGGTGATCAGCACCGCGTCGATGCCCAGCGCCGCGGCGGAGCGGAAGATCGCGCCGAGGTTGGTGTGGTCGACGATGTCCTCGAGGATCGCCACGCGCTTGGCGCTCGGCAGCACGTCGTCGAGGGTCAGCGGCTCGGGCCTGTTCATGGCGGCCAGTGCGCCTCGGTGCAGGTGGAACCCGGTGATGGACTCGAGCACCGCGTCCTCGCCGGCGAAGATCGGCACCCCCGGGTGTTCGGCGAACACGTCGCTGAGCGATTCCAGCCACTTGTTCGCCATGAAGAACGAGCGAGGCTTGTGCCCGGCCGCCAGCGCACGGCGCAGCACCTTGGAGCTTTCGGCGATGTAGCGCCCGTGTTCCGGGTCGGTGCGTTGGCGCAGGGCCGCGTCGGACAGCGCCACGTAGTCGGACACGCGCGGATCGGTCGCGTCATCCACGATGACAAGCCTGTCCCCCAGCTGCGCGCGCAGGGCGGAGATGTCGGCGGGAGGTTGCTGGCTCATTTACGCTCCGGAGAAAAGTTTGGCGACCATGTTGGCCAGCGCCATCAGGCCGAGGAGGACGATCACGGCCCGCAACCAGCCCGGGGACATCCGGCGCCCTACCTTGGCGCCGATGAATCCGCCGATCAGCGAGCCGACGGCGATGAGTATGACCACCGGCCAGTGGATGCGTTCCGGCGCGAAGATCAGGTAGGAGACCGCGGCGACCATGTTGACCACCAGGGTCAGGATGACCTTGATCGCGTTGGACTGCTGAAGCGAGGCGTGCAGGAAGACCCCCAACACGGCCATCAGCAAGATTCCCTGCGCCGCAGTGAAGTAGCCGCCGTAAATGCCGATCAGGAACACCAGCACGTAGAGCAGCGGCGCGATTTTCGCGCGATCGGCCTCGTCCGGGTTCACCCCGACGGAAGCCGCCTGCCGCTTCTTGGCCCAGGCCGAAAGCCGCGGCTGGAAGATGACAAGCAGCAACGCCACCACGATCAGCACCGGGGCGACGTAGCCGAAGACCGACTCGGGCAGGTGCAGCAGCAGGTACGCGCCGATCAAGCCGCCGGCCAGCGAGACAGGCATGAGCTTGAGCAGCGTGCCGCCCACGCTGGCGGCCTCGCGCCGGTAGCCCCAGGCCCCGGAGAAGCCGCCGGCCACCAGGCCCATGGCATTGGATACCACCGCGTTCACCGGGGCGAACCCGAGGGCCACCAGCACCGGGAAGGTGACCAGGGTGCCGGAGCCGACGATGGTGTTGATGGTGCCGGCCCACAGGCCGGCGAAGAAGATGACTGCCTCGCGCCAGAACTCCATCGCGGCCCCCGTGCCCTAGTGCTTGGCGACGGCGCTGTAGCGGCCGTTTTCGGCGCGCAGGCTCAGCGGCAGGGCGAAAGTCTCGGAGAGGTTTTCCTCGGTGAGGGTCTCGGCGATCGGGCCGGCGGCAACGAGCTTCCCGTCGCGCAGCAGCATCGCGTGGGTGAATCCCGGGGGGACCTCCTCGAGGTGGTGGGTGACCAGCACCATGGCGGGGGCTTCCTCGTCGTTGGCAAGTTCGCTCAGGCGGGCCACCAGGTCCTCGCGGCCTGCAAGATCCAGGCCGGCCCCGGGCTCGTCGAGCAGCAGCAGTTCCGGGTCGGTCATCAGCGCGCGGGCGATTTGCACGCGCTTGCGTTCGCCCTCGGAAAGGGTGACAAACGGGCGGTTGATCATCGTGGACATGCCCCAGTCGTGCAACAACCGGAACGCGCGACGCTCGTCAAGCTTTTCGTAGGCCTCGCGCCAGCGTCCGGTCATGCCGTAGGACGCGGTCAGCACCACGTTGAGCACGGTTTCGTGCTCCGGGATGTGGTTGGCGAGGGCCGCCGAGGACAGGCCGATGCGCGGGCGCAACTCAAAGACGTCGACCGCTCCGAGCACCTCGCCCAGCACGCCGGCAACACCGCGCGTGGGGTGCATGCGAGCACCGGCGATCTGCAGCAGCGTGGTTTTTCCGGCTCCGTTGGGTCCGAGTACGACCCACCGCTCACCCTCTTTAACCTGCCAGTTGATGTCCGTCAGTAAGTCTTTGCGTCCGCGTACAACGGAGACGTCGGCCAGGCCCAGCACTTCATTCATGGGTAAAACACTAGGCCAGCGAACCGGTTTTGACCCAACCGACGCACAGTTCTACACGCGCTGCAACATTTGAGGCACCGTTTTGGGCAGAATGCGCCGTCGCGGGAGAATGGGGAACATGCATCCCACAGCCTTCATTGTGTTCCATTCCGCTGCCCCGCACCCCGTTGAGCCGGCCAGGCTCCGCTCCACCCTGGCCGCCGCGGGCCACCGGGTGATCAGCGAGGAAGCGTTCGAAGGCCCCGGCCGCAGCGGCGCCCGCTGGGAGGTCACCGGCAGCGTGCGGCAGTTGCGCGCCCTGACCAGCCCGCTCGATGGCAACAACGCCCGCTCCGAGGACCCCGCAGTGCGCGCCCTGAGCATTTCCGTCGTGCCGTCCGAACTGGTCCGCGCCCCGAAGATGCTGCTGGTCATGGACGTGGACTCCACGCTGATCAAGCAGGAAGTCATCGAGCTGCTCGCGGCGCACGCTGGCCGCGAGGCCGAGGTCGCCGCGGTGACGGAGGCCGCCATGCGCGGCGAACTCGATTTCGCCCAGTCCCTGCACGCCCGGGTGAAGACTCTGGCCGGGCTGGACGTCGCGGTCATCGAGCAGGTGCGTTCGATGATCGAACTCAGCGACGGCGCCCGCGAACTCATCGCCACGTTCAAGGCGACCGGCCACCACGTTGCCGTGGTTTCCGGCGGCTTCGCCCAGATCCTGGACCCGCTGGCCGCCGAGCTCGGCCTGGACTTCGCGTGCGCCAACGACCTTGGCATCGAGGACGGCAAACTGACCGGCACCGTCAACGGACGGGTGGTCGACCGCGCCTACAAGGAGACCATGTTGCGCACCTGGGCCGGACAGCTCGGCATCGACATCGGGCACACCATTGCCGCTGGCGACGGCGCCAACGACCTGGACATGGTCGGCGCCGCGGGGCTCGGCGTGGCGTTCAACGCAAAGCCTGCGCTGCGCGACGCCGCGGACGCCCGGATCGATCTCCCCCGCCTTGATGTCATTGTGAATCTGGTGGGAATCGCATAACGATTTGCCCCGAACGCCGGATATTTACTCCGGCGATTGGAGTACACCGGTAGGATTTATTCGGCGGTTGACCACTTTGTTGTGCGTCCGCGCCCTGACATGCGGCACCAGGCCGTGCCATCGATGGAAGAGAAACAGACGTCTTGCTCAGTGAAGATATGGACAATGTGAAGCGCGCTCGCCAACCGAAGTCCCGACGCGTTTGGTACATTGCCGGGGCCTCCGTCCTGCTGGCTTGTGGGCTGTACGGCGGCGCCGCGGCGTATGCCGGAGCGAAGATTCCCGCCAACACCTCCGTCCATGGCGTCAACGTCGGTTCGCTGTCGCCGGAGGACGCGCGCCAGCTCCTCGAGACCAAGCTGAAGCCGATGGAGACCGAGCCCGTCACGCTGGCCGTCGGCAAGAAGACCGAAACCCTCAAGCCTTCCAAGGCGGGCCTGGGCATCGACGTGGATGCCACGCTCGCCGGCCTGACCGGGTTCAACCTGAACCCGGCCACGATCGTCGAACGCCTCACCGGCTCCCAGTCGGTGGAGCCCGTTTCAACCATCGACGAGGCCAAGCTCCGCGACGCACTCGCGAAACTCGCACCGAAGTTCGCCACCAAGACGGCCGAGGGCAAGCTCGACTTCGACGGCGCCAAGCCCGACCTGACCAAGCCGGTGACCGGCATCGAGGTCGACCTCGATGCCGCCGTCAAGACCGTGGGTGCCGGATGGTTCGCCCCCGAGAATCCCGTGGAACTGCCCGTCACCAAGCAGGAACCGAAGGTCTCGACGAAGGCCTTCGAAAAACTGCTCGAAGACACGGTCGAGCCGCTGGTCGCCGGTCCGGTCAAGCTGACCGACGGCACCTCGACGGCACGCCTCTCCCCCGCCCAGCTGGCTGCCGCCGCGTCCTTCAAGAACGAGGGCGACAAGGTCACCATGTCCTTGGACACCGACAAACTCATCGAGGCTGCGGCCGAGGGCTCGGACGGCTTCAAGTCCACGGCCAAGGACGCGCAGATCGTGCTGTCCGGAGGCGCCCCGAAGGTGATCCCCTCGCAGACCGGCAAGTCGATCGACCCCGACGGCCTCGCGGACAAGGTCCTTGCCTCAACCAAGGACCCGGAGCGCACCGCCAAGGTGTCGCTCACCACCGTGGAGCCCGAGCTGACCACCGCCAAGGCCAAGGCCCTGGGCGTGAAGCAGGAGATCGTCCACTTCTCCACTCCGTACCCGGCAGCGGACACCGTTCGCACCAAGAACCTGCTGGCGGGTTCGCGCCGGCTCAACGGCGTCATCGTGAAGCCGGGCGAGATCTTCTCCCTGGAGAAGGCGCTGGGCCCGATCACCGCCGCCAACGGGTACTACGGTTCCGGCGTCGTGGTCAACGGATTCGCCACCGAGGCCGTCGGCGGAGGCCTGTCGCAGATCTCGACCCAGATGTACAACGCCGGCTTCCTGGCCGGCTACGACGACATCACCCACAAGCCGCACAGCCGCTGGTTCGACCGATACCCGGCCGGCCGCGAGGCCACCCTCTGGGAAGGCCAGGTGGACATGCAGTGGAAGAACAACACCCCCTACGCCGTCCTGGTCGAGGCCTGGGTCGGCGGCGGCCGCGTCCACACGCGTTTGTGGAGCACCCCGTACTGGACCGTCACGTCCAGCTCCTCGGCGAAGTACAACTTCACCAACCCGGGCACCGAGCGCAACTCGGCTTCCAACTGCAAGCCGGAAAACGGCGGCAAGAAGGGCTTCTCCATCAACGTGACGCGCTCGCGCACGTCCGCGGAGAAGACGCTGCCGGCCGAGACCAAGTCGTGGACCTACTCGCCGTGGAACAAGGTCGTCTGCGAGAAGTAGCAGCAACAAAACGCACCAGAACCGGTTCGACGAAGCGTCCCGGCCCTCCCCCTCCAGGGCGGGCCGGGACGTTTTGTGGTTAACCGGGCCGACCGGATCCGAACACGACGGACCACTGCCGTCATCCGATTCCCGCCGGGAGGCGCCCTCGATATAGGGTTTTTTCGTGATCGGGAAGAATGCAAGGCAGTGGGGCACGGCAGCCAAGGCGTTCTTCTACATCCCCCCGGCCGGCGGCGAGCACCGCGGCGCGTTGCGGATGTTCGTCGGCCTGGCCATTCCTTCCCTGGTCCTGCTGGCCACCGGGCACCACAACCTGGTCATGTATGCGGTGTTCGGCTGCTTCACCGGCATGTACGGACGCGGCGAACCGCACCAGTTGAGGTTGTTCCACCAGGTTTCCGCCGCGGCGTTCCTGTGCGCCTGCGTGGTTGCGGGGATCCTGACCTCTGCCTCGAACGTGGGCGCCTGGGGTTTCGTCGCCTTGGAGACGATGGTTGCGGGCGTCGGCTCGGTGGTCACCGACCGGCTGCGCCTGCGCCCCGTGGGGCCGTTCTTCGGCATCTTCGCCTTCGGGGCCTGCGCCGCCACGCCGCTGGCCACGACCCCCTGGGTGCCGGCACTCGTGGCGGTCGCCTCTGCCGCCTGCGCGATCGCCGTCGGGTTTGCCGGCTGGTTTCGGGTCCGCACGTGGCACCCCGGCAAACGCCGTACGCCCGTGCCGCACCTGATGCCGCCGCTGCCAGGGCACTTGGCCACCGGGGCGATGTACGTGGTTGCCGTCGGGTTGGCCGGCTCACTGGCCACGGCGATGGGCTGGGGGCACCCGTACTGGGCCATGGCGTCCGCCGCAATCCCGCTGTCCGCGGCCGGCCTCTCCGCGGGAATGGCACGCGGGTTCCACCGCGTCATCGGGACCTACGCGGGCCTGGTGGTTGCCGCCCTGGCCCTCGGCGCATTCCCCCACCCCGTTTTCCTGGTTCTGCTGGTCATCGCGTTCCAGTTCCCGACAGAGTTGTACATCATGCGCCACTACGGGCTCTCACTGGTGTTCTTCACGCCGCTCATTCTGGCCATGGGCTACCTGGCGAACCCGGGGTCGCTCCGCGGGCTGGTACTGGACCGCGCCGCCGAGACCACCATCGGCGCCGCCATCGGCATGCTGGTGCTCTTCGCATTCATGCATCGGCCCGGCTCCGCGGCAGCCGCGGAAGCCCAACCCGCCTGAAGACCGAAGACCCGCGATCGCCTGTGGCGCATCCACCGATGTCGTGCGGCCCTGATAGCTTGAATGGGCGATGACCTCCATGAACCATGTACTCAAGCCTGCCTCACGGCGCCGATCCGACCATAGATCGCGCCCGGCCGTTGGCCTGGCATCAACGGTGTGCGCACTTGCGGTGCTGCCGGCCATAGCCACCTTGGTGATGGTCATAGGGGCCGTGTCATCCATGTTCACTGCGTCACATGGACAGTGGCGCCATGCCCTGCCGCTCCTGGTCTTCCCCGTCGTCTATGCAGCAGCTGCGCTGATGTTCCACAGGATGCTGCGGAGCACGACTGTCCGCAAGACGTGGCTGTGGTCAACGCTGTTCATCGTCGTTGTCGGCGCCGCATCGACACCTGCGGTGTGGGTTGCCGCCGAGGCCGTTGCCGAGGAATGGTGCGAATCACAACCCGGCGGCCGTGGCTACACGTCGAACGCAACCATCGCTGAAATCCCCCGAGCCTGCCGCTAGCCGCCTTGATTCCTGCGCCGTGCAGGCCGAAGCGTTAAAAGCGTGTGGGTCCCCGCTTCCAACCAAGGAAGCGGGGACCCACACGACTTGGCGGGAAGGCTACTTCTTCAGGAAGTCGCCTGCGCCACCGACGTATTCGGTGTGTCCGGTTGAAACATCGGCGGTGGCCATCGCGGCCACCTCGGCGCCGAATTCCTCAACGGAGTACAGCTTGCCTGCGGCGGCACGGCGGGCCTCGATGGCGCCAGGCTCCGCACGGTCCAACAGGGTTGCCGTGATGGTTCCCTCGATCATGTCGCCGGATACCACCACGAAGGTGATGCCCTTGGCCTCGAGCGCAGGGATGAACTCGCGCAATGCCAGCTCGCCGGCACGCTTGGAGCGGGCCACCGGCTCGTAGGCGTCCATGGTTTCAACCTGGTCGATGAAGTGTGCCTGGTGGCTGGTCACGAAGACCACGCGGGAACCCGGTGCCATCTTCTCGGTGGCCGCCTGCAACATGGCGACCTGGGCGTCGCGGTTCAGGCGCAGGGCGTAGTCCTCGCCGAGGCCTGATTCCATGCCGCCGGATGCATTGAGCACCAGCACGTCAATCGAACCGAAGTTCTCGAGGGCAGCGTCAACCAAGGCTGCCGGGCCCTCGGGAGTGGTGAGGTCGGCACCAACCGCAACGGCGCGGCCGCCTGCCTCGGTGATGGCGGCAACAATCTTGTTGGCGCGCGGGGCCTTCTGGCGGTAGTTGATGACAACGCCGGCACCCTGGGCCGCAAGGATCTTGGCGACTTCTGCGCCAATGCCGCGTGAGGAACCCGTGACGATGGCGCCCTTGGCTGAAAGATCGGTCAATTCTGCTCCTAAAAGTGGTGAAGCGGGTTTCCTGCGCTTGGCGCCTACGGAACCACCTGGTCACCGAAAGTTTGGGTAATTCTTACAAAGGTATGTTCTGCTGGTTCAATCCTGCCAGCAGACGCACGGCGGAAGGCTTGTAGGAAACCTCCAAAAATGCCGTTGTGCGAACTCCTGGCACTTAGGCGAGTGCTGCCTTCACCATGTCGCTAACGGCCTTGCCGTCAAAACGGCCGGCGACCTCGGCGCTGACAAGCTTCATGACCGATCCCATCGAGCGCATCGACAGCTCCACGCCGTCGGCACTCAAGGAAGCGATGGCCGAATCGATGATGCCCTGCACAGCCGCTGCATCCAACGGTGCCGGCAAGTACGCCTCGATGATCTCTGCCTCTGCGTTCTCCGACGCGGCGCGGTCCAAGGCCCCTGCCTCGGTGTAAGTCTGAGCGGTTTCGCGGCGGCGGGCGGCTTCCTTCTGAAGCAATGCGGTAACGGCGGCGTCGTCGAGCTCCACCGGGGTCTTGCCGCCCTTTTCGCGCGTATTAATTTCACCAAGCAGGTTCCGCACAGTCATCAACTCAACACGGTTTCCAGCCTTCAGGTGGTTCTTCATGTCTTCGCGCAGGCGGGTTTTCAGGTTTTCCATGGCGTGGTCTTCTTTCGCTGCTCATCCGACAAGTACGCTGTGCGGCCGCACCCGTTCCATGCCGGTATCAGTTCCAGTTTATTGCCTCCGCCGCGCTTCCGGTGCACCCCGCAGGCCCCGTAGTGGCGCCTCACATGGGCTCGCGGAAATGAGAAGCCTCGGGTTGCGATATGCGTCCGGCTCCCCCGGCAGGCCCGTGTGTCGTTGATTGTTTTGGCGGCGAGTCGGGCGCCTGACCGGTGTGGTTTTTGTCGGACTAAGTAAAAAATTTATCTAGGTATAATACCTGATCATGGATATGCACACCCAGACATTCGTGATGTGACGGTGCTCAAAATCGCGTTGGGCAGGCGCAGTTTTCGCTCGAAGCGACGATAGTTCGGGCAACTTTGACGCCCCGGGCAAACGAGACTTCACCGAGGGGCACGGGCTACATCGTCGCGGCAGCTGGGCAGGAAGATATGCCCTCCCCTACTGGCCAGCGGGAAACGCTGACCGGCAGACCCTTGCTCGCAATCGCGGTCCGCTTGGGCGTCCGGAAGCGTCCCTCGCATCGAAGAACAAGCGGCATGGGCCCCGCACTACCAGGGAAAGCACGCCAAATACACGGAACTAAACGGCGAAGGAAGCGCGGCAACAACAGGGGGTTTTGCGGCGGGGTGGAACACGGCCGAAAACGAGCGTGACGATGTCACGACACCCGGCTGGGTCCGGGTAGATCAGCAGCCCGTTCAAGGACGCGACAGGATTGGAGGAAATCCCTTCAAGCAGTCCCCCGGACGGGGCGAGCTCGGGAACCGTGCGTAGTCACGGAATCGGCTGCGAGTGGCAGCTCCCGACAGCCGTTAGAGCGCCCTCGGCGGCTTGGTCCTATCGGCAGGCAACCGCGGGAGACCTGGAAATCAATGCATGAATGTCGGGGCTTCCGCAACTGCGGAGACCCCGACATTCAGCGATGGGGAAAAGCCTTAGTGGCCCATGCCCAATCCGCCGTCGACCGGAATCACGGCGCCGGAGATGTAGGCGGCCTCGTCGCTGGCAACCCAGCGGACGACGTTTGCAACTTCCTCGGACTCCGCAAAGCGGTTCGCCGGGATCGATGCCAGGTAGCCCTTCTGGGTTGCTTCGGGCAGCTCGGCGGTCATGTCCGTGTTGATGAAACCCGGGGCCACGACATTGGCCGTGATGCCACGGGAACCTAGCTCACGGGTCAGCGAGCGGGCGATGCCCACCAGGCCGGCCTTGGACGCCGCATAGTTGACCTGACCCGGCGAACCGTAGAGGCCCACCACCGAGGAGATCAGCACGATGCGGCCCTTGCGCATCTTGATCATGCCCTTGGAGGCACGCTTGATCACGCGGAAGGCGCCGGTGAGGTTGGTGTCGATGACGGAGGTGAAGTCGTCCTCGGTCATGCGCATCAGCAGGGTGTCGCGGGTGACGCCGGCGTTGGCAATCAGTACCTCGACCGGGCCGTGGGCAGCCTCGACCTCGGTGAAGGCTGCATCGATGGAGGCCGCGTCGGTGACGTCGGCCTTCACGCCCAGCAGTCCCTCCGGGACCTCGCCGCTGCGGTAGGTGATGGCGACCTTGTCGCCGTTGGCCTCGAACGCGCGGGCGATGGCCAGGCCGATGCCGCGGTTGCCGCCGGTGACCAGGACGCTGCGGGCGGGAGCGGATGGGATTTCGGACATGGATCCTCCAAAAGACGTAATCAGGGGCTAGTGGTTTCTACTGCTTCAATCCTAGCGCGCGGCGGTTCGGGGTTGGGTCCGAAGAAGTCCCGATCGCATCCCGGGCCCCGACCGATCTTGGCCGGGGATTCCCGCCGAGGGAGTTCCCGATTCGTACCCCGAGACTTGTCGGTGAGACAATGACAAGGACGGATCGACGGATCGACGGAAGAACTATGAGCGAGCCACATCCCACTCACCATCATCACGAGCACGGGCCCCAGGTGCATCGAATCACCGAGGCACGTGAATCCCACACCGTGGAGCAGAATTCACGCGTGCTCAAATACACCATCTCCATGTCGGTGCGCATGGCCTGCTTCCTTGCGGCCTTTTTCACCCATGGATGGATCCAGTGGGTGTGCTTCGCCGGGGCGATCGTCCTGCCCTACGTGGCGGTGGTGATCGCCAACGGCGGCGCCGACCTGACCAAACGCGAACCGCCCGCGGAATTTTTTGCCGGTGATGAACCCCGTTCGATCACGGCTTCGCCCGACCCCGGTTCGGCCGCGCCCGACGAGGCCGGCACCGGCCGGTGGACAGCTGAAACCGAACCGGACCACTATCCCCAAGACGCCCCCGACACGATCGATGGATCGTTTGTCGACGAGCCGGGTGCCGGCGGGACAGCAACCGGCACGGCAGACCCCGCACAGGACGGCCCTGATTCCGCGGGCCCCGAAGATCCGAACACCAAGGACGGCAAGTGAACCTGCTCGATAGCCTCTCCGGCTCCGGATCCACCCCGGAACCCGCGGGGCCAGCCAAGTGCTCCCGCAAGGGATGCCGCCATGACGCGAGCATCCAGTTGCTGTGGAACAACCCGAAAATCCACACCCCGGAACGCCGCAAGATTTGGTTGGCCTGCGCGGAGCACGCCGACTGGCTGGAAAACTACCTTTCCGAACGCCTGCTGTTCAAGCAGCGACTGCCGCTTGCCACCCAAACAGGCCAGTCATCGGCCGGCGACGCCATTTCCAAGGAGAACTAACTAGCGTGTATCGATTCCTGGCCAGCACCCGCTGGATCGGCTGGCTCCTGCTGGTCTGCCTTTTCGCCATAGCCTTCGCCTTCCTGGGCAACTGGCAGATGGATAGGCGCGAACAAGCACTGACCGAGATTTCCCACGTGCAGCGCAACTTCGACGCGGCACCCATCCCGTTCGCACAGGCCAAGCCGCTCTTTGAGCAGCTTCCCGCCGACGCCAAGTGGACGCCGGTCACCCTGGAGGGCAGCTACCTCGCCGAGGACCAGACAATCGTGCGCAACAGGATCTCAGGCTCCCGGCCCGGCTACGAGGTGCTGGTGCCGTTCCGAACCACCGACGACACCACCGTCATCGTCAACCGCGGATTCCTGCCGATCGGCAACGAGAATGCCGGGCAGCCGGACAGCATCCCCGCTCCCCCGGACGGTACCGTGAAGGTCCAGGTGCGGCTGAAGGCCAGCGAGCCGAAGCTGGACCGCGGCGCGCCCGAGGGGCAGCTGGCGTCGATCGACCTTCCGGCCTTCGCCGCCAAGCTCGACTACCCGATCGCCACCGGCAGCTACGGCCTGATGTTCCTCGAGGACCCGGCCCCGGCCACCGCGCCCACCCAGCTTCAACGCCCCGAGGAGGACGAGGGGCCGCACCTGTCCTACTCCTTCCAGTGGTTCGCCTTCGGCGTGCTGGTCTTCATCGGCTTCGGCTATGCCGCCAAGCAGCAGGCCCGCATCAACCGAGAGGACCGCGAAGAGGCCGCCGAGGCCGCGCTGCGCGGCGAGGAACCGGTCCTGCACCAGGCCCACCGGATGCGCAAGCGTCCCAAGAAGCTCGTGCGCCGCGACGGAACCCCCACCGACGAGGCCGAAGAGGACGCGTACCTCGACGAGCTCGAGCGCCGGGCGGCGCAGCACGAGCCCTCCGGGCGCCCCGACGCCGGCTGATCCGGCAGGCAGTCGATTCAACGCCGTCACGACGACGAAGCGGCCCTGTTCATCCTGAAGGCAATTCAGGATGAACAGGGCCGCTTTTCGCTTGCCGCCCTGGGCACCCGGTTGGCTGGCGCCTGGTGGGCGGCGCTTGTCGGTCGGCCAAGGTCCGGTCCGGAAGCGCCCCCGGAAATCTTGTTTGGGCGCCGAACGGCCCGTAGCGTGAAGAACAGTGGGCCCGCGGACCGCCGGCCCCCGTAGAGAGGACACGCCATGCCAACCGTGATCGCCCGCCACGATGTCAAGGACATGGAGCATTGGCTTGCCTCTCGGAAGCGCGCAGAGCTCTTCGGTCCGCTGGGCATCACCCATGTCCGCACCTTCGTGGACCCGTTGAACCCGACGCAGGTCGCGGTGGAGATGGATGTTCCAGATATGGACACCCTCCTGATCGCAATGCAATCCAAGGCCTTTGAGGATGCGATGGCCCACGACGGGGTGCTGCGCGAGACGTTGGTGCTCCTCGTCGAGGTGTAGCTTCCATCATCGGCACTCCGGCTGCATGCCGGGTAGTTGAACGCCTGGAGGTTAAACGTATGAGGGGCTGCACCAAGTTGGTGCAGCCCCTCACGCGTGGATCCAGTCCCTAGGCCAGCGTGACCAGCTCGAGGTAGGAATCGTTCCAGAGGTCCTCGTCGCCGTCCGGCAGCAGCACCACGCGGTCCGGGTTCAACGCGGCGACAGCGCCCTCATCGTGTGACACCATGACCACGGCGCCGGAGAAGTTGGACAGGGCGGAAAGGATCTCGGCGCGCGAGGCCGGGTCCAGGTTGTTGGTGGGCTCATCGAGCAGCAGCACGTTGGCGCTGGACGCCACGATGGTCGCCAGGGCCAGACGGGTCTTCTCGCCGCCGGAGAGCACGCCGGCCGGCTTGTCGACGTCGTCGCCGGAGAACATGAACGAACCGAGGATGCCGCGCACCTCCTTGTCGCCCATGTGGCTCGGGGCCGCCGAGCGCATGTTCTCGAGCACCGAACGGTCGACGTCCAGGGTGTCGTGCTCCTGGGCGAAGTAGCCGATCTTCAGGCCGTGGCCCGGGACCAGGTCGCCGGTGTCCGGGGTGGACACGCCCGCGAGCATGCGCAGCAGGGTGGTCTTGCCGGCACCGTTCAGGCCCAGGATGACGACCTTGGAGCCCCGGTCGATCGCCAGCGACACGTCGGTGAAGATCTCCAGGGAGCCGTAGGACTTGGACAGGCCCTCGGCCATCAGCGGGGTCTTGCCGCAGGGGGCAGGATCCGGGAAGCGCAGGTTCGCGACGCGGTCGGCGACGCGGACGTCGTCCAGGCCGCCCATCAGGCGGTCCACGCGCTTGAGCATCGACTGTGCGGCGGAGGCGCCCGAGGCGCGGGCCTTCATCTTGTTGGCCTGGGCCAGCAGGGTGGTTGCCTTCTTCTCGGTGTTGGCGCGCTCGCGCTTGCGGGCACGCTCGTCGGTCTCGCGCTGGGCCAGGTAGCGCTTCCAGCCGAGGTTGTAGACATCCATGGTGGCGCGGTTGGCGTCCAGGTGGATGACCTTGTTGACGGTGGCCTCGAGCAGCGAGGTGTCGTGCGAGATGACCAGCAGCCCGCCCTGGTGGTTGGCGAGGAAGCCGCGCAGCCAGGTGATCGAGTCGGCGTCGAGGTGGTTGGTGGGCTCATCGAGCAGCAGCGTCTCGGCGTCCGCGTACAGGATGCGGGCCAGCTCGACGCGGCGGCGCTGTCCACCGGAAAGCGTGGAGAGCGGCTGGTTGAGCAGGCGCTCGGGCAGCGACAGGTTGTTGGAGATCGCCGCGGCCTCGGACTCGGCCGCGTAGCCGCCGCCGGCGATGAACTCGGCCTCGATGCGGTCGTACTGGCGCATGGCCTTGGCGGCCACCGCCGCGTCCTCGGACGCCATGTCGTCCTGGCACTTCTTGAGCTTGCCGACGATGATGTCCAGGCCGCGGGCCGAAAGGATGCGGTCGCGGGCCAGCTGCTCCATGTTCGGGGTGCGCGGGTCCTGCGGCAGGTAACCGAGGGTTCCGGAGGTGGTGACGGAGCCACCGGCTGGCAGCGATTCGCCGGCCAACACGCGGGTCATGGTGGTCTTGCCTGCACCATTTCGCCCGACGAGGCCGATCTTATCGCCCTTGTCGATGCGGAACGAGACGCCCTCCATGAGAAGGCGTGCGCCGGCGCGCAGCTCCAAATCGGCAACGGAAATCACGGTGACCCTTTCGGTGGAGTTTTAGGAGCCCTGACGGGCAACCTATCCAGTCTACCGGGGTCGGGGCGCGGTTGTGGCTCCGATGCGGCGAAGCTCACGCCGGCGGATTTCGCTATCCCTTGCGCGGCGCGTCCGCGGGTTCCGCGGCGGGGGCGGTTTTGGGAGCCGACTTGGGTGCACGCTTGTGCCGGTAGGCGTCCATCTGGGCCAGCCGGCGGCGCAGCGAGTCGGCCCGGTGGGCGTCTCCCCCGCTGGTCGCCTCGATGTGCTGGGCGCCGAAATGCCAGAGCAGCACATCGTCCAGCAACCGGTCCGGGCCCGGGGAGTATCGGTGGTCGAGGGCCGCGCGGACCGAGGTGATCACGCCGGGCTGCAGCAGCTCGGCGAACTGCCGGGTGCTGGTCAGCCCGTGGGCCGCGACGAGCTCGGCCGCCCAGCCCCAGTCGTCGTCCGATTTCCTGTCCACGTGGGGCAGCAGCGTGCGCCAGATCAGCTGGATGCGCGGGGCGGACAGCGGCACGGCCCCCTCGCCCTCGGCGTCCCAGAAACCCGTCACGGTCTCGAAGCGTTCGTGGAGTTCGGAGAACTGGTCCTCGGCGGCCTCCAGCATGGCCGCAGTCGCGGTGAACTGCCTGTCGATGTGCGGGCTCCAGGCGCGCGGCTCGGCGTTCTTGAAGCGGATGTCGTGCTCGATCTCGCTCCACGCGTGGGACAGGATGGTGCGGATCTGCACCTCAAAGACGAAGTTGCCGGTGATCTTGATGTCCCCGCCGAGCACCGCCTGGAAGTCGCGCACGACCTCCTCGCCGCGGGTCTTGAGGATCAGGTGGCGGCTGGAGTAGCCGTAGGTGCCCGATTCGACCGATCCGATGTCCTTCTCGCGGTCCGACCGGCAATCAAAGTCCGAGCGCCGGCGCTTGATCAGGTTCGCGGCGTCGCGGATTTCGTAGGGCAGCTTCACGATCACGCGCACCCCGACCAGGTCGTGGATCTCGCGCAGCGGGTTGGGGAACTCCAGCGTGGGGGCGCCGCCCTCCTCCTCGGCGGCGAGCATGCGCGAGGCCTTGTCCCGGAAGGAGTCGACGGCCTTGACCCGGCTGACCACGAAGAGCGGCGAGGTTTCGGTCTCCTCGAAGAGCGAGGAGATGCGGGATCGCATGGCCTCGGCGACATGTTCGAGCATAGGGCGGGCCGTGGCATAGCGTTCGACGCTGGCCGCGACCTCTGCGCGCAATGAATCATCGAGGGTTTCCCAGGGGGTGCCCACACGTGCCTCCTACATACAACTGCTCTTCGGGAATCTGTTCCCCACCCTATCAACTGCCGATTTGCCGCGGCGCGTTTCGCCGCACGGCACAATCCTGGCAATCCGCGGGGAATCCCCCGCAAAACAGAAACCCCGCCGCGTCCGGGAGGTGTTCTCCGGATGCGGCGGGGCATCGGCGGCGTGCTTCAGGGCGCGGCGGGGGTGCCGCCGCGGCCCGGCGAGCCGGTGTTGGTTGGCGGTGTCAGTTCTTGCTGTCGATCGACTGGGCGACCTCGTCGTACAACGGGGATGCACCGTTCTTGGCCGGGGTCAGGACCTGGACCTTGCCGTTCTTTGCGCCCTGGTTGGCGTTGTCGGCCTTGGCGCCGTTGGCGTTTGGCGCGGCCGCCGGTGCGGACGGCCGGGTGGCGGCCTTGGAGCCCTCGAGCTTGCCCTCGACGCGGGCACGGGCCACGTCGTCGGCGGCCTTCTGGCGGGCGGCCTCCAGGCGTTCGGCCTCCGCCGCCTGGGCGTCGGCCATCGCGGCCTGGAATCCGTCGTCATACGCCAACCCGTACTTCTCCGACTCGACGGCTTCCTCGTCGTGCTCGGCGATGGCACGCATCTCGGCGGCCTCGGCCTTCTTCTGGTACATGTGCACCGTCAGGTGGGTGATGGCCAGCAGGACCACCGGCGGCATGGCCGCGACGAGCGCGGAGACCACGGGCGGGATGTCCGAGTGCTGGGCGCTGACGGTGAGGATCGCGTGGACCGAGTTCGCCGCGGTGGAGACGATCGCGCCGAAGAAGAGCAGCGACCACGGGTAGATCATGGCGCGGCGGCTGTGGCCGTTCAGCGCGACGATCGCCACGGTGGAGGCGACGATCATGCCGTCGACGATGATCGGCCAGATCCATGCGAGGTTCGCGTTGATGCCCGAACGCTGTGCCAGGTCGGTCAGCGCCGCGAAGGACAGCACGAATGCGCCCACCGCGATCAGGACCGTTGCCGCGACCGCTGTGCGCAGGACCGCCTTGTGCGGTTCGTTCGGGATCTTCTCAATCATCGTGTTGGTGCCTCAATCTTCGTCGGTTTTTCGCGGTGTAGCTGTGGTCTGGACCTTCGTGCAAGTGACACGCCCCCATGGCAAACCAGCCTCAATCCTACGTGGACTGCACGCCCACAGGGCAAAACGTGCGGTGTCCCGCCCGTGCTCCGGCCGCGATCACGCGGCCCCTTGGCGGTTCCGGCCGGCACCCTGGCCGGCGGTCGGTCCGCGACCCGGTTCCGCGCGGCGGTCGGCAAAATGCAGGCCGGTGATGCGTGCGGAGAAGCCGCGGCCGGAGGCATCGAAGAGGATTGCCAGCAGGCAGGCGGCGCCCAGCAGGAAGGCGGCCGCGCGCAGCCCGAGCCCCGGCCCGGTGTCCCCGGCCAGTTCCGCGGCACCCAGCAGCAGCGTGAACCCGCCGCCGCCGAGCAGCGTGCGCAGCGCTTGGCTGCCGATCCGCGCGGGGTAGCCGGACGCGTCCGCGGCGAAGATCCAGGTGCAGCGCTGGCCCAGCGAGGCGCGCCCGGGCGCCAGCGCCGGAAGGACGATGACCAGCAGCGGGGGCAGCAGGGCCGCCGCGACGTCGAGCGCGTTGGTGTCCAGCGGGTCCCCTGCCAGCTTGTTCACCAGTGCGCCGCCGGTGCCGAGGATGAACGCGAACACCGCCACCAGCGCCAGGTCGAAGACCATGCCCAGCATGCGGCGGGCGCGGGTCACCGGCCGCGGCCGGTGGTATTCCCGGGCCGCCGCCCGCTCGTTCGGGCCCGAGATCCAGGCGAATACCGGCAGGTAGGCCAGCAGCGCGCCGATCGCCGCGCCGGCGGTGTTGGCGATGACGTCGTCGATGTCGGTCACCCGGTACGCGCAGTCGTAGATCCCGAAGACGCCGGTGTATTGGGTGGTCTCGATCAGCACCGAGGCCAGCCAGCCCAGCAGCACCGCGCCGATGAAGCCGACGCGCGCCCAGCGCACGGCCAGCACGCCCAGCGGCAGGAAGAGCACCACGTTCAGCGCGACCTGGAGCAGCAGCGCGTCGTGCAGGATCGCGCCGGGCGAATCCAGCAGCGCGTCCTTGAGCTGCGGGAGGAAGGCCAGCGGCGACTTCTGCACCCCGCCCATGCCCCGGACGTCACAAAACTCCCCGCGCGTGGCCGGCAACGGAAGCATCGTGTAGCTCAGCAGGCCGAACAGGTAGAGGATCACCGTCACGCTGGCCAGGGTCCGGCGCCAGGACAGGCGGCCGTGCCGGTGGTACTGCATGGCTAGGAGAAACACCCCGGCGGCAGCCGTGAAGAGCGTGGCAAAAAGGATGGCGATCCAGCCGGGCCAAAGCATCGTGTTCATCGGACAAAACTACCGAACATGGGCGCGCGGCGGACATTTTGTGCGAATCATCACCACGCATTGCCCGACGCCCTGTGTGCCAAATTCGGGCCGCAGCGGCTATTGTTGAAGGTGGACCTTCCTCCCGTTCTTCCCGTGGCATTCCAGCCACCGGATCACACAGGTCCCACCCCCACCACTTAAGTAGCATCGGCGTGTTCGCGACGCGCGGGACCCTCTTCCCGCGCGCCCAAACCTCCCCATGCCGCCTCGTTCGACCCCAGCAGGAGAAGCGCACCTCAATGACAGCAATTGCCCCGGACCACGTCGAGAACTCCCTCATGGAACGCCGCTACGAAGAGCAAATCGAGCCAGTCAACCGCCTTCTGGACGAGACTCGCTTGCTGCGACCCGCCACTTCGGTTTCCTACGTGGACCCGGTGCACAACATCGAGGAAGCACGCATCATTTCGCTGTACTCCAACATCGGCGTCGCCAACGAGAACGGCTTCATCGATGCCGGCTCCCAGGAGGCAGCCACCCGCATGCTGGGCATGCAGTGGCAGCTGGGCCTGCGCCCCGAGTACATCCTGCCGTGGAACGTTTCCCCGTGGCACGTCCCGGGCGAGCCGAACGGCAAGTTCCAGCCGCCGGAGATCACCTCGGGCCTGAAGCCCCTGCTGCGCCTGCTCAAGGTCGTGCCGCGCGCCTCGGTATTGATCGCCCACGGCACCGAGGCACACCGCCTCTCCGAGCAGCTGCTCAAGACCCAGAACCCGCTGCTGTGGCGCCGCGGATTCAAGACCTACAAGGTCAAGTCGCTGGACGGCCGCGCATTCGCCGGCTCCCCGGAGCGCCAGCAGGCACACCTGGAAGAGATCTACGCGGCCTACGCCGACGCCATGGCGCGCACCGGCCTGTCCGCCGCCAAGTAGCAGCACCTTACGTGGCCCGCCGCACCATGAATGCGGCAAACCACGCCTGACGACTGGATAAACTCGAGGCTATGCCTACCAAGACCCCCGCGAAAATGACCCGCCCGCAGAAACTCCATCTCGGGCTGGCCATGGTCCTCGCGGGGGTCTTGTACGTCGCCCACGCGTTCCTGAAGTTCAAGAACTACGAGTCCCGCGGCTACGACCTCGGGATCTTCGACCAGGCCGTGCGCCAGTACGCGTTGTTCAAGGCGCCGATCGTCCCGATCAAGGGCGTCGACTTCAACCTGCTGGGCGACCACTTCCATCCGATCCTGGCCCTGCTGGCCCCGCTCTACTGGATCTGGGACGACCCGCGCATGCTCGGCATCGCCCTGGCGGGCCTGCTGGTTTCCACCGCGATCCCCGTCTACCTGTTCACCCGCCCGCGCTTCGGGCACCTCGGCGCCGTGCTAACCGCCGCGGCCCTGCTGCTGTGGTGGCCGTTCCAGTCGATCGTCAACTGGGAATTCCACGAGGTCGCGTTCGGCGTGCCGATCATGGCGTGGATCATCTGGGCGTTCGACCGCGGCCGCTATTGGCTGGTCGTCGGGCTGGCCAGCTCGCTGCTGCTGGTCCGCGAGGACATGGGCATCACCATGGTCGCCGTCGGCATCGTCCTGCTCTTCCACAGGCAGTGGGTCAAGGCCGGGCTGACCATGGCCATCGGTCTGGCCGGCTACCTGGTGGTCACCAGCTACCTGATCCCGCTCTTCTCCCCCGCCGGCACCTTCAGCTACTGGCAGTACACGGCCCTGGGCGCCAGCGCCGGAGCCGCGATCGTCTTCCTGATCACGCATCCGCTGCAGTCGATCGGCATCCTCTTCAACCACCAGCTCAAGCTGCTGCTCTGGCTGCTGAGCTTCGTGCCGCTGGCGCTGCTGCCGCTGGCCTCCCCGTACATTATCCTCGGCGCCCCGCTGCTGCTGAGCCGGCTGTTCAACGACCGCCTGAACACCTGGGCACCGGTCTACCAGTACGACGCGATCATGGCGCCGATCCTGATCCTCTCCGCCGTGCACGTGCTGGGCAAGCTGATCGACCGCTACGGCTGGGTGAAGATCAAGGTCATCGCCCCGGCCTGGCTGCTGGCCTTTGCGCTGGTCGGCACGCTCTTCTTCCACTCGATCTTCCCGCTGGGCCGCACGCTCAGCGGCGCCAACTGGGGCACCAGCGGACTGGTCGCCGCCAAGGAACGCGCGGTGGACATGATCCCCGACGGCGTCTGCGTTGAGTCGGCCGACACCCTGGTCCCGCACCTGACCGACCGCACCTACGTGGGCATGATGGGCGACATCGGCACCGACCTGTCCAGCTGGATGATCATCGACTTCAACGAACAGGAGCTCGGCGGCTGGGACCCGTTGCTGCCGCCGCAGGCCCTGCGCCGCGCGCACGCCCTGGGCTTCGAGCAGGTCGCCCCGATCGACCACGGCATCATGGTGCTGCACCGCGACATCCCGGTCAACCCCGTCTGCTCCGACTACCTCAAGCGCTAGGTCCGAGGGCCGCCATCTCAATTCGGTGTAGCCCCGCGTTCATGCCGGGGCGTCCGTGGCTCCGGCCGGACGACCCGCGCTGCAAGGCCAACGCCTTGTTTCAAGCCACCCGGTAACATTGCTCGAATGGCTTCTTGGCACCGGGAACATCTCACCGAAACGCAGTCCGCACTCCTCGATGCCTGGTTGCCCGGCGCCCGGTTGCGTGCCGACCTGGGCTGGGACACGGCACTGACAACCGTGTTGGACGTGTCCACGGACACCGGACGCTTCATCGTCAAGGCCGGGCACGGCGACAACCACCATGTTTCCCGCGAGATCGCAGCCCACGGCACGGCCACCCGGGTACTGGCCGACACCGGACACGCCTCGCGAATGGTCCACGGCGACAACGAGGCAAACATCCTGGTCGCCACCTACCTTCCCGAGCGCTTGGTCCACGGCACGTCTGCGGAAGCCGATCCCGACACATACCGGCAGGCGGGCCGCCGGCTGGGAACGTTCCATCGCCAGCACGTGCGGATCGATGACGCCGTCGAGGCCCGGGCGACACGCAAGGCACTGGCGTGGCTGGACGGCGGGCACCGGATCGACCACGACACCACCTCCCTGCTGCGGGAAATGCTCCACACCCATCGACCGGTACCGGTGCCGGTGGTGCCGACCCACGGGGATTGGCAGCCCCGCAACCGGCTCCTCGACGCAGCCGACCCGAACGGTCCCGGGACCGTGCGCATCATCGACTTCGGACGGTTGGAGCACCGCCCCGCCATGAGCGACTTCTGCCGGCTCTCCGCCCAGCAGTGGAAGGACAACCCGGAATTGGAGGCCGCATTCTTCGAGGGATACGGCCCCGATCCCCGGGACCGGGAACTGTGGCGGATCTTTCGAGTCCGCGAGGCAATCGGAACCGCAGCGTGGGCCTGCAAGGTCGGCGACGCGGCGTTTGAGCGGCAGGGCCACCGCATGATCGCAGCCGCACTGGCTCTTCCCTAGCCGTTCCCGATCCGCACGGCACGTCACGTCACGTGATCCTCGGGTGCCGCCATCCCGGCCACGACAGTATGCTCTAACCAGTTGGAAGCAGCGAAACGGGGCAACTCATGGCCGGAAGGGCGAGGCGGACCATCACCGACGGCGCCCTGGACCATGTCTTCTTCGTCCTGGGCGGCACCGCCACGGTCTGGCTTGCCTTCCTGTTGGTCGGCGAAAGTTTCCACCTGGGCTGGGGCCGGCTCTGGTTCCCCCTGGTCTTCTGGGCCTTCGTCGCCTACCTGCTGCTGCCGCGCCTGCACCGGATCCTGACGGCGATCTACGTCCCGGGCTACTTCATCGGCCGGGCCCGGACCAGCGACGGCCTGCTGGGCGACCCCGTGAACCTCGCCCTGCTGGGCACCGAGGCCCAGGTCCACGCGGCCATGCGCGCCGCCGGCTGGACCCTGGCCGACGTCCTGACGTTCTCCAGCAGCCGGCGCATCGCGAAGTCGACGCTTCTGCGTCGAAGCTACCCGCAGGCACCCGTGAGTCCCCTGTATCTCTTTGGCCGCCAGCAGGACTTCGCCTACCAGCAGGAGGTCGACAACAGCCCCGGCAAGCGGCACCATGTCCGCTTTTGGCGCTGCCCCGAGGGCTGGATGCTGCCCGGCGGCCGCGCGGTCGACTGGCTTGCCGCCGGGACCTACGACCGCAGCGTGGGCTTCTCGCTCTTCACCCTGCAAATCACGCACAAGATCGAGCAGAACACCGACGTCGAGCGGGACCACATCGTCCACAGCGTGTCCGCGGCCGAGCCCCTGGCATCGGTCGGCGTGATCAAGGACTTCTCCACGGGGTACCACGCGCGCAACGGCGGCGGGGACAGCATTACCACCGACGGCGACCTGCCGATCATCGATGTCCGGCGGATCCCGGCAGATTCGGGCCTTCCGGGCCCGTCGCCGCACGCCGGCACCGGGATTTCCGCTCCCACGGTGGTTGGCGGCCTGCTGGTCGTGGCCAGGGCTGCTGTCGCGTTGTTCCTGGCGGCGAACCTGATGACAGCCACCGGGGAGTTCGGCAGGGTGACGATCGATGGATCCCCGGCGAGCCCGGATGCCACCAGGACGGCCTTGGCCGTCATCGCCGCCGTGGCCCTGGCGTTCGGCGTGGGCGAGCTGCTGCTCGCGTGGGGCATCCTTGCCGGCCGGAACTGGGCACGGGTTGCGGCCATGTGGCTGAGCACGGTGTCCATCCTCATCCAGGCGATCGACGTCGGTGCCGGCATCTCGCGGATCACCCTCGAGACTGGCCTTGCCGGGCTGGCCTGCGACGTGCTGATCCTCCTGGCCCTCTCCAGCGGCCGCGCCAGGACCTACGCCCGCGCTTCCTAGACGTTCTTGCCACGCCGCTTCATGAGACCTCGCACGATCTTGCCGCCCACAACCCATGCCAGCAGCGCCAGCAGTGCATATCCACCGCTGACCACCAGGCCCATGGCCATCCCGCCGCTCGACGACTCATCGTCTTCATAGCCGACGACGTGCGCAATCCCGAAGCCCATCACGGCCGCAGGATAGAAGATGCCCACGCCGATCAACCCGTGGGCCGCCAGCACCGAGGTCGGCGCGCCCAGGATCGACCCCCGAACCACAAAGAGCACGCCCGCGCCCCACGCTGCGTAGATGACAAGTGCCAGCGCGTTGCCGACGTTGGATCCGCCCGGGAAGGCCGCATAGGACTGCCACAGGTCCAGCCCGGCGCCCAGGGGTGCAACCAGGTACACCGAAACGAACCCGGCCAGCCACGTGGCGGCACCGACACCCAGCGCGACGGTGTGCGTCCGGGAACGCACGGGCAGGACGGCACTCAGATCTTTCATGGGTCCCATCCTGCCAGTTCAGCAGGCACTTTCCGGCCACGCGGATGGAACACCGGCGTGGCCGCTCGGATGGGCCGCTCCGAATGCCCGATGCCATGCTCCCTCGAGGTTCCGCCTCCGGGCGGGCGGCTCGCCAGGCCGTCCGGACCGCCGGGTCCCCTTGTGGCGGCCCCATTCGTTGACACCGGTCACCGGGCAGGCGGAAACTTGGGGGAACTGAGCTGCCCTGCGGCGCCTCGCCGCGGCGTGCCACTCGGCGGGACAGGGGGTCTGGGATGTCGTCGCGCCATGCGGATACGGCGCCGGATGCGGTCCGCGAAGTGGTCGTTGTCCAGCGACCTCCCTCGTGGAGGGGAACCCCGTTCAGCCTCTCCTATGTCCACCTCGACCGCGAGGTTTCCGGGGCGGAACTCCTGGGCATCTACCGCTGGGCAACGGGACAGCAGCTGGAAAACCCGCGGGTGATCTCGCCCTTCACCATGGAATGGTCCTCGGTGTTCCATCCGCGCTTTTACCGGGCCGCCGCGGGCACCGGCGCAACAACGGTTCGCTCCCTGGAACCGGTGGAGGCCAATGGCACCGATTCAGCCCTCCAGCGGTTGTGGTTCGAGTCGGTGGTCTTCCTCGCATCCGTGACGCTCTCCGCTGCCATCGTCCAATCCCGTTTCAGCAGCGGCACGTTGGCCAGCAAGTACGACCGGCTCTGGCAGGCCGGAAAGTTCGCCTCGACGGGCCTTGTTCCGGGCTTGCAGGGTCAGGCATTGATGGACGACGTGTCGTCCATGGCCAGCGACTCCGGCGTTTCCGACCTGGAACGCCTGCTGGCCATCCGCCGCCGCTTCGAAGAGGTCATTGCCTGTCTCCGAGGTCCGGAGTCCGTGACCGAAGTCAGTCTCGTCCGGCGTGAAATCCCCGCGGAACTTGGCCCCCGATTCGGTTTCCTCGAGGAACTGCGGCATCGGCTCGGGGCCCGGCTCGAGTGCGTCATCGTCTACGGATCCAGCGTGAACAGCGAGCACTTTGCCGACTACGACCTGGTGCTGGTGGCCAAAGACCCGGAGGCCGTTCTGCGGAAGCTCTATGCGACGTCGCCGCGTTTCAGCGGCAAGGAACTCAACGTCGGCGTCTATTCGTCCGACGAACTCTGGCGCATGCAGTGCCTGTCGGGAGACAACCTGGCCGACTACGGGCTGTGCATCTACGGGGAAACCCGAGTTCCGGCCAAGTCCGCCACCGACCTGCTCATGCGCAACCTGAGCTTCGGCATCGTGAGGCAGCGGCAGCAATTGGGCATGGTCGGGGCCGCCTTGGCGGACCATCCGCTGCCGGGCGACGACCGCCGCAACCTCTATGGGTATTTCACCAAGATCCCGGCCAACATCGCCAAGGGGACCTTCGGGGCCATGAACCAACGCCTCACCAAGGAAGAGGTCCATGACTGGATCGAGTCCATCTGCGGATTCCGGACCACCCACATGCAACAGCTGGCCTCCGACGGTGACCCCGGACGCGCCCTGGCCGAATCCGCGGTCGCGACGGGCGCCGTGCTGCGTGCCCTCAACGAACGATTCACGGTGGTTCGCCCGCACGGGGCAACCGAACAAGGAGTCCAACCAGGAGGTTCAACATGACCACACCAGCGCTTCGGGCCGGTGCCGCCGCCAGCCTGATTCTCGACCAGTGCCTCGACCTGGAACTCGAGGTGCAGCTGGTTTCCTCCACCCCCAGGCACGTCATCCTGAAGGGTCCGGGCGGGGAAGAGATCGAGGTGGACCTCGACCACCACCGGCACTCCTTCACCGAACAGGTCCTGCGCCAGGTCAAGTTCGAATTCAAGAAGCTGCCTCTGCTGGTCTTGGGCGACAGCAAGGAGATCCGCCTGTTGACCCCGAAGATCGCCCTGGCCAGGCTGCTTCCCACCCTGTATTCCTTCACCTACAACAGGTACGGGGAGGTGAAGGGGACGGAGGACATCCGGGCCCGGTTCTCGGCGGAAATCTTCCGCAAGATGGCGATGTCACCGGGTCCGTACCGGCTCTCGTCGGCCTTCCTGGGTCTCGTGGAGTCCCCTGAAGGGCCGCTGCTGGCCGAACGCCGCATCGAGGTGTGCAACCTGGAGACCCGGGTCAAGCGCTACCACATCGGCTCCCCCATCCACCGCTACCTCTTCACCGAGGAACACCCCACGGTGGCCGGACCGGCGCTGCAGCGCTGGGACATGTTTGCGGAACCCATCGTTTGTTTCGATTGGCGGCATCCGCTTACCGACCGCGAGGGAAACCGGTTGGCCGACGAACCCCTGCCCGACGACTACGCCGCGCTGTGGATCGGCGACGTGCAGCGGGCCAAGTTCCTGGCGCGCGAAACCTTCGGCTGGCTGGAGGAGTTCTTCACGTCCGGAGGCCTCAGGCTGATCGACATCTGCTTCTTCATCGACCAAAGCGGCGGCACCATCTACGGGGAAATCAGCCCGGACTGCATGCGCGTGCGGACCCATGCCTCCGACGACGCGGAGGCGCTCGACAAGGACCAGTGGCGCAGCGGCGGCGGACCGGAGCAGGTCCTCGAACGCTACTCCCGGCTGTATTCGACGCTGTTTGATCCGTACCCGTCCAAACCATTTCAAACCCCAGAGGAGATCGCACCATGAGCACGCTGACCGTGAAGAACACCCGTTCCAAGGTATCCCCCGGCGGTGTCATCACCCTGCCGGTTTCCGCGCGCAAGGCCCTCGGCATGAAGCCCAAGACCGGGGCGCGCGTCACGGTGGCCGTCAAGGGAAACATCGTGCTGCTCGCGCCCGCGGCCGCCGATGGCGGATTCCGCGTCTCGCCCAAGGGGCAGATGGAAGTGCGCGGAGACGCCCTGCGGGTGCTCGAAGGGGGCAAGGAGAGGCACTTCTACTTCGAACTGGAC
Source organism: Paeniglutamicibacter sp. NPDC091659 (assembly GCF_044756805.1). Lineage (NCBI taxonomy): Bacteria > Bacillati > Actinomycetota > Actinomycetes > Micrococcales > Micrococcaceae > Paeniglutamicibacter > Paeniglutamicibacter sp. NPDC091659. Next base: position 381,353 of record NZ_JBIVTO010000002.1, read on the forward strand.
GACGAGCGGCAGACCGTCGCCCTGCATCCGTGGGAATGAACCCGGGGTCGGTGCCGCCGGGGTCCTCCGTGCCGGCCGTCGTCGGCATCGACGGCCACGACGGCACCGGCAAGACGACGATCGCCAAGAACGTGGCGGCCCGGCTTGGTTTTTCCTACCGGCGGCCCTTCGGCGGCGAGACGGGACTGGCACTGTCCCGGGCCGCCGCGTCGGGTGACACGGATGCGGTACTCGGGATCGGCGCCGCCGCCCTGGCCCGTGCCATGGACCTCGCCGGGGAGATGCGGCCCGTACTGTTGGACAGATCCTGGATGACCGTCGCATCGCTGATGGACGACGACGAATTCCGCGAACGCTGGACCCTGTGGATCCCCACCGTCCTGTGTTGGGCGGACCTTCCCACCACGCTCGCACGCCTGGCGCTGCGCGATGAACCCGGGGAATCGCTTGCCCTTCACCGCCACTACATCGATCGCTACCTGGCCATCGCGCGGCGCGCGGGATGTACGATCGTGGACACGTCCAACCGAACCGAGGATGATTCGACGGCCGAGGTGGAACTGATCGTGCTCGAATTACTCGGCGACGCCGACCACTGACAGGCCTGGGCACGGGCTGAGAATCGCAGAGATGGCGGGTAGCGATCAGGCGGCGATGCGGCGGAGGACAGGGTCCGCGACGAAGCGAGACGGTGCGCAGAGGGTCTGTCCGAGCTGGCGGAAGGTGTCGTCTCGGTTCGCGAAGTATCCGTAGTCGGCTCGCACGAACTGTGAAAGGCCGTACGCGTTGTGGTTTACCCGGTCATCCCAATTGACGGCGCAACGCCCGGCGGCCTCGAACAACGTTTCCGGGCCGCGGTTCGTGAACGATCCGCCTCCGCGGCACCCGATCGCGCCGAATAGCTCCGAAGCAGGCCGCCACCCTTCGACGCCGAATTCCGGCCAGGCGAGCAAGATCCGGTCCGGCAGTGCACGGCCGACGTGCGGGAAGCGCGGGTACCAGAAGGAGCGATCGATGAGTAGCGCGCGCACTCGCGTGGCAACCCCGATGGCTCGCGCGACGCTTTCGAGAATTGCGAGGCGCTGGCTGCACGAGCCGAACCCGCGCGCAAGGGTGCGGGAGGCCGGAGTGTTCTCTTCCAGCGCATATACGGCGCGCACCTCGTCGCGGATGATCAAGTGGGCCGCCTCGAGCACGGCCACCGGCTCCGTGGACTGCGCAACGTCTCGCGCGCGGGCAACCAGTCGTGCGATCCCCGGCGATTCATGGTCGAGAATCGGTGTCGCGGCAACGGAGCCCGGCTGTTCCGGGCCCCCTCCGACCCTGGCCGGGTCGCGCCTGTACCAGGGGGTGAGGAGCACGGTGATGGCCATCAGGCTTGCGCTTCCGCCGCCCGTCCGGCGCTCCGCTTCCGGACCTCGCGTAGCACGATCTGCTCGGGGCAGACGCTCGAGAGGAAGTCTCCGACCGAAAGGGCAAGCCGTTCGCCCACCAGCGAGTACAGGATGCGGTTGGCGTCGCGTCGTTCGGTGACCAGACCCGCCTGGCGCAGCACGCTCAGGTGGCGGGAGATGGTCGGCCCGGTGGCGTTGAATCGCGCGGCGATCTCACCGGCGGCGAGTTCGCCGTCCTTGAGATCCTGCAAGATCTGCCGCCTTGTCGGGTGCGCGAGTGCGGTGAAGATGTCCGAGGCCGTGTCTGTCATGTTTGCAATATAGCACAATTGCTATATACAGTTTAGCTTCATTGCTAATAAGCGAAGGAGCAACACGATGCGAGTGGCCATCACAGGCGGTACCGGGTTCGTCGGGCGTCACCTCGCCGCGCGGCTGGACGGCGCGGACACAGTCGTCGTCTCTCGCCGGACGGGCGTGCCGATCGACGACGTGGAAGCGTTGACAGCGGCGTTCGCCGGCTGCGACGTCGTCGCCCATTGCGCGGGGATCAACCGCGAGATCGGCGACCAGACCTTCGCGCAGGTGCACGTCGACGGCACCCGTGCCGTCATCGAGGCCGCCCGCCGGGCCGGCGTGCGGCGGATCGTCATGCTGAGCTTCCTTCGCGCCCGGCCCGACTGCGGCTCGGCCTACCACGAGACGAAGTGGGCCGCGGAGCAGCTCGTACGGCAGTCCGGGATCGACCACGTGATCCTCAAGGCGGGGATGATTTACGGCCCGGGCGACCATTTGGTGGACCATGCGACCCGCGCCGTGCGCACCTGGCCGGTTTTCGCGACCGTCGGATACCGCGACCGGACGGTCAGGCCCCTGCCTGTCGAGGAAGCCGTCGATGTGCTGCTCGCGGCCCTCGAGGGGCGCGTTCCCCACCCGACCGTCGCCGTCGTGGGAGCCGAGGAACTTGGGTTCGGCACGGCGATTCGCCGAATCGCCCGCGTCGCCGGACGGCGGCCCGCCGTCGTGCGTGTCCCGGTCTGGGCCATCCGCGCACTCGCGCAGCTGGCGGAGTGGACAATGGTCGTGCCCCTCATAGCGAAGGCACAAGCACGGATGCTCGCCGAAGGCGTCAGCGAGCCCGAACCTTTCGCACCCGAGCTCCCCGGCGGAATCCGCCCGGTCCTCCCGTTTGACGACGAGCGCATCCGGGCCGCGCTGCCCGACGGCGGTTTTGGTCCCAGCGACCTCCGAATCACGCAATGGTGGGCACTGCGGCGTAGCAGAACGAACCGCTAGCCGGCCGCGGTCCCGGCCGGGCATGAAAAAGCGGCTCCCGGAATGCCTCCGGAAGCCGCCAATTCCATGTTTATCTACGACCCCTGTGCGGGTCGGCCCTCAAGGGTGCGTTGCCGGGATCAGGCTTGGCTTCCGGACTTGCGCCCGAGCACGAACTTGTCCTCGAGGCCCTCCAGCGGCCCGGCCAGCGGGTCGTCGGTGCCGTCGGCACGCACCACGTCGGACTCCGGGTTCCTGATGTCACCGATGATCTTGACGCAGATGTAGGTGAGCATGGCCATGTGCGCGACGATGCCGATCCCGTAGAGGATCTCGATCGCCCAGCTGTCGCCGAAGTACTTCAGCCCGGAGACCCACTTGGCGCTCCAGAGCCAGACGAACACCCAGTGGAACACCTCGATCGCCTGCCAGACGATGAATTCGCGCCACTTGGGCCGCGCCAGCACGTAGAGCGGGATCAGCCACATGACGAACTGCGGGGAGTAGACCTTGCCCAGCAGCAGGAACGCGGCGACGATCAGGAACGCCAGCTGCGCCATGCGCGGGCGGCGCGTGGCGGTGAGGCCAAGGTACGCGATGCCCAGGCAGGCGAGCCCGAAGAGCCCGTTGGACAGGTAGGACATGGTCGATCCGTCCATCCCGGTCCACACGAACGCCAGCCACATGGAGGAGTTTCCGGCCGGTCGGTCGCCGGAGAAGGTGTAGAAGCGGCTCCACTCGTCGAACGCGGTGAGCATGAACGGCACGTTGACCACCAGCCAGGCCGCGGCGCCGGAAGCCAGCGAGACCCAGAAGTGGCGCATGCGACCGGTGCGCAGGCACAGCACCAGGATCGCCCCGAAGAGGAAGAACGGGTACAGCTTCGCCGCGGCGCCCAGGCCCAGCAGCACGCCCGCGAGCACGATGTGCTTGCGGGAGAACGCGAGCAGCCCGAGCATCGCGAGCATCACCGCCAGCAGGTCCCAGTTCAGCTGGCTGGTCAGGATGATGCCCGGGGCCAACGCCACCATAATGGCGTCGCGGCTGCGGTGCCGGGCGGCGTAGGCGACTGCCACGACCACCACGGCCCAGCAGGCGAAGGAAATCAGCGAGTTCAGGTCGAAGTAGGCGAGCTGGCGCTCGGGCGAGAATCCGATCCCGGGGATCGCCATGGCGGTGATCCCGGCCATGATCGCCAGCAGCACCGGGTACTCGAGCGCCTGCTCGGCCGGCAGCCCGGTGTAGTACGGGAAGAGCTTGTCGGCCATGCCGCGGGTGCCGAAGAGCTGGGTGAAGTCCGAATAGCACATGTGCAGGTGCTGTTCGGCGTCGGGCCAGCCGTTGACCCGGCACCACTGCTTGGTCAGCACGGCGATGGCGGCGCCGAGCGCGGTGAGCAGCAGCAGCCCGATGATCACCGGACGGGTGGCCTCCCGGGCGTTGAACAGGTTCTTGACCGGTTGCATCACGATCCGGTTGCCTCGTTTCTTCTGGGTTTTGGTCGTTTTGACTTAAGCAGTGCGGAAATCTTGGGGAGCACGGGCGGCGCGCCGCGCGGCCGGCGCGGATCCGCGCCGAACATGCCGGCGGTCTTCGGGTCGATGAAGACCAGGTAGACCATGTAGGCGAGCCCGACGATGGCGGCGAGGATGCGGACCCACATCAGCGAGATCCACTGCGCCACCGACAGCTGGTCGACCACGCCCGCCAGCACCAGGAACAGGCACAGCACGTACAGCGCGCGTTCCCAGGCCACCGGGTAGCGGCGGCCGAGCGCGAAGAACGGGATCAGCCAGAGCAGGTACCAGGGCTGGATGATCGGGGCCAGCACCACCGCGGCGCCCAGCGCGTAGCCGGCGTAGAGCACCGGCTCGCCGGCCGGGTTCCTGACGGCGAGGCGGAACACCAGCACCAGCGCGAGCATCATGAAGATCGTGAAGACGACCCCGGCAATCGCCCGCAGGTCCCCGCCGAAAAGCGAGCCGATCCACCCGATGAGCATGCCCAGCAGCCCGACCGGCGCATAGGGGAACGCGGCTCCCCCGGCGTTCGCCATCGCCGCGATCCAGCCGAACCACAGCCCGGAGGCCCAGCCCAGCAGTGCCAGCACGGCCCCGGCCACCGCGCCGGTGAGCGCCCAGGCGCGGATCTTCGCGCGGAGCCCCGCGTCGCGCGGCAGCATCGCCAAGCCCAGGAACGGCAGCACCAGCACCACGATCGGCTTGATCGCCACGGCCAGCGCCGCGACAAGCACCCCGAGCACGTGCTTCTTGCGGAAGACCAGCAGGAAGCCGAGCAGCACCCCGCCGGCCATCAGCCCGTCGTTGTGCACGCCGCCGACCATGTTCAGCAGGAACAGCGGGTTCGCCACGGAAATCCACAGGGCCCAGGCCCCGTCGCCGCCGGTGTGTTCGGCCAGCCGCGGGATCGCATACAGGCACAGGGCGACGCCGGCGACGGCCACCAGGCGCATCATGGCGACGCCGTACTCGGGCACCCCGCCGGAGACGAAGTAGGTGAACCGCGCATACATCAAAAAGAGCGGGCCGTACGGGGACGACGATTCCGCCCAGAGCGAGTCCGCCCCCTGGGCGAACCAACCCGGCAGCTGGGAGACCCAGTCCTCGTACGGGGAGCGGCCCGCGTGCATGAGCCGGCCCTGCCCCAGGTAGGAGTACACGTCCTGCGAGAGGATCGGGAAGGAAAGGAAGAGCGGGGCCGACCAGGTCCAGATGGCCCGGCGCAGCACGCGCACCGGCTGCGCGTCGGCGGCCCGGAGGCGCTGGCGCAGCCGCAGCCAGGCGCGGAAGAGCAGCATGGATCCCAGCGCGAGCAACAGCGTGCAGATGACCACGCCAAGGGTTTCCACGCGCAGCGGCAGCAGGAACCTGGAGCGCGACAGGATCGACTCCTGGGAACTCGGGATCCAGCCCACGCCCCAGGACCCAACCATGACCATCAGCGAGGCAAGCAGGCCCTGCCCGATCGCGACGTTGGGGCTGTTCTCCCCGCCGCCGGTGAGGTGGCGCAGCAAGGGAACCCGGGCGCTGCGTTCGCGCACGGACTCCAGGGCCCGGGTGGTCGCCACAAACCGCCGGGCGGTGCCTTGCGGCGGCGCTTCGGCGGGTTGCGGCCCAACAGATGCCGGCTCAACACGCTGCGGATCGACGGGGCCTACGATCGGGGCACCTCGTGGTCCCCGGCGTTGCCCGCGGCTTTCCCATCGGCGGAGTCGGTTCCCGTGCCGAGGTTTCCGGTGCAGTGGTTTCCGGCGGAGTTGTTTCCGGAGGCGTTCGAGCCCGTGTCGGTCTCCCCCGGGACTCCGGGGTTCGGTTCCCCGACGGGGGCGGCACCCGGTTTCGCCGCGGCCTGCACATTCGGCATGCCCGGCACAACCGGGCCGGTCACCGACGAACCCTGGACGGCCACCGCCCTGCCGGGGTGCCGGCCGCCGAAGCGCACCGGAACCAGCGACCTGAACAGCACGCGCGTGTGCGGGTCGAGGAACCCCAGGTAGAACATCGCGGCCCAGGAGATGCCGGTGGAGAGGTGCTTGACCCACGGGTCGAGGTCCCCCAAGAACTGCCAGACGAAGATCTGGTCGGCGGCGCCGAAGGCGATGAAGAACGCGGTGGTGAAGTAGACCCAGAGCATCTGCCAGTCGTCGCGGATGCCGGTGACGGCGAAGAACGGCAGCAGCCACAGGATGTACCAGGGCTGGATGATCGGCGAGAGGATCACCAGCGCGGAGAAGGCCAGGGCCATGCGCTGGATCAGGTGCGTCGACTTGCCCTTGAAGATCAGCAGGAACACCAGCCCCACGGAGGCCAGCCTGCCGATGAGCTTGAGCACCGGCAGGATCCAGTCGACGGGCAGGCCGATCGTGGACAGCGCCCCGGACAGCAGCGCGTTCAGCGCCCCCAGCGGGGCGAACATCACGGCGCCGGTGCCGGTGCCCAGCATGACCGAAAGCCAGCCAAAGCCGTAGCCGTTGGCCCAGCCGATCAGCGCCATGATGCCCAGCACCAGGCCCGCTGTGTAGAACCAGTAGCGGACGATCCGGGCCCAGCTGGCGCCCGGCCCCGCCCAGAGCAGCCCGATGAACGGCAGCAGCACCAGCGTGATCGGCTTGATGCCGATGGAACCGGCCACCAGCACCACGCCCAGCACGCCGCGGCGCGTTGCCGCATAGTAGGTGCCGGCCAGCGCCAGGCCCACCATGAACGAGTCGTTGTGTGCGCTTGCCACGAAGCTGATCAGGAACAGCGGGTTCGCCACCGAGATCCAGGCGGCCTTGGCCCCGGAGACCTTGTGCAGGGCGGCGAGCTTCGGCACGTAGACGAGGCACAGGACCACCCCGGCGAACGCCACCAGCCTGAAGAGGAACACCGACAGGTCCGGGCTCGTGCCCACCAGGCGGTTCACCCAGTACTCGACGTTCAGGTAGAGCGGGCCGTACGGGGTCTCGGACTCGGCCCAGGTGATGTCGGTGCCCAGCTGGAACCAGTTGTTCAGCGTGGAAATGCCGTCCGTGTACGGGTCCTGCCCGGCGGCCACCAGGCGGCCCTGGCCGATGTACGCAAAGACGTCGCGGCTGAAGATCGGCAGCGCAAAGAGCATCGGGACGCTCCAGGCCCAGACGGCCTTGCGCACCGTGGCCAGCGAACCCTCCGGCCACCCGGCCAGCTGCTGCCCCATGCGCAGCCAGGCGCGGAACAGCACCCAGCAGCCCAGCGTCATCACCACGGCGCTGGCGATCACGCCGGATTCCTCGGTGCGGATGGCGATCAGGAACGGGTTGCGGTTCATCGGGGAGGCGCTTGCCAGCCAGCCCACGCCCAGGGACCCGAGCATGATCATGAAAGAGCCGACCACGCCCTGGATCAGCGGGGAAAGGTGGATGCCGCGCCAGGTTCCCGTGGGCAGGCTGCCTGCGGACCCGGCCGCGGATCCCGCCGCGGCCCCCTGCTTGCCCGTGGGTTGCGCGGGAAGGCCGCCGTCGGAATCCGCGGGGTGTTTCGACTCCATCTGGCCCCTCTCCTTAACATCCGCCTGGTGCGCCCTGTACTCGCCGGCGCAACCGGCGCCGGGGCGCGCAAGATCGCACAATCCTGCGAAAAATCAAGTCCGATCCTAGCACCGCAACCCCCCGAAACCCCGGATGCGGCCGGCGGTTGCGCCGCACCTCACATGCGCTTCACCTGCACCTAGCGTGGCTGGCGGGCTTACGTCGGCCACGGCGCATAGGCTTGGATCCGACCGATCCGGCGCGCCCACGCATGGACAACGCATCCGCACGCAGGGCCCGGGCTTCGGTCGCTCCCGGCGGGCAGGCGCCGCCGGCAACTTCAGTCACCAAACAGACAGCAGAAACGGGGATTCCCTCCATGGGCCGACGAGCCAAGGCTCCAGCTTCACCATCCACGCGCAACCACGGCATGCTGGGGTGGGGCGCATTCCTGGCGGTGCTGCTCGGTTTCTCCGCCCCCGCACTGGGAATGGCCGCCAACGCGGCGATCGCGCTGGCGGGCACCTGCCTGGCGGTGTTCTTCCTGATCTGGTTCCTGGGCACATCGAGGTCCACCCGCTCCTGATACACGGGGCGCTATACACGGGGCGCTGCAGCCGCACATAGGACATTTCATCGCCACGCAGGATGGGGCGGCCTCCGGAACCCTCCATCTTTCCCGGGAGCCGACCTTTTCATGTCCCGGCGTCGATGCCGGGCCTGTCCAGGCACCTCATGATCGACGACGAACACGGACCGATGGACATGCGTCGGGTGCCGCACAACCAAGAACCGCGCAACCAAGAAAAAGTAGGCAGGCGTCGACGATCCCGGGGATTGGGCTCCGGCCACGGGTCCAACTCGAGAATTGGCCGCACGTGCTTCCTGGGCATGCTGCCGCGTCCGGGAGCGCGGTCCGGTTGCCCGGGCCGGGGCACCCCTCGGGCGCCAACCGTTCGCCACGGACCGACGCCAGCAGGGACTACGCCGGGGACCGGCACCATCCGGCCAGTGCACGGCCAACAACCTTCCTCGCCGCCGCAGGCGCCATGGACCTCCGCCCCGATCCGCAACCGGGGAATGCGGCACCCATCGGGTAAATTGGGCCTGTGCCTATTTCAGCTGAAAAAATTGTATGGATCGACTGCGAGATGACGGGCCTGAGCCTGGAACACGACGCCCTGATCGAAGTTGCGGTCCTGGTAACCGATGCGGAACTGAACGTCCTCGGCGACGGTGTCAGCGTGGTGATCAAGCCGTCCGTCGCGGCCATGGACCAGATGGACGATTTCGTGCGCAACATGCACGTGACCAGCGGGCTGATCGACGAGCTGGACGCCGGCCTGTCCATGGAGGAGGCGACGAAGATCGTCATGGACTACATCCGCTCCTACGCCCCCGAAGCCAACAAGGCCCTGCTGGCCGGCAACTCGGTCGGAACCGACAAGACCTTCCTGGTGCGCGACATGCCCGAGGTCATCGACCACCTGCACTACCGCATCCTCGATGTCTCCACCATCAAGGAGCTTGCCCGGCGCTGGTACCCGCGCGCCTTCTTCCAGGCGCCGGCCAAGACGGGCAACCACCGCGCCCTGGGCGACATCAAGGATTCCATCGACGAACTCAAGTACTACCGGGCCGCCGTCATGGTCCCGGCGCCGGGCCCGGACTCGGCCGAGGCAAAGGCCATCGCGGCGCGCATCGTCGCCGAAAAACAGGCTGATTAGGCACTGTGGCGCAGAACACACCAAAAAGGGGGCAATCCGAGTTGGCACTCCACCCCAAAGTGTGTGTAAGATAGTTCTCGTTGCCAAGCGGTTCGGACGAAAGAACGAAGAGCGAGGCAACTAGCCTCACGGCGAACTTGGTGGGTATAGCTCAGTTGGCAGAGCGTCTGGTTGTGGTCCAGAAGGTCGCGGGTTCAATCCCCGTTACTCACCCCAATGAAGCCGCTCCGGATTTATCCGGAGCGGCTTTTCCCATACCCGGGCGGTGCACGAATCGGGCCGCGCATGCGGGCGGGACCAACGGACAATTGAATGTGGACGGGAATCCGACCCCCGGCCCACGGCAGAGAGGGTAGTCACAGATGAAACGCACACTCTTCGAAGAAGACCACGAGCACTTCCGCGAACTTGCCACCGAGTTCAACGTCCGTGAGCTCTCCCCGCACTACGCGAAGTGGGACGCCGAACACCAGATGCCGCGCAGCATGTGGACCGCAGCCGGCGAGGCCGGCCTGCTGGGCCTGGCCATCCCCGAGGAATTCGGCGGCATGGGAATCGACGACTACCGCTTCCGCACCGTGATGGACGAGGAATTCGTCGCCGCCGGCCACCTCGGCGTCGCACTGGCCTTCCACCTGCACGACGATCTGGTGCTCCCCTACCTGCTGAACTACGGCTCTGACGAGCTGAAGGCCAAGTGGCTGCCCGGCATGGCCGACGGATCGATCGTCACCTCCTGCGCCCTGACCGAACCCGGCTGCGGATCCGACCTGCGCGGCGTGCGCACCAAGGCCGTGCGCGACGGCGACGACTGGCTGGTCACCGGCCAAAAGACCTTCATTGGCAACGGCGTCACCGGCGACGCCTCGGTGGTGCTGGCCCGCACCGACGGCGGCACCGGCCGCGGCAACGCCGACTCCTACTCGCTGTTCATGGTGGGCAAGACCGAGGGCTACGTCCCGGGCAACCAGCTGGACAAGATGGGCGTGCGGGCCTCGGACACCGCAGAGCTCTTCTTCGACGAGGTGCGGGTGCCGGGCGCCGACCTGATCGGCGAGCTCGGGGCGGGCCTGCGCTACGTGAAGGAACAGCTGCCCCAGGCGCGCCTGGCCATCGCCGTCGCCGCCTCCGCCGTGGCCCGCGCCTCCTACAACCAGGCCCTGCAGTACGCCACGGACCGCCACGCGTTCGGCGACAACCTGCTGCAGTTCCAGAACACCCGCTTTGTCCTGGCCGACCTGCTGACCGAGGTCGAGGTCACCGAGGGCTACGTCGACCGCGCGGTCCTCGCGTTCAACGACGGGGAACTCGATGAGATCGAGGCCGCGCAGGTAAAATTGTGGGCGTCCGAGCGGGCGAAGTCGATCAGCGACCGCGCCCTGCAGATCCACGGCGGCTACGGCTACATCCTCGAGTACCCGATCGCCCAGTCGTTCCTCGCCGCCCGCCTGCTGACGATCTTCGGCGGCACCAGCGAGATCATGCGCGAGAGCATCGGCCGTTCGCTGGGAGCCGGGTCCTAGCCTGCTCCCGCAGCACGGGGGACCGCGAACCAACACCTTCGGCCGCACCACCCGCCGGCCGGCACATCATCACAAGGAGCAAGTCTTGAGCATCCGTCCAGTCACCATCTACGGCGAACCCGTGCTGCACACCCGTGCCCAGGAAGTCACGGAGTTCAACGACGAGCTGCGCACGCTGATCGCCGACATGTACGAGACCATGGACGCCGCGAACGCCGTGGGCCTTGCCGCCCCGCAGGTGGGCGTCGGCCTGCGCGTCTTCACCTACGAGTACGAGCACGAGGACGACGCGCCGACCCGCGGCGTGGTCGTCAACCCGCGGCTGACGCTCTCCAAGGTTTCCCAGGCCACCCCGGACCCGGACGACGACATCGAGGGCTGCCTGTCGGCCCCGGCGCTGAACTTCCCGCTCAAGCGCGCCGAGTTCGCCCGCGTCGAGGGCTTCGACGGCGACGGGAACCCCGTTTCCTTCGACGCCACCGGCTGGTTCGCGCGCATCATGCAGCACGAGTACGACCACCTGGACGGGTACCTGTACGTCGACAAGCTCAACGACAAGTGGGCCAAGCGGTGGAAGAAGGCCAAGAAGTCCCTCGAATGGGGCGTCCCCGGGCTGACCTGGCTGCCGGGCACCGACGAGGACCCGTTCGGCCACTGACCGCCACCGCCCGCCGGTCTCGGCCCGAAATCGGCACTGGACCGGCAAAGACCCATCCGCGCACGTGAAAAGAAGCAGGAACCCGATCCGATGACCGTCACCCACGGCCCAGAAGTCACGGCCGCAATTCTCGACCTGTGCGCGATCCCGGCCGTCGACCGGCGGGCCTGCACCCTGATGCTCGACACCCCGGCCGACCCCGGAACGCAGCGTGCCCTGGAAACCCTCGACGCCCGCTGGGGCGATGCCGAGGCACCCGTGCTCAAGCAGCTCGACGGGGTGACCGAGGAGCAGTGGATCGAGGCCATCCTGCGCTTCGCCCCCGTGGCGGCCGAACGGCTGGAACGCTCCGGCGTCTCCCCCTCGGTGATCGAGGCGACGTTCGCCGACATCGGCAAGCAGATGGAGCTGCACCGGCGAACCCACGGCGGCTTCGGAATGGACGCCTGGTCGTGGGTTTTGCTGCACCTTTCCGGAATGCTCTTCCGGCTGGGGCGCCTGCAGTACCACCTGCACCGCGAGACGCCGAAGGGTCCCTGGACCGTCGGCGTCCACATTCCCGAGGACGGGCCGCTGGATCCGGCCTCGGTGGACGAATCCCTGGCGCTGGCGACGGAGTTCTTTGCGCGCCGGTTCCCCGCTGCCCGGATCGACCACGCCAACTGCGACTCCTGGTTGCTGGACCCGTACCTTGCGGCGGGCCTGCCGGCATCGAACATGGCAAGGTTCGCCGCGCGGTTCTCCAACGTGGAGCTGCGGGACCAGCCCTATGACGCGCTGTACTTCACGTTCCGCGTTCCCAAGGGCACGGACCCCGCGACGCTGCCGCGCGATTCCTCGCTGCAGCGCCTGGTGCTCGAGCGCATCGACGCCGGCGGCACCTGGCAGATCGGCAAGGGTCTTTGCGCGTGGCCGGAGTCCCGGGCCTGATTCCCGGGCCGGCGGCCTGGGGCTTGCCGACCGCCGGGTGCTTGCCCGGCGCTTGCCGGGGTTCCGCCGGGGTACTCGGCGGTTCCCGATCAGGGCCCGAAGGACTGGATGAGGAAGATGTCCGTGTCGCCCTCGCCCAGGCACGGCGCCAGGTCGCGTTTATCGTCCTCGCCCAGCACCGCCAGTCCCCCGCCGAAGGAAACCTGGTCGCCCACCAGGTAGCGACGGCCCTGGATGTCGATCCCGATGCGTCCGCCGTCCAGCAGCACCGCCGTGTGCGGAAATGCCGGGACGGCCGTTCCCTTGTCCGTGGCAATCCCCAGGCAGTTGCCGCGTCCCACGCTCAGCGTCCCGGTCAACAGCGCCTGCATCGATGCGCCGCCGATGGCCGCGTTCGTGCGGATCAGCCGCGGGTCGCTGTCGGATAGCGCCAGCTCCAACGCCGGCTCGCTGCCGTCGCCGGATTGCGTACCGGATTGCGTACCCGGATTCCCGGCGCACGCAACGAGCAGAGGCAGCCCCAGGCACGTCGTGGCCGCCGCCAACGCCAGCAACCTGCGCATCCTGGTCGCGCCGGAAGGTGAGGCAGCGGAAGGCCGGGCGGCGGCGAGTCCGGGCTGTCGTCGGGAATCCATGGATCGACCCTAGCCGCAAAAAGCCGAGGCCGCAGCCCCGGCCGCGCCATCACCACCGCGCCATCACCACCGCGCAGTCGCGGACGCGCATATTCGGCTGATGGACGCCGGGGCCTTAAACGCGGAAGCGGGCCGCACCGATCGATAATCGAAGGGTGCGGCCCGCTCGCTGCGGCGCGGAAACCTAGACGCTGAGGGTCTCGGTTGCCGCGATGGCGGGAACCGCCACCGGGTGGGTGCCGGCCATCGTTTCTATGACGCGGACCACCTGGCAGGAGTAGCCGAATTCGTTGTCGTACCAGACGTAGACGACGGCGTTCTTGCCGGTGGCGATGGTGGCCAGGCCGTCAACGATGCCGGCGCGGCGCGAGCCGACGAAGTCGGTGGAGACAACCTCGGGCGAATCGATGTAGTCGATCTGCTTGTGCAGCTCGGCACCCAGCGAGGCCTGGCGCAGGTAGTTGTTCAGCTCTTCCTTGTCCGTGGCCGTTTCCAGGTTCAGGTTCAGGATCGCCATGGAAACGTCCGGGGTGGGGACGCGGATGGCGTTGCCGGTGAGCTTGCCTTCGAGTTCCGGCAGGGCCTTGGCCACTGCCTTGGCGGCACCGGTCTCGGTGATGACCATGTTCAGCGCCGCCGAACGGCCGCGGCGCTCGCCCTTGTGGAAGTTGTCGATCAGGTTCTGGTCGTTGGTGAACGAGTGGACCGTCTCGACGTGGCCGTGCACGACGCCGAAGCGGTCGTTGAGCGCCTTGAGCACCGGGGTGATGGCGTTGGTGGTGCAGGACGCGGCGGTGATGATCTTGTCGTCCGCGGTGATGTCCGTGTGGTTGATGCCGTGGACGATGTTCTTGAGGTTGCCCTTGCCCGGTGCGGTGAGCAGGACGCGGGCGACGCCCTTGGCCTGCAGGTGCTGGGACAGGCCGGCCTCGTCGCGCCAGCGGCCGGTGTTGTCCACCACGATGGCGTTGTTGATGCCGAATTCGGTGTAGTCGACGGTGGCCGGGTCGTTCGAGTAGATGACCTGGATCAGCGTGCCGTTGGCGAGGATGGTGTTCTTTTCCTCGTCGACGGTGATCGAGCCGTCGAACGGTCCGTGGACCGAGTCGCGGCGCAGCAGCGAGGCGCGCTTGACGATGTCGTCGTCCGAACCCTTGCGCACGACGATGGCGCGCAGGCGCAGGCCGTAGCCGCCGCGTTCGATGAGGATGCGGGCCAGCAGGCGGCCGATGCGGCCGAAGCCGTAGAGCACGACGTCGGTCGGCTCTGCGTCGGTGGCGCCGGCCTGGCCGACCTTTTCGCCGAGTTCCTCGGTGAGGAAGGCAACCAGGTCCGTGGAACCGGATTCGACGAACTTCTTGTTCATGCGGCCCAGGTCGATGGAGACGGCGCCGACGTTCAAGGAGTCGATGGCCTGCAGCAACGGCATCGTCTGCTCGATGGAGAGCTCTTCGCCCTCGATGCGGCGGACCACGCGGTGTGCCTTGAGGATGTTGATGGCCGACTGGTTGATCAGCTTGCGGCCATAGATCGAGGTCACCACGTTGTTGTTGCGGTACAGACGACCGATCAACGGGATCATGGCCTCGGCGAGCTCTTCGCGCCCGCTCCATTCCTGTAGGGCTGCGACAGACTGCTGGGTCACTGAAAATCCTTCCAATTCAGCCGGCTGGTGATCCTCGAGCCGGTTGCTACCGTAAAAGCACCTTTGCAGAAACGGTTGTGTGGGGTATCAGGATCTTTCCCCGTGGGCCGTGGCCCGCTAACCATTCTAGTCGGTGAGCGGCGCGCTGGGCGTAACCTCCCGGTGAGGTCGATCACAGAACGCTCGCGTACGCGGATTCCGGCGATCTTGTGGACACCGCGTGCGGGCACCTGTTGACTTGGTCCGGCCCTATATGCCGATGCAGGAGCGCGATCGTGCGCAGGCAGCTACCGCCGGCCGGGGACCAGCTGGGACTGCGGCATTCCGCTCGTGCGGCCCCAGGGATTCACGCCGTCGCCCAACCAGGCGAGCGTGTCCACCCAGAAGGTGTCGGCAAAGCGGTCGTGGAACAGCGCGAAGTGCCCGAGTTCGGGCTGGTTCAGCTCCTGCGGGGAAATCCTGGCCGTCTGGTGCCGCGCGTTCGGCGTGTAGGCCAGGGTGCGGCGCATGGCACGCGGCGTCGCAAAGGGATCGTCGGTGGCGGCGACAGCAAGGATCGGCGCCCGCAGGTCCTGCTGGTGCCGGCGCATGCTGGCTCCGGCTTTTCCCCGGCGCACCGCGGTGAAATCCCTCCGGCTGCGCGCCCAGTCCAGTGCCACTCCCCGGGGCAGGTCCTCGAGCCAGCCACGTTTCCTGCCGGGAAAATACCCGTGGCGCAGCGCGGCCAGTGGCATGGCGAGGTGCCAGCGGCGCCAGAATCCCGCGCGGTGGCGTTTCGCGTAGTCGCGCCAGTAGGCGTGTTGCGCCCCGACCGTGAGGATCCTTGTAAGGTGCCTGGACTCCCGGGCGAGGCCCACGCCGAAGCCGCCGAAGCTGTGGCCGACAAAATGCAGGGGCAGGCCTGGGCTGTGTGAGCGCGCCGAAGCGATGACTGCATCGATGTCTTTGTAGCCCCATTCGTGCCAGCGGGCACTGAATCCCTTGAGCGATTCTGGCGCGGAGGCGCCGATGCCACGGTAGTCAAAGGTGATGGCGGTGAATCCGTGTTTCGCGAGGAATGCCGCGTAGCGGTGGTAGTAGGTGGACAGCACCCCGGTGGCGCTGGCGATCACGACGACACCCCTTGTCGGTCCATCCGAGGCGGCCGGTTCGAATCGGTGCCCGCGCAGGATGTGCCCGTCGGCGCACGTGATCTCGATTCGTTTCATCGGCCTACCTTTCCGGGCGCCGAATCGGCACCGGCCCCGGGCGGGAGCCGAAGCCTGCGTGTGCGACCCGGGCGGCATGGCGCAATAGGGACGCTGAGGGCAAAAGCGAAGTCCTGGGCATCAGCGCGGGGTCCATGGTTCACCGGGCGGCACGTCGTCGGATCCGTCGTCCGGTTCGGTCGGGTGGCTCGGGTGGAAGCCTGCCAGGGGATCCTTGTCCTGCCCCTGGGCCGACTCGACGATCCGGCGCTTCTGCTCGTCCAGTTCCGTGCGCGCGGCGGCCGACGAGGGGTTGTACAGGGTGTTGAAGACATCGAAGACCCCGGAAGCCCCGTTGCTGCCGGCCTGCTTTTCGGGGAACGTGAACTTCGAGGCGGCCCAGAGCAGCAGCAGGCACACCACCGGGACACCGACGAGCCAGAGCAACCATTCCATGGCCCGAGTCTAGCCCCGCACGGTCGCCGGGGACCGGATTTGCGCTCTGATTTGGGGATTTGAATGGACGGGATGGCCTGTACGCCGGGTTTTGTGCCGCGGTCGGTTACCCGAATCGCGGTGACGATCATCTATCTAGGAGTGCCGTTGCCGACACCCTCAAGCAGTCCACCCGACTACATTGAGCGAACAACCCAGTAGTCTGTCTGACCTTGCTCCGGGTGGGGTTTACCTAGCCGCCCCAGTCACCTGGGGCGCTGGTGGTCTCTTACACCACCGTTTCACCCTTACCCGCACGAATGCGGGCGGTCTATTCTCTGTGGCACTGGCCTGCGGGTTACCCCGAGTGGGCGTTACCCACCACCCTGTTCTGTGGAGCCCGGACGTTCCTCGGGCCACTTGCGTGGCACGCGATCGTCCGGCCATCCCGTCCAGCGTTCAATTCTAGTCCCATTCGCGGTGCCGCTTTGCACATCGATGGCCGGCATTCACGAAAGCGGGTTTGGATGGCGAGGCGATTAGTATCGATGGGTGCTGATCTTGCTTCCGCCCTCCGAGGGCAAACAACCCGCTTCAAGCGGCGAACCGTTCGACGCAGATGCCCTGCAGTTCCCGGAACTGAATGCGCATCGCCACCAGCTCCTGGACGTGCTGGCGGAGGTTTCGCGCGGCGAGGATGCCCTTGACGTGCTCGGCGTGGGCAAGTCGTTGGTCGAGGAGGTCACCCGCAACATTGAGCTGCACCGGGAGCCAGCGGCTGCGGCCCACGCTGTCTATACCGGGGTGCTCTTTGAGGCGCTCGGCTACGAACGGCTTGATGCGGCGCAACAGGGCTTGGCCGACCGGAGCATCCTGGTGATCTCCGCACTCTGGGGCGCCGTCGGCTTCGCTGACCGGATCCCGGCTTACAGGTTGTCGATGTCCGTGAAGTTGCCGGAGATCGGCAAGCTGGCCAGCTGGTGGAAGCCGAAGCTGACCCCGGTGCTCAACGAACGGGCCGCGGGCGAACTGGTGGTCGATTGCCGGTCGAGCACCTATGCTGCGGCATGGGTGCCGGCACCCGCGCAGACCGTCAGCGTTTCGGTGTTCCAGCTGCGTGGCGGGGTGCGCAAGGTCGTCTCGCACTTTGCCAAGCACACCCGCGGCGAATTGGCCGCGCACCTGCTCACGCGCGGCACCGAGGTGTCGACGCCCGAGGAATTGCTGGCCGCGGCACAGGAACGCTGGGAGGCGGAACTCGTGACGGGGGCCGCACGCAAGGCGCACCAGTTGAACATCATCCTGCCCGAGGACCACGCGTTCCGGGCCGTGGGCTAGCAGACAGAGGATTTTCGGCGGCGTGCGGCCCTGCCGCATGCCATCTTCACCGGACAGCGCATTGTCCGATCGCAGTGTTCCCCGGGTGGCCGCCGGGTCACGCTAATCCTCGGCGACCAGCTCGAACTCGAATCCGTCCGGATCGACAAGGTACGCGGCGTAGTGCTGCGGGCCGCCGGCGAACGGGTGGGCGTCGGCAAACAACAGCCTGAATCCGCGCTCGATGGCAGCGGACGTGATCCCGTCGACGCGGCTCCGGCTCCCGGCAGCGAACGCCAGGTGGTTGACCCCCGGGGCGCAGCGTTGGTGTACAACGGGCAGGACGTCGGGACCCGATTCGAGCACGATGTAGTCGTGCGCCCCCTGGTAGCTCACGCCGTTGGCCCAGGGCTCCCCCGGGCTGTAACCAAGTTGCTCCAGCAGCCAGCCGACGGTGGCGCGGGATGCGTCGAAGTCGCGGACCCAGAGCTCGGTGTGGTGCAGGCGGCCGCTGCCCGGTACCGGCATGTATTCCGGCACGGGCACCGAACCCAGGGGCCCGGAGTCCGGGTGACCCGGGTGACCCGCGGTTTTGCCGGACGGGCTCATGAACCCCACTCGCTGCTGCGGACCAGGATGGCGCCGGAGTCTGGGCAGAAGACGATGTCGTCTGCCGGAGCCGCCTTGATTTCAGCGAGGTCGCCGGCGGCCAGTGCTATGCCGCTGGCCTCAGAAGCGCCGTGGAAGAGCCGGGCAGCGCCGATGCCGGAGCGGGTGCGGATGCGCTCGTAGGTGCTGAACAGGCCCTCCTCGAAGGTGGCTGCCAATTCCTTGCGCCGGGCCTCGACGGCTGCCAGCTCTTCCTTCAGCGCGGCAACGGCCGCGTCGCGGCGGGCCGTGTGGGCGTCCAGCTCCGCGGAACGCTGGATGTTCAGTGCCGCCGCGGCGTCGTGCTCGGCCTGGAGGTCCTCCAGTTCGCCCATGATCTCCAACTCTGCGTCCTCGAGGTCGCTGCGGCGCTTGGTCAGGGATTCGACCTCGTGGGACAGTGCCATCATGTCGCTGGCCGAGCCTGCGTTGGTGTCGATCCGCTTCTGGTCCTTGTTGATGTGCGCGGTCACCTTTTCGACGGCAGCCTCGGATTCCTTCAGCGCGGCTTGCTGGGCGGTGAGGCGGGCGAGAACCTCGGCCAGCGAGGTACCGGACTCTGTGAGCCGCGCCTGCGCGGCATCGACCTCGGCGTCGTTGGAGGCCTCGGCGATGGTGCGCTTGAGCTTGGTGATTTCCGAATCGAGCCGTGCCAAGTCCAGGAGTCGAAGTTGTTCCGCCGGTGCTGCCTTTGCCATGGTGTCCTCCGCAATACGCACGGTACCCGCCTATGCCGCGGGCACGAGGCGATCGGTGATCGCTTAGCCACAACACTAGTGCGCCGGGGTCGAACGCAGGGTTCTCGACCCGCCGGGGCGGTGGCGGGCAACATCGACCTGCCAAACCCGCCAACCGGCTGACGGTGGCGATGCGGTCGAATTGCACCGTGAGTGGTAATGCCGCCACCCAGCGGGCACATACCCGTCGAAGCGATGTCGGTTCATCGTCCTCTAGGTCCCGGCAGCCCGTGTCAGGCTCGGTGCTTGCCGTGCTGGCGCACGGCTTCCCTCGGCTTTCGAACCACGTAGGCCGACAGGTCCTGCGCAGGGTTGCCGCCGAACATTCCATTTGCCGGAACCTCGGAGCCCTTCATCAGGAATGCATCGGAATCCAGCACGGAGTCGTCATGCATGGTCACCCCGTAGTGGACATACCCGCTCACGCCGATCGTGACCCTCGAGCCAATGGAGATGGAATCAAGCTTGAAGGCACCGTCTTCCATCGAGTGGCATTGGATGCAGCTCCCCGCATTCAGGATCGTGTCGTCACCCAAGGAAACCAGCGTCTTTTCCGGAATCGCGCACCCGTCATCGAATAGCCTCCTGCCCACCTTCACGCCCAAGCATCGCCAGATGAAGGATTTGAACGGCGTGCCGTTGAATGCGCCAAGATAACCCCCGGCAGCGAATTTCCAAAAGCGCTCGTGGTTCCAAAAGGGAACCTCGTAGATGGAGCAGAAGCGCGGGATGAGTTTGTGCCCAAGTTGGGCGAGGCGTTCGGCGGCAATGGACACGGTTACTAATGTCATGCCGATGAGCAGCAGACCGAGCGCAACGACGGGCGCGCCTAGGTCTTCAAGATAGGTCAGGTCTATCGATCCGATCCACAGCGCCAGGAAGGCATAGACCCATTGCAGCATCAGGAACATCGCAAGGGTGACGCCGTTGTGTCGGTTCTTGGCGGGGAGGCGCATCCCCATTTCCTCCGCCGATTTCAGGTCGTCGAAGGCGGCATCCCGCTGAACCGAGCGCGGGATTTCGAAGGAAGGCGACCCCAGAAGACCTATCCCTTCCCGGATTGACCCGTCAATGGGAACCATGGCCCGGGTCCCGAACAAGCAATTTTCCCCGGTCTTCCCCGCTGGCGGATAGGTAACGTCGTTGCCAAAGAAATTGTTGCCTCCAATGCGGGTGGGTGCCAGGCGGAACGAGGTGTTCGATACCTCCGCGGTGATGATTGACAGGCCATCCGACACCATGGTTCCGGAGCCCACCGTGACCATGAACGGGGTGTCATGCTTGACTTCGACCCCGTAGTTGGACCCCGTTTGCACCGGGTTCGGGTGGTGGTATCCGATCCAGTTCAGGTAGTAGAGAATGAGTGAGCTGTCACCCGCGAGGTGCTTGAAATAGCGGAGATTCGTGATCCGTGCAACGGTCCGCTGAACGGCGTAGTGGAAGCCATAGAGGGGATAGACCTTGCCCGGGGTCAGGAACTGGTTTAGGAGCCTCGGCAGGGTGGCGACCACAAGCAGACCACCGATGATCCCGACAGCCACAGCGACAAAGGAAACGACCAGCAGCTCGGCGGAGAACCTTCCCGTGTCCTTCCAAAGCAGCCCTGATTGCAGGTAGCCCGGCAAGAACTCCGCTACCAAGAAGATGCCGAGGGGCGCGATGAGAAAAAGCCTATTGAACACGACCCAGAAGCTATAGATGATCTTCCGTCTCAAGGTGCATAGCGCCGGTTCAACGGCCCGGTAATCGGTGTCCGTGCGCTGGGCAGGAGTCCCGTGCCAGCTCTGGTGGGCAGGAACTACTTGCCCACGTTGCAAGGATGAGGAGTGGCCAAGCTGGGAGCCATCCCCCATCGCGGTGTCGATGTCCAAGACCGTCTTCTCACCCACCAGGACATTCTTGCCCAACGTCACGGGACCAAGCTGGATGACCCCCCGATGGGCGCGGTAGCCGTTGTAGAGGCAATCCTTGCGGACCACCGTGCCGTCTCCGATCGTCAACAGATCGGTGCACACGGGCACGGCGGTGGAGAAGAGGGCGACATCGTGCCCGATCTTGGCGCCGAGGAGACGCAAATAGACATTGAACAACGGCGTCCCGGCGAACATCCGCAGTGGATTGCTGAGAAGCAGCGCCTTGACGAACCAGAATTTCACATAACCCGCGGACCAGATCGGAATCTCACGGGCCGTCCACCGGCCAACAAGCATCCATTTCAGGGCAATGGGGACTATCGACAAGCCTGCAAAGGTTGCCAGGCCAAACACGACGGATCGCAGCCAAAGATGCAGCAGGTCAGGTGCCGCCGCCGCCCAGTAGTATCCGATGACCATGAGGGTGACCGTGACGTATGTGTAAGCCAGGAAGATCAACATCTGGAGGGCACCGGTGGTGACGAACTGGCGGGTTGTCGCCTGTGTTCCCTCAGCCGCTTCGGGATACTGGACGTGCTGAACCGTGGCAACGCCCGTCCTCGTCACAACCGCCGCCAATTCTTCAACGGTCGGGTTTTGGTAGATGTCCCTCATGGCTAGCGGGGGAAGCGCGCTGTTCTTCCGGGTGTGGGAACAGAAATATGCAAGCAACAGGGAGTTTGCCCCAAGATCGCTGAAGAAATTTGCGCGCGTGGATACGACCTCGACCTTGAGAACTTCGGCCAAGGAAGAAGCCAGAAGTTCCTCCGTTTCATTTGCCGGAGCCGTGTATTCCTGGGCGTCGGCGCCGGAACGCGGGGACGTCGGCGGCGGCAGGCGCTTTCGATCCGCCTTGTCGCTGGGCAACATCGGTATGGTTTCCAGCTGCTCCAAGTACGCCGGCACCATGTAGCCGGGCAAACGCTGTTGTAGACGATCCCTCAGCGTCGCCTTATCCAGCGCCCTGGTGTCATGGCGCAGGCTGTAGTAAGCAACCAACTCAGCCATCCCCGGCACCGGCTCGTATGGGACGACCACTGCCTGGGCCACCCCGGGAACCTGTAGCAGCACCGATTCGATTTCCGTTAGTTCTATCCGATAGCCACGGATCTTGACCTGGGTATCGATCCGGCCGAAGTATTCGATCTCGCCGGCTTCATTGATCCGGCCCAGATCGCCGGTGCGGTAGATCCTCCCCGACGGGTTGTTGTCGATCTCCAAGAAATCCGCGATGAAGGCCTTGTCGGTCAGATCGTCACGATTGACGTATCCCCTGGCCAGCCCTATACCCGCCAAACCGATTTCGCCCCTCGAGCCGGCTGGCAATGCCATCGGTTCGTCGGGGTCCAGGATGACCACCGAGTAGCTGGGCAAAGGTATCCCCAGCGTGACGGGACGGGTGGGATCAACGACCGAGTACGTGGCAGTGACTGTGGCCTCGGTGGGTCCGTAGACATTCAAGAAGCGGCGGCCCGGACGGTGCCAGCGCACGATCAGGTCACGCGGGCAGGCCTCACCCGAGACCAGAAGGAACCTGAGGGTGGGGATGTCCTCATCGATGGTGGCCAACAAGGTCGGCACGCAGCACATGGCCGTGATCCTGTTTGCCACCAGGAACTCGGCCAGCTCCGCCCCAAGCAGCGCGGTTCCGCTTGGCTTGGGAACCAACGTGGCGCCGGACATCCAGGGAACCCAGATCTCCTCCACGGAGAAGTCGAATGCGATGGTCATGCCCTGGTAAACCCTGTCCCGTTCCAGGAACCCGTAGGTGTCGGCGGCAACCCTGACGAAGTTACAGATGCTGGCGTGCTCGATCGCCACGCCCTTGGGGCGTCCGGTGGTGCCGGATGTGTAGATGATGTAGGCCAGTTGTTCCGTCGACGAGCCTTTTTCCACTGCGCTCAGGCGCGAGGACTCCAATGAATCGATCAGCCCGGCTTCCTCGTCCAATGCGGTGACGGGAACCACGGCGTCCACGAGGCACTCCCTCAAATGCGCCAGAGTCAGAACCATGGCGACGTCTGCGTCGGCAATGATGTAGGAGAGCCTGTCAGCAGGATATCCGGCATCCAGGGGAACATAAGCGGCATGGATCTTAAGCACGGCGAGCATCCCCACGAACGAACGCGTCGGCTCGTCGAAAAGCAGCGCGATCTTGTCACCGGACCGACACCCTCGAGCGAGCAGATGACGGGCAAGTTGGTTGGCCTTGCCATCCAACTGGTCGTAGGTGAGCGTGAGCGTCCGGCAGTCAACCGCCAGGCGTGATTCGTTTCCGGCGTCGCGCAGCCGGTCACATTGCTCTTCAAAGAGCTGGTCCAGCCGTTCGCCGGGCAGCCAGCGGGCTTCCTGGTTTTCATCCGCTGCAACCAATACCTGGCCACGCATCAAGCCCAAGGGCGCGCGTGCAGGTTCATCCTGGGACTTCGTTTGAACGACATTTCCCTTGTGCATGGGAAACTCCTGGTTCGCGCAGGCAACCGCCTGTGGTTCCCAAGCGGCTGCGGTATGGCATGTCGATTGTCGCTTCGGCTGTTCGGTGCCATCGAGCAGCATTCGGCGGGGTATCGGCAAATGGCGCGAGCGTGTCCGGGCTTTGGGTTCCCGGGCTTCCTTATGCAGGTAAATTCGACGAGTCGTGCCCCTGCATCGAACGCGACACGGGCAACCCGGTCACGTCGACGCATTCAGTTCAATTAGCCATGATGATTTCCGATCGCCGGGACAATTCCTGCGGCCAGTCTGGCACCGTCCATGAGGGCACACAAGGCCTCACGGGGGCCTTTGGCCGCTGGGTATGACACCGCTTCCTGACGCTCGCAAAGCCAACAGCCGGTCTCGACTTTCGATGCCCGTCGACATCCATGAAAAGGCCAGGTTGCCAGCTGTGCGATGGACTTCGAGAAGTAGTCCGGGCATCCCGCGACGCTTTCGCGGATTCGGACTTCCCGGCAAATTTCAGGCGCCACACAGGATCATGGCGTGGCCTTCCTCGCCTGGGGAAACGAAGACTGGCCCCGGGCCAGGGTCATCGGGTCGACGATCACGGCCGACGCCGTCCGGTCGAGCATGCGTCGGGGTCCGGTGTTGGCCTGGCCAGCGACACCCGACGCTACGGGGTGAGGATGAAGTCCCAGGGATCGGAATTGATCTTGGAGACCTCGGCCTCGACCGAGTGGCCCAGGTCGTGCAGCACGTTGACCAGGGCGTCGGCGGCCGAGGGCAGCCACAGCCATTCGCTGGCGAAGTGGGAGACGTCGATCAGGTACGGCTTGCCGTTCAGCGAGGCCTCGCGGGCCTCGGAGGCGGGGTGGTGGCGCAGGTCGGCGGTGACGTAGACGTCGGCCTCGGAATCGCGAACGGCGTCGAAGAGCGAATCGCCGGCGCCGCCGCAGACGGCGACCTTCTGGACGATTCCTGCACGCTCGCCCGCGACGCGCACTCCCCCGGCCACGGAGGGCAGTGCGGAGAAGACGCGGCTGGCGAATTCCTGCAGCAGCATCGGTTCGGGCAGCATGCCGACGCGGCCGATGCCCTCTTCGGGCAGCCCGGCGCTGGAGGGCGCCAGCGGCTTGGTGTCCGTGACACCCAGGATGTCTGCCAGCACGTCGGAGACGCCGCCAAGCGCGGAATCGGCGTTGGTATGCGCGGTCACCAGTGCGCAACCGGATTCGATCAGCAGGTGCACGGCCTCGCCCTTGAAGCCCGTTGCGGCGACGGAATTCACGGACTTAAGCAGCAGCGGGTGGTGGGTGACCAGCAGGTCGGTGCCGCGCGAGACGGCATCGGCAATCACCTCGAGCGTGGGGTCGACGGCAAACATGATGCGGCGCACCGGACGCTCTGGGCGGCCAACGACGGGTCCGACGGCGTCCCAGCTCTCGGCCAGGGACGAGGGCCAGAGTTCCTCGATGGCCAGCAGCACCTCGCCCAGGGTCGGGGTGGTCAGCACGGGGGCCGGCTCGACTGCGCTTTCGTCGTCGGGATCCTGGCCATCTGCAACGTCGCGGGGACCCTCGGCGGCCACGGCATCGTTCGTTGCCGACTCGGCGGCCGACCCGGCAACGGCCAGCCCCGCAGTGGGCATCGCGGCACCGGCATGTCCGGCCACGCCGGGCAGCGTTGAAACGTTACCCGGTACGGAGGCCATTGCCCCGTGATCGGATTCGGGCATGGTTGCTGAGGCCTGGTCGACCACTTCCGGGTCCGTCCGGTCGGAGACGATACGCATGCCGTGTGGCTGTCCCTTGTTGCTTTGCATGCATCTACCGTAACCGGATCGGCGCGCTTTGGACGCATGGCCGGGATTGGTTTGGGCGCATGTGCCGGGAATGAAATGCCGTGTCCCGTGATTGAGTATCCATGTGAACGATTTTTCAATCTCCGACATCCCGATCCGCTTTTCGCCGACCAGCGAAGGCGGCGACGGACAGCTGTTGCGCACCTTTGTCCTAGCAGGCGGCTGTTTTTGGTGCTTGGACGCGGTGTACCAGCGGACCCGCGGGGTGTCCTCGGTGATTTCCGGCTACACCGGCGGACACGAGCCGGCGCCCACTTACAGGTCGGTCTGCGCGGGAAACACGGGTCACGCGGAAGCCGTCGCCGTAACATTCGACCCGGCGATCGTGCCCGAGGAAGTCATTCTTGACATGTTCTTCACCACGCATGATCCCACCACGCTGAACCGGCAGGGCTACGACGTTGGCACGCAATACCGCTCGGCGATGTACCCGCTGGATGCCGACCAGGACGAGCTTTTCCGCGAATTCGTGCGGAAATTTGCCGGGTTGTACCCCGACCCGATCGTGACGGCCATCGAGGAACCCGCGGACTTCTTTGTCGCTGAGGGCATCCACCAGGACTACTACAACCGGTTCCCCCGCGAGGGCTACTGCCGCGTCATTATCGACCCGAAACTCGCCAAGGCGAGGAAATATTACGCCGCGTGGCTTGAAGAACCCGTCGAACCGCGAGGCTGACTAGGCTTATAGCCAACCACTTGACCACGGTTCAACACTGCGGGACCGCTTGCATGTAAGGACACATCCACCATGGCTAAGGAAACATCAACCATGTCGAAGATCTACAACGACGTCACCGAAATCGTCGGCCGCACCCCGCTGGTGCGCCTGAACCGCCTGGCCGAGGGACTGCCGGGCAACATCGCGGTGAAGCTGGAGTTCTACAACCCGGCAAACTCGGTCAAGGACCGCATCGGCGTGGCCATCGTGAACGCCGCCGAGGCATCGGGCGCGCTGAAGCCGGGCGGAACCATCGTCGAGGGCACCTCCGGCAACACCGGCATCGCCCTGGCCATGGTCGGTGCGGCAC
The DNA here is from genome assembly GCF_044756805.1 of Paeniglutamicibacter sp. NPDC091659. Classification (NCBI taxonomy): domain Bacteria; kingdom Bacillati; phylum Actinomycetota; class Actinomycetes; order Micrococcales; family Micrococcaceae; genus Paeniglutamicibacter; species Paeniglutamicibacter sp. NPDC091659. Next base: position 407,716 of record NZ_JBIVTO010000002.1, read on the forward strand.
GCGGCTACAAGGTTGTCCTGACCATGCCGGAGACCATGAGCACCGAGCGCCGCGTCATGCTGCGCGCCTTCGGCGCCGAGATCGTGCTGACCCCGGGTTCCGAGGGCATGCGCGGCGCGGTGGAGAAGGCCAAGGAGATCGTGGCGACCACCGAGAACGCCATCTGGGCGCAGCAGTTCGCCAACGTCGCCAACCCGAACATCCACGAGGCCACCACCGGCCCGGAGATCTGGGAAGACACCGACGGAGAGATCGACATCCTCGTTGCGGGCATCGGCACCGGCGGCACCATCACCGGCGCCGGCCGCTTCCTGAAGCGCCAGAAGCCGTCCCTACAGGTCATCGCGGTGGAGCCGAAGGATTCGGCGATCCTCAACGGCGGCAAGCCGGGCCCGCACAAGATCCAGGGCCTGGGCGCCAACTTCATTCCCGAGGTGCTGGACACCGAGCTGTACGACGAAGTGCTTGACGCCGCGATCGATGACTCCGTGTCCGTTGCCCGCGCGCTCGGCACCCAGGAAGGCATCCTCGGCGGCATCTCCGGCGGCGCCGCCGTCTGGGGCGCCCTGCAGGTCGCGGCCCGCGAGGAGAACAAGGGCAAGCTGATCGTCGCCGTGATCCCCGACTTCGGCGAACGCTACATCTCCACCCTGCTCTTCGACGACATCCGCGGCTAGGCTTTAGCAGCACTTTCCGGTGGACCGACCCTCCGCGCGGTGCGCCCCGATTCCCGGGGCGCGCCGGGCGGAAGGGGCGAGTCCGCCGCTTTTGGTTTCCCGCGCCGCAAGCCGGGGAACCTCCCGAACAAACCCCTGGAACAAAGGTCACGTTGTGAGTTTCTTTTCCCGATTGCGCGAGGATCTAGTCAGCGCGAGCGCCCATGATCCTGCCGCCCGCGGCAATGCCGAGAACTTCCTGGCGTACTCCGGGTTGCATGCCATCTGGATCTACAGGCTGACCCATCGGCTCTGGCAGAATCCCAGGTTGCGCTTCCCGGCGCGGCTGATTTCCCAGGCCGGCCGGTTCGTCACCGGGATCGAAATCCACCCGGGCGCGACGATCGGCCGCCGCTTCTTCATCGACCACGGCATGGGCGTCGTGATCGGCGAGACAGCGGAGATCGGCGACGACGTGATGATCTACCACGGCGTCACGCTCGGCGGGCGGTCGCTGGCAAAGGTCAAGCGCCACCCGACCATCGGTGACCGCGTGGTGATCGGTGCCGGCGCCAAGGTGCTGGGGCCGATCGTGATCGGCGCGGACTCGGCCATCGGCGCCAACTCCGTGGTGGTCAAGGACGCACCGGAAGGCTCGATCATCACCGGCATCCCGGCGAAGAACCGCCCCCGCACTCTGGAGGAGCGCAAGCCGGCGGTGGATCCTGCCGAGTACATCGACCCGGCCATGTGGATCTAGCCGGATCGCAAAACAGAGAATTGCCGCGGCGTCGGAGCCTTCCCCTTTCGGGGCGGTTTCGACGCCGCTTTTCTTTGCCCGCCGACCGGACCGTGGTTAGGCCCCGTCCGGGTACTTGGCCAGCAGGTACTCACGCAGGCCCGGGATGGCGAACCGGATGTTTCCACGCCCCGCTGGCTCGGCCAGGCCGGCGGCGATCAGCCGGGAACGGTAGTTGCCCGAGGTGTTGCGCCTGTCCCCCATGCGGGCGCCGACCTCGGCGATCGAGGACGGTCCGTCGTCCACGGCCATGGCCAGCAGGAAGTCCAGGTCCTTGGACGAGGCCTCGGAGAGCGCCGCCTCGATGACAACCCGGGTGTTGCGACGCCGGGCGACCCGAGTCGCCTTCTCGATGTCGCCGACGTCGATCGTCCCGGAGCCGACCTCCGCCAGCTGCCACAGGTGGTAGCCGACCAGCTGGATCAGGAACGGGTATCCGTCGGTGGCCTCGGCGGCCTGCCTGGCCAGCCCGGGGGAAAGCGTGAAGCCGGCGTCGTTGAAGGTTTCCAGGTAGGAGGCCTTGACCTCGCCGACCGCGGCGGCGTGCAGGTCGATCCGGTCCGCCCGGCGCAGGAAGGTGGCGACGCCCTCGTTCAGCAGGTCGGAGACGGCTGCGGGCAGCCCGGCGAACACCAGCGCCACGGGCAGGCCGTCGCGGATGAAGTGCTGGACGCTGGCTGCAAGCTGCGCCAGCTCGCTGCGGTCGGCCGCATGGATTTCGTCGACCGTGATCAGCAACCCGGTTTTCTGCGCCTCGAGGTGGCCCAGGAGCTCCTCGCCGAGCTGCCGCCAGTCAAGCTGTTGCTCGGGCGGGAGGCTGGTGGCGATGCTGAACCCGCCCGCGGAGATCCCGGTGATGCGCCGCCGCGGGGGCCCGTCGCCGAGTTCGTCGGCCGCGTGCTCCATGGCCTTGCCCAAGCGGCCGAGGAAGCCGGCCGTCGCCGTTTCGGAGATGACGACCCAGCCCTTGGCACGCGCCATGTCCTCAGCGACGCCGAGCATCACGGTCTTTCCGATGCCTCGGGCACCGGTGATGATGGAGAGCAGCCCGGGTGCGCCGGATCGGATGTCGAGTCCGTACTCGAACTCGTCGAGGACTCCCGTGCGGCCGATGATGTCCGGCGGTGTCGCACCGGCGGTCGGGCGGAATGGGTTGATCACTGGCAACTCCGGTGAATAGTTGTGTCATCTGTGAATACTTGTGTAATAAGTGTAATCCAGTGTTCGCAACCCGCAAGGTCCCGATCGTTGGCGCCCTCAAGTGCGAAAACCGCAGCGCAGCGGGACGCCCGCCGGCCGATGGATCTACGCCGTGGGAAGCAGGTTCAGGTCGGCCAGGGCCGCCAGAGCGCGCTCGGGGTGTTCAGCCATGCGGTTGAGCACGTACAGCCACCATTCCCCGCCGAAGACGATGTACTCGCGCGTGGCGTAGCCCTGGGCACCCAGTCGATCCATCAACTGCGTGCCAAGCCCCAGCAGCATTTCGAATTCGATCTGGCCGCCCTTCAGGGCATCACCGTGCTCGGCGATGAGGGCATCGACCAGTTCCTCGTCGTGCGTGGCAAATGCCGCGCGGTGCCCCGATTCCACCAGCCGGGCAGCCAGCGAACGGTACGCGACGGCGAGCTCCCGGCTGTTGCGGGGGTAGGCAACGGATTCCGGCTCAAGGAAGGCGCCCTTGACCAACCGGATCGTTCCCGGGCGCTTCAGGACGCGTTCGAGGTCCGCAGGCGTCCGGTGCAGCCTTGCCTGAAGCGTGATGCCGATCCGCGGGATCTCGTCGGAAAGCCGATCGTACAGATCCAGGACGAGGTCGGTCCGGTCCGACCCTTCGGCGGAAATCATGAGGGTGGTTCCCTGCGCCTCCGTTGCCCGGGCAAGTGCCCGGACGTGTTCCAGCGCAAGCTCGGGGTCAACGAGCGCACCGAGGTGCGTCAGGTCGAAGGAGATGGTGCCGGGCAGCTCGGATTCTCCCATCGCAGTGGCCACGTCCAGGAAAACCCCCGCCTCGGACACGGCCAACTCGCGTGTGCGCACCGACTCACCCGCGTATTCGATGCTGACACGGTGGCCCCGGTCCATGGCCTTCCGCGCGGTTAGTATCGCTTCCTCGACGGTGTCCCCCGCGGTGTATCTCCGCGAAACTCGCGTTGCCATCTCTGCCAGCACCGGCGAGGACATGACCCGCGCTTTCAGGCCCTCGTCCAGGGCAAATGTCCGCAGCGTATCGGCCGCGCGTTCCAACTCATAAGCACTTGTCATAGCCCTAAACGTAACCCACGACGGATCATGTTCCTGCGCAGGTTACGCATCTGCCGGGCGAACAATCGGACGTTGTCGCCGGAGCACGGCAGCACCATTTCGGGAGGGATCCGTTCGACACCTACGCCGGGCGCTTCTCCGGGCTCACGGTCATGGCCGGGTCGCGCTCGACCGAGTCGCCAAGTGCATCGTCGATGGCGGCCATCAGCTCCGGCGGGATCACCACGCCGGATGCCTTGACGTTCTCCGCCACCTGCTCGGGCCGCGAGGCACCCACCAGGGCAGTGGCGACGTTCGGGTTTTGCAGGACCCAGGCGATGGCCAGTTGGGACATCTTCAGCGCCAGCTCGTCGGCGATCGGCCGCAGCTTCTGGACACGTTCGAGCAGCACGTCGTCCATGAACCGGGAGATGGTGTTTTGACCGCCCTTTTCATCCGTGGCGCGGCTTCCGGCCGGGGCGGGCTGGCCGGGAAGGTACTTGCCGGAGAGGACTCCCTGCGCCATCGGGGACCAGACGACCTGGGACATGCCCAGCTCCCTGGAGGCAGGCACCACCTCGGCCTCGATCACGCGCCACAGCGCCGAATACTGGGGCTGGTTGGAGACCAATGAGAACCCCGCCTGCCGGGCCAGTCGCTGGCCTTCGCGCAACTGGGCGGCCGACCACTCGGAGACGCCGATGTACAGGGCCTTGCCGGCACGCACTACGTCGGCGAACGCCTGGATCGTCTCCTCAAGGGGCGTCTCATGGTCGTACCGGTGCGCCTGGTAGAGGTCGACATAGTCCATGTCCAGGCGCCGCAGCGAACCGTTGATGCCCTCCATGATGTGCTTTCGGGACAGGCCTGTGTCGTTGGGTCCCTTGGGGCCGACTGGCCAGTACACCTTGGTGAAGACCTCAAGTGATTCGCGGCGCTGCGACTTCAGTGCCGCCCCGAGCACTTCCTCGGCGGCACCGTTGGCATAGGCGTCGGCCGTGTCAAAGGTCGTGATGCCAGCATCGAGTGCCGCCCTGACGCAGGCGGCCGCGACATCGTTTTCCACCTGGGAGCCGTGGGTGAGCCAATTGCCGTAGGTGATTTCGGTGATCTTGAGCCCGGAGGCCCCGAGGAATCGATAGTCCATGGGACCGAGCCTATGCCCGCCCGCCAACCGCGGACAAGGACCAGCCGTTCGGACAGCAGACCGAAGAACGGCGGCACGGGCAGGTTGGTGCGCCGTGCCGATCCGGGATGCGTCGGGGTCGTCTGTCTAGACTGGTTCAAGCCGAACAGAGCACGATTCAAGGGGGAAATTGTTGTGGGATTCAGGATGAGGAAGTCGTTCAAGATCGCGCCGGGAATCCGCATGACGGTCACCCCGAAGAGCCTCGGACTGAGCGCGGGCGTGAAGGGTGCCCGGATTTCCGCCAACACCTCGGGCCGCGTCACCCACACCGTCGGCATTCCCGGTACCGGCATCTCACACGTCAGCACCTCCACGTTAGGCGGCTCCGTGCGGCGCACGGCCACCCCTGCCGGAAATGCGGCGCACGCAGCTCCGCCCGCTCCCCCGACGCCCGGGATCTTTGCGCCGAAGTGGGAGAAGGAACTGCACCGGCATTTGGTCGCGAAACCCGATCTGCAGCAGCTCAAGCGCGTCGCCATCGAACACCCGGCCGCGCGACAGATCGCCGCATTCCGGGAGGCCGCCGACGATGCCTTGCCGACAAACAACTTCAACCGCGGGATCGAGCTGCTGACATGGCTTTTTGAAATCGGGTACGACCCTGCTGCGGATCCGTTCGTGCTCAAGTACCTGCCCGGGCGCACGGTGGCCGCCATCAACATCGCCGAGGGAATCACCGCGGAACTGTCGACGGACCACGATTTCATAGGCCTGTTGCTGGCCGAGGTCCACCAGGCCGCGGGAAACCTGCCTGCCGCCGTCGACGCGGTGGAACAGTTGACACCGAGCACCGTTGCCGCCGTCTCGTTGGCCGAACTGTATTCCTGCCAGCGACGGTGGGACGACGTGGTTGCACTGACCGACGGAATCTCCAACGTGGACGAGGCCGCCACTTTCCTGCTGATCCAGCGCGCCATTGCTCTGCGCGAGCTCGCGTTCCTGGATGCCGCCCGAGATGCATTCAAGGAGGCGTTGAGGATCCGGTCCAGGCCCGCCGCCCTGCGGCACCGAGCGCTAATCGAGCGTGGGCGGTTGCTCCTCGCACAAGGCAAGCGATCGCTTGCCCGGAAGGACTTTGAAAAGGTATTGGCGGAAGACTCCAGCTATCCCGGGCTCATGGGCCAGCTGGACCACTTGGCCGATTGATTCCCGTGTGAAAACTCCAGAGGTGCTCCCGGTTGAGCCAGGAGGATGTCGCGCATCCCAGGTTCAACTGGGCAGGCTGGCGCTTTACACCTCCGCCGACCGCCGACCACTATCCCAAACAGTGCCGTCTCTTCACGAGGACCGGGTTCGACCTGGCCCTAGGGCCGCGTTGGACAAAGCCCGGTCATGGACGGCACAGCAGCGTCCGTGTTGCACCTTGCCGATGCCAGTTCGATTGGAGTTCATGACGTGGATCGCCAAGATGCCGACCGTTTCACCAGTGGGTCCTGCCCATGGGGTGCGGCCGAGCGCGACACGCCTTGGCTGGATGTCCATGGCGACGGCTATTGGATTCGCTGCTACAGGACTGGCCACAACAGCTTTGAATGGTTCCTGGCCTTGCGCAGCGGACAAAGCTACGAAAGCACACAACCAACGTCGATCCGTGCAGACATCGTCCCTGACCAGGCAATCTTTCCGGACGCAATTCTTGACGCGTTTTCCGAGATAGAAATTGCCGCGCCACGGCTGGAACATGCGGAGGCCGGGCTCGAGATTGAGACGGGACTGGGAACCCTAAGCTTCGACCGGGACCCTTTCGAAACCCGCGAGACCGACATCCTGCATTTTCCACGCACCCTTCCACCATCGACCGACACCGAACGAGTTCCCCACGTACTGCGACTCGTCCCGAATTCGCGGTCCACCCGGAAGAAGCGACGATTCCTGCCCCACAGGCCAGCGAACATTTTTCAAGGCTCGGACCCGTGGCTGGACTTTGAAATCGACGGCCGGCTCCTGTCCTCGTGGCTGGAGCAGAGGGGCGCAGGAACCCCGTCGATCATCGACTCATGCCAGACGAATTTGCAGGCTAGCTAGCCGTGACGACGCGGCCAGACAGCAGCTGGATTGCTTGTCGGGCCCGCGGCTGCATGAATCGGGACGGGACCCCTGGTTGCTGGGTTGCCCCTGTGGCGACCCGGGCTGTGGCGGACTAACGGTGCGCATCACTCGAACCGAGGGCCGGGTAGTGTGGTCGGACTTTGCCTATTCATGGTGCTACGGGGATGACGACTACTTCGGAAACTACGTGCCGGCGGCCGGCGAATTCGTGTTCGACGAGGCCCAGTACGACGCGGAAATCGCCGACGCCCGGAACCGGCTGCCCTAAGCGACCGCACGCAAAGAGGTGGTGCCCCGCAAAAACAGGGGTACCACCTCTTGGGGTGAAACGCGTGAAGACTAGTGGGTGTCTTCGGCTTCGATTTCAGTCTTGTCGCCGCTCCACTGAGTGTGGAACGATCCCTCGACATCGACGCGGTTGTAGGTGTGCGCACCGAAGAGGTCGCGCAGGCCCTGGGTCAACGCGGCCGGCAGGCGCTTGCGGCGCAGGCCGTCGTAGTAGGCCAGCGAGGAGGAGAACACCGGAACCGGCACACCCATCTGGACGGCGGTGGCGACCACGCGGCGCCAGGCCGGGACGGCCTCGGCGATGGCGGCGGCGAAGGCCGGGGCGAAGAGCAGGTTGGCCGGCTTCTCGTCCTCGGCGTAGGCCTTGGTGATGTCGGCAAGCAGGGCCGCGCGGATGATGCAGCCTTCACGCCACAGCGAGGCGATCTCGTCGAGCTTCAGGTCCCAGTTGTATTCCTTGCCGGCGGACGTGAGCATGTCCAGGCCCTGGGCGTAGGAAACCAGCTTGGAGGCGAAGAGCGCCTGGCGCACGTCCTCGACGAAGTTCTCGCCGAGCTCCACGGCGATCTCGTGGCCAACGAGGACTTCCTGGCCGATGGCACGCTGGTCACGCTGCGAAGACAGGCCTCGGGCGAAGACGGATTCGGCGATGGCGGAGATCGGGGAACCCAGGTCCAGGCCGGACTGCACGGTCCAGCGGCCGGTGCCCTTCTGGCCTGCGGAGTCGACGATGACGTCGACGAGCGGCGAACCGGTCTTGGCGTCGACGTGGGCCAACACCTCGGCGGTGATCTCGATGAGGAAGGAGGCGAGCTCGCCCTTGTTCCATTCCTCGAAGATCGCTGCCTGGGCGGCGGGCTCAAGGCCGGCTCCGGTGCGCAGCAGGTCGTAGGCCTCGCCAATGACCTGCATGTCGGCGTACTCGATGCCGTTGTGGACCATCTTCACGAAGTGGCCGGCACCGTCGGTGGAGATCCACGCGCAGCACGGGGCCCCGTCGATGGCCTTGGCGGAAATCTTTTCGAGCATCGGGCCCAGGGCGTCGTAGGACTCCTTGGAACCGCCCGGCATGATCGAGGGGCCCAGCAGTGCGCCCTCTTCGCCGCCGGATACGCCGACGCCGACGAAGTGCAGGCCCTTGGTTGCCAGGTCGGCCTCGCGGCGGCGGGTGTCCTGGAAATTGGAGTTGCCGCCATCGATGATGATGTCGCCCTCTTCGAGCAGCGGGACCAGGGAGTCGATCACGGAGTCGACCGGGCCACCTGCCTTGACCATGATCATGACGCGGCGGGGAGTTTCGAGGCTCGCGACGAGTTCTTCCATGGTTTCGGTGCGGATGAAGTCGCCTTCATCGCCGTGTGCGGCCAACAGGGCGTCGGTCTTGGCGACCGAGCGGTTGTGCAGGGCAACGGTGTAGCCGTTGCGGGCGAAGTTACGGGCAAGGTTTGCGCCCATGACGGCTAGGCCGGTGACGCCAATCTGTGCAGGCATGAAGTCTCCATCGGTTGCGAATATCGAAGCCGGGCAAGATACCGGCACGACAAGCGCCGGGCACGGCTTCGTGACTACCCACCAGCTTAGTTTGTCCGGTGTGCACAAGGCCAAATAAACACGCTTCGTTGCAAGAAATTGCCCCCGGAATGGGCGCGATTCTGGGAGTTGGCTGGTCGGTTTGTGTGCGAAGTAACCTATAAGGTTGAGTCATGCCCAATAGCTTGCACCACCGCGCAGTGGAACACGTCGGAAGCCGAATTGTCGACGGCTCCATTCCCGCCGGCGCGGTCGTCCTGGCTTCGGAGATCGAAACCGAGCTTGGGGTCTCCCGCTCGGTGGTTCGCGAGGCCGTCCGGGTGCTTGCCTCCGCCGGGCTGGTGGTCTCCACCAAGCGCGTCGGCATCCGCGTCTTGCCACCAGAGGACTGGAATCCCTTCGATCCGCTGGTGATCAGGTGGCGCTTGGCCAGCGGCGGACTGGGTGCCCAGCTGCGTTCACTCACGGAGCTTCGCGTCGCGGTGGAACCGATGGCCGCGGAACTCGCCGCCGAACACGCCCCGGATGAATTCTGCGGCGAGCTCCTGAACCTTGCCGCGCAAATGCGACATGCCGGCCGGTCCGGGGACCTCCACACGTTCCTGGAACTGGACATCCGCTTCCACTCGCTGGTGCTGGCCGCCTCGGGCAACGAAATGTTTGCGAACCTCGCCAACCCGATCGGCGAAACCCTGCGCGGTCGAACCGAACTCGGGCTCATGCCCGAACGCCCGCACGAGGAGGCGCTCACCTGGCACCAAGCCGTCGCCGACGCGATCTCCGCACACGTGCCGCAGGACGCGCGGGCCTCGATGGAGAAGATCATGCGGCGGACCAACCAGGAGATTTGCGGCGTCTGGGCCGACAAACCAAGGATCTTCCCCCGCCCCAAGAACTAGGCGATTCGGGAAACACTAAGGGTCCGATTCTCGGAATCGATTGACTTTCGATAGATTCCTATCGATACTCGATACATGAAACGATCCGTTATCCTCGCTTTGCGCGTGTTGCTCGTCTTGGTGTTCCTGGTCTTGCTGCTGGGCCAGATAGTCGTCGTTCCGAGCTACACACTGGAATCCGCGACGGCGTTTCCCGAAGTGGCGTTCCTTGCCGGACCCTACACGGTCATTGCCGTTGCAGGAATCGCCTGCGTCCAGATCGGGCTGTTCGCAACCTGGGTGCTGCTTTCCATGGTGGAACGCAATGCGATCTTCACCGAGCATGCGTTCCGCTGGGTGAACGTCATCATCGGCGCCGCCATCGCCCTGACGCTCCTCACCGTATTTGCCGGCGTGCACCTCCTGGCCGTGGTCCGGGTCGGGGGACCCGGCGTGGTGCTGGCCGTCAGCGCGGCGGGAATCGCTGGCGCATCCATCGTCCTGCTCATGTTGGTCATGCGCGGGTTGCTCCGCAGCGCGACGACTCTCGAAAACGAGCTGGCAGAGGTCGTCTGATGGCCATCATCGTCGACATCGACATCGAGCTCTCCAAACGGAAAATGTCGGTGAATGATTTCGCCGACGCCGTGGGGATCTCCCCCGCCAACATCGCCGTGCTCAAGAACGGGAGGGCCAAGGCCGTGCGGTTCAGCACCCTCGATGCGATCTGCAAGGTCCTGGAATGCCAGCCCGGGGACATCCTGCGCTGGGTTCCCGACGGGCCGGAGAACCAGAACGGCCCCTGATGGGCGCCCCATCGAGAAAGGTCCTCGTTGCCGGCCTGCCGATCGCACTTTTGGTCGCACTGGCACTTTGGATCCTTCCCGGGTTGAAGTGGGACAAGGCCATGGACGCATGCATGCGAAGCGACGGCGGTGCGACCGGTTTCGAGATCCAGTGGAGCTACCTGCCGACCGGCTACCTGTGCACCACGAGCGACCGTGAACCCGGGAACGAACACCTCATTCCCTTCCTGACCCTCTAGGAAATCCAACCAATTTCAAGAATGAAAACCCACAGGGGACCACTCCTGCCTTTTGGAGTACCCCGGATCGGAGACATCATGACGGAACCACTGAGCATGGACGCAGGCGCCGCCACCGTATCAAAGCCCGTTACATTCGACCGCTGGCTTGAACATTTCCGCGCCAACCCGGCACACCATCGGCTCATCGAAGCCGACATCGAATGGGACGCACGCTCGAACCTGGACGAACCGACGCGACAGGCGTTCATCAACTCGTTCCAGCGCTTCGAACTCGGTGAAAGCGGCGACGGAAAACGCCTTCTTTCCAAGGCGGCTCTCGAGGGCGACCCGACCTACCTGGCCGCGCTTGAGCTGCTGGTTCGCGAGGAACAGAAGCACTCGGCGCTCTTCCGCCGCGGCCTGGACCACCTGGAGGCACCCAGCCTCAAGGCACACTGGTCGGACGCGGCATTCACCGTGCTGCGCCGGGCGCTCGGCCTGCGCACGGAGCTGGGCCTCTTCCTGATCGTCGAATCGGTGTCCATGGGCTATTTCACGGCACTTGCCGAGCGGGCTCCCGATCCGGTGCTGCGGGGCATCGGCCTCCGGATCGCCAGCGACGAGCAGGACCACATCCGCTTCCAGATCGACCGCCTGCGCCAGGGATTCCGCGACACGCCCCGCGCCGGACGCATGCTGATCGGTCTGGCTTGGGGAGTCATCGCCGGCGGTGCGGCAGCGGTCCTGGCGCTGGACCATGGCCCGGCCCTGCGGGCCTGCGGTCTTTCCCCGGCGAGGTACTGGCGGCAGGCAATGGTGGGATTCCGCCGCGCATCGCGCTCGGTGCTGGCGAACCCCGGAGCGGAACCCATGGGGCCGTTGGCCAAGGACTACCGTTAGCACCGCGCCCATCCGGCCGTGGGCGCGGCACCGGGAAGCATGGCAAAGCACCAATCCGGTGACGCGACGGACGTGAACGCTATGCTGGCGACAAGGCAGGATGCCCTGCCTTCCCTGCGACGCCGGAGCGTGCACCATGGATGAAAACGAACTGCCGCACCTTGTCACCTTGATCGGTGCGCTGCGTGCGGCGCGGACCGAGGACAGCATCTTTGGCACCGTCGTCCAGGAGGACAGCAAGTCGGCATGTGGCGCGACATTTTCCGTGCGCGCCAGGACCAACGAGGGAACGTACGAATACGACGAGGTCGGTACCGGGCATTCGGTGGTCTACTACCCTTCCGAGGCCTCGCTGGTTGTCGTCTACGACGGCGAGTCCGCGTCCATGTCGTTCGGGCACCCGCATTTTCCGATGTTTGCCCCGGCGCTTGGCATGTTCAGCCCGCTGGACCTGCCCATCTGGGGCGGAGGCGCTGACGGGAACACCGTGACCTCCGCCCGGCCCGGGCAACCCGGGCACATGCGCGTTGAGTTCGGCAACAAGGACGACCCGTTCCATCCGGCGACGCGCGGATACGCGATCGTCGACCTGGCATTGGGCGTGGTCATGGAGATGGAATTCCAGGGGAAGCACTTCACCACCACCAACGTGCGCACGCTGCCGCTGTTGCGGGGATTCGACAGGGAATTCGATTCCTAGGTTTGGTTCGCTGGATCGACGCCCGGGTTTAACAACGAAGCACCCGCCCGGTTCTCTAACGGGAGACCGGGAGGGTGCTTCGCCATTGCGTTGCAACAGTTTTAGGTGTTGCGAGTGTGGCCGGGTGCGAACCCTGCCGTCAGAACTTCAGCAGGACCTTTCCGGATTCCGCCGAGTTCCTCGCCGTCTCGAATGCCCCCAAGGCATCGTTGACGTCGAATTCGTGAGTGACGATGGCCGCGGTGTCCAGCGTGCCGTCGGCCAAGGCTTCAAGAACCTCGTCAATCTCGTCATTGAACCGGAAGGAGCCAACCAGTTCAAGCTCGCGCGTAATCGCCAGGGAAATCAAGGCAGGCTGCTCGCCCGAGGGAAGCAGGCCAACCATGACAATCCGGCCGCCTCGAACGCTACCACGCACGGCGGATGCGAGTCCACGCGGGTTGCCGCTGGCCTCGATGACCACGTCGGCCTCGACTGCGGCGATGGCCTGCTCATCCGTGGCCTTCAAGGTTGCCGTCGCCCCTGCGGCCGTCGCGATTTCCAGCGGCTTGTCGAACATGTCGACGGCGATGATCTCGGCTGCTCCCGCGCGCTTGAGGACCGCAACGGCCAGGGCCCCGATGGGGCCGGCGCCGATCACCATCACGCGCTTGCCGGCCACGACGCCCGCACGCGAGACTGCGTGCCAGGCGACCGCGGCGGGTTCGGCCAGCGCCGCATCACGCAGGGAAAGGCCTTCGGGCAGCGTCCGCAGCATGCGCGAGGGAAGGTTCACGATGGTTGCGAACGCGCCCTCGGTGTGCGGGTATCGCGCGGCCGAGCCCAGGTAGGTGCAGCCCGGGGACAGGTTCGGCCGTTCCTCCGGATAGCGTGCACCGGTTCCTCCCGGGGTCGCCGGGTGCACGGCAACGCGGGTGCCGGCCACCGGGCCGGTGCCGTCGGCCGCGGCGTCGATCACGGTGCCGACGATCTCGTGGCCCAGGACCATCGGCGCCTTGAGGATCGACTCCCCCGCGGCCCCGTGGCTCCAGTAGTGTAGGTCGGATCCGCAGATGCCGCCGTAGGCGATGGCGATCCGGGCCTCGTTGGCCGCCGGCGCCGGGATCTCGATGGCCTCGACGCGCAGGTCGCCCGCGGCGTGGGCGACGACGGCCGTGGCGGTGCTGGTGTTAGACGACAACTGTCATTCCTCCGTCGATGAAGATGGTCTGTCCGTTGACGTAGTTCGAGCCGTCCGAGGCCAGCCAGACGGCCGGTCCGGCGAGGTCCGCGACGGTGCCCCAGCGCCCGGCCGGGGTGCGTCCCAGGATCCAGGAGTTGAAGTCCGGGTCGTCGACGAGCTTCTGCGTCATTTCCGTGTGGATGTAGCCGGGGGCGATGCCGTTGATCTGTAGGCCCGAGGCCGCCCATTCGGCGGTCATCGCGCGGGTCAGGTTGCGCAGGCCGCCCTTGGCCGCGGTGTACGCGGAGATGGTCGGGCGGGCCAGGTCCGTCTGCACGGAGCAGATGTTGATGATCTTGCCCTCGCCGCGGGCGAGCATGCCCCGGGCCGCCTCGCGGCCCACCAGGAACGCGCTGGTCAGGTTGGTGTCCAGCACGCGCTGCCAGTCGGCGACGTCGAGGTCCAGCAACGGCACGCGGTGCTGGATCCCGGCGTTGTTGACCAGGATGCGCAGCGGGCCCACCTCGGCCTCGATCCTGGCGATGTTCAGTGCCACCGCCTCGGCGTCGGTGACGTCGAAGGCGCTGGAGAAGATCCGCCCCGCACCGTAGCGCGCGGTGAACTCCGCTGCGGTCTCGGCGAGGCGGGCCTCGTCGCGGCCGTGCAGCACCACCGTGGCGCCGGCGTAGGCCAATGCCGCGGCCAGTTCGCGGCCGATGCCGCGAGAGGATCCGGTGACCAGCGCGATGCGGCCGGTCAGGTCAAAGAGGTTGCTACCCATGGACTTTCTCCTGTGCTCTCGGTTGGTTTGGCTAGGCTACGGCGCCGGCAACGGCGAAGATGCCCAGGGCGATGATGAAGCCGCAGATGCCGACCAGGGCCTGGCCCACGGTCCACACCTTCAGCGTGGTCTTCACGTCCATGCCGAAGAAGCGCGAGACCAGCCAGAAACCGGAGTCGTTGACGTGGCCGGCGAACACCGAGCCCGCTGCCAGTGCCAGCACGATGGCCACGACCTCGATCGAGTTGAAGTCGGCGTTGCCGACGACCACAGGCTGGACGATCGCTGCGGCCGTGGTCAGGGCGACGGTTGCCGAACCCTGTGCCACGCGGACCACGGCGGCGATGATGAAGCCGGCCACGATGATCGGCAGGCCGACGGCTTCCAGCGAGCTGGCGACGGCGTCGCCGATGCCGCTGGCGCGCAGCACGGCACCGAACATGCCGCCGGCGCCGGTGATCAGGATGATTGAGCAGACCGGGCCGAGCGCGGAATCGGTGACGGCCTCGATGAGCGTCTTGTCCTTGTTCTGCTTGTAGCCCAGCAGGTACATGGCCAGCAGCACGGTGATCAGCAGCGCGATCGGGGTTTCGCCCAGCAGACGCAGGATCTGCACCCAGGTTTCGTTCTTGTCGACGATGCCGGCGGTGGCCAGCGCGTTCAGGCCGGTGTTCATGAAGATCAGGATCAGCGGCAGCAGCAGCAGGGTCACCACGGTGCGCAGTGACGGCGTGGAGGCGAAGTCGTGCTGTTCCTGTTCGCTGCCGTCCAGGATGTCCGGGATGGCGATGTTGTACTTGCGTCCCACGTACTTGCCGAAGAGGTGGCCGACGAAGTACCAGGTCGGGAGCGCCACGACGAGGCCGAGCAGCAGCACCAGTCCGACGTTGGCCTCAAGCAGGCCGGAGGCGGCAACCGGACCCGGGTGCGGCGGCACGAAGATGTGCATGACGGAGAAGGCCGTGGCGGCCGGGAAGGCGTAGCCGAGGAAGGAGCCGCCCAGGCGGCGTGCCACGGTGAAGATGATCGGCAGCATGACCACAAGGCCGGCGTCGAAGAAGATCGGGAAGCCGAAGAGCAGCGAAGCGACGGACAACGCCAAGGGTGCACGCTTCTCGCCGAACTTGCTGATCAGCGCGTTGGTGAGGATCTCTGCGCCGCCACTGGTTTCAAGCATGCGGCCCAGCATCGCACCAAGGCCGACCAGCAGCGCGACGGAGGCCAATGTGCCGCCGAAGCCGCCGGTCAGCGTGGGCACGATCGAGCCGACCGGGATGCCGGTGGCGACGGCGGTCAGCAGCGAAATGACGACCAATGCCACGAAGGCATGGATCCGCCACTTGATGATCAGCAGCAGGAGCAGCAGGATTGCGCCTGCTGCGATTGCCAGGAGCGCGGGGGCACCCAGCGTCCAGTTCATGACTAACTCGTCGGTCATCGTTGTCCTCATGAGATGTGATGTGGTGGGGGTCGGGCGGGAATGCCCTCAAACTTGTGGGTTAAACGGAGCCCAGGTGAAGCGCCACTGCGGCGACTATTTCGTCCGGCGTGAGTGAGACATCCACTTCCACTGCCGCCTCGTCGGATGCAATCGCCTCAAGGGTGTTGAGCTGCGAGGCCAGGAGCGTCGGGGGCATGTATTCGTGGCTGCGCTCGTCAAGACGGTTCTGGATCAATTCAGGAGATCCACTCAAGTGCACGAAAACGGTGCCTGGTTCGCGGGAACGAAGGAGATCCCGGTAACTGCGCTTGAGTGCCGAGCAGGCAATGATGGCAGGAATTCCGGCCGCGACGCTGGTGGCCAGGGCCTCACCGATCGTCTCGAGCCAGGGGCGACGATCGTCGTCGTTGAGAGGCTGGCCTGCAGCCATTTTGTCCTTGTTGGACTTTGGGTGCAGGTCGTCGCCATCGATGAAGGCCAAGCCGAGCTGGGAGGCAAGCTTCTGTCCGACAGTCGACTTTCCGCAACCGGAAACACCCATAACGATCATGGGTGGGTAGGCAGGGTTGGTCATCATCACTCCATCGTGGCTCTCAAATTAATATCTGACATAAATCACATAGTTTCGTGATAAATCAGATTTATACAGCCTAGAACTCCATCCGTGAGGTGTCAACCACACTTTTCCGCGCCGCTTTTCGACAATTTTCGGCATCCCGGAATCCGCGTCAACGCGGGGATCCAAACGCCCTCCAGCGCTGGCCTCAGGCAATACACATCTCGGATTCAGCGGATCCGCCCAGCCAACGCCATGGTTGGCCTCATAGCGTGGGAAATCCAGGCAAGATCAACGAAGGGAGAGCCCGCATGGGACTCGCAGACAAGATCAGCAACAAGGCACAGGAATTCGCCGGACAGGCCAAGGAGAAGTTGGGCGACGCGACCGACAACGAAAAGCTCCGGGCGGAAGGGCTCAAGGATCAGGCCGAGGCCAAGGTCAAGCAAGCCGGCGAACACGTAAAAGATGCGGCCAAGGACATCACCGGCCAATAGTGCCAAGGGCTAGTGGCACGGTTCCGGCCTCGGGGTCGTTGCTTGGGCCGAGTCGTACCCACCTCCGCGTCGTAGTCGCACATTGGCACCGGGGTGCAAAACGAAAAAGCTCCGTTGTCCAGATTTTCATCTGGACAACGGAGCTTTTTCAGTGGTGGGCCCTACCGGGATCGAACCGATGACATTCACGGTGTAAACGTGACGCTCTACCAGCTGAGCTAAAGGCCCTGAAACAACTTTTTCTTCGAATACTTTCGAATCACTTCGTTGCGACAAGTAGATAATTTAGTACACACAACACTGACTTGGCAAATCGGCATGCATCGAACTGCCCAAGGCCCCTTTGAAACGCCGTCCAGCATGCCGAAATACACAGACTTTGCAGGACCTTTCCACCAGACGCTTGCTACCCCTGGATTTGGGACGCCCCCCGCCATAAACGGGAACGGCAATCTTGGCATGTTGAGGTTCAAACCGACAACCGTAATGCTACTGACGGCCGCCGGTGGTGACAGAGAGGCTGGTTCCACCGCCCAGGGTGCTGACGATTTCCAGCCGGGCACCAACCAATTCTGCGGCATCCGACATCATGCGCAGCCCGAAATGCGATTCTTCGTTGCCATTGAGCACATCGAACCCGCTGCCGTCATCCGTGATGCGCAGGGTCCGGAACTCACCCTCGGGTTTCAGGCTCAGCTGCACGTTCTTTGCCTCGGCGTGTTTCATGATGTTCACCAAGGCTTCGCGCCCGACCCGGTAGAGCATTGTCGCCTGGCCGTCCTCCAATGCGACCGGTTCGTCAATGTCGACCCGCATACGGATCCCCTTGCTTCGTGTGCGTTCAACCAGCACGGACAGTGCCGCCGGCAGTTCTGCCGCATTCACCGGCGTGGAATATAGTTCGCTGGTTACATCACGCAGCTTGCGAATACTCCCCTGCAATATCTCACTGGGCGAATCGGCTCCACCGGCGGGCGGTGTGGGATCCAAAACGTAGGCCAACCCGGCCAGGTCCTGGATGATGTCGTCGTGCAAATCCCGGGCGAGCCTGGCCCGTTCCTGCTCACCCGCTTCGATGGCCTGCTGCAGCAGTGCGCGACGAGCCCGTTGATATCGTTGCACCCGTTTTGCCAGCGCTATGCCGGGAATGAGCTGCGCAGCCTGCAGCACGCCCAATGCCACCAAAAACACCGGGATCATGCCAAGGAGCATATGCTTTTCTGGCAAACGCACTACATCGGCGTGAAAGTACATTTCGAAGATCAGGGGGGTATCCGTGCCGACACCTGACGCTACGTAGACCTCGACCAGGTCCTCGCCGCCCGCTTCGTAGATATTCTCGCCCTCTTCCTGTGGCCCCAGGCTGACCACACCCGGTCCCCCGGCGAGCAATTCCTCGGCCCACGGCTCAAGCGGGAAAGTTTTTCCAATGAGCTCGGCCAGATCCGAGTAAAGGATCGTTCCGTCGGCATTCCAGACCTTGGTGCGCAGGATCATTTCATCGGACGTCCACGGGGACATCCGGGCATCGACCTGGTCCACCACGGATTTATCCCCTGCAGACAGTTCAGCACCGAGGACGGGCCCGATTGCGTAGTCCGCCAATCGTTGCGTGAGCTCAAGGACTTCTTCCTTCGCCAGTTCCTGGGCAACGCTTCGCACCCATAAGGTAGCGGGAATGGATACTGCCAGGAGAACCACCAAACCAGTGAGCAGGAACCTGACGATTGCCGAGCGTACGGCCGAGCCCTCCTCGCGCAGCATGATACTGGAGGGCCTGGTGCGTCGTCGCAAGCCAATCATTTGATGCCTTCACCCACGAGCCCCAACCTGGTGGCCGTGGCAACGGCCTCAAGTTGGGAATGGGCATTGAGTTTACTCAAAATCGACTTCACATACCCGCGACATGTGTGGGCACTGATTGCCAATGTCCGGGCATTGGCCACCACGTCAAAGCCCTGGCTCATCAACTGCAACACTTCCAGCTCCCGCGCAGTCATGCCGGGGTTCACGGAAGGCTCCGGTTGGCGGGGCTTCAACATCTCGGACATGAGTGCCGGACCGACTATGAAGCCGCCCTGCCGTGCCGTGCGCAAGACTTCCAAAACTACGGACAGCGCCCCGTCCTTCGGCAGGAAACCGCACACCCCAAGGGAAGCCGCCCGTTGCATCGCTTGGGAAGTCGGGTCGCCGGTAAGCATCACGATACGAACCGACGGCATCACCTTAAGGATCCGTTCAGATCCCTGAAGCCCGTCTCCGTCCGGCAGCCGGTAGTCGATCACCACCAAATCCGGCTCAAGTTCGCGGCAAAGAGCAACCCCCGCCTCAACCGTGTTGGCCGTACCTACACATTGCAGGTCCGTCTCTCGATTCAGTGCTCCCGACAGCAAATCAGCAAATGTGGCGTGATCGTCAATCACGACAATTCTAGATACTGCAATTCCTTTGTCCCCAGACATGGAATTCATGATTCCCCCCGGCACTTTCCCAAGAAACGATCCCAAACATCGGGTACCAGATTCGGCCTAAAGGCCAGTATTGCGATGACTTTACGCATTGGCAAGGCGGAAACGCCCTGCCCTGTCATGGTTTGGTCTAATTCGTGGCGATTAGACAGCGGCAGCCGTCATCATGCGCTCAACATAACCACGCACGATGGTGCCCGCTTCGCACAAAGTGATTTTCCCGTCGCTGGGGGCGCCTAACTGATCCGCCGGCAACCCGGCCACACCGCCATTGGCACACTCAAGTGCCAGCAAAGCCCTGATCACTAGGGCAAAGTCATCGTTCGACGACGAAGTTTCCTGCAACATTCGACGTTGCGCCTGCTGCAGCAGCTCCCCGGGTTGGCACCCCAACTCGCTGTCCATGACCCGGCGGCATTGATCGAAGGCCTGCAGCCCCCGCAGCGGTTGTCTGCTTCGCTCCATTCCAAGGATCAGCACCGACCAAGCGGGTTCGTTGAGCGGGTCAACGTCCACCACTTGCTGGGCCAGGCTTATAGCCTCGCTTAGCTGCCCCAGTCCCAGTGCCGTTTCGGCGGCCAGCACCCTGGCAGCCATGACCCTGGCAGCATGCAGGGTGCGTTCGGCTTCTGCCCATTCCGGCAGGAGCTCGTGGCCCAGCAGCGGCTCACCGGACAAGGCCAGCGCCTGCCGCAACAAAGCCGCGGCCTGCTGCCCCGTGGCTTGTTCAGCGCGGGTCAACAGCGAGTCGAAGTGGGCCAAATCCAGATCAATGAGCTCCGCATCGAGAAGGTACCCTCCTGTGGCGGTCTTCAGCACTCCGCGCTTGCCCTCGCCCGGCTGCAGACATCGCCGCAACACCGAAACATATGATTCAAGGGTTGCCACAGCGGTCGAAGGCGCCGAATCCATCCACAGCATGTCGATGAGTGTTCCTTTTGAAACCGCCGAGCCCAGGTGAAGCAAGAGAATCTCAAGAATTTGCCGCGATTTCGGCCCACCAAGTTGCTGGGCGCTAAGCACTTCTGCTCCACGACGGATTTGCAATGTTCCAAGCACCTTGGCGCTTACACGCCCACCGGCACAGTCCCCTACCGCGATTACATCAGTGGCATTCACTTTGTTGCTCCCCAAGTGCTTATCCCCAATTTACTGACAAACCCCATACTTCAGTCTTCGGGCAGCCGGCATAAGCCGCTATCGAGGGGGGCCGCGGCCCCCCGAAAAAAGGGGTGTCAACCACGAAGAGATCACAATTTGAATGATGTGTTACGTGGTTTGCCGGACGTCTCGCCTGTCGCCGTCGACAAGGATCACCAGCAATCCCGGGAAAGCCTCGAACGATGAAATGCATCGAGGGCCCGGCTTGGGGGAAGCGGGACCCTCGATGGCACCGCAGAATTTGTGCGGTACAGGCTCGAGGACCCGATTTGGACAACCGGTGCGCCGAGCAAGCGGTTCACCTCGAAGCCTGATGGACGTCTGCATCGGCCTTTGACCGTGGCTAAACCGTATGAATATCATCTACCCCAAAGGTTGTGAAAAGCTTCGGATTTCCGCAGGTTCCGTCGGAAGCTGCGGGCTCCACCCGACGGAACCTGCGAAATCGAAGCGATGCCATTCGGGGTGTGATCCTGATGGTCTGCCAGCCGGGCCAAAGGTCCAAAAAGCAGCAGCCCGACCGGATTCCATCCGATCGGGCTGCCTTGGGTTCACGTGCGCTGGGGCAAGCGCACAGTCGAATTTGTCTTAGCCGCTGTGGTCGTCCTCATGGCACGACCAGGAAGGGGTCGCCCAACCGGTAGTTGACGGGGCGGTGCGTCTCCGAGATCCACCCACCAGCCCCGCCCCGCTGCCGCTATCGCTGGTTGTATCGCGTGCGCACGAAGTACAAGCCGACGAGCGAAATCACGGCGATCGCCATGTAGTAGAAGCTTGGCGCATTCAGCGATCCCGTGACGCTCCGCAACCAAGTCAGCACCAGCGGCGCGATGCCGCCGAGCAAGGTGACCCCGAAGTTGTAGGTCACGGCCAGACCCGTGCCACGAATCGACGCCGGGAACAGCGACGAGAGCAGCGCCGGGAGCGGACCGAAGTAGAACGCCATAAGCACACCCAACAGGGCAATGACGATGATCAGCGTCGGAATCGTCGGGTTGGTGACCATGAGCTGGAGCAGCGGCCAGGCCAGCAGGAGCGCGGCGATGGCCGCGTAGGTCATGACCTTGGCGGGCACACACGGTCTGCCAGGTGGCCCACGAACTGAACACCAATCAGCGTGATAAGGCCAGCAACAACACCGCCGAGGAATGCCGCGGCGGCCGGAATATGCAGGTTCTTCACCGCAAACGTCGGCATGTACAGAATCATGTAGACGGAGATGATGGCCACGCCAATGACTGCGGAACCTGCAAGCAGGCGGCCGTAGTGGTTGACCAGCGGCACCTTCAACGGCGCGTGCTCCTTCTCACCGTTGATGAATTCCTCGGTTTCATCGAGCTTGGCGCGGATGTAGAGGCCAACCGGACCGATCAGCAAGCCGACGAAGAACGGCACCCGCCAGCCCCAGCTGTACAGCGCCTCTTCCGAAAGCCATTGGGTCAACGCGAAGCCGAAGGGGGAGGCCAGCAGCATCGAGGCGCCCTGGGCGGCAACCTGCCAGGATGAATAGAACGCCTTCCGGTGCGGTGCCGTCTCGATCAGGAACGCCGTGGCGGTGCCGAACTCGCCGCCTGCGGAGAAACCCTGGACCAGGCGGGAGGTCAGGATGATCACCGCTCCCCACACGCCAACCTGGGCGTAGGTCTGCGCCAGGGCCATAATCAGGGTGCCGAGTACCATCAGCATGAGGGTCAGCGTCAGTGCGTTCTTCCGCCCCTTGCGGTCCGCGTAGCTGCCGAGCACCATGCCGCCGAGCGGGCGGATCAGGTACGAAATCGCGAAGGTCGCGAAGGTGAGGATCAGCGCGAACGTGCCATCGGATTCGGGATAGAAGTTCTTGGCGATGACCACGGCGAAGGTCGCTTAGACAATGATGTCGAACCATTCCAGGGCGGCGCCGATAGAGCTGCTGATCACCGCCTTCTTGGCAGAGGCCAGCTGCTGCGGGGTGACGGTCATTGCGTCAGCCATGTTGTTCCCCTTGGGTGTATCAGGTGCGGGTAATGTATCGCTGGAGCTCAGGAGCCCACCTTGGCCAGGAGGTTCTCGATGAACGCCTCGCATGCTGCGATCTGCTCCAGTTCGATGAACTCGTCCGGGGCATGGGCCTGGGCGATGTCGCCGGGGCCGCAAACAACGGTGGGGATTCCTGCGTTGAAGAACATGCCGGCCTCGGTGCCGTAGGTTGCCTTGTCGGGGCTGGGGATGCCACCCAGCTCGGCGGCCAGTGCGACGACCCCGGCGTCCTCTGGCGTGTCCAGGCCCGGGGTCTGGGCCAGCACGGCGAAATCGACGCGGACGTCCTTGTTCTGCTCGCGCATGGACTCCTCGATGCGCAGCGCCTCAGCGCGGAAGCGCTCAATGACCTCGGTCGGGTCGTCGGCGGCGATCGAACGGAACTCGAAGTGCAGGGTGCATTCCGCAGGGATGGTGTTGACCGCGATGCCGCCGTCGATCTTGTTCACCGTGGTGGTGGTGTAGGGAACGATGAAGGCCTCATCGAACGGGCCGTCCTGCCGGAAGCCCTGCGCCATCGAGTCGACGACGCGGGTGAATTCCGCCGCGGCCGAAATCGCGTTGACACCCTGGGTGGTCAGCGAAGAGTGGGCCGCCACGCCGTGGAATTCCACGCGGATCACGTTGACGGACTTGTGGCCGCGGACCACGCGCATGCTGGTCGGCTCCCCCACGATGCATCCGCGCGGGGCCAGGCCGGCTGCCGTGATGGCTGCGACGAGGTCGACGGCCCCGAGGCAGCCGACTTCCTCGTCGTAGGAGAAGGCCAGGTGGATAGGCTCGTTCAGTTTCGCCGCGGCGATCGCCTCCAGCTTGGCCATGATGACCGCGATGAAAGACTTCATGTCGCTGGTGCCGCGGGCGTAGAGCTTGCCGTCGCGGATCTCCGGGGTGAACGGGTCGCTGCTCCAGACCTGCCCGTCGACCGGGACCACGTCGGTGTGTCCCGAAAGCACGATGCCGCCGGTGCGGGTGCCGTCCGCGGCCGGGATGGTCGCCAGGAGGTTGGCTTTGTTGCCTTCGTTGTTGCGCACCAGGGTCGAGTCGATGCCCAGGGCCTCAAGCCGCTCCACTACGTAGTCGATCAGGGGAAGGTTGCTGTCCCGGCTGGTGGTGTCAAAGCCGATCAACTTGGTGATTTCAGCCATTGTCGCTTCTGTGGGCGCTGGTGACATTTTTGCTCCTCAAGGTATTCCGGCAAATCGACTGCCAATGTTGTCATATCTCAAAATACGGATTCAATGCATCTCACTATATGGACACCCAAACCGTGATCGAGCTTACACACTTCCAGTGAACCACCGGCCACCGGCCACCGGCCAGCGTTAGGGACGCAATGGGAGCCGTCGCTTCCGTGACGGGAGGATTGGCACGCATCCATGACATCATTCCCATGGAGTCAGACACGTGGATTCCCCCGATGCCCTGCAACCGCCAATCGCCGACGGCGGTCACCGGGTCCGGGGCCTGGTGGAGCTCGCAGCCATCGAGCAGCGCCGCGCGCAAATCCGCGCGGCTGACTATTCAGTGGAGGAAGTGGCTGGATTCTAGGCCGATCGCCCGCGGGTCAGCCACGAGCTGGGCGGGTTCCGAAACGGACTTCGCGTTGCCGGCGACATCGCGTCCGTCGGACGCACTCCGAAACGCACCAAATTCACGCATGCCCGGCATTGGGCCCCGGGGATCCTTGTCCTGGCCGGGCGTGCGGGCGGGAGCGCAGTTCGGGAGCCACCACGAACCCTCCGCTGCGCATCGTCCGCAGCACCTCCAACAGGCTGCCCAGCGCACCGTCCTTGGGCATGAAGCCGCAGACTCCGATGGAAGCCGCACGTTGGATGGCATGCCTCGTGGGATCGCCGGTGAGCATTGCGATGCGGATACGCGGGTCGTGTGCAAGGAGTCGCTCCGCCGCATGCAATCCGCTGCCATCGGGCAACCGGTAGTCCAACACCACCATGTCCGGCACGGTCCCGGCACAAAGCTCGACGCCGTCGTTCACGGAATGTGCAGTGCCCACGCACTTCAGGTCCTGCTGGCGGTCCAAAGCTGCCGACAGGAGGCCGGCAAAGGTCCGATGGTCGTCGATCACCACGAACCTCGAGATCGGTGCGTCTTGCTTCCCCGGCTCAGCATCCATGGGTTCCACCGGCGCTTCCGCCACAGCCGCCTCGGGCGTTCAAGATGGGTCTCACCCGTTGCAAGAGCATGGAGGATTCCGTCTTTCCCGTTCAGACCACGACCTGGACCAAGGCGCGTTGCACGTACCCCGCGACGATCGTCCCGGCTTCTTGAACGCTGAATTCCTGCTGGGCGGCCGAGGGCACCTCCCAGGTAAGCGCCATGCGATTCTTGCCCGTAAGCGATCCTTGGATAGCCAGAAGAGCGCGGATTGCTTGACCGAAATCGTCGTTTTCCGCCGAGGTGTCGAACAACATGCGTGCCTGCGCGCTCTGCAGAACTGGCCCCGGCCGGCAGCCCATTTCCTGGTCCAGGATCCGGCGGCAACGTTCAAATGCCTGCAGGCCCTGCACCGGGTTTCCGCCTTGTTCCATGCCCAAGATCAAGCACGTCCACGCGGGTTCGTTCAGCGCATCGGCGTCCAGGACTCGTTGCGCCAAACGGACTGCATCGGACGACAGCCCCAGCTCCAAAGCCGCCTCCGCCGCCTGAACCCTGGCGGCGGCCACCCGAGCCGCGTGCACGCACCGTTCGGTTTCCGCCCATTCGGGCAGCAATTCATTGCCCAGCAGCGGTTCATTTGCCATTTCCAGCGCCTCCTGCAAAAAGGCGTATGCCTGCTGGGCCCCGGAATGCTCAGCCCGGCCAAGCAGCGCGTCAAAGCGTGCAAGGTCAAGGTCGATCATTTCTTGTTCCAACAGGTAGCCCCCTGTCGTGGTCTTCAACACCCCGCTCTTGCCTTCGCCTGGCTGCAGGCAGCGGCGAAGCACCGAAACATACGACTCAAGCGTCGATACGGCTGCCGCCGGAGCCGCGCCATCCCACAACAGGTCGACTAGCATGCTCTTCGAGACGGGAGTCCCCAGGTGCATGAGCAGGATTTCCAGGATCTGCCGAGACTTTGGCCCTCCCAGTTGCTGGGCGTTCAACACCTCATTGCCGCGGCAGATACGAAGAGCGCCCAGGATTTTGACATCCATCCGAGGCCCCGCTGCAGATCCGTCCCCGAATTCCCCATTGATGATCTTCACGTCGAAACTCCCCAATCGAGTGACTCCCCAAATATGACATGACCCATGTTTCCCGGAGTTTGTTCGCCCCAAAAGCCCAATACAGGGGTGACGGCACCCCTCAATTTAGGGGATTTCCGGAATCGGCCCAAGCGACAGTCGGGAACGTCAACGAGGGTCCTGACCTGGGGGGAAGCCAAGACCCTCGCCTGTGCCGCAAAAATTGGTGCGGCCTCGGCCCGAAACTGACGGATGGGGAACCCGGAGCTCGAGCCTGTCGACTTTTCCTGTGGCCCCCCGGATAGGCCATCGCAGGCCTGGTGCCGGCTCGGGGGTCCTTGGTTCAGCCGTGGAATGATCTTCCCGGCCCAACCTTATGAAAAGCCTTGAACCGTTCTCTCGACGGTTCATTCCCGCCTGGCAACCGGGTCTTGCAACTCGCCGCCGACGGTCGGGCCGCATCACGGAACGCAAAAACCCGCAGTTCCCGTTGGTGCAACCGTGGGGAACTGCGGGTCTAATTTGGTGGGCCCTACCGGGATCGAACCGATGACATTCACGGTGTAAACGTGACGCTCTACCAGCTGAGCTAAAGGCCCTCCTCGACACTACTGGTTCGAACGGAATTACTTCCGTTCGAAGTGTTCGTGACAAGTATCTAACTTAGCGGATGACCCACCCCAGTTGTCGAATCGACGCAATGTGATCTTCGACAACCACTAGGTGAGTAGGTCAATCGCCTCTCTGTAGCGCACGATGGCGCGCGCCTGATGGATGGGTGAACTAAAGGAATCAACCACGTGTGTTCCACGGATGAGGAACGTGTGACGCGTTGCCGCGCCTGACTCGAAATCGAAGGCCCCGAAGCGTGTTGCAACGGCGCCGTGCGGCCAAAAATCGGCCAACAGGTCAAACCCAAAACGGGATTGGTCTGCGTAGGTTCGCAAAGCGAACTTGTGATCCACGGATACGCCCAGGATGCGAACACCCCGGGCGGTGAATTCATTTCGTACTTTTTCGAGCTCTTCAAGCTCAGACCCACAAACCGCGGAAAACGCGAACGGGTAAAAGACTAAAAAGTAGGCTTGCTCCCCCAAAGCACGGGACTCGATGAGTTCCCCGTGTTGATTGGGCAAGGCGAAGCCCGGGGCCGTCTCACCGGCCCCCGGCGCCGGGTGGTCATTCCCGGAAACCGATTGTGATGTTTCCAACGCCCTAGTTTTTGCGGCGCGCAACAAGTCGGGTTGCCGACCAGTCCTCGGAAACACCCTCGGTATTTGTCACATGAAGTCCCGCGGTTGGCGCATCCTCTTGGATTGATGCAGGTGTCACATAGCCGTCGCGCCCCGACTTTGGGGTCAACAGCCACACAACACCCTTCTCATCCAGGCTGACCAGCGAATCGACAAGGGCATCAACAAGATCCCCGTCGTCGGCACGCCACCAGTAGACGATTCCGTCTACTACCTCGTGATCTTCTTCAGTAAGTAGCTCGGAGCCCACCGTTTCCTCTAGGGAATCGCGGAGGTCAAAGTCCACATCGTCGTCGTATCCGAGTTCCTGAATCAGGTCCCCATCTTTGAAGCCCATTTTCTGTGCGGCTTCGTGCTTTGCCGGTGCGGCGTCGCTCACGTCACTCCTCCTGCTGGTGTTCAAGCGTCTGGTACAACCAAACACCCTTTTTGCGCTCCCATCAAGCGCAGAGCCTCCAACACGCCGAAATAGTGACGACTTCGACCCACTTTCACCGTCCGAGACCCCCTCTGAGCACCATTAACGAATTTCTCGGATGCAACGCAGGTACAGGTTGAGCACCGTCGAGCACTAGAGTGTTATCGAAGGTCCGCGACCAACCACCCTTGGGGAACGGGCCACAAACTTTGGCGTTTGCAACGCCACTGTGTGTTGAATACGAAACTTTCATTCAACACACAGCCCCCGCTGTACCCCATAACGAGGAGAAGATGGACGTGGCTGTAGAGGAACATATCTCTCACATCCGTAGCGGCTTGACTAGCCAGTTGCCGGATCGGGATCCGGAGGAGACCGCCGAATGGCTTGAGTCCTTCGACGATCTGGTTGAGACGCAGGGCACCGAACGCGCCCAGTACATTGTTCGTTCGCTGCTGCAGCGCGCCGGCGCAAAGTCCGTGGGCGTTCCCATGGTCACCACCACGGACTACGTGAACACGATTCCCGTGGACCAGGAACCAGAGTTCCCGGGCGACGAGCAAGTCGAACGCCGCTACCGCGCCTACATGCGCTGGAACGCCGCCGTCATGGTCCACCGCGGCCAGCGCCCCGGCGTCGGGGTCGGCGGACACATCTCCACCTACGCCGGCGCCGCCACCCTGTACGAGGTGGGCTTCAACCACTTCTTCCGCGGCAAGAACCACCCCGGAGGCGGCGACCAGGTCTTCTTCCAGGGCCATGCCTCGCCGGGCATGTACGCCCGCGCCTTCATGGAGGGCCGCCTCTCCGAGGAGGACATGGACGGCTTCCGCCAGGAAAAGTCCCGCCAGGGCCACGCCCTGCCCTCCTACCCGCACCCGCGCTCCCTGCCGGACTTCTGGGAGTTCCCGACCGTGTCCATGGGCATCGGCCCGATGAACGCGATCTACCAGGCGCAGTCCAACCGCTACCTGCAGAACCGCGGCATCAAGGACACCTCCGACCAGCACGTCTGGGCCTTCCTGGGCGACGGCGAAATGGACGAGCCCGAATCCCGCGGCCTGCTGCAGCTGGCGGCCAACGAAAAGCTCGACAACCTCACCTTCGTGGTCAACTGCAACCTGCAGCGCCTCGACGGCCCGGTGCGCGGCAACGGCAAGATCATGCAGGAGCTTGAGGCGTTCTTCCGCGGCGCGGGCTGGAACGTCATCAAGGTCGTCTGGGGCCGCGAGTGGGACGCCCTGCTCGAGAAGGACGCCGGCAACGCCCTGGTTGACATCATGAACCAGACCCCGGACGGGGACTACCAGACCTACAAGGCCGAGAACGGCGCGTTCGTGCGCGAGCACTTCTTCGGCAAGTCCCCGGAAACCAAGGAAATGGTCGCCGACCTCACCGACGAGGACATCTGGAACCTCAAGCGCGGCGGCCACGACTACCACAAGGTCTACGCCGCCTACAAGGCCGCCACCGAGTTCAAGGGCAAGCCGACGGTCATCCTGACCAAGACGGTCAAGGGCTACGGCCTGGGCCCGCACTTCGAGGCGCGCAACGCGACGCACCAGATGAAGAAAATGACCCTGGAGGACCTCAAGGGCTTCCGCGACCACCTGCGCATCCCGATCACCGACGAGCAGCTGGAGGCCGACCCGTACCTGCCGCCGTACTACCGCCCGGCGGATGACTCGGCGGAGTTCAAGTACATGATGGAACGCCGCGCCGCCCTCGGCGGCGCCGTGCCGTCGCGCCGCACGAAGTCCAAGGAGATCCACCTCCCGGAGGACAAGGCCTACGACACCGCCTCGCGTGGGTCGGGCAAGCAGCAGGCCGCCACCACCATGGCGTTCGTGCGCCTGCTCAAGGACCTGATGCGCGACAAGGACTTCGGCAAGCGCGTGGTCCCGATCGTGCCCGACGAGTCGCGCACCTTCGGCATGGATGCCTTCTTCCCGACCGCGAAGATCTACAACCCGGCCGGGCAGAACTACCTGTCCGTGGACCGCGAACTGGTCCTGGCGTACAAGGAATCCCCGGCCGGGCAGCTGATCCACCCGGGCATCAACGAGGCCGGCGCCGTCGCGGCGTTCACCGCCGCGGGCACCTCCTACGCCACCCACGACGAGCCGCTGATCCCGATCTACGTGTTCTACTCGATGTTCGGCTTCCAGCGCACCGGCGATGCCTTCTGGGCGGCCGCCGACCAGATGACCCGCGGGTTCATCATGGGCGCCACCGCCGGGCGCACCACGCTGACCGGCGAGGGCCTGCAGCACGCGGACGGCCACTCCCCGATCCTCGCGGCCACCAACCCCGCGGTGCTCACCTACGACCCGGCCTACGGGTACGAGATCGGCCACATCATGCGTGATGGCTTGGAGCGCATGTATGGCGGCAAGCACGAGGACCCGAACGTGATGTACTACATCACGCTCTACAACGAGCCGTACCAGCAGCCGAAGGAACCCGAGGACCTGGACGTCGAGGGTGTCAAGCGCGGCATCTACCTGGCCTCCCCGGCCAAGATCGACGGCCCGCGCGCCCAGCTTCTCGCCTCCGGCGTGGCTGTGCCGTGGACCATCGCGGCCCAGCGCATGCTCGCCGAGGACTGGGGCGTATCGGCCGACGTCTGGTCGGTGACCTCGTGGAACGAGCTGCGCCGCGACGGCCTGGAGTGCGAGGAAGCTTCCTTCCTCGATCCGGCCGCCGAGCCTCGCATTCCGTTCGTCGCCCAGCAGCTTGCCGGCGCCACCGGCCCGGTTGTTGCGGTGACCGACTACATGAAGGCCGTGCCGGACCAGATCCGCCAGTTCGTGCCGAACGAGTTCGCGACCCTGGGCGCCGACGGGTTCGGCTTCTCCGACACCCGCGCCGCCGCGCGCCGCTTCTTCAAGATCGACGCACACTCGGTGGTTGTTCGCACGCTGCAGATGCTGGCCAAGCGCGGGGAGGTCGACGCCTCGGCGCCGGCCGCCGCATTCGCCAAGTACCAGCTGAACGACGTCAACGCCGGCACCAGCGGAAACGCCGGTGGCGAAGCCTAAGGCATAGCACCACGGCAGACGGTGGCGCCGGATCCCCACGGGGAACCGGCGCCACCGTCTTTTTCGTGCCCGTCACCTTGCCACTGCGGTCTTGTGCCCGAAATTCCGACCTCACCCTTTTGCCGGCACGTGGAGCACCGCGGTCTTTGTGTGAACACTACAAAATAGTGCCAGCGGCCATGTGGTGCGTATGCTCGTATTCATGAGTGACGAGCAAGCGGCGAATCTGGGCCAGCGGATCAGGCCGTTCCGCCAAGCCAAGGCCAGCCCCGAAACCCTCAAACGGCTCAAACAGCACCTGGGGGTGCTATCCACGGTTGCGCTCAAGCACCTCGACCAGTCGCTGCCCTGGTACCGCGGGCTGCGCCCCGAGGAACGCGCCGCACTCGGGCTCGTCGCCCAAAAGGGCATCGCCTCGTTCGTCTCCTGGTACGAGCGCCCCACCACCTCCCCGCAGTGGGTCATCAACGACGTGTTCGGCGCCGCGCCGACAGAGCTGACCCGCTCCATCAGCCTGCAAAAGGCGTTGCAGCTGATCCGCACCATCGTCGAGGTCGTCGAATCCCAGGTGCCGGACATCGCCCCGGAGGCCGAACACACCCAGCTTCGCGAGGCGGTCCTGCGCTACTCGCGCGAGGTGGCATTCGCCGCAGCCGACGTCTACGCCCGCGCCGCGGAAACCCGCGGCGCCTGGGACTCGAGGCTGGAGGCCCTGGTCGTCGACGCGGTCATGCGAGGCGAAAGCCAGGACTCTCTGCGTTCCCGCATTGCCGCGGTGGGGTGGAAGTCCAACGAGAACATCATGATCATGATCGGCGCCACGCCGGCCTCCTCGCAGGTGGGTTTTGTCAGCGAACTGCGCCGGGCCGCGGCCCGCTATTCGCGGGATTCGCTGGTAGGCGTGCACGGCGAACGGGCGATCCTGATGCTTGGCGGCGTGGGCGCCGACCGTACCGGGCTGGACCGGCTGGCCTCCTTTTTCGGCGAGGGCCACGTGGTCTACAGCCCGCTGGCGCCCACCCTGAAGGAAGCCCCCTCCTGCGCCCAGGCCGCCTTCGCGGCGATCGCCGCGGCCAAGGCCTGGCCGCTGGCCCCGCGCCCCGTGGCCGCCGACGACCTGTGGCCCGAACGCGTGATGAACAACGACACCGAGGCGCGCCACGCACTGGTCACGGGCATCTACGACCCGCTGCTGAAGGCAGGGAACGGCCTGGTCGAGACGCTCTCCAGCTATCTTTCGCTGGGGCATTCGCTCGAGGGCACGGCCCGCGAGCTGTTCGTTCACGCGAACACCGTGCGCTACCGGCTCAAGCGCGTGTGCGACGTGACGGGCTGGGATCCGCTGGTTCCGCGCGAGGCGTTCGTGCTGCAGACCGCGCTGGTGGTCGGCCGGCTGGATGCCGAAACGATCGAACACCCGCCCGAAACGCGGCAATCCATGCCGCGGACCGCCCACTGAATCCTGTAGGATTCCTACAAAAGCACGCCGCCAAGTCGGTGTGCGAAAACAGCCGCAGTGAATGACTTCTTTGGAAAGCTGGAGTAGTGCTAGCAATCGTGTGCCCAGGACAGGGCTCTCAGACCCCCGGATTCCTTTCCCCATGGCTGGAAGTCGCGGGTGTCTCCGAACATCTCGCGGGACTTTCCGCCATCACCGGTCGTGACCTCACGGCCCACGGAACGGTATCCGACGAGGAAACCATCAAGGACACCGCCGTCGCGCAGCCGCTGATCGTGGCCGCCGGGCTCATTGCGGCCCGCGCGCTCTTCGGCGAGGCCCTCCCGGCCAACACCGTGCTTGCCGGCCACTCCGTCGGCGAGATCACCGCAACGGCCCTTGCCGGCGCGCTGAGCGAAAACGATGCGATGGTCTTCGTGCGCGAACGCGCCAACGCCATGGCGCTTGCCGCCGCGGCTACTCCCACCGGCATGGCAGCTGTCCTCGGCGGCGACGCCGAGGAAGTCAACGCAGCCATCGTCGCGGCGGGACTCACCCCGGCCAACGCCAACGGCGGCGGCCAGATCGTGGCCGCAGGCACGATCGAGCAGATCGAGGCCTTCGCGGCCAATCCGCCGGCCAAGGCCCGAGTCATCCCGCTGAAGGTCGCCGGCGCGTTCCACACGCACCACATGGCCCCGGCCGTTGCCGTCCTCGAAGAGCTTTCCGCATCGCTCACCGCCAACAACCCGTCCACCACGCTGCTGTCCAACTACGACGGCAACGCCGTGGCCGGCGGCCAGGACAACTTGGCCTCCCTGGTCGCCCAGGTGTCCCGCCCGGTCCGCTGGGACCTGTGCATGGAGCAGCTTGCAGCCCTCGGCGTCACCGGCATCCTGGAACTGCCGCCGGCCGGAACCCTCGTGGGGTTGGCCCGCCGCGGCCTCAAGGGCGTTCCCACCCTCGCGCTGAAGTCCCCCGAAGACCTCGAGGCCGCACGCGCCTTCGTCGCCGAACACACCCAAGCCTAAGGAAGAGCACCAAACATGACCGCAGTGATGAACCAGACGCCCACGCGCGAGTTCAGCCGGATCCACGGCGTAGGCTCCTTCCGCCCGGATGTCATCGTTACCAACGAAGACGTCTGCCAGTGGATCGACTCCTCCGACGAGTGGATCCAGCAGCGCACCGGCATCGTGACGCGCGCCCGCGCCGACGAAAACACCTCGCTGCTGGACATGGCGGAAGGCGCGGCCCGCGCCGCGCTCGCCTCCGCGGGCATCGAGGCGAGCCAGCTGGGCGCCGTCATCGTCTCCACGGTGACCTTCCCGCACGCCACCCCGTCGGCGGCCGCCGCACTGGCCGACCGCATCGGAGCCACCCCGGCCCCGGCCTTCGACATCTCCGCAGCCTGCGCCGGCTACTGCTACGGCGTGGCCCAGGGCGACGCCCTGGTCCGCTCGGGCATGGCCGAGTACGTGCTGGTCGTCGGCGCCGAAAAGCTTTCGGACTACATCGACAACCACGAGCGCACCATCTCCTTCCTGCTGGGCGACGGCGCCGGCGCCGTCATCATCGGCCCCTCGGACACCACGGGCATCTCCCCGTCGGTGTGGGGCTCGGACGGATCGAAGTGGTCGGCCATAGGCATGACCCACTCGCAGCTTGACCTGCGCGACGCGGTGCTCGCCGCCGAGTCCTCCCCGGAGGGCACCGCCCTGGTGGCAAGCACCGAGGCCCAGCTGTGGCCGACGCTGCGCCAGGACGGCCAGACGGTCTTCCGCTGGGCGGTCTGGGAAATGGCGAAGATGGCCAAGCTGGCCCTCGAAAGGGCCGGAATCACTTCCGCCGACCTTGCCGCATTCATCCCCCACCAGGCGAACATGCGCATCATCGACGAGATGGTCAAGCAGCTGAAGCTTCCCGAGTCGGTGGTTGTCGCCCGCGACATCGCCGAGGCCGGCAACACCTCCGCGGCATCGATCCCGATGGCCATGGACCGCATGCTCAAGGATAACCCGGAGCTCTCCGGCGGACTGGCGCTGCAGATCGGGTTTGGCGCCGGGCTTGTCTTTGGCGCACAGGTCGTTGTCCTGCCCTAGGCTTAACACTCAGGGATACAACCCATAATCCGGACCGCACCAAGCGGTTTGAACAGTCGTCGGGCATTGCCCGGCAAAAACAGAAAAGGAGCCATCATGGCTAGCAACGAAGAGATTCTGGCCGGCTTGGCCGAGATCGTCAACGAAGAGACCGGCCTGGCCACCGAGGCAGTCGAAATGGACAAGTCCTTCACCGAGGACCTGGATATCGACTCCATCTCGATGATGACCATCGTGGTCAACGCCGAAGAGAAGTTCGACGTGAAGATCCCGGACGAAGAGGTCAAGAACCTGAAGACCGTTGCGGATGCAGTGACCTTCATCGCGGGCGCACAGGCCTAAGTGGCCTTCCGATCCTTCCCTCGGGCCCGTTCCGCTTGGCGGAGCGGGCCCGGGGGCAGGACCGGGCTTGGGCACCCGTTGTGCCCCCTCAACTTGCTTACCGGTTTCGCAACCGATTCCCAGACTTTTTCGATCCAATCCGGATCCCTGCGCACCAACCCCGCGCCGGGCCCCGATGCTTGGATCGCGCACTAGCCTCGCTAGTCGTTTCGACCCCAACCAGTAGAGAGTTTCCTCATGGCTCGCAAAGTTGTAATCACCGGCCTCGGCGCCACCACCCCCATCGGCGGCGATGTCCCAACCCTGTGGGCCAACGCACTCAAGGGTGTCTCGGGCGCCCACACCCTGACCGATGAGTGGGTTGAAAAATACAACCTGCCGGTGAAGTTCGCCGCCAAGGCCTCCACCCCGGCCTCCGAGGTGCTGTCCCGCGTCGAGATGAAGCGCATGGACCCGTCCACCCAGTTCGCCGTGGTTGCTGCGCGCGAGGCCTGGAAGGACTCCGGCATCGAGGAAGTCGACCACGATCGCCTGGCCGTGGCCTTCGCCACCGGCATCGGCGGCGTATGGACCCTGCTTGACGCCTGGGACACGCTGAAGGAAAAGGGCCCGCGCCGCGTGCTGCCCATGACCGTTCCGATGCTCATGCCAAACGGCCCGGCCGCAGCCGTCTCCCTGGACCTCGGCGCACGCGCCGGCGCCCACACCCCGGTTTCTGCTTGCGCCTCGGGCACCGAGGCCATGCACATCGGCCTTGAACTGATCCGTTCGGGCAAGGCCGACGTTGTGGTTTGCGGTGGCGCCGAGGCAGCCATCCACCCGATGCCGATGGCCTCGTTCGCCGCCATGCAGGCGTTGTCCAAGCGCAACGACGACCCGGAGCACGCATCGCGTCCGTACGACATCGACCGCGACGGCTTTGTCATGGGCGAAGGCGCAGGTGCCTTGGTCCTCGAGGCCGAGGAGCACGCCGTTGCCCGCGGCGCCAGGATCTACGCCGAGCTTGCCGGCACCTCGGTGACCGCCGACGCGTACCACATCACCGCTCCGGATCCGGAGGGCCTCGGTGCCACCCGCGCGCTGAAGGCGGCAATGTTCGACGGCCGCATCCAGCCGGAGGACGTCGTGCACGTCAACGCACACGCAACCTCCACCCCGGTTGGCGACAAGCCCGAGTACACCGCGCTGCGCGCCGCACTGGGCAGCCACCTGGACAACGTCTGCGTGTCGGCCACCAAGTCCCAGATGGGCCACCTGCTCGGCGCCTCCGGCGCCGTCGAGTCGGTCCTCTCGGTCTTGGCCGTCTACCACCGCAAGGCGCCAGTCACCATCAACCTGGAAAACCAGGATCCGGAAATCCCGCTGGATGTCGTCGTCGGCACCCCGCGCGAACTGCCGGAGGGATCCATCGTGGTCCTGAACAACTCGTTCGGTTTCGGCGGACACAACGCCGTCGTCGCAATCCGCAGCGTCTAGCAGATTCGTTGGCCCCACGGGCCACGTGAAGTCGGGGTCGTGCTCCACCGCGTTGGTGGAACACGACCCCGATCCCGTTTAACTCGATCACGGTCTGGGGCCATGCAGCCGTGTGGCCTTCGGCCGGCGGGTCAATGCATTCAACCGTCGGCAGTCCATCGCGGGCGGTCAGGAGGACCTGCCTCGCACCGCCACAGGAGATTTGTCCGCAGCACCACCGCAATGTGGCTCGACGCGATGGCGGACAAGCCCTAGTCGTCCCGCTTCGCTTTGGACATGTCCCACACGCGGGGCGTTCCGTCGGCCAGCGCGTATCGCTGCATGACGGCGCCTTTTGGCGTGGCAACCATCGGCTCGATGAGTTTGAGATTCGTCGGAACCACCGCGCCTGCGAACACCTTCTTACCGCTGCCGAGGAGGATCGGGTACACCCAGAGCGTGAGCCGGTCGAAGAGCCGCCCGGCCAACAGGGTCTGCACGAAATCAAGGTTGCCGATGACATGGACGTTCGCGTGGCGGTCGCGCAGGTCGCGGACGGCGCCGGCCGTATCCGGACCAAGCAACGTGAAGTTGGCCCAAGCTAGGGTACGCGGTTGCCGAGAGGCGACGTACTTCGGAAGGTGGTTGAAAAGCCTCGAAATGTTTCCGTCCGCGCCCTCCTCCTGTTGCTGGGGCAGTACGCGGCGAAGATATCGTAGGTCCGGCTCCCGAGCAGCAGTGCGCCCATTCCGGCCATCCCGGAGTTGACCTGCTCATCGACGACCTCATCCCAGAGCGGCGCCTGCCAGCCGCCAAACCTGAACCCGCTCTCGGGGTCCTCATCCGGCCCGCCGGGCGCCTGCGCAACGCCATCGAGCGTCGCAAAGGGGTCGATGCGGATGAGTCCCATGCAGTGCTCCTTCCTGGTCGCCCGCCGTCGCCCCGGCGACGGGAACGCCACGAGGCTGCCACACGGCTTCCGGCAATGCAACCGGAATCGGGCGCCGCACACGAGCACCCCGCGCCGATGCAAAATCCCCGGCCTCGGTTCCACCTGAAAGAGTTGTCTCTTCGTGGATCCGAAACCGGGGATGGAAGGCAGTGCTTGATGGAAGGCGTCGTTAGATCACTTGGTGGAGCCAGCGAACCGGCGCACCCTCTGCCGCATAACGGAAGGGCTCAAGTTCCTCGTCCCAGGCCTCACCCAAGGCGATGGACAGTTCCTGGTAAACGACGGCAGGATCGCCTGCGCCCTTTTCGTAGGCCCAACGGATGCGTTCCTCGCTGACCATGATGTTGCCGGCGGCGTCCGTTGTGGCATGGAAGATTCCCAGCTCCGGGGTGTGGGACCAACGGCTGGAATCGACACCGGGACTGGCTTCCTCGGTGACTTCGTAGCGCAGGTGTGCCCAACCGCGCAGCGCGGAGGCCAGTAGCGCACCGGTGCCCGGCTTGCCGGTCCAGTTAACCTCGGCACGTGACATACCCGGAGCGGCATTTTGCTCACTCCAGTGCAAATCGGTGCGCTGTTCGACCACTGAACCGATCGCCCATTCAATATGCGGGCACAACGCTGAAGGGGCTGAGTGTACGAAAAGTACGCCCCTGGTCATTGCTTCAGACATGCCTTCCTCCGATTTGCTGTTGGAACGTCTTCCCCAACGCCAACAACCCAGTTCGAAGGACAGTAAATCCTATTAAGTATTCTGCATGATTATACGTCTTTCGGCCAGTGACTTTGGCACATGACTTCAAGTTATGCGCGCGGATGGGCCCTCTGGTAGCTCTCCTTGAGCCGTTCGACCGAAACGTGCGTGTAGAGCTGCGTGGTGGCCAGCGAGGAGTGTCCCAGGATTTCCTGAACGGCCCTCAGGTCAGCACCGCGATCGAGCAAATGGGTTGCCGCACTGTGGCGCAAGGCGTGGGGTCCGCGGGCGGCGGTGTCCCCGAGGTCGGCGAGCGCTTTTGAGACGACTTCGCGGGCTTGGCGGGCATCGAGGCGTTTGCCTCGTTTGCCGAGGAGCAGTGCGGGGCCTGAGTGTTCGTTGCGGAGTGTGGGTCGTGAGCGGCGGAGCCAGTTGTCCAGTGCGTTGAGTGCGGGTTGACCGAACGGGACTGTGCGTTCCTTGTCTCCCTTGCCGATGACGCGTAGGGTGCGTCGGTCGAGGTCGAGGCTGTCTATGTCCAGGGATACGAGTTCGCCGACGCGGATTGCTGTGGCGTAGAGCAGTTCGAGGATGAGTGTGTTGCGGTCGGCGAGCGCGCGTTCTTCTGCGGTGGGTTCTTTTGTGTCCGTGTTTCCTTGGTTTGTTGGTCGTGGCGGGGCGTCGAACATGCGTTGGATTTGGTTGCTTTGCAGGACGTGCGGGAGTCGTTGTTCGCGTTTGGGCGATTGGAGGCGGCTTGCGGGATTTGTGTCGATGAGGTTTTCGCGGAGCGCCCAGGCCAGGAAGCTGCGTATCGATGCGGAGCGGCGGGAGAGGGTGGCTCTGGCGAGGCCTGATTCCTGCAGGGTCATGAGCCAGGTGCGCAGCAGTGGGAGGTCTATGCCTTCCAGGGTTTGGGCGCCGCGTGGGATTGCGTAGGTGAGGAGGTTGGTGATGTCGGAGCTGTAGGCGCGTAGTGTGTGTTCGCTGCGTGAGCGTTCGAGGCGCATGTGCCGGAGGAAGCCATCGTGGGCGCTTTGGAGTGCGGCGGGGATGGTGATGGGTTCGGATTTTTGTTCGGGTCTTTGTGGCACGTCTCTACTGTCTCCCAGTGACGGCGTACGGGCAACGGTGCCACGCCGGAGGGTGCTGGTGATCCGGTGCGGGGATTGCCCTGGTTCGCATGGGCGTATGGTCAATTGCTAGCGCGGGAGAGGGCTTTGGTCTTGGAGTCCTTGTTGCCGTGGCTTTCCGTTGGGGTATCTGCGCATCCAGCCTTCTGGCTTGGATTGGGCGAGTCCCTTGGCGGCGAGGCGGCTGAGTCCGCCGAGGATTGAGCCGATTCCCAGGCCTGCGAGGATTGCGAGTTCGTCGACGGTGCGTGGCGAGCGTGTGGGCAGTGCGTCCAGGAGCAGGAGGTCCTGGACTGCCAGTCCGTCGTATTCGCGGTTGTCTTCCCCTTTGGTGGTGTTTGTTTCCCCCATGGGAGGTGAGCCATTTGTCTGGTGTGCGGCAATGGATGTCCCTAGTAGTTCGAGGGCTTCGGCGGCGTCGGTGATGAGGGTTGCAGCACCCTCCCTGATGAGGCGGTGGCATCCTGCGGAATTTGCCGAGTAGACAGATCCCGGGACTGCCCCCACCTCGCGGCCCATCTCGGCGGCGTGGTGTGCTGTGCTTAGCGCCCCGGAGCGCCAGCGTGCTTCGCTGACGATTGTCAGTGAGCACAGTGCGGCGATGAGTCTGTTGCGTTGCAGGAATCTCCAGCGTGTGGGGGTGGATCCCGGGGCGACTTCGGAGATGAGCAGCCCCTCGCGGTGCACCCGGTGGAGGAGGTCTT
Source organism: Paeniglutamicibacter sp. NPDC091659 (assembly GCF_044756805.1). Classification (NCBI taxonomy): domain Bacteria; kingdom Bacillati; phylum Actinomycetota; class Actinomycetes; order Micrococcales; family Micrococcaceae; genus Paeniglutamicibacter; species Paeniglutamicibacter sp. NPDC091659. The sequence goes on from NZ_JBIVTO010000002.1 coordinate 446,775, forward strand.
CGTTCCCTGCGGGGTAGAAGCGGTCCAGTCCCCCGGCCATGACGGCGATGGTTGAGGGGCGTGTTGTGGCTTCTCCCTCTGGCGGTTCTTCGGCGAGCGCGGCTTTGTGTGCCTTGGCGTCGATTCCGTAGGCTCCCCCTGAGACGATGCATATGCCGTTCCTTACCAGTCCCGCGGCCAGCTCGGCGGTGATGGTGCGGCCGTACTCTGTGGCATCCCGTGAGCCGACGATTGCGACCAAGGCGTTGGGCTCACGCAGGGTGTCGAGGGTTCCCTTGCCCCTGTACCAGAGTGCATGGGGCGCTGCGAGTCCGAGGGCGTCGAATCCGCGTGGCCAGTTTTCGTCGCCGGGCAGGAGGATTCCCCCTCCGAGGTTGTTCATGAGCTGCAGGTCTGCTTGGGGGTTTGCGACGCTTGCGCGTGCACGCCATCTGTCGAGTCCGGCATCGAGGCGCAGGTTCGTGCGGGAGGCTCCGTGTGCGTCCAGGAGATCGGCTACCTGTTGTTGGGTTCGGGCGGGCGCCGGTCCCGTGTGTTCGCGGATCATGCGGTAGGCCTCGACTGCGCCCAGGATTGCCACGAGTGCGGCGCCGGTTTGGTCGTTGGGTTCGATGATTCTCGTGAGTCCTGCTCTGGCGGTGGTTTCGTCGTTGTTCTGTTCCATGTGGTGGTGTCCCCTGGTTCCCTTGGCATTTTGCCTGCTTGTCCCCCTGTGGCTGTTATTGCCTTGGTAGGGGGTGGACCCATCATGGGTAACTCCCGGTTCGGGTTGGTGCGATCGGATCCGGGCTGTGCCTATCCGCGGGTTGGCGCTGTTTCCCGGTCCTTGTGCGGGCAAGTCCCCCGCCGGATTGGGCACCGTTGGGCATCGCCAGCCTGGCGCGGCGGGGAGTGACGGTGACGTACGGTGACTTGCGGGAATCCGAATTGGCCGGCCTGAATAGTCAAATATTGCTTGTGGCCTGCCTAGTAGGCAACGATGGACAAGTGGCTCCCGCCCCCAGGCGGAAGCGAGATAGATCTTCCATCAGAATCTCTCTAGACGAAGTCAGGCTAACAATGACGAACAGAAGAAGACTTCCCCTCCTTGCCGCCCTCTCGGTGGTCGCCGGATCGCTTATCCTCAGTGGCTGCTCGGATCCCACCGCGGCCCCGGCTCCTTCCGGCGGTTCGGCCGCCGCTTCGAAGTTGACGGTTTCCTCGGCCAACTTCACGGAATCCGAGATCATCGGCAACCTCTACGCCGAGGCGCTCAAGGCCAAGGGCTACGACGTGGCGACGAAATTCAACATTGGCTCCCGCGAGGCCTATATCCCGGCTCTCGCGGACGGTTCCATTGACTTGATCCCCGACTACACCGGCAACCTGTTGCTCTTCTTGGACAAGAACGCGGATGTCAGCACGCCCGCTTCGATCCTCAATGGGCTTCCGGCCGCGCTGTTGGCAAAGAACCTCGCTGCGCTTACCCCCGCCGCGGCGGAGGACAAGGACTCAGTGGTTGTCACCCGCGCCACCGCCGACAAATGGAACCTGAAGTCCATCGGCGATCTGGCCGCCCACAATGCCGAGGTGACGATGGCCGGGCCGCCGGAGTTCAAGGAACGCCCGGTCGGTTTGCCGGGGCTGGAGAAGAACTACGGTCTGGTGCCAGCCAAGTTCGTCCCGATTGCCGATGGCGGTGGCCCGGCAACCGTGAAGGCGCTATTGGATGGCTCCGTGACCGCGGCGAACATCTTCACCACCAGCACCGCAATTCCGGCGAACGATCTTGTGGTCTTGGAGGATCCCAAGAACAACTTCCCCGCCCAGCAGGTCATCCCCGTGGCGGGCAAGGACAAGCTGGACATAAAGGCAATCGAGACCATCGACGCGGTGTCGGCGAAGCTGAGCACGGAGGAGCTGATCAAGCTCAACGGGCAGGTCTCCGGGGATTCGAAGACGGAGCCGAAGGCCGCGGCGATCGCCTGGCTGACCGAGCAGGGTTTGATCTCCAAGTAGGACAAGAAACCACTATCGAACACATGTTCGAACGGGGGTTGGTTGCCGTTACCCGCCGGTGGCCAACCCCCATATTATTCCCGGAATCACGCGCCAACACCACCTCCCAGAAGGAACCTTCCCGATGATCACCTTCGAATCCGTCTCCAAGACCTACCCCGGGGGCACCACCGCAGTGGAGAACCTCGACCTTCACATCGAAACGGGTTCCTTCACGGTCCTCGTGGGGCCCAGCGGCTGCGGAAAGACGACTTCAATGCGCATGATCAACCGCATGGTCACCCCCACCGGCGGGCGCATCCTGGTCGACGGGCAGGACGTGGCGGGCATCCGCCCGGTGTCCCTGCGCCTGGGTATCGGATACGTCCTGCAAAACGGCGGCCTGTTCCCGCACCGCACCGTGATCGACAACGTCGCCACCGTCCAGCGGCTGCTCGGGCTCTCCAAGGCAGAAGCCAGGGCCAAGGCCCACGAGGCCCTGGAACGCGTCGGACTGGACGCGTCGGTGGCAAAGCGATATCCGGCGCAGCTCTCCGGCGGCCAGCAACAGCGCGTGGGCGTGGCACGCGCGCTGGCGGCCGACCCGCCCATCCTGTTGATGGACGAGCCGTTCAGCGCCGTGGACCCGATTGTGCGCGAGGAACTCCAGCAGGAGGTCAGGCACCTGCAGGCCGAAATCAAGAAGACCATCGTCATGGTCACCCACGACATCGACGAGGCGCTGACCCTCGGGGACAAGATCGCCGTCATGGCTCCGGGCGGCCGCCTGCAGCAGTACGCCCCGCCCGCTGAGATCCTCACGCGTCCGGCGAACTCGTTCGTGGCCTCGCTGGTGTCCAAGGACCGCGGCTTCCGGGCGCTTTCCTTCGACACGCTCGATCGCGTCTCCAGCACCCCGCTGCCGGCCCCGCGCGGCGACGGGAGCATCGACATGTCCTCATTCGCCCCCGGGTGGATCCTGGAGCCAGGCAACGGCCACGGGACGGACGGAACGGCCCAATGGGTCAACACGGGCGGAACGCGCTTTGCCGTCGCCGGCGCGCTGCGCCCCGGGGATTCCATGCGCGCGGGCCTTGACGCGGTGCTGGCTTCCCCGATCGCCGCCGCGCTGCTGCTTGACGGGGCGGGACGCCCTGCCGGCTACCTCACCCTCGAGGATCTGGCCCCGCACCTTCACCCCGGGGTGGTGGCAGGCGCATGAAATGGCTGCTCGCAAACCCCGAACAGGTGTGGGAGCTGACGCTCGAACACCTGTACCTCTCGGTCGTCCCCATCGTCATCGGACTGGTCCTGGCGTTGGGACTGGGGCTCGTCTTCGGAAACCGCCGGCGAGCGCGATCCGTGATCACCACCCTGGCGAGTGCCGTCTTCACGGTGCCGTCGCTGGCGTTGTTCGTGGTGATTCCCACGCTGCTTGGCACGCAGATCCTGGATCCGGTCAACGTGGTGATCGCGTTGAGCCTGTATTCGGCGTCGCTGTTGGTGCGCACGGTCTTTGACGCGCTGGATGCGGTTCCCGCCGATGTGCTCAGTTCGGCCGAGGCGATGGGGTACTCGCCGGCGCGGCGTCGCCTCCTGGTGGACCTTCCGCTGGCGGTGGGCCCGCTGGCCGCAGGAACCCGCGTGGCCGCCGTGACGAACGTTTCGCTGGTTTCGGTGGGCGCGGTGATCGGCATCGGCGGCCTGGGGCAGCTGTTCACCTCCGGGTACCAGCGCAACTACCCCGACCAGATCCTGGCGGGCATCATCATGATCCTGTTGCTGGCCATGGTGCTTGACCGGGTGCTTGCGGTGATCGGCCAGCTGTTGACCCCGTGGCTTTCGGCGAAGAACACCGGCGGCTCGGCGAGCGCCGCGCCGGTGCGCACGGTTGCGGGCCTGCCCGTACCGCAGGCAACCGGCGGTACGGAATCGGGAGGCAAGAAATGATCAACGACATGCTGAGCTACCTGGGCACCGGCGCCAATTGGGCGGGCGAGGGCGGAATCGCCGCACGGCTGGCCGAACACCTCTGGTACTCCCTGCTTGCGGTTCTTGCGGCCCTGGTGGTCGCCTTCCCGCTGGGGTTGTTCATCGGCCACACCGGGCGCGGCAAGGTCGTGCTGGTGTCCCTGTCCAACGTCCTGCGGGCGCTGCCGTCCCTGGGCATCATGACGCTGCTGGTGTTGCTGATGGGTCTGGGCCTCTTCCCGCCCCTGGTGGCGCTGGTCCTCATCGCCATTCCACCGATCCTTGCCGGGGTGTACTCGGGGGTGGCAAACGTGGACCCGCTGGTCGTGGATTCGGCGCGTGCCATCGGCATGAAGGATTCGCGCATCATCCTGCAGGTCGAGCTACCGCTGGCCTTGCCGTTGATGCTGGGCGGGCTGCGCGGGGCGATCCTGCAGGTCATCGCCACCGCGACCATTGCCGCCTACGTGAACCTCGGCGGGCTGGGCCGCTACATCTTCGACGGACTTGCCCTGTACGACTACGGCCAGGTCCTGGTCGGTGCGGCCCTGGTGACCGGGCTTGCGCTGCTTGTCGATGGCTTGATGGCGCTGCTGGTCAAGCGGTTCTCACCGGCACGTCGGTACGTCGCGGCCTAGCCCCGTCTGGCCCGCACTGCGGCCAGGACCATCCCAACCACGATGGTGATCGGCATATTGCCGATGTACCCGATCTTTCCGATGGCGCCGATCGAGGCCACGGACCCAATGGATCCAACCGAGACGATGGAGGCGATCGATCCGATAGAGATGAGCGAGGCTATCGATCCCGCCGAAGAGACGGATGCGATGCAGCCCGCAGAGGTCAGCGAGGCAATGGATCCTGCCGAAGCCACCGAGCCGATGGAGCCTGCGGACGCGTAGGAGGCTATCGACCCCGCCGAGGCATTCAACGAGCATTCATCCGCGGCGGAACGTGTGGTTGGTTTCGAGGAGTTCGGGGTGCGCATGGGAACCATCTTCCATGTTCCGACCCCGACGCGTCGACTACCCGACATCCCCCTTGCCGTGCTGGCGCAGCTGCAGGGCCACGTCCACGTCCTCCGCCGTGGGACAGGCGTGGGAGTTCAGGTCCGCGATGCTCCAGGCGATGCGCAGCACGCGATCGTAGCCGCGGGCGCTGAGCCGGAGGGATTCGGCAGCCTTGCTCAACCCCGCGGTGGCAGCCGACAGCAGGCGCAGCTCGTTGCGCAGGATCGAACCGGGAACCTCGGCGTTGGTGCCGATGCCCCAGCGCTTGAGCCGTTCCCGCTGTTGCACCCTGGCCTCGCGGACGCGGACGGCCACCAATGCGGAGGACTCGACCGGGCCGCGGGAAGCCATTTCGCGTGCCGAAAGCTGCGGGACAAAAAGCTGCATGTCGATCCGGTCCAGCAACGGGCCCGAGAGCCTAGCCAGGTACCGGCGCCGCTGCATCGGTGTGCAGGTGCAGTCGGTCCCCTTGCCCAGGTTGCGACCGCACGGGCACGGGTTCGCCGCCATCACCAGCTGGAACCGGGCCGGGTAGGTCGCAGTGCCCGCCGCCCGGTGCAGGGTCAGCACCCCGGACTCGAGCGGCTGGCGCAGCGCGTCGAGCGCCGTGGCGCTGAACTCGGGACTTTCATCAAGAGTGTTGACAACACTCCCCGCTTCCCGCATAGTGATCGGCAGAGATTTCCCATGTCAGACCCCAAAACTACCCCCATACGATGTGCCATATACGCCAGAATCAGCGACGACAAGCGTGGCGAGGGCCTTGGCGTGGAACGTCAGGAGCAGGCATGTCGAGAGCTTGCTGAGAGGAACGGCTGGGAAGTTGTCCTTGTCAAAGTCGATAACGGAATCAGTGCTTACTCTGGAAAGCCTCGTCCGTCGTACATAGCAATGGTGGACGCCATCAAGCGCGGCGAAGTCGACGTAGTAATCGCGTGGCAGCTCGACCGTCTATATCGACGGATGCGAGAACTCGAGGACTACATCGAACTTGTGGAAGCCTCTGGAATCCAGACTCAAACGGTGATGGCTGGAGCGTTTGACCTCAACACGGCTATGGGACGAGCAATGGCACGAACAGCAGTCTCATTCGCGACTCTTGAAGTGGACAACTCAAAGGACCGTGTTCTATCGGCCAAGCTTCAGGCGGCTAAGTCTGGACTACCTAGCGGCGGCAACCGTGCCTACGGTTATGAGCAAAACGGCATGGTCATCATCGAGAAAGAAGCTGCGGTAGCTCGGGAGATCATTGACCGCTACATACGTGGCGACTCTTGGAACTCAATTGCCCTGGACCTAAACGAACGCGGTCTTCGAACTGCTACAGGCAAGTTCTGGGCGGCTATCAACGTACGGAACGTGGCCATTCGCCCTCGCAACATTTCCATCCGCGTTCACAACGATGATGAGTACCCGGCTCAGTGGCCACCGCTAATCAGCAGAGAGACGTGGGACGCGCTGCACGTGGCTATCAAGCGTGGGCACTCCCTGCATGGCAAGCGCACCTACGCACGCAAGCACCTGCTCACTGGGTTCGTATACTGCGGACTTTGCGGAACGCGGATGCACATCGTTCCCGCACGTAAGCGCGACGGCTCATATACCCCGGCGTTTTGTTGCCGCACCAAAGATCACCGCGGTCAGAAATTAGGCTGCGGGAAGATCAAGCGTCGCAAGGATCCAATTGAAGCTTTAGTCATCGACTGCATCTTGTATCGGCTTGAATCGCCAGAAATGAGTTCATTGCTCGCAAACAAGGGGCAAGTATCAACTGAACTTAGGCAGGCGTTCCTACAACATGAAGTTCAAGACCAGCGCCTGACCGAGATACTCGACCTGTATTCAACTGGAGAAATGACGTTCGCTGAGTACAAGGCTTCTAAGACCATCGCTCAGACGCGTTTAGAGCAGCTCAGACGCGAGATAGAGACAAAGACGAGCAAAGTTACCATTGCGAACATTCCAGTCGGCAAAACGATCCGTGCGGCCTGGAATGAGGCTGATCTGAAGTGGCGTCGTCAACTAGCGGACTCACTCATTCAAGAAGTCCGCGTTCATCCAGCTCAGCTAAGCGATCATGGCGCCAGGTACAAGAATTACCGGCAGTTCAACCCGGATCGGATAGAGATTGTTTGGAAGGCTTGATTCCGTCAGAACTCTCGTTTGCAAATTGCTCACGCCTGCAATTGGGGATCTTCCCGTAAAACTATCTTTTCCAGGTGCATAAATTTCTCGCTTGTTTCGTGTCCCTTCCACGCTTCTACATACCCAGATTTCAATGACTCCGGCAAAGACGACTCTTCTACTATGGAGACATTCGCAGCGATGTGACGGTCAAGTTCGTGTCTGATAATCAAATTCTGCTCGCTCTGTTCGCGAACCTCTGCAGTTATCTTTTCAGAAGCAGCTGTAATCTCACGTACGAGGGCCATTAGCTCCATAATCTGACGATCCTTGGCTTCAATGATGCTGTAGACATCCTTCGAGAAGAAGCCACCTTTACCGTCGGTTGGTGTTAAATCGGTCGATTCTAGACTCGCCGTGAGATCCTCCAATAGAATCTTCGAGACTTCAGCAAACCCTTTATCTTCGAATTCGTAGAGGTGGCGCAGACTCTTGAACGGTAGAAGATCATCCGATTCCAACAACTTATTTCGTCGCTGCGTCAGATTAACGTCTCTCGGGTAGTCGATTGCAAGTGCAGACTTAGCGGCGGTTAGATCCGGTGAGTCAACCATGGAGTCGAATGCAGCTTTAATGCGTTCGATCACTGATCTCGACGAGCCACCACCAAGCAACCTAACTACGTCATCATGCTCACGCACGGAAGAGTTGCTGATCCCCTGATTGGCTCGCGTTGATTTAAAGAACCTGACTAACATCTCTTCGGTCAGCTCGCTAACGGCCGCCGTTTTCCTGTGCTCTGACATGGATTCTGCACCTCTCGTTCACCTACGACTGATCATGCCATTAGGTGCGGAATACATGAACGGATGTTACACACACGTGAGGGGAAAGTACTTGCGAGAATCCAGCCTTATGCAATTTTTCCGGCTCAGCAATTCTTGAATCAATCCCGCTTCTCTTGGGAGGAACAACTACAAGTAGGAGTCCACGATGAGCAACAGCCTCGTCCGGTTCTTCACCGGAGAACCAGAACCCCGCAAAGAAGCACGCACCGACGTTGAGCTTGCGCAGCAGTACCACCAGCGCATGCAGATGACGAGCTACCAAATGGAAATGGACCAGGCACTTACACGCGCTGCCATCCAGAGTGTCGTCAACGTCAATCGTCTTTGCAACGAAGTTGCCGGCGACGACCCCGACCTCAAGTCGCTTGTCCGTCCGATTCAAGACGCGTATTCGCGGCGAATCGCTCGAAAACTGGAAGGCAGCTAATCATGGAAAATCTACCTGGCATCATTGGCGTCCTGTTCGTAGGGTCTTTCCCGTTCATCCTCGTTTTCGGATTGATCGCTGCGCTCCGATTCGGTCGCAAGTTGCAGAAGGACCAATACAAAGCCAACTACCGTCGCGAAAGCAGCTGGCAACGGGAAGTTGACGATGAGCGCAAAGGCGGGCGGTAATCATGTTGCTAGTACTCGCAACCACCGGATGGTTCAATCCCGACATGGATTCAGACACGTTCAATACGGGCCTCGGGGACATGATCGGATCGCTGCTCGCGGGCTTGTTCTCCCTAGCTCAGCCGCTCTTTTCCGCGGTCGGATTCGTTGTCATCTTATTCCTCATAATCCGCGCGATATTTAGGAAGAGACGCTAGAAAAAGATGGTCGGATGGGTCGGAACATGTCAAAGTAGTGGCAGATGTTCTGGCCCATCCTTCTATCAACTCTCTTACCCCCGGCAATTATCTTGGGAGTTGTTGAAGTGAAGATCAGGTCACAGCGCCAGTTCGATATTGAACGCAAGACTTACTCGCTGACTTTCCCCTCAGACCTTTCTGAAGATCGTATTGTCGCTCTTCTTCGGGTAATGGGCAGCAGCATCCATCCAGGCATCACTCGGGTATTCGGAGTGGCTTCTATCGTCTTTGAAACCCACGCCAGTGGAACGGGCATTACTCACCGGGTAATTGTTCCTTGGCAGCTTGGCGACAGGATGGCCGCGCAAATTCGTCACCATATCCCCGGCGTCATCGTAGAAGAAGACAAAACGCGTGCTCGGCCGCAATGGAACGACGTCATTGAGGTTGGTATGACCGATGGAGCCCGGCAGCTCAGCTATGGGAACTCAACAGACATCTCAACCGGCATTCTTACCGCCGCGTCCCAAGCACTGAATCACGCTGAGGCGCTCGTCCTGCAATGGGTAGTCACTCCTGACACCTTTGATCGGCTCCCTTCAAAGGAACACGAAGTGCAGTCGACAAAGTTCGGCCTATTCGCCGCTCTCATCAATCGCACCGCCAGCCGCGAAGAAGTCGAGGACCGCAGGACGAAGCTCAATGAGACAAACTTTCTTGCCATGGGTCGCATCGGCGCAGTTGCAGGAACTGAAGCACGAGCTAAGTACCTGACACAAGGTGTATTCGACGTGCTGCGCTCGGCCGACAGTCATGGAACCCGCTTCAAAGGATCACACCGCGATCCAGAAGAAGCCAGCAAGCGATTGAACGAAGCAACGACGCCTTGGCTGTTCCCAGGACAGTTGAACGTCCCTGAGCTCGCTGCGTTGATTGGCATCCCGATTGGCAACCCCTTCATCCCAGGTCTCCCGAGAGCATCTAGCCGGCAGCTGTATGCCACCGAGGAAGTCCCGCGTGAAGGCCGCATCATCGGCGTCAGCAACTACCCCGGCCACAAGCGACCCGTTGCTCTGTCGTACGAGTACGCTCCCTTTCACAGCTACATTTCTGGTGGCACAGGTTCAGGCAAATCGACTCTTATGGCCAACTGGGCAGCTCAGGACATGGCGAACGGCTATGGGGTCATCGTCATCGATGCGAGTAACAGTGAGTCTCCTGAAACCCTCTTCAATCGGACGCTTTCCTACATCCCTCATGAACGCCTGGGTGACGTCATCATCATGGACGTAAAAAATGGCAGTAACCGGCCAGTCGGTTTCAACATTCTGGATCAAGGGCATTCGCACATGGTCGTCGACCAGATAAGCAATCTAATCCAGCAGCTCTACTCGGACAGCAAGGGTGTTTGGACGCGCGAGCTCATCCACCACGGCATGTACGCATTGATTGACCACGGAGGAACCACGTTCATGGATCTCCTGACGTTGATTCGTCCCGATACGGATCAAGAGCGAATCTGGGTGAAGGAGGTCGTGCGGTCGGTCAAGGATGCGCGTATGCGTCGCTTCTGGGATGACTGGCTGCTTCTCAAGGAAGAAGAGCGCCGCACGAAGTCTCAGCCGCTCTACGACCGTCTGTGGCAGTTCAGTAACCGTCCGGAGATTCACAACATCCTCGGTCAAACTGAATCGGCATTTCAAATGCGCACGGTGCTTGAGCGTAACCAGATCCTGCTAATCAACCTCGCGGGGCTTCCTGAAGAGACAGCCGGCCTACTGGGCACCTTGCTGTTCCAGTCGCTGTGGACGACCGCGCAGTCAATGACACCGGACAGAGCGAACTTCGTTTACCTCGATGAAGTTCAACAGATGACCCGCTCATCAGAAAATCTTGGCGACATCATGGCCCGCGGGCGCAAACACAAGTTTGGTTTGACTGTCGCAACCCAATACCTAGATGGCTCCGAAGTGAGCGAAAAGAACAAGGCTGCCATCATCAACAACACAGGCACGAAGGTCATCTTTGCCATTAGCGCCAAGGAGTCAAAGATCTGGGGTGGCGAATTCGGCAAACAAATCACGGCAGATGACTTCGTCAACAACAAGCGCTTTGATGCCTACGCAAAGATCGCGAACAAGTCCGACACTGGAGCCCCAGTATCAGTCAGTGCAGCTCCCCCAATGAAGACCTATGACCTTGGCGCCACAGCTAGAAACCTCTCAGATCTCAAGTACGGCGTTCCGATTGAACGTCTTGAAGCTGAAATTGCCGCACGCAGAAGTCCTGAACCAGTTCCTTTGAATGAACGGCCAAATCTAGGGCGCAAGAAAATTTAGGCAAAAAGAAACCCACCCAACATCGGAACGGCGAGTTGGGTGGGCTTTCCATTGCCTAAGACTAACTTAGGACTGGTTGCTTTCAGCATATGCATCCATGATGCTCTGCTTGATGCGTCCACGAGGCGCAACGTCATATCCGTTGGCTGCCGCCCATTCGCGGACCTTCTGCAGTTCCTCCGGGCTATTGCGAACTCCATTGCTACTGCGGGGAGCAGAAGCAACAACCTTTGCCCCCGCCTTGATGAATGGTGCCAGGGCTTCCTGGAGTGCCTTGTAATTGTCTGCGCTTAGGTCAATGGTGTATTCATCGTTGCCGAGACCAAAGCGGTAAGACTTTGCTTCTTTGCTGCCGTCGATATCATCGATCGTTATCGTGTGCTTAGCCATGAATATCACTCTACCCGCACTAAAGGCATGAACAAAGCCGTCTAACGCGATATTAGACGGCTTGAAGTTTCAGGTGGAGAGATTGTCGTCTTTTCGCCTATAACGCGTCAGACAGTGTGTGGCGCACCAATTACGGCGCTATTCATCGTCGTTGTCTTGTTGGGTTGAATCTTGTATTGCCAATTCGCCCAGTTTTCGCACGACGCCATAGTTGTACAGGTAATACTCAGGTGGAGTCATGTATTTGATCTCCTCACCTATGTAGACCGGAACCAATCGCTCATTTGGAGGGATTGGTTCCATCGATCAATTCTCGCCTATGTTCTTAGTGCCTGTAGCGAAGAACGTCTGCTTGACGAATACCAGCAGCAAGTTGACCAATGCGGTCAAAGGACCAAATAGCTCAGCATCCCCTGCGGTTGCGCTGATTAGGTAACCGATTATTGCTGATGCACCGACGTACAGTCCTGCCTTCAGGGTTTTACCGACGTTTGTTTGTAGGAACTTAGTTTTACTCATGGCTACTCCTTACTCTTGACAAATTTGTTCTTGGCCCACGCCGCTATCACCTGGATGACATCGCGCAGCTCTGTTGACTGAGGGGCACTCGGCTCTGCTTCTTCAGGCACGGGTGCGACAGGTGGCTTGACTGATTCAAGCTTCACAATGCGATCGAGGGCAGTTTCCAACTGTCCTTTCGCCACCGCAGCTTCGCCCTGAGCCTTTTGGGTAGCTTTGATTTGCTCATCCAAGTTCTTGACCAGACCGACACTCTTCGCCTCTTCGGCAGTTAGCTTCTTGGCCGCTTCATCCGCCTTGGTTAAGCGCGCGTTCACGCCCTGGATAGAGTTCGAGTCACTCGTGTCGCGCCACTGGCGTCCTTCGCCAGAAAGAAACAGCTCTTGAACGTATTCGTTGGTTAGCTCGCGCCCGACGTGATTAGTTTTCAGGTCTTTGTCTTTTGAGCCATCTAGCGAGTTCCCGCGTCCAGATACCCCGTTACGAGCCAACACGCCGTGAGTCAGAATTCTCGCGGTGTCTAGGTTGATCTTTACTGGCATGTCATCACCTCCTTTTGGCGGATTAGTTACTGGTTGCTTGGCGTTCTCTTTGTAGGACTTGAGTCGGTAATAAGTGGCCGGACCCTTGCGCCATGAGGCAACGAGCGGATCAATACGGGATGCGTAGACCTTGTTGCCTTCGAAGACTTCCGACTCTGTACCTGCAATCCCCACGTTTGCTTCGAATACTCGGTTGCCACTCAAAACGACGCCGATATGCCCGTAATTGCCGGCGTCCTGTTTCCAGATGACAAGGTCGCCTCTCTTAGGTGTGGATACAACTGCGGCGTGGCCTTGGCGCACTAGAGTGTCACCGAAGTCCTTTGCATGACCGCGCGCCAACTGCCAGTCTTTGATGCCGCACATCTCACCGATGAACCATTTGGCCACGGCTACACACTGACCGGTTAGATATGAGGGATGGCCAAGGAAATAGATGCCAATGCGTTCGTTGGCGTATGCATCCGCGTTGGCGGCAACACTCACGCTTCTTCTCCAACTGCAATTGCAGGTACTGCTACTTCTGTTTCCATATCACCTCCGTTCTTCACTTATTTGGACCCATCAAACATTTTGTACGCGCCGATAATGTTGATGATTGCTGACGCGACAAGACCGACCCAAAGCAACGTCGTCTTGATGCCGTTGCGACGCTCAAGGTTCTTTATGCGGGTGTCTAGTTCCGCGAGCTCTACCTTCGTAGCAAATAGCGCGGGGAAGCCCTTGATGAGATCCTTCATTTCTGAGATGTCATCGCGCATGTACCCAACGTGAATACCAACTTCTTTGATAGTTGTTGGCGGTTCGTTGTGGGCATCCATATGTCTTCAACTTAACAGAACGATCAAGTTATATAAACACGAAAATCTTGTAATCGCTCAGTACAGACGTTGCGACATTCCGTGAAGATATACAATTATGATTTACTCATCAGTGGTGTAAATGAGCTGTCCAGTGGCGCGACAGTTTCCACTCGCAGTCCAACCGTCAGCTGCGGGATTTCTAAATATCTGAACGGTTTTTGAGGCAGCTGAAATTTGTACAATTCCGGTATCGTTCACTGCATTATTTCTTACGTGGACGGGAACATATGCTATGGACGCTTTAGGTTCATATGGGAGTTGAATGGTTTTCGTTGAGGCGTTCGATGTCCCCATGAAACTAAAACTTATGATTACCGTAGGGCCGAGCTTCAAGTAAGATAATGTATTTGTTGTCAGACTCGTCACGCCCGTTACGCTTGTAACGGTATCGGTCCATTCCAGCGTCGAAAAGTCTATATTGTCGGAACCAATCATCGGCATTTTATCGAGAGGCATTTGAACCATATTGCGCACATCCGTAATCTTGTTAGCCGCAATAAGCGCCACACCAGGATCTACCCGCACCTGCGCTAATACTGTGTAGCTATTACCCGCACCCACAGAAGCTTGGATCGCCACGGATGTAGGTGCGACAGGTGTAGCTGCTGGAGTGCCTGAGACAATCTTCGCTTTTGAAACACCGGGGCCATCGAGGTTTGCGGAAGTAGGTGGGTTAGCACCATTTACGACCGGGAGATTCACGGCGTTGTCTACGTAAATGACGACAACGTCAATACGCGGGTTAGAAGCGTCAGGCGTAGGGATTGCGAGATTGAAGTCCGCGACCAGACTGACAATACGTGCTGAGGCGACTGCGGCAGATCCGTATCGCAAAAGCGCATTGCCTGGCTGGAGCGTTACTTGAAGACCAGTACCAGGTATGACAGTCAAGCCATCTATAACATCGCCGCCAAAGAGCCTAGATAAGGGCTTGGCATAAAACTCGGGTGATACGAGTGAGTTGTTATAGTTGGCTGTTTTGAAATTGTCATACATGCATTGTTGTTCCTATTTATTGTTACTGTATACGTTTCGTTGTAAATGTTCCAGAGCCTTGTGCGAGGAAGTAGAACTTTAGACCTGTAGCTGACGGAAATTGTCCTTGAAATCTCCACCGCTGCCGGCCATCCGTCGGATCAACTATCACTCTGCGTAGCCCGATTTCATCGATGAATGGCGTCCCAGGGGAAGCGATCTCCGCATATGCCCGATAACAAAGTGCGCCGCTGAATCTCGTGTTATCAGGTAGAAACTCTACTTCTACGACGACCTTGGCATAGTCCCCCGGCACAAGGATGTCGTACGGCAGTGCTGAGTAGATGCGGTGGTTAATAACGCTCCCGCTCCCCCGTGTCTGGCGAGCCTTAATCTCGCGCGATACCTGATTCAGTTCGCGCAGAATAGCCAGCGGTTTGCCCTCAGGAAGCTGATCAAGCACTCTCATCAGGTCGACCCTTTGTCATTGGCCAGTAGCTGCACGGTGAGGCGCACATGCTTTCCGGCCGGAACGGCGCTAATGACCACCTGATATCTGGCCGTAAACGGTGTGAGGTTTCCACCATGAACGTCAAATACGTTGTAGCTTGGCTGCCCATAATCAAGAAAATCAGGCAGTGGCGTCCAGTTCGATCCATCATCACTTAGCTCAACCACCCCTGCCATATCGGCTAAAGGCGTCTCGGCTTCGGTTGAATTGAAATCAATGTCGACTGTGGCGGGAATCGAGACGTCCGATGCCTTTTGAAACGTCACGCTGCTCATGTAGCTGTAGAAGATCATATTCTCCCCGCTAAGCATTTGGAGTGAGCCTTTTTGCTCCATCAGCTCTTGCTTCGCGTCCCGCAGTCGGGTGGCCACAACGTTCTGCGGCAGGCTGTCGAAATTGGTCACACCCATTACATAGTCCTCGCTACGGAAATAGTGCCCCCACAGGTGCCCCGGGCTCCCAGCTTCACGCGGTAACTAACGTTTCCCCAGTAGTAGAAGCGGATGACCCATTTGGTGACGTGGGCATCAGTCATGGTCTCCAGCTGAGGTCGATCGTAATGTTGGATCTGCACTCGTTCACCAGTCCAGTTGCCGAATTTCCACCACCATCCGCCTTCGCGGAATACTGGTTTACTCGCTTCATCAGTGCCGTTGAACCGGATGTCGGTAGCCGGGAAAACAAACGGAAACTCCTGCGTCCCGTCTCCCGTGAACGTAATCGTCAGCTCGACATCGCCAAAGCCGGCCCCCGTAGGATCGACATATGGCAGCGTCTCAGTCCGATCCCACTCAACTGGATTCTCTGCCTGGTAGGCAAGCACACCAGATGCACCGCTCGTGATCTGAGTGGCTTTGAACTCTTGATTGATCCGATCGCTCGCACGTATCCGCTGCTCAAAGACGTTCTCAATCAGGCTGCCGGTCGACTTATCCAAGGTACTCCCCCGTTTTCTCGAAGTAGAGCGTCACCGCCTGCTGGAAGTGGTTCTCGTCGACGTGGACCTCTTTACGCTCAACTCGATATAGTCCAGTCAGATCTTCAAGCAATCGGAGTCCGGTCATCTTCACCGGAATGATGTCGCCAATCTCAATGCGGTTCTTTGGCATGTTTGCGCCAGACAGAGTTACCTGCGGCATCCTAAGTAGTTGTTTGACGCGTTCTAAGCGCGCCTGAGCGTTCTCAATGAGTGTTGCCGACTTGGATACCTCATTGAACTGAACAGGCAGCTCACGCAGCCCGAATTCAAGCTGCGACTCTAGGTCTCCTTGTATGGTTATCAGCTGGTCAGCACCAAACCCAGAGCCGAGACCAATCACCGAGTTGAACAAGTTGTTCGCTCCCCTATTGAGAATCGCGCTGTCCAGGCTAGATCGAAAGTTCTTACGGTCGAACTCAACTTTGAAGTCAGATCGTGGTGAACCGATTTGCGGGTACGTCATGAGCTTCTTGTCGTGCAGGATCTTGAAGTCGAAATTGCCATCGACCAAGTTGGTCATGCGCTGCATGTTGAGCTTTGTAGAGCTGGTGTATTGTTCGAACGTCTTGTCGCGGAGCTTGCCGGTCACGTAGTAGCCGTTTGCCGGAATGATGATGCCGTAATCGCCATAGGTCACCAACTGAGCCTTGCGAACCATGTCGAAGAAGATTTCAACAGCTTCGGTGTTGACGTAGCTGGTCGATGGATCTGGATAGCGGGCATTGAAGAAGTTGAGGTAGCCGGTTGCTGTCACGCTAATGGTGATGCTGCCGTCGTTATTCAGGTTGAGAGGTGCGTAGTAGAGCTGCGTGCCAAACAGATACTCGCCGTTCTCCTTGATCTTGATTTCAGTCTGTCCCTCGCGGAAGTTTGAGACTGGATCGGAACCGGCTTCATTGATCATGTAGGCCTCGAAGGCGTCCGCGTCCATGCTGAACTGCAGACTCTCCGCTTCGTTGCGTTCTTCAGTCCAGAAAAGGTTTCGGACAAGGTGGGTGATCTCTTGGATACGAGTACCGTTCTTGCTCCACAGCTCTATCTCGTACCTGGTCGAGGAAGATGACTTGATGGCTTTCAGTTGCTCGGGTGTCATACCTAGATACCCATCACGCCCGGTCGCCAGACCATTAGAGCGGTCGATACATCCGCACCGCTGCCGCTGTCGAACTTGATCTGGTTGATGCCTGGCACAAGGCTCCAGAATTCAGACGTCAGTGGCGCGTAGCCAAAGACGTTACCGCCGCGTCCCGGATAGAAACGACCAGTTTCAGGGTCAATATCCGCTGTCGTTCCTAGCTTGACCGTGTGTTGCTGCATATCTATCTCGGTCACGCTGTCGCTGGCAGTCCCGTAGTTATCCAGCTGGAAGACTTGGCCGGTCGTTACGTTCGTCAGAATCGGATTGGTGATGGCTCCAGTAATGGTGATGACTGGAAAAACGGTGACCGTGCTCGTATTGTCGACGGAGCTATTCGGTTGGCCGGCTGAAAAATAGAAGCTCGAACCAAAGACCGGACTTGTGCCCGTGAACATGAATCCACCAGGCACTGCCTTGTTAATAGGCGCTGAGAGCGCACTGCCGGCCGTGTCGTCGTAGATAGTCGGGTCTGCGGCCTCCAACTCAAGTTTGAACAGAGACTTCATCCTGGCGCGTTTGATGGGCATCTTGAAGCTCATGACTTGGGCGTAGAGGATGTAGGCATAGCCATCGTCATCGAGAATGCGGACGGTTAGTCTGTCTGGATATAGGGGAAGAACAGCCTGGATCTCACGACGTCGCTGCAGCGCTTCTGCTACTGAGCCACTGAAGATGGAACCTTGAATGGTGATGTAGCGAGCGTCAAAGATCTGTGCTCCAAAATAGCTACCTGCCTGCCCAGCTCGCTGCCCTCTACTTGTACGGATATCAGGAAGATCCAGTCCCTCGATGTCCTCATTGATATAGACCCGCTTAGCCGGGTTGTTTAGTTCAAAGTCGTTTAGCCAGATCCTCACGATGCAGTCTCCAGTGCGAATCCAATGTCGCTTAGTAGTCGGTGTCTATCACCTCCGTTGTTGATGTTCATGTTTTCGATGATTACCGTGTGGCCGCTTGATTGGCCGCCACCGGATTCAGAGCGAGTTCGGTAGGCAGGAGTGACTCGTGACCCAGCTGGCAAGCTCACCTCTTCGACACCGTGCTCGCCAACTCGGAATCGACCACCGGACGAAGCGTTCGTTCCCGATGCATAGCCAGTCAGGGATTTACCAAAACTGAATGGATTCGACGGTAGCTTGATGTTGTCGCCACCAGACTTCGAGTTTGCTCTACCGCCAGCTTTTTCTCGGGCCTGGCCAATCGTGTCCCCAAGCAGCGACCATTTGGCGGTCTCTTTTTGGACCGCATCGCCGACACGTTTTGAGCTCTCCTTGACTTCCTTTTCCTGATCGATGACCTTCTGGTTGGCCTTGGCCTTCTTATCTGTTGCATCGGCAACGGCCTGCTTAGCACGCTTGAGATCTTCCTCGGCAAGTTTCTCGTCAAGAACTGCCTGCCTATATTCGAGGGATTGAGGACCGTAATTGATCAACGCATCCTTGACGCGGTTCTGCGCCCCCTCAACGCGAAGCTGTGCGCCTTCGAGACTGAGGTTAGCGCCAGTAAGATCATCCTGGGCTTGCTTCGCTTCACGCTGAGCTTGAGTCAGACCTTCCTGCGCGGCTTTGAGGCGTTCAGTTGATGCTGCCGATCTATCAGTTTGGGAAACAGCACTAATGTAGGCGCCAGTGATGCCGACGACCGCAGCAGTAACAAGTGCAAAAGGGTTGAGCATCATGACTCGATTGAGTGCTTGCTGGGCGACCATGGCAGCAGTCGTCCGGCTCGTAGTGGCCATCAGTACTGATTGATAACCGACAAACCCTCTCCCGTTGGTCAGTACGGCCATCTTGAGTGCATTCTGAGCACCCACGTTGGCTGATAGAGCGAGAGTATTTGCTTTGGTAATGAGCGTTGCAGAAGCGACATAGCCCTTATAGGTGATGAATCCTGCACCCAGAATCACCAGGAATCCAGTCGCGTGGCTGGCCTGGCTGGCAATACTGCTGAACACGCGAACGCCTGCTTCTGTAACGCGTATGGCCGCATAGAGCGCACCGACTAGAGTCTGTCCGATCATCCGGACGATGTCGCTCTTAGCAACGTCCGCGAATGCCGGAAGCAATCGGTTCACCACTGCATCCGCGAGCCCACTGAAGGCAGGCTGCAGGAAGGTGACAACTTGACTGCCAACGGAGCCAATTACCGAAGATGCACGTTCAAAGGCCGGCTCAACATTGTCTGAAAGTGTGGTCACGATATCCGTAAGCGATGGAAGCATCTTCATGCCCACGTCGATAGCCACTGTTTCGAGTGCACTTTGAAGTCCATCGAGCGCACCCTTGAATCCTGCGTTCTGTGCAGCCGCCAATTTAGTCGCAGCACCTTGTTTCTCAACCGCTACGCTCATGGCGTCGTATCCCTTGACACCCTCCTTCAAAAGGATGTTTACCGCACGGCTTGAGTCCGACCCAAAGATCTGCTCGATGTGCATGGCCTTTTGCTCGTCGGTTAGATCCTTGGTGCCCTCTTCGAGCTGCTTGATCATGTCGCGCAGACCTACGAACGTCCCCTTGGAGTTGTAGAAGTCCAGGTTCAGCTCGTCAAACGATGCTCGCGCCTTCTTCGTTGTTGGAATCAGGTTCATGAACATGGTCTTGAGCGATGTACCGGCGTCAGACCCCTTGATGCCGTTGTTGGCCATTTCAGCAATCGCAGCGGTCAGATCCTCTACTGGCACTTTCACTGCGGCCGCGCTGGCACTGGACATAGAGAGGCTGAATGCCAGGTCGCCAACATCGGCGCTTGAGGCATTGGCCGCGGCAGCCAGTAGGTCGGCTACGCGGCTTGCTTCTTTGCCCTCTAGATTGAATGCGTTGAGCGCGTTCGCGGCGATTTCCGCAGCAGCGCCCGTTTCCAGTTGCCCGGCTTTGGCAAGCGAGAGTACGCCTTTGGACGCGGCCAGGGTGTCATTGACGGAAAGGCCGGCCTTGGCCAGTTCAACCATGGCTAAAGCAGCATCGGCCGCACTCACACCAGGCAGCGATAGATCGTTACCGAGATCGCGGGACGTTGCCGCGACCATCTTCATTTGGTCGACGGTGGCTTCAGATACGGATTGGAAGATGTTGAGGGACTGCTCATAGTCAGCCGCTGACTTCACTGCAAATATGCTTGCAGCCGTGGAAGCAGCTCCGAGAGCAAGGCCTGTCTTGATGGCAATTGGTGCTACAGCAGAAAACGCTGAACCAAATTTGCTGGAGCTTTTCGCTCCCCCCTCAAGCTCATCTTTTACGTCACGAATAGGCTTGGACGCTTTGTCCGTTGCAGAGATGACGATATTGATTTTGTTTGAAGCCACGCGGGGGTAAATCTCACATTAGCGACTGTTATTGCTTGTTTGTCGCTTCTAATATCAACTTAACACGTCGCCCTGCGACTGACTACGGGCGAGATCCCGTTGTTCTTCCAGAGCCCAGCGGACCTTTGCCTGCCAAATTGCATCCCAGGGTTCGGCCTCAAATTCAGACACGGTCAAGCCAAAATGAGAGCGGTATTTCCACTCAAACTCATCCTCTGCCACATCGTCGGGCAGAGAAAGATCGTGTAGAAAGTATTCCTGATACTTGTCGAATACCCTCTCTAGTTCTTCGCTTTTAAACCGTTGTTACCTAGAGCAGTAGCAACGATGTCATTTGTCCACGCGAATCCAAGCGCTGATACAACGTCTGCAACGTCTTTTTTGGCGAACTGTACAAGTTCACTAGTATCGTCCCCTTCATTAGTGCTGACGACTGCTCCGCTGCGGATAAGCGTGATGGCCATCTCCGTTACCTTCTTCTCAGCAATGTCATCGTATTTTGCAGCGACGGCTTTGATTAGATGTTTAGCAGTTAGAGGTTCCAACTCCGCGTTCATCTCTTCTTGCATCTGGCCCATAAAGTCGACGTATGCTTGCCTATCCTTAGCATTTGGAACAGTGACGATGACGTGCGCGCCATCCCATCCTTCGGCAAATTCCGATAAGTCATATTTTCGCTTCGCAACAATATTCAGGCCCATATATGTGTTTCTCCAATTTAAAAGTGTGCCACCATTTATACATGGGGCACACTTTTAGTCAATGGAGTAACAGGGAACTACACAACAGCGGCGAGCGTATTGGTGATCTCCGAAACAATGTCTTTCCCGCCATTTAGATCGTCGGCTTCGAAGAAGAAGCTAATCGTCAGGGTGACAGTGTCATCGCGGCCATCAGAACGAGTTACTTCGCGGAAGCGGACCTTTGTACCTGTTACAGAGATGCTCGACGTACCGTTGATGGCTTCGATCTTCAGCGCGTGGATCTTGTTCGTGAAGTAGTCATCTTCGTAGTCAGTCTTCTTGAACTTAACCACCATCGTGCCTTTGGCTTCCTGTGGTGCTTGGTCAAACTCTGGATCGTCTTCCAGCTCACCGACAGAATGATCCACGGTAGCGGTCTCTTCAAGCGCCAGGGTGATGCTGCGGGCTCTTACGCGTGCTTCAGCAACAGCTAGTCCAGCGACATCATCAGCCAGGTAGACACGTACGTGTCGGCTCGTGAACTCTTTATCTGCCGTATCGAAGACAGGAGTGACGCCAGTAACGTCCTTGTGCTTCCAACCCTTGAGCGCGGTATCAACTTCGAACCAGGCGCCGTTGTCGCCAACTTCTAATTTGAGGTTGAGGTTGTCCATGTAGACCGAGTTGTAGAGACGCGTACCCGATGGGCCAACATTCCAGTAGGACAGTGATTTACGAGCTACTGAGTCATCGCGTTCGAAGCTGTGCGTCCAGGTGCCATCGAGATTATCGACGGTTGTCACCTTGTTCAGCATGCCGTGCATAAGGATTGCCAGGCCGTTGTCAGTAACCTTGCCGCCAAGTGGACCTTCAGAATGCCAGACATCAATAGCGCTATCGTTCACGCGCCGATTCGTACCATTCGCGCTTTCGTTTTCAAGGATTGCAGGGATACTTCGTACGTTCTCAGTTAGCCACAACATCGCGTATGGCTTGGTGGAAGTAACGCCAGGCGTAGCCTCAACGCCAATGATGGCAACTTCTCTTCGTTTCTTATAAGCGCTAAATGCTACCATCACCTACCTCTATGTCTTTCTTAGCTTTAGTTACTAATTCAGCCGCGTCTACAGCGTCCTTAGCTTCAATCGTCTCTCCACTCAAAGGTGCAAAGAATCGACGTGTTGAGGCTACTGGAACTGGAGCAGCGGCTTTATCTTCTATATCAAGTTTGTTCTTCTTAGCCATGACTTCAACATACAACAGCGGTTACTTTTATTAAATAGGAAGAGCTTCTAATAGGTGTCGACAGAGAACTGGACACCAAAGGTAACGTGACCTTCAGCGGTTCGAATCGCATACTGAGTTTTGGTGTCTTCACCAACTGCGCGAGGATTGATTCCATATTCCACGTTCATAGTTGGAGCAACTGCTTCAACATCATCGGCCAGAAGTTCTTTGCGAAGTGCACCCTTTACAGTTTGTGGCTCATAGTTACCGGTCACCTTGTCGCGCTTGCCTACATAGTCACGAATCTTGCGCTCAGTCATATTTAACGGATCTACTTTGTCGCCGTTCCAGTCGTCCTTCTTATTTAGGACCACCTTCACCGTGATGGTGTCTTCGACGTCATCCTGACCTTGGGCCCCTTCAGTCGTTGTGTCGCTGGTCTGCGTGACGATGATGCACGGCAGATTGAACAGCGGGATAACCTCGGGCTCGCCGTCGTAGTAGGTCTTGAACTCGCTGCCAAACGTCGTCTTCATGAGGTTCAGGACGCGCTGTACGTTGTCTTGGTAGTCAGTCATCAAATGAGCCCCGCATTATCCATTTGAGTGGTTAGGTCAGAAACGATGTACTTGACGATCCGTAGCTCACGTTGCTCGTCGATTTGCATCATTACGCGTTCTGGGACGCCCCAGCCTTCGTTGTGGTTGTCGAAGTATGCCGCTTCGTTCCATAGGGATGTCGTGAGACTGGTGGACTTGTGCTTAAACGATCTCTGCATGAGACCGGTACGAATGAGCGGAGGACGTCCAGGGAACTCACGAGCTTTGAACGCTGCATAGTTTGGATTGAGGGCCGGCCATGGTTTGCCAAAGACTTGACCACGAGATGCAAACACCTCACCGCTGAAGAAGTTGGTCAGGTAGAGACCGATACCGCCCATTGAGTTGGTGAGATCCAGGGACGATCCAGCAAACGAACGAAGCTTCGAGGCCAGCTCTTTGTCACCGTCGATTGTTACCTGGATCGTCGTCATTAGAACTTGTCTCGCATATGGAAGAAGCGCGGTGCTTCGGGGCTTGGATCACCTGGCCATCCGGTCACAGTGTCTGAACTCGTCATGGCGATTCCGTTGTCGTCGGTAAGGACTGACTCGCGGTTCTTATAGGCTTCGATGTCTTTTCTGGCAGAGTCTCGCTTCTGACGATTTGTTGAAGTCTCGCCGTAGGCAGCGATCAAGAGGAACGCAGATGCGAGTTGAATCGTCAGAGTATTGATGATGGCCGGCACGGGATTGAAAGGCACGGTATAGGCGCCACTGAGCGATGCATTGATCTCAGTCTCTGCAATACGACGCTGCAGCTCGACGTCACTGTCCGCTAAGTTGTAGGCCTTTTCAAAGCCGGCCTCTTTGCGAATCTCAGCCAGTGAAGCGTAGTGCTCAAAGTCGTCACCACGGAATGGCGTTGATCGCTCAGTCTCTTCGTTCGTCACTGGGTTGAAGTAGGCATACGAATACCAGAAGTCACTGGAGCCGGTTGAGTCCCGGTAATAAGTGGATAGTTGGTCTGGGTCGATAGTACGTGTGGTCAGGACGGTGAACTGGTCATCACCTGGAACGTTGCCAGTCGTGTTCGGTGCGCGGTAGATATGAATCGAGCCACCAAGTACTGCTGTGACGGGTTCATAGCAGCTGTGCGGCAGCTTGAGTGCTGAAACCAAGTTGATGGTCGTCTCATCAACAACGGACGCAATGACGGCGCTCTCACAGCCTTCGCGGGATAGTTGGCCGACGTAGATCGTCTGGCCGTCCGAGTAACCTTCAGTGCTGCGAACAATAAGCGTCAGTGCCTCGACGGTATAGTCAAAGGTAAGCTCAGTTCGCTCTTCTAGGTTTGTCTCAGAGAATGAATCTATTCGAAGTATTGTGGACATGTAAATTTTTACTGCTTATTTTTACTAACTATGGACCAACGGGCAATATTGGTCAACGATTGGATCGAAAGAATGACAAAAGGCAAAGAGCGACCGCCTATGACGCTTGGCAGAACTATCGCTCTATGCATCGCCATCGCATGTTTTGCCGTCCTGTTGGTTCCATACGCAATTACCTTAGTCAAGGGTGAGCCGTTCCCTGTGGATTCGTTCGTTTTTACGATTACGGCTATCGCAGTTACCTTAGTATTGTTTCGTCTTATATCTGGCAAGGTTTCTACATATTCCATAACAATTGAAGCGCAGCAACGAGAAGTACTGGATAACCTGCACGAGCAAGAACGCAAGGTATCTGCCTCGCTGGTTGAAGATGCGCCGAGTTTCGCCCAGCTTTGGGCGGTCACACAGCAGAGGATCGACGTCTACCACGGCATCGCAACTAACCAATCTAAGAAAAGCTTCATGAGTGCCCAAGTTGCCATGACGATAGGATTTCTCATCGTCGTCGGGTTTGGAGTCTTAGCCGCAAATGCTTCAACAATTAGCGGTGCCATCTCGGCGGGAGCAGTAGGCGCGGTAGGTGCTGGCCTAAGCGCATATATCGCTGCTACGTTCATCAAGTCTCAGTCAGAGTCATCCCAGCAACTTCGAGAATTCTTCCTACAGCCTGTGGAGTTCGCTCGGATGCTCAGCGTAGAGCGGCTGATCGAATCACTAGGTGAAGACGACCGGCCCGCTGCGGTGCAGGATGTTATTCGCACCGTCATGCCAACGCCGTCTGAACAGAAGAACTAAGAATATGGACGCGTGGAGCTTCTTCACAAGCGGCACGGCACCCTGGTGGTCCGGACTTCTTGGAACTCTTATTGGCGGTTTGATCACCTACCTGACGACGAACTACATCACCGAGAAGCAACGTATCGCCGCGATTTCTCATGCCGAGGATGATCGGATTCACGCCGCAAAGAATCAGTGGCGAAGTGAAACTATTGCGTTGGTCTCTGAACTCTTGGTCGCCTTTTACCGATATCAAGACGTAACGCTCAAGATAAGACGCGACCTATCGGTTCTATTTCCCAACGAAATCGTACAAGGCACAGATGAGCACAAGGCCTACCGAGCAAAAGCTGACGAACTTGGAGACGATGTGCTGGACGCGCTCTCGGAAGTACGTCGAGTAACATCCATGCTCCAAATAACGTCCGCAGGAGATATTGCCGTCGCTTCGGTCATATTGATGAGCACAATTGCCGAGTACGACCATGAGCTTGCCAACTATGACTTCCAAGTGAGACGACTCGACCTGGCCTCCGCCTCTGCCAACCTGATAAAGATAGCGGCCGACGAGCTCGGACATCCATTCGGCGCAGATTCGGATTTGCTTGGTCGTCGATGAGTCTTCACCCTCATATACATAGAAGGATCAGCAAATAATGGTTCTGATAGAACTGCTTACAGATGTTGCTACCGAAGACATGAGCATCCCTCCTTGGTGGGGTGTACCTGCGATTTCAGCCGGTGCCGCCCTGTTTGGCGCATTGGTCGGCTTCATTTCCACGATGGCTGCTGATAGTCGCAAAGCGAAACGCGAAATCGACAGACGTTGGGACCACACCATTCGTGAGTCCGCCACCAATTTCTTGGTCAAGATCGACACTTACATTGATTGGCTGAGAGAACGGCAAAGACTCCACGGTCAGGCAAGTAATGAGCCAGACGATGAGTCAGCAGGTATCCGAGTGATCACAGCGAAACCTACTCCTAGAGAGCAAGCCAAAGCGGCAGAAGAGGATCTCTGGAGGACCGTAATCGAGTTGGATTTCATCGCTCCTCACCCAGTTACGGCAGCAGCTCGAAACCTTCAAGGTTTGGTCTCGTGGTCACGGTTCGAAAGTTCCGTAAATGACTATGAGATGCGGACAAGCATAGAAGATGCCCGAGCGGTCTTCGTCGATACAGTTCGAACTGCGATTGCCCTCCCACCAGCAGGCATAAACGCAGAAAGAGAGCGCCCGTTCTAGGCGCTCTCGTTAGCTATGGTGCGTTCCAGCTTCTACTTTGATGTAGTAGCTGTCTTGTTTGTTTGGGCTGGCTTAGCGGCTTCCTGAGCGTCTTTGACGATCTTCGCTGCTTCGGCTTTAGCGTCGGCGACTAGTTTGTCAGCCTCTGCGATCGCTTCGTTAGTAACTGTCTTGGCTTTCTCATCCGCATCAGCTGTAGCAGTCTCAGTGACTTCCTTGGCCTTGTCTGCGGCGGCTTCGGCTACCTTGGCTGCATCAGCTGTGGCGGTCTCGGTGATTGCCTTGGCTTCCGCGAGGGCCTTTTTAATAGCTACGTCCGCGATATAAGTTGCTCGGTCGGTGATCTCCTTGGCCTTCGCTTCAGCTGCGGCAGTTCCAGCATTGGCTTCTCTGTCCGCCGCTGCTTTCACTGCTGGATCTTGAACCACGCCGACGCGGATCAATCGAGTAATCGTCTCCTTTGGAGCTTCCAGGCATTCGCCCTTCTTGTAGACCACGCCGTTGAACTTGACCTCGCTTAGTACTGTTCCTGTTGCTGTTTCGGACATAGCTATACCTCCAGAACCGTTACGTTGAAAGTGTTTTCAGCTGTAGCCGCTGCTGCGAGGGTGACAGTAATCGTTCCGTCAGCTTCAAGAACGTTGTCTACGAACTGATCCTGGTTGCCGGCTGGCAGGATGCCCAGGATGTGAGCCCCGGCCTTAACCGTGGCAGTTCCAATCAGAGCCGCTGCTGCCACCGTGACTGTAACTGTCTTGAGGTTGGTGGGAGCTACTGCCCCCACCATGTTCTTGATCTTGCTAATACCACTGCGCATCAGACTAAGCTCCAGTCGCGAACGCGTCCTTGAGTAGGTACCAAGCGTCGTCCATTAGCATTTCGTAGTTGTAGCGACCGGTCACCACGATCTTTGTGTGCTCAGGATCGTTTAGGTATTCCTTGGTCGTTTTGAGGTCATCCTCAAGTACGAACTTGTAGCCACCGTTCAACTGCTTGCGACCTGGTTTAGGAGTCACGAAGCCGAACAGTACGTCGTTGCCCCAGATGTTCTTGATGTCGTCGTCAAGGCCTTCAGCTGCGAAGTTTGCGCGTGCCTGGCCAATGAGGATGTTCGTAATGCCGAACGGTCCAAGCAACTGTTTGAGCTGCTCCAGGCTTACCGCACCACCTTGTGCCCATTTGAGGCGATCCAGGATGTCCGGGTGGCTGATAAGTGACAGGTAACCATCACGGCTCAATGCCATCGTGTTGTACTTGATGAACTTGCTCGAAGTCACCGCAGTTTTGATGTCGTTGAACGGATCTGAGTTCGCGTAGTCAGACCAGCGGTCTGTACCAAGCAATGTGCGGTTGTTCGTGACAATAGTTGGATCGGTCAGCTTGTCCGCGAGAGCCTTCTCATCGACTAGAGCCATAACTGACAGGATGTTCTCTGTCTCGTCTGATTCTGGTTCGAATGGTTCGTCAGTTAGTTCGTAGTCATCCGCGGTCACGACACCAGATAGAGCGTGCTCTACAAGTGGCTGAGCCTGCTTGTAAGAACGAGTCTGCGAAACGCTTAGAGCCTTCGATAGTCCAGTACGAACGGTGCTCGCAGGAAGGTTCAGGTTCTCTTTGCCGTACTCAGGGATCTTGAATGTTGGCTTCTTGACCGGAACAGCTGGGAATAGCTTGTCCGCAATGAAGTCTTCTTGTGTGTTCTCCCAAGCGTTTGCGACGTTTGTCAGCGCTTGGTCGATGTAGATAGCTTGCTTGCCCATATTAAGTTATGCCTTCCTAAAATTTCTCGTTAAGTTTGATGTACTCGGCGATTTCACCTGCCTGTCCTGCACGCACCAGGCGTCCGAATACGCGGTCACCGGCATTTGTTGTGGCCACGGCTTTACCGTCAGCGTCTGTGGTCAGGTACGCGTCTTTGGCAGTGTTGGCTGCGAGGCGAACTTTGAATGTGCCCTGGCCGTTGATTAGAACGACGTCAGCAGTGAGACCAGCTACTGGAGCGTTATCCAGTACGCCCAGGATCGCGTCAGTTGCTGCGGTCGCTAGGACCAGCTTGCCGTCGGCATCGGTTTTTACGAGTTGAAACTGCTGTGTCGACAGATCAACTGCTGCGGTTACGCTCGTGCGGTCACCTTCTCGATATGCAGTCATGTTATTGCTCCTCCTTGAGCTGTTCTTTTAGGTTGGCATCAGCGTCTAGAACTTGCTTGCGCGCTTCTGAGTACGAGAGCTCTTTGTTTTCTTTGCGCGCGTCAGCTCGAACCGTCTTGACGCGAGTGTCCACTTCTTTCATTGCGTCTGCGTGGACATTGGCACCAGCGTCACCGAGCTCTTCGCCCAGGTCTTTGTTTACTGGTAGGCCCTTGAGTAGAGCTTCAAGCTGTGTACGATCCGCACCTTTTGATGCAAGTAGCTGATTGGTCCACTTCTCAGCGTCACCGCTTTTGATCTGGCCAGCTTGCACGCTTGCAGAAACAGTTGCTTTAGCTTCATTGCGCTCTAGCTGATCCTGGGCTTTACGGCCTGCCGCTGCATCAGCTTCTAGTTTCGCCAGGCGATCAGCTGTGATGCTTACTGGTTTAGCGCTTGCTTCAACACCCTCAACAGCAACGCGTGCGGCTTCGGCAGCTTCTGCATCCGCAGTAGCCTTTGCTTCGTCGGCAGCGGCTTTGTCCGCAGCTTCTTTGTCAGCGGCAGCCTTTTCGTCAGCTTCTGATGTGTCCTCAAGCTCGTACTTAGTCAGCTCTTCAGCTGATAGGTCGGCTTTGTTGTCTGCCAAGAACGCTTTCTCTTCAGCGGTCAGGTCAGCAACTTGTTTCGCACGAATTTCTTCTAGCGTCATATGGTCTCCTTCATCATTATGTTGTTCACTGTCACCAGTGGCAGCGGCCTTCACTGTCTTGCTAGGAAGGCGCGATGCCGTGACTGGTTTCAGCTTCTTGAATAGTGGAATGTTCGTGAGGGCAGCGCCCGTCAATACGTTTGGTACGAATTCGTACTCTTGTTCAGGGTTCTCCCACGGATAATTTCGTGGGTTGAATTCTGGTGAGATGTACTTCCATTCACCGTCTTTGATTGCCTGGACAGCAGCGGGCGTCCAATTGGGATCAGTAAGGAGTGCAGTGCCTGAGTCATCGGCATAGAGCTTCGGCATCCAGCCAGAGGCCTTATCAGCTGCTTTATGGCCGTAGTTGATTGGCGCTTGCTTGTCGTCTTCTACTAGGCCGACACCCTGCTCGAAGTGACGAACGAACTCCTGGATATCTTGCGGAGTAATTTCAAACTCACCATGCCATGGTGTTTCCCATGAGCCAGTCTTGAGTAGTTCAATGGTCTTAGGCGCGTTACCTTCGGCATCAGCCTTGATTTTTACTAGTGTTCGGAAAGCTTTTATAGACATACTTGTCTATAACATCTATCAGGCGTATATAAATGTCAAGAGAATTGCTAGTAAATGTAAATCAGAGAACAACGGCATCTAGGATGCGCAGCCGGTCGATCTATTTCCCTGCCGGTGGCTAGAACGAACGGATCATCAATATCAAGGGTCTTGCCAATAAGTGGAGAACATAGCTGGCACGCGCCCTTCAGTCCATCCCAAGTCTTTTGTTTGGCTCCGGTTGCCTTAGCAAAGTGCTTGAGTCCTGTCTGATAAGCGTTCACCGGCTCCGTCTGCGATATGAGTTCAGCGCGGATCGGGTTATCAATCACGTCCATCAGTCGGATAGTCGCTTCGTGTGCGTTCTCCCCCAGGGCAATACTCTTGGCCACGGATTCACGAATGAGTTTGCGGGTCGTCTCTGTAACCCCTTTGACGAACTCAGCGGTGTGCAGCCTGGCCGCTTGCATGATTGCCTCATCCAGCGTGTTGAAGCCCATTGGAATCCCGTACAGGTACTCCCCCGCTATGGCCCCAGTAGCAATGAGTTCAGTAATGAGCTCGATGACCGCAGCGGTTAGAAGCATCTCCTCATTCGCCCATACAGGATCGTCATTGTTTAGGACCGGGCCGGCGTCGGCTTTGACCTGCGTAGGTAGACGAGACCAGTCCACGTATTTGATTGCTCGGGTAGACAGCTCATGCAGATACTCACCTGTGGCTGTTTCTAAGGCCGCTTCTAGCTCCAGTAGCCGGCGGAACGTAGTTGGACTCGCTTTGTAGCTGTCCTGCCATTCCTCGGCTGCGTGGATAGCAACGTGCAGCTCTTCGCGTGCTTTAAGAAGTTCTGTTCGAGTTGCCATAGAGCAGCCTTGTAAGTGACGCTGATGCTTTCTTAGCCACGCGTACCAAGGCGTTAGCTTTCTTGGTCTCGTTGCTTTCAGGTAGATCGCCGTAATTGATAGCCGTTGTCTTGATCGTCTTGCCGTTGAATGCTGCACCGAGTTGTTCTACCCAGGCATCAATATCCGCATCCTTTGAAACGTAGGCAAGCGTGACGTGTGGTCGGTACTCGCTAAAGGTCTGGATATGCGGCAGCAGCGTGAGGCGCTCGTGGCCATCAATGAGATCTGGTGTCTTCTCGATATGAGCAATGACCGCGAAGCTTTCGCCCACATCGAAGTAGTCGACGTCTTCGATCTTCAGTGAATCAAGGGACCAGTCTTTGAGGACGGCATCTACTTTGTCTTTCCAGACGTTCCCGTTCTCCAGTAGGCCATAGAGCAGCGTTACGTGCGCTTCAGTCTCAGCAACTGCTCCCATCACATGGTCACTGGCTTTCGTCGCTTCAACAAGGTCGTCAACAAACTCAGCAGGTAGGTGCTTCATAACGTCGAGAGTCTCAGTGTCCATCATGATGCAGCCAAGATCGCTTGGATCAATGTCTAGGTCGTCGTACAGGCCGGGAACGTCCTTGGCGCTGACTTGTGCAGCAACCCTCCGTTGGCGACGTCGAGAAGCCTTGATCTCATCCGCTGACTCTTTGTCCTTGGGATCAACCTTCGGCTTCTTGGGTTCACGTGGACCGTCTTCACTCATCTCAGGGAAGCCAAGTAGATTTCGGACGTGTGCTTCGTCTTCGTCGCTTGGCGTGATCATGCCAGCGTCGTTGAATTTAGCCAGGGCTTCGGCAAGCGACGTGATGTTCTTCTGGTTGATTTCTCCAGAGCCAATGGACGGATAAGCGTCGACATTGAAGTTCAGGTCTACGAGCGTCTTGACGACGTAGCCCATGGTGTCTTTTACGTAGTCGAGGACGGCCTGTACAGATTGGTTGAAAAGCTCCCGGTGATCTTCGCTTGTTGAGCGCGTGCCTGAGCTCCCAGATGAACCGATCTCTAGGAATTGTGCCAATACGTTCTTAGTGATTTGGCGATCGTGGCGGTTGATAGACGGCTGGATGTCTTTGAGGCTGTTTCCCTGCATGTCCATGAAGTTGATGTCCCAGCCGGTGGGCTCTTCGATGTACGCCTCTTCGCTGGCACGGAGATTGCGAGCTGCAGCTTTGGCGGCATCTCGTTGAGTATCTGTAGCGCTCGTTGGGTACTTGATCTTCACAACACCCAGTGAATGACGCTCATGACCGACTGCATCAATTTGGTAGTACTTGTCTACATAGAACCAGTGCTTGTACGCCGAACGTAGGATGCTGCGACCTTCGAAGTTGTCGCCTTCTTGTTCATTGGTGAAGACGACAATCTTCTCCAGGGGTATTGGAACGATTGTGCCGTCCGCCTTGCGGAACGTGATGCCGGGCACGCCCTTGCCAGCTTCCCAAGTATCGAGACTCGTCTGTTTACGGAAAGCCAGCTTGGTAAGGACCACGCGCTCAACGCCGTCGACTACTTCAACACCGAACACCATCTCATGTACAGAGAAGCCGAACTCGAGGTGCGTGAGGATCTCCCCCAGTACTTGCTTCCATTTGAGCCGCTCGAACAAGTTCCAACCAACGAAGTTGCTGATCTGAACGTCTGAGTCGTCCTCTGTGGCAGGTACGGGAAAGAACTTGGTGGATTTGATAGGAAGCTTCACCGCGCGCAGTGCAGCGCTTACAGTGGCGTCAGAGCGACGCATTTCATCCCAAATGAGGAGACCGCGGCGGCCAGTTAGGTTCCGGTTGTATTCTTCGCCAGTAATGACACCGTTGAAGAATTGAACCCCGGTATCACCGATTTCAGAAGAACTCAGAACTTTCTTGTTTGACTGACCTGCCATCTGTCTTCAATTTAAACTAGAACCTACTACTTAACAAGCCCGAAGTGATCGGTCCGGAGCCCTGCTCATCATCAGGTTCGTACTCGAAATCACCTGGTGCATTGCCGATCAAATCTGTCATTGCATAGCGCCCTGCGTCCATAGCGTGGTTGAAGAGATCCCTCGGCACATTCAGCGGTTCACCATTCTTGTCGAGCTTCCAAATGTAGTTGCGCTCCTCCTTGATGAGCTTGGTGCTGCGTTTGGTGACGTAGACCTGCTTGGTCGTCACTGTCTGCAAACCGTTGCGAACCGAATCGGCGCCCTTGACTGCTCCAACGATCATCACGCCGTGGCTTTCGATTTCATCGATTGATTTCGGCTCCGAGCTATCACCGACGACCAACACCTGCTCGTCCTGGCTCAGGATCAGGTCGGCGATATCCTTGTTGCTCATGCCCTTCTCGTAGCAAATTTCATCCCAGATGTAGCCACCGTTCCACTCGTAAATATCAATGATGGCCGTGGGGTCGTTCGTATAGCCAAAGTCGAGCCCTCGACGCATAAGGCGTGCTTCAGGCGGCACCGAATCGATGTGTATCCAGTTCTTCATGATCTGGCCTTCATTGCGACCGACTTCTCCATCCGCATAGACGCGTCGGTAATTCTCATCAATGGCCGCGTTGGCCTCGATCTCTCGGACGATGGCCGACTCCAGCGCTTCATTGTCTCTATATGTGAGCTTCAGGAATTCGTGCACGCGATGCGGGATCAACTTCTCATGAACCCAGAATGACGACACAGGGTTGAAGTCCAAAAGAATGATTTTGCGTGTACGACCTGCCAGCTGGCGATAGATAGGAAAACTGACGTTGTTGCACTCGTTGACGAATAAAATGTCGCGTCGCGGTCCGTGGGCTTTACCAGCATCCTCAACACTGAAGAACTCGATAACTGTTCCGCTGGGAAACGTATACGTATTGAGAGTGCTGCTCCAGCAAGCATTGTCCCAATACTTCTGCATCTTCATGATGGTCTTGAAGTCACGCATAGCCCCCAGGCGAAGGTGCGGGAAGGATTCAGACACAACGCTGATTACGAGATCGTTGTTCGACTGAGAGACATGGATGAGATAGGCCATGATCGAGAACGTCTTGCTCGCGCTCGTGCCACCTTGAATAATTCGTAGGCGTCTACGAAGGCTGCTGATCTTCTTGAGCGCTGTCGTCTGCTGTAGCAGTGCCGCCATCCAAGTCCTCCTCGTCATCGTCCAGGACAGTTAGAGTGCCTGGAGCAATGCCGGCTAGAAGAGGGATTGGCTGGTCCTTGGTCGTGTGGTCAATCTCTTGACGATCACGCCAGCCCCAGTTGTTCTTCAGACTGAAAGCAGCACCAGAGTTATTGCGACTGTATAGCTGGCTCTCCGCCCATTCATGACAGCGATCGTATGCAGCAGCCACCGAGTCGGAAAACTCATCACGTTCACCGTAGTTGATGAGCGTTTCGCGGTGGATACCAAGTGCCCTGGCAAGGCCGGAAACTGTGTATGGCCTCTGCTCGGTCATGACAGCACGCTTGAGCCAGATAGTTTCACCTTTTTGATTGACGCCGCCGTCGATTACGCGCTGCTCGATGTGCGGATCGCAACTGTCGAAGTAGGCATTAATGGACAGCTCTAGCTCATCAACAGTCTGAAACTTGAGCGGTCGTCCGCCTTTGTTCTTTTCTTCTGGTGCTTCGGGTGTTTGAGTGTCTGCCATATGTGCACCTATTTATGCACAATCCTCAGAATATTGAAAGGGCCAGCATCGTCGATGACGACCTGGCCCTTTCACGAGTTCAATTAGACATCACCGTTTACGGCTCGCATCAACATGAGCGACTTCAGGCAACGTCAACGCATGAATTTCGTAGAAATGACTATCGATCTCCATATCCATCGCATCGATCTCGCTGACAACGCCTGCTACACGCACACAGTAGTCATCGAAGTACTCCTGAAGGCTCTCTTTTTGCCTCAGTGAACCCTTGTACTTGAGGAGTTTCACAAACTCGAAGAAATCAGTTTCCCACCACCGTGCTAGCTTTTGAGGCCAGCGCTCAAGTCCAACCTCGTGAAGCACGAAGTTCTTGAACTTGTCCTCAATACCACGCAACTCCTGTCGCTTGACTGCCACCTTCTCTGCAACGGCAGCTATTGCTGTCTGCTCCTCAAGCGGCGTTTTAGGTACGGGGGTGTTTCTCAGGTTGGGTGCCGAATAGAGCATGTAGCCTCCGCTCATCCTCAGACCGTCAAAGAGACATTCAAAAACGTATGAGTACAGGGTTGACCCGAGCCAAGCCTGAACGTACCACGGGTTGTAGTCGTCGCTGAATGTGTGCAGGCAATTAGTGTTGATCGATGCATACTCGCCATTCTCGTCAAAGAAGGCCTCACACCTGAGCCCAATCTTCGCAACTATGATCTTTGGCGACTGGTACAAATTCCGCCGGTTCGACGAGACGATGGGATCGGTTACATCAAGGTAGGGCTCCATGTAGTCCGTGCCTTGGTTCTTGAAGCGATGCAATCCCCACAAAGCGAGATCAGGATCAATCGTCCCCGTGTTGATGATCTTGAGGCCACGGCCTTCTTCGTTGACGAGCTGCGAGTAGTCGTCTGCTTCACCTGCTGTGCTGGTCGCATTGATCTTTGCGGCCCTCTCCAGCGGCGCATCTTGCCCGAATACCTTTAGCGTTACGTCGATTCGGTCATTGAGCAGAAAGCCCATGATGTTATCGTCCAGCTTCGTCAGCATGGATGAATCGAAGGCCCTGGTGACAGCCTGTGATGATTCCTCATCAATGCGACCGGCCATAACTTCATAGGTCTCGCCATCGACAGGCTTCAACTTATCCAGAAGGGTTATTACGGGGTATGTGCTCGCGTCTTCAAATACATTCTTATCTGAATAGTCGATCAGCGTCCGAAGGTGACTCTCTGCCACTATGTACTCGCGCAGGGCTCGACCGTAGCTCGCCGACAAGTATCGGTTGGGGCTGATGTATCCGAGTTTTCCGCCGGTTCTCAGGAGTTTAAGACCAAGCTCGAAGAAGTAGATGTATAAATCAACGGCTCCGCGTGAAACCTTGTAGTTCTTCTTTAGATACTTTCGCTGTGCGTCCGGTAGGTATCGAGACAAATCCATGGCGCTGACATACGGAGGATTACCCACCACCACATGGAAGCCGTCACCCTCGAATGAGTGCTTGAATGCAGTGCTGTAGTCGAATGCTTTCTGCGGGTCGACCAACTCATCGGAGATAAGACTGTTGCCACACCGAATATTGTTGTCGAGGGCTGTGAGTTTGTGGCCGGGGCGCGCAGTTTTCAACCACAGACTGAGCTTTGTGATTTCAACGGACTCTTCATTGATATCGACGCCAAAAATGTTGGTACGAAGTATCTTGTCGATCATGTCGTCGACTGAGAACAATGCCTGCATGGTTTCATCGACGTACAGATTCGCATCAAGGATTGCGGCAACTCGACGGTTCTCGGCCATCAAGTAGTCGAGCACATGTACAAGGAATGCACCGCTGCCACACGCTGGGTCAATGACCTGGATCTGCTGGAGCTCGATCTGATACTCACGGTAGACAGCGGCTTCGGCTTCGTCGTAGGTGTGATCTGTGCGCTTTGCCGAAAGCTTGTTCTTCGACATCAGCTTTAGTTCGACTTCCCGCAGATGTTCGCCGACGGTGTTTGCCACAATGTAGCGCACGATGTAATCAGGCGTATAGAAGATCCCGTCAGCCTTGCGCTTGCTGATGGCGTGGAGCTCGTCTAAAGCTTCATCAGCCTGTTTGTCCTCTACGCTGCGACGAATCTCTTCAAGGTCGGTGATGGACTGCTCGAAGATGTGCCCGAGGATGTTAACGCTCAGGTCTTCGTTGAAGTCGTACTTGCTTAGCGACAGGACTTTCCGCAGTGCCGAGTCACTGATCTTGAGGGAATTTAGTTCGGGGTCGTGTGCGAACAGACCACCGTTGTACCCGATCGGAATCCCGAGCCGGTCACTGCCACTATCGACGGCAGCAAAGAAGGACTTGAGAATGTCCCACAATGAAAGAAGTGAGGCGTTCGCGGCATCCTGAGTAACACCATGGAGAATGTTGTCCGGTAATAGACCCTTGTCTTCCGCGAAGCAGGCGAAGATGACACGGTCGACGATCTTCTGCCCTTTTTGAATCGCCAGGTCGAAGTTGGATCTCGTGTCTTCGTTGAGTGAATAGATGTCACGCAGGAGTTCAAGTCGCGCTACACGGTAGGTCTGATAGAAATCGCGACCAATCGACTCCTGCTCTTCCCGGAAGGCGCTGAGGAGTTTCTCTGTTGCAGATTTACCCCTGGGCGCGGTGAAAGCTTCAGCCCTCAGTAGTCCGTAGAAGGTCTTGAACTGATAGAAATCATTGGCCGGGTTGATTAGATCATCGAGGGTCCAGGATTCGTAGTCGAGTTGGTGTTCCTGGTAGATCCGCAGTTCGTAGAAGTTGCTGACGATCACAAACGGGCACGTGCGATATTGGCTCTTGTACTTGAACCCCTGCTGAACAGGGCTCATGTTTCCGTCGCGTCGTTGCGGCTTATCCAGGTCCACCGCAGCGCCTTTGAGCTCAACGACTGCCGAAATATTAGCGACACCCTCAACAGCATCGGTATAACCAAGCACCGCGTCGGGAAGTTGCTTCTTCTCCGTGGTCGCCTTTGGTTCAAACGTAAATGGAGTGGACGGCTTTTCAGCGTACCCAAGGATTCGCATAAAGAAGTCGGAGTTATACGCCTGCTCGCGGCTCGTCTCTTTGTCGGCCTTGAGCGAACCACGATGATAGTCATCGTGCCATCGACGGACGATCTCCAGTTTGTCCTGGATTTCTTCCGTGCTTACTTCGCTTGCGAGAGCATCGAGTTTCTTTTTACCAAATAGACTAGCCACAGGATGGAGTCTAGGTGATGCCTTTATGTTTACCCGAGAGGGCCACGCTTGAATCCGACTTCTAAAGTCTTGATCCATCACCACTGAAGCCTTTTCCTAGGAACGAGGCATCCGCTCTTGGGTGGACGCCTTGAGGTGGGCGAAAACCTTCGCCGACGATGCCTCAACGATTGACTATGCCTGGTCAATTTTACCGTCTGAGTCAGACCAGCCGCTGCCTGTCAGTGCGTTTCCCACTGAAGACAAAATTGCACTCCGCGGCGGAGAGTACAAGAAGGGTCTTGTAAGACTCCCTGCGAACTGTCGAATGTTGCCGAAACTTGGCGAATCGGTAGCAAACTCATATTGTCCAGAGAGCGAACAAAATACTTCCGAGAGAGTTGAACAGCGCGTGGCCGAAGTAGAAGGACTGCAATCCGGTGGAGACGACTCAAGCGAGCCATCGAAAGCGACGGACGAGCAGGAATCGACGCAAAGACCAGCAACAGTCGATACTCAAGCGATTCATGACAAAGTCAAACGCATACACGCGCTCGTCCCTTCGATTGGTACTCGATGGCGTTGGTACGACATCCCTTATAGGGCGCTCTGGTGGCTCATAACGTCCTGGCCCCGCCGATTAATACCGTGGCGAATTCGTCGTTCCTTCAATCGAGCCCTGAATTTCTTCATCCCTT
Organism: Paeniglutamicibacter sp. NPDC091659; assembly: GCF_044756805.1. NCBI lineage: Bacteria > Bacillati > Actinomycetota > Actinomycetes > Micrococcales > Micrococcaceae > Paeniglutamicibacter > Paeniglutamicibacter sp. NPDC091659. Next base: position 484,708 of record NZ_JBIVTO010000002.1, read on the forward strand.
TCAATCATTTCGAGCGCCTAAAAGTTGCCCCGTTGGACGACCCTATGGACAACCTGGTGATCCCGGAAGGTGAATCCATCAAGCAAGGCGGGATCTGGATCGTTGAATTTTTTCCTCCCAGCTACTACCCCCAGTTAGTCAGCGCGTTGAAAAAGAACGGTTGGGATAAGGAAAGAAACTATCTCGGTCAAGAGGGAAAAAACGCGGAGCGAGTGACTAGCGCGCGCCGAGGCGGCGGGTTTTCTTGGTCAAGAATCGGCACTGTTGCGAGACCGGACAAGGGTTTCATGCCCTATGACGCAATACGCGAAATGCTGCCGGTAGAGTTCGAGGACGTTGAATTGACCGCCACACAACTCGGTCAGGGCCTGACTGTCGTCACAGCGTTTGTGAGACTCAGCAAGATCGGTCAATCCAGCCTTAACAACGTTTGGAATGCTCAACATGAGCCCACTATTGAATGGCGCGGATTCCGACGAGCCGGTGTACAAGATCGACGGTTGGCCGCGATTCGTGCAACCCAAGCGGAACGCATACGCCTGCATGATGTTGCCAGGAAATGGCTAACACGTCGATGCGGCGGCTTCTTTTCAGGGACACAGGCAGGCCAACCGATAATCGACTTTAGTTTGTTCGCGACTTATGACCCCACTACTGATCCGATTACTCAAAACTATCGCGATCCGCTACGGGCGTTAGCTATGGGCGGCGACTACTTATATGACTATGTTTCACCCCAAATTCCTGGGGCTGTCCTAGTCCCTTCAAGCTATACGGGCAGTACTGAAAAAAGGTTAGAAAATTGCTGGGGGGTCGTAGGTGCATACGACCGCGTATCGATCGAGAATGAGCAGAGCGGATACGGAGAAAGACCATATGCCGTTACGACTCTTGCTGCGATGCTTGACGATTCGATTCGAAGCTTCCTAGTTCGCCATGCAATCTTGCAGTACACCCGACAAGTAGCAGTAGGCTATTCAGTCGCTCGTGATATGGCTCGCGTCAACCATCGAAAATTCGGAACCCGCCAAATTGAAGCCCTACGTCGACAACTTCTGACCACCAGTCTCGACTTGCCCGTGATGGCACGTGATTCGGCAGAGGTCTGGAATAAACCCTGGGTAAGCTCGGACAACATCCAAGTCGACGCGCTCGGTCGCAAGGGAGATCCTAGTCCGCTTGAAGGATTCGATCTAATCGAGAGGTTCGGTGAGAATCGTGAGGAGCAGTTCCAGCACCTCATAGAGCAAGATGCAGACTATCGAGATGTGCTTTCTACCGTAGCGTCGCTTGGTGCAAGTGCTGAAGACACACGACTTGGCCGCCGCGCACTCTTAGTAGCTGGAGTATCTCTGGTTGTCTCTTTGGTTACTCTTTTGGTGACAGGACCGGGTGACGATTCACTTTGGTCCCAACTTTTGGAGTATGTCCAAGGGTAGTTGTTCGTCGGTTTGCCACTAAACGTCCGAACGTGCCGACCGATAAGCTCATTGCAAGAGAACGTGACATATGGGGGAAGCTTGCTCGCACAGATATTGCCAGGGTTCAGGGACTTTAGAACACCGCTGGTCACTGGTTATTTATGGCTTATCGTCGTTTGGATTCTCATCGGAGCTCCACTGCCTGATGCCCAGTCGAAGGATGGCCTCATGGGCATCATCAATGCGTTTGGGGCGTTTCTATCGCCTGTAATTTATCTGACGGTATTGAGCTTTATTGCCTACTTGGTTGGTATGGTCACCACTGCAAATGTGAGTCGGGCGCACCTATCGGTTCTGCTCAGCTGGATCTTCCGCTCAAAGAAGATGAAGGGCAATAACAAGCACCTCGACCAGATCGTCCGAGAGAACATCGAGCTAGCCAGAAAAAGAGAAGTTCATCCGAATCAAATAGAAAACGAATTTGCTATAGAAAAATTCTACGGAAGCCAGCAGGAATACGACATTCATCACCAAGAAACTCATGGTGATACAACCCTGATGACTTTTGGACATAGGCTTGAAGCTCTTGAACGGCTGATCCCATTCCTCTCGGATGCTATTAGGGCTTCAGTACCTACCCTCGCGGTGAAGCTTCAAGTGAAGAATAAAGACCTCTATGACAGATATGAGAAAGACAAATCAGAGGCAGAGTTTAGGCTGAGTATCGCTGCACCGCTCGCAGTACTGTCTGTTCAAATTCACTTCATCACTATGGGTAACACGGCCTACCATTGGCCGTGGATGCCCCTCGCTGGGATATTTGCAGTCCTGATGTTGGTCTGGCGAGGTCTCGCTAAGCGTTCCTCAGCGACAACCATCGTAATTACTGCCTTGGAAATAGGAACAATAGAGTCAAGCGAATTTGACCGGCTTGCTCGTCTGTCGACAGAGGACCCCGGAAACCGGCATTTCCATAGCAGTCCGACTACTGAGAATCACTAGCCGACAACCTCCCTGCTTTGAGAATCTTGTCCGTAGCCGTAAACACCTGCCGTATGGCAGCATCATCAGGCCGCCCATTGCGTAACCATCCTTGGATATACCCGCGGCTCTCAGCAGCATCGAACTGATCCGTAGCCTGTAGCTCGTTCATGGTCAGGTAGGCAGTGGACTCGGCTTGAAATTCTTTGATGCCACGATGCTCCCGATAGTCTTCCAAACCTTGTTCAGAGGTGTGCCCCAAGGTCACATGACCAATTTCGTGAAGAAGCGTCTTGAACGGGTACTTGGCTACTGGACTGACCGCTACGTTGCGTTCATAGCTGTAGCCGGCCACATTGCCATTTATCTGCTCGAAGTCCACCTGGACTATCGCAAGGGCCCCCAGAGCCCGTTCTTTGTTCCAGGTAGGTGGTTCGTATTCGGGTAGCTCCTCCCCCTCAGTTTCTGAGACGGTGAACAGGCAGTTGACCATCTTGAAGCCTTTGACCTTCTGCTCTTCTTCGCCTTGATCGTTCGTGCCCTTGTAAAAGATGGGACGGAGGATTGCTTTGGCTTTGCTGCCTTTTTGGACTTGGCGGCCTAGCTCTTGCCACTTCGCATAGGTAGCCACGGGCTCTCGAACTCCCTGGCTGTGCAGCAGCAGCTGGTTAAGCATGGAGTAGTTGTAGAAGCGATTGTATGAAGTCATTTCGCCGGGCTCTAGCGTCAGGGCTTCTTCCAGGAGCTTTTGCCATTCAATGTTGACGGGCTCTTGTTCAGCTCGTGCGCGTGGCTTGGTTAGACGTTCGGTCATACTGAGACCTCTTGCTTCACCACCCGTCGGACAAGCTTGAGTAGCTGATCTACTCGCCATTCTCTGGTGTTGTAACCATGCGTCTTTGCGTAGTGAGATCGTCGGTACTTCTCATTTACATCCACGCCGCAGATGGCACAGACTTCTCGTTCGAAGCCATACTCGTTCCTACGCCTCTGTACGACGGGAGGGATTGGAACCGAGTCAGAATAGATAATCTCCTTGATCTTCTTTGTTAGTTCAGCGTCTGTCATCGATCACCTCCTTCGGTATGTGGTTGTTTTATCGGCCTGTTATCAGGATGCTCATTGAGCCGTACGCCAGCTGTTGGCCTCATGCCCATGCAATTGCGGACGCCCTTATAGTTCTGGTTGGCATTCGAACGACGCTGGATCTGGAAGTCGATGGGCAAGCCTGTAGCCTTCTGTCCCCATAGGGAAATCGCGATGCCGATCATCTCGATATTCACGAGGGCGTAGAGCTCGTCAAATTCATCGTCAGCGAGAATGATGCGCAGATCTATGTCCCGATAGTCAGGACGTTCAAGTGCTGATCCAACCAGGTATGGGTAGTCACCAAAGATGTCATTGATAGTGGCGCTGAAGTCATCGACGAGTTGCTGCTCAGTGTGCAGTAGAAAAGTTGACCTACTCATGGATCTCTCGATCTTGAGCCACCTCGTACAGCTCTACGTGCGGATGATAGAAATCCCCCGCCCAGCGCCAGGCCTTGCCTCCAAGCACTCGTAGGCGCCGATTCAATTCGACAGCTTCATCGTCATACTCAAAATCTTTAGCCTGCTCGATACGCTTGATTAGCTGCGCATCGCTCAAGTTAGAGAACTTGGCTTGTATTTGGTTTTCTAGTTTGCTCACATCACCTCCTTAATTTATTTCTCGTTGTTCCGTAGCCGGCCAAGTTTCTGGATCGCCAGACACTTCTACACCATCCTTATCGCAATAGAACGGTGTCGCACCCTCCAGATAGTGCTTTTCGCATGGTATCCAACGTGATGTGGCCTGCGGCGGGTCGGCAATCTCACCCATTCCTTGATAGCGACTAAGTTCACGGCTAGATATAGTCACCGCGAAGCAATTCGTTGCCGGGCACAGCAAGGCAATCGCATCACCCTTTGTCAGCCCTTCTAGAGCGTCCATTTGGGATCGGATGAGATCGATAGTCTTACTGACGGCTTCGTCCTCTGATAGGTACCCTAATGAGCTGCTGGGGCTTCGACGAGTCGATGCGATAATTGCTATCACCTGGTTTTGGAGCTCTTTTTCAGTTATTAGCTGGGTCATGGTTTTCTTCGCTTCCGTTTATTCTGTCGCTGTAGCTTGTTGCGCTTACGTGACTTGATGGTTGACGTGGTCAGTGAGCTGAAGGTTGTGGGCCTACCCAGGAACAGTCGAATTCCACTAGCCATCATTTAGTTGCTCCACGCCTTTTTAGTTCATCACGCTCAGCTTGGATAGCCTTATCGATAGTGCCTTTGTACATGGCCTCCAGGAATGAGCGGTTGTAACTATCCATATCGCTGTAGTCCGGTTTTGAGGCTTCCAACCTGTCCAGCATCTGCTCTACTTGTTGTTGGGTGTAGAGAGACGAAACGAGCTGGTTCAACTCCTGCTCCGCTGAATTCACGTGCTGAAGGTACACAGGAGCATCTCGGAGTGCTCGTGTACGAATCTGATGAAGAGCGCTCGATATATCTGGCCCCAATTCTTTACTCATCACCCTGCCTCCGTAGCTGCTCTGCAATCACCTTCTCTCCAAAGTTGGCAATGTCAGTTAGGAGATCAGCTGCGAGCTCGTGCGCGTCTAGAAGCTCAGTGTCAGATAGGGCGCCAAGCTCGGGTAGTGAGGTGAGGGCAGCGATGAAGGCTTCGCGGGATTTGGTTACTGGACGCTCAGGTAGTGGGAGTCGTTCGTTCATGACTGAGACTCCAGGTGCTCTGGGTTTTCATAGATGTTGCCGATGACCTCAACTTCATTCATCCAGTCACAAAGGTCACCGAGTGTTCTCTCATTGTCACCCGTTGCCCAATAGCCACCATCTCCATGCCAGTTGACTTCCGTCGTTGTTTTAGTATCACCATCGAAATCTCCCGGCTCAACATACTTGAGCACGTCGCCCTCGTAAATCTCAACACCGTTCTTGTCCTTGAGGCCGGTGAACTGCATGACTTGAACGCCTTCATGGTCGTGATCGTTTAGATCGACATAGTGCGTATCGCTGAAGCCAATCTGTCCTACGCCGATGAATTGCTGATCGAGAAGCCGCATTTCCTTGCCATCCCAGATACGGAACTTGAGGGGACGGGTCATGACTTGCTCTCCTTGTACATTGCCTCAAGTTCTTCGTCAGTCAGGTCAGTGATTTCGTCAGTCGTTACGGTGACTGGCTTTGCCCTGGCTACGAGATCGTCATAGATGTTGCGACTCACTGCTACGTAGTTCTGGCCGTGCATTTCAACCCGAAGGCCTGTGTCAGCTGCACGAACGAATTCCTGGAACTGCTTCAAGGTAGCGCCGTGCTTTCGCGACCCTGAACGAAGAGTCTGGAAATCAAAGTCACTCTCAATCATGCCGGGAAGACCCATAGTTAGAAGTTCCCCCGGTTCACGTAGCTATCGTGCGCAGCGCTCCATGAGCCGCCGTAGGTGACTTGTACGTAGTGGTTTACCTGCTGCAGCTGTTCGGTGAGAGTTCCTCGTGTTTGCTGGGCAAGTCGCCAGACTGGTTTATCACCGGAACGCTGCATGAGTCGCCAGCCTGATTGATCCAGGGTCATTGTCGTGACGGTTCCAAAGTCAGCTTCAGAAATGCCGGCTGCTGCCATCTCGGCCGCGAATGCATAGGTCTGTGACTGTTCTGCAGGCGCTGGCTGCTCTTCAACTGTTGGAGATGGGTTCGTAACCGTTTCTTCAACTACGGGCGCTTCTGCGGCTTCTAAGACGGGTTCATTTGGTGCTGATGTGTCAGCTGGATCAACTGCTCCGCTTGTTACTCGGATAGCCAGCTGCTCTTCACGTGGTTCTTGTTGTTGGACCATGTAGGTAGTTGCTCCCGCGCCCATGCCGATAATGGCGGCGCTGATTAGGATTAGTTTGGTTGGGAAGCGTTTAGGTAGCTTCATGATTTCTTTCTCCTCGCGAACAAGCCGCGATTATGAGTCTTTTCGTTCAGTTGTCGCAGTGTCATTACCTGGTTGCCGTGCGGTAGAACACGGATATCATGCTCTCCCCGTACGTATTGCTCGGGCGTCAGCAGATTGAATGTCACGGTGTCGTCGATGGAGTTAGTTTCGTAGTCTTTGACGTAATAGACGGTGCCAAAGAAGATCATGAACCGTCCTAGTGGGTCGTCAAGTGGCTGCGACTCTATGAACTCCTGCAAATCGACGGTTACTTTCATGATTTATCCTCATCTCGATTGAGTTCACGTGTTCTCGCTTCACCAGCTTGGCGCAAATATTCTTTCGTCTTCTGGTTTAAGTGATAGTGCAGGACAACAAGAATGAGCTGCAGCGCAATCAGCACAATCGCCGTATTCAGTGCCAAATTCGACAAGCTTTTTTGGTCCAACGCCATGAGCACGATTGACGAGACTTGCAGGATGAACTGCACTACGCATAGTGGTATCAACTGCTCCAGGATGAGATTGGCCCGCCTTGAATAAACACTGGATCGATCTAGTAGTTGGTTAGCTGTTGGTTCGGTGATCATATTCAGTTGTTCCTGCTTAGATTGATTTCATTGCCTGAAGAGCTCTCGCATAGCCCTCCAGGCGATTGGCTACCACCAGTGCCCGACGTTTTTTCCGTTGATCGGCACTCGCGCTAACCAGAATGCTTTGGCCGCTCCCCATGTCCCGTATCGACGTTCCATGTAGCGTTGCCAGAATGACTCTTGGCAAGGCCGGTCAGTTCGCCAGTTGGGGCATTCGATATGGAGAACTCCGTTGCAGTCTTGGCCCAAGCCAATGCATCCGCCTTCGTTCACCGCTTCGAGTCGGTTAGAGCTCTCTTTGTCGTAGATGAAAGCTTTGGCCTCAGCTTCTACGCTGCTGGATAGCTCGATGGTTTCTTGTATAGGTACTACCTGGAGCAAAGGCTCGACAGGTTTTGATGATCCGGGTACTGATGCCCGGATCTCCGTCTTGATTTCCTGCTCACTAATGACGGGGGTTAGCGGCTCTGAACTTTTGACGCCAGAGCTATGGCAGTTTGCTGTTCTGTTACTGCGTAGCTACGCATGAACCAGCCGGTGATGATGCCAGCGATTGCAAACGTCATGATGGCTACGAGGAGCCATGGGAGTGCTTCGCGGACGGCGATCATCTTGGGATCTTTAGTTACTTGTAATGGTGCTTGCTTGTTAGAAGTTGCCTTCATGATGTTGATGTTCCTTGCCCACTCGCGGGGGCGTTATTTGTTTTGGTGCTCATGGCCTTCTAAGGCCAGTACCGGCAACGTGGGAAATGCCATTACCGGTACTGGAGCTAGAAGATCTTGGACCTGGCCGGAGGGTGGGAGAAACCGGCCAGGTTCTTTGTACCCACGTTCCACAGCCCCTATAGCTATGAACAATGGATGTCGGCTCATAGAGCCGCAACTGGCAGCGGAAGGGGGTAAATAATCCTGGGGGAAGATTTTAGGTTCTACTGCCAGCTGCGGGTCTATGAACGGGGAGTTGTTACGAGCAGACATGGACTAGACAGCACTTGCGGACACGTATTGCCCCGCCTGTGTAGCTTTACAGCGTTAGCCGCAATCTAGTTTGTCAATGTAAGCAGATGTGGGCACCCCGAGACACTGTTCCACTCACTGAGCTTTCCAGCGCCAACCGGTCTAGCTTTGAGTCTCTGGAGTCCCAAACCACTTACATAGCCATGAAGTGCATACAAGGCAGGATTCGAACCTGCATGGTCGACGGTATCTGCCCTGAGGCTGACCACGTCTTGTCTCGCGGCGTACTTATGTACCATCACCGGATTGACACCTAGCTATCTATCGCCAGCGTTTACCTTTTTCACCACTTGTATGCCCATGTTGACCGCACGAAGGGGTAGTTTAAATAAAAAGAACCTTTCGTAAGATTATTTTTGTCCCTCATGCGACCATGTCTGCACGTAACTGAATTTTCAATGTTCGTTTGAACTGCCAGTATTTAAGCACGGCGTACATATTTTGTAAAGACACAATATGCGCGTTTCTAGACGTGACCTCTGTGAGGCGTCTACTTTTCTACAACACTTATGTTTCCACGCTCGATGATTTCGAACGTCAAGCGCCCCAGAATCTTTTGTACGTCCTTCTTAGCCCGAGGGCTTACTTCATTGGACTGCTCTAGCTGAGTGAAGTAAAGAGCGCGCTCAAATAGTACGTCGTCGTCTAGTTCTTTATATTCAGGTGTTGATTGTAGTTCTCCGTAAATAGATCGTGATTCTTCCATATGCCCACTAATATGCGCCTAGGTAGATCTTTCGTCAAGCAATTTCAGTGCGATCCAACATTCTGGTGGTCCTCCTGTAAATGACGGACCCTCACCGTAGGCTGAAGACATGGCTACTTACGAACGATCGAACCCGGCCTTGAACGCCTGGGCACAGGGCATGCGTACCCCCTCGGAGAACCTGGGAGAGATGCTGGCCAAGGCCCTCAAACCAACACTCCTCCCCGCCATGCGCAATGCATTCTCCCCGCACATGGCGAGCGTTGGCACCAGTATCACGGAGATGATGAAGGTTCATGTGGATACGAACATGCATCAGGTTGCCATAGGCGAGAGCTTCAGATCGCTCTACACGGGTGCCTTTCGAGCGGACCTGTTCAAATTTCCCATGAAGGAGATAAGCGAGATGGTTGGCGCCCCGTGGCGGAACTCGATCGCCGCGGCAGACTTCGGTAGTTCGATTTCAAAGATGATGACGGCATCTATACCCAAGGCTTCGGTCTCGGCCATCCAGGCAGACATCTGGACGCCGATCACAGAGTCCATCGACGGACCATTCATAGATCAGCTATTAGCCAACCAAGAGGCTCTGCAGCAGGAAATCGAAGCACTGGAGGTTGAACAATTTGCCGTCAGCTTCTTTGAAGACCAGCCAGTAATAGCGGCCTCAATTGAACAACTGCAACTCCCCGACAGACTTTCGCCGCTAGATCGCGCCGCCATCATCTTGTTCGTGAAAATCTACGTAGCACTGCTTGTCGCACAGGTGATGCTCAATATCAGCGTTGAGAATCCGGCCTTGTTCACCATTCTCGGAATCGCCGGCCTCGGGTCAGCACCAGCTGCTAGTGAAAAGGTGGGCAAGATTGCCGAAAAAGCTCTGAACAAGATCGCACCACCTGAGGACGACTAGCCGCCCAAGGCTGTCATGGCCTTCTCTGCCATACCCATTACGGCGTCCACCATACCCTGGGCTGAGCCAAGGATGACGATGTCTGAGACCTTGTTGATTAGATCTTTCATCCGGCTGGAATCAGGCGTCGGCGCGGCTACTTCCAACGCGAGGTCATTGATCGACTCAAGTGCTACCGCTTGCTTGTCAGGACTTACGCCCAAATGAGGGACCATGTCCTTGGCGCTGCCGATAAACTTCTGGACCTGTTCCAGCTGCTCGACGGAGACGTTGCTCGATTGAGTTACATTGCTGCTACCGACACTGATGTTGCTTCCGTGAGAATCTGCCAGGCTGATGTGGGTAGTGACGTTGCCTTGCTGAGAGGCTGGAATGTTAGCCAATGATCCGTACCTTTCTATAACGTCGAATCCTGCTGTTGTGAGACGCGGATTCGCAATGCTTCCAGTTGCCATCTTCTCGCCTGCGATGAAATCGTCTTCCGCGAGCCTGCTGGTGGCTCTCCGAATCTCTTGATCGGAAAATTCTTGGTCGAGGTAATTCCCATGGGGCGTTGCTCTGAAGGCATCATAAGTCAGTCGAGTGTCACCATTGTGGTCGCAGTCATAAAGCCAGCGAAGGTAGTTGTCACGGAGAGCCCTCGCACGATTCGGCATATTACTGCGAGCCGATCTGAGTGTATGTACTACATCTTCACCAGCATCAGTGATTGAAACATGATCGAATCCGGATAGCATTTCCTCGGAATGGAGCCAGCCTTTTTTCAGCATCCACCTGATATCTTCCTGAAGCACGTGCCAATCTTCCCGGTACGATTCGTCCAGTTGCTCTAGTGGCTTCGTGGGGATCTCACTCCCTGACCTGTCAGCAGTGGTCTGGACCGCTTCGAGTAGCCGCAGCTTCCGCGATCCACTGGGACTACCAGTAAGACTTTTGATGTCGACCATTGAGTTACGCACCTATTTCTCTCGTAGTTCGACGCGAATCGTCGAGTAAATCCACCCTAGCGCCAGCCCATGTCAGAACGAGGACTACTGCGGAGCTCCGTAGCTCTAAGGAATCTGTCGCCCGGCCAGCTTAGGCTTGGACTATGACTGGTGAATTCAGGAAACTTGGGGCTGTATCAAAGCGGGGAACGATGGGCTTCCGCGAGAGCAAAGAAAACGAAGCGGAATATCGGCCCGGGTTTACTCTGGATGATTTGTTGGGTGTACCCCTTCACGAGATGCTGTCCAAGCCTGTTGCGCTGGCAGGTATTACGCTGCCAAAGAGCAAATCAGCCTTTGAACTCCTAGGAGAAAGCGTATGGGCTCATTCCGCACTGGATGCACTCGGACGCAGCTCCGGCCACTCTGTTCTCGAAACGCTTGGACTCATGCGCAACGACCTTCTCGGCGGTATCAACGCGCTAGACATGGGAGTAGGTGCGCTTGATCATTTGAAAGGCAAGTCATCACTAAGCGACCTAATCGGGCTGTCTGAATGGCGGGCTGAAGGTTCACTGACCTCACTGATGGCCACAAGCATTCTCGACGGAACAAGATCTGACCGCCTGATGCCGCTCGTCGATGCAACCGACTATCTCGCCACTGGACTGGCAAAATCAGCTCTAAGTACAGACTGGGCCCGTCCTCGCGACCTGGAAGGCATTGCCCGCTCAAGAATCAAAGAACGTTCCATAGCCGCAACGCTTCCAGAGGAATTGACCGACCCGCTTGCCGAATATCTAAAGAACGACCCGTTCAAGGACCTGCTAGATCAAGCGCACGACTGGGGAATTGATGAACTCGGTGACGAGGAAAAAGCGGCGTCCGAACAAATTCTAGAAGCTCACCCCGAGATTGCATCTGCGGTAAGTGAATCAGCCGGCTACAGCAAGCTTTCGCCAGGACAACGAGTCTTGGTCATGGGAATGGTCTCAATTACAGTCTGGCTAATGGTTGCGTTTGGTGTGCTCTATGTCCAAACCGAGTTCCCTTGGACCGAAGCCCTCCTGGAAGATTTAGGCCTGACGCCCACTGAAGCGGCAAATAAGGCCAGCGGAGTAGTTGCTGGAGTCGGAACGTTGAACGAACTTGTCCAGGCGAAGCAGTCCAAACCTGATGCCGGAACAGAACCAGGCAATTAGCTCCTCTCTCCCCTGCCGTAGAGCCTTGCGAATGATGCACTTCTTAGTCACTCGTTTCAAACGTGGGCCCCATGCTTGCTCGGCTCGATTGGTTACGGTGCCCGGCATTAGTATCGCCACTCGTCACGTTGTGTACACGTTCACTATCCAGGATTCAGCAGGTCGCCGTTGTCAGGATGGACAGAGCGGCAATTCTAAGAATCCTTGATAGCACCAAACAGTTTTTGGCTTGATAGCAGCTTAGGGGCTACACGTCTTCAGGTTGGCTCAATGGGAAAATGCAAACGAAAAACCATTGAGTGCCGTCGTACGTTCGGCGTCTTATACGAGGATTGGCAATGCGCCCATAACCCCGAAGCTACTATCAAGCCTTTATAGGCTGCGAACTATTGTACTAAAAAGTATTTGCATAAGTAAACAGAGCTGCTATAATAGATGCAGTTATTTGAGGCACTTAGAGACATCGTTTCCGCGGTGTCTCTTACTTTTTTGCCCTTATACCCACTAAGCCCGTTATTTGAGGCGTTAGCTTGTGGACCATTATGAGGCAGTGGAAACTTAAGTCAATAAATGGGTGTGGATAAATATCGCAAAACTGTGGAAACTATGCGGACAACTTTATCACTGGTGGGTTCACTAACAGAGGTACGTGCCTATAGGTTGCTGTAATAGAATTTTGCACACTCAAAATTTTCGCCTGAAGCTTTATAGGTAAATCCGCGAGAGACATGTTGCCGCGCTGAAGATTGCATATAGAGTGCACCAGCCTAAAGTTCCGATGATCAAACTCTAGTTGCGGCAAGTTATAGGCGTTACAGATATTGAGCGGGATAATGTGGTCAATAGTCACCTCGTTCCTTTTCATCTTCCGATGACAGATGGCACAACGATTGGTGTAGTGTGCGCGCTTATAGTCTGCCTTCGCCCTTCGATAGCGCACATTGCGAAATTGTCCCCATTGCTGGCGGCGAATTCGGCAATACAAGACGGTAATTCGGTCACTGTCGGTTTTCCTACTGATCATAGTTGTCGCTCATTATGAAGAAGCGGCAGAGAACTAGCAAGTAATTCTGGCTACTTGTGGATAAGTGCCAAACATCTGGACTATGAAAAATAAGCATGATGACCCATAATGCGAGTATGAAATTGGGCGACCTTCTAAACAAAACAATCACAGTACCGACGCTAGACGTCCCCTACTACGGGCCAACGCTTGCAGAACGCAGGAAGAACTTCAATAACGACTTCGGCTTCAACCTACGCGATACGCACAAGCAGAAGCCTCTAAAGACGGTTCAAGCCATATTGGACCGAGAAGCGAAAGAAGCACCGACTGATAAGTAGTCGGTGCTTTTGGTTTGTGTCCTGCTTGATTTAGCTCATGAGCGCCAGGCCAACAATAAGGCCGGCTACAACGAGCGTGGTGAGCGTTGCGTCGTCAAGATGGGTTGCTGGTCGTCTTTTGGATTGCTGACGCCCTGGGCGGCTTGTGCGCGCCCGCGGGTCTTGGTTTGATTCTTGGACTATCTCGCCAGTCTTGCTATCCAGGGTGTGATACCTCATTGCTTTAGCGGCTCATATGGTTCGCCGACAATTTCGCCGTCGATTGCGTAGGTAAGGGATGGGTCAAGAACTCTGTTGTCGTCAATGACTGAACTGAACCCGTCGCCATCAACCCACAAAATTTCAACCTGACGATCTCTGTGTAAGAGAGATGCGTGCTCGAAGCTGATTATTACCTCAGCCCTCATGCCGTCTTCTCCATCAGCCCCGGGTTCTCGTAGATGTTGCCGATGACCTCAACATCGTGATTAAGTCCGCCAAGAACATTTGCGAAGAGACCATTCTCAAGCCAGAAACTTCCATCAGCAAAGCGGATGTCGTTTATGAGTTCAGACTCACTATTTTTGAGCAGGTCCCCTTCGTATATCTCCACACCGTTCTTGTCCTTGAGACCAGTGTATTGCTGTGGGATGAAATAATCCGGCTGCGTAAGTATTGCTTGTGCAAAATCATGACGCACTGCGTTTTCCCACGATGTAAACTTCTTGTGATCGATTACCCAGGCTCTGAACTTTAGAGGGCGCATTATGCAAGCCTCACGCGGTAGGTCTCTACATAGCTATAGATGCTTGCATCTTCGCCATATCCGTCCGAGTATCTTCCGCCTTGACTCTTGATCTCGCGTAGCTGTTCAACAGTCGGGTTGAACCACTCACTTACGTCGCGGCTCATGCCGTCAATCATGCCATCGAATGAAGCGCGCTTCTGTAATTGGAGCTGTCCGCGTCTTGCTTTTGCATATAGCTGGTTGAATGTCATGATTAGACGCTTTCACTATCGTCATCGGCAATATCGATAATATCTAGCTGGGCATTGGTACCCTCAAAATCATAACCACTCTCTACAAACACCTCCCCTGCTAATGCGTACGCTTCTTCTTCTGATTTGGCGTTCACACTAGTGACGTCTGTAACCGTAACCGCTATTTCGTAAGTTTTCATACAAATATATTTCCCGTTTAGCTTTGTTCTACTTACAATTATACTAAAATCACTACATTGTGTACATACACAATCAGCCTAAAATGTTGTGAAATAGTCCTATGTAACAGTGGTGATAAAGTCGCGTGCAGGCTTGACGGTTATCAAATCAACGTACTGCTCCGCCTCGCGTCGTATGACGCCCTGGATATTCCTTTGGCGTCGTTCATCAGGTACAAGAAACAGAACAGCTGGAACTGTCTCGATATCGCGTCTGGTGGCGTTCTCCATGGCGTGCGCATATCTCCCGACCATTGAACCAATGACAGCCAGTGACTCAAATCCACGGTCTACCTCTATCCAAAGACTTTGAGCCTCTCCCCTGCCGACAAGCTCGTACTCGATAAACAAGTCAGGTCGCAGCTTCGCACCTGCAATATCTAGATGGGCGTCGGGCTCGGTCAAATAGTTCAAGATACGGATGGTGCCCGCTTGCTCTGCCTCTATGAAATGAATGTAAGCGTCAACAATCTCTAGTATGTGGTGCTTGACTGTGCGGTGGGCTGGCGTGAACTTACCGCGCTTACCTAGGAAGTCATGACCCATCGAGCCGAGTTGATATACGTATTGACCAGAGCCACCACCGTTACCGCCTACAAGACGTCTCTCAATGCGTTGTAAGAGCTTCTGAGCTGTTAAACGCTTCAGTACTCGGTCCATTGAATTCTTGTTGGTGTTGTCAAAATGTATGTCCCATATATGGCCAGATCCAAGCTGACCGAAGCGGTTTACGGTCTCGATTATGGATGCATCGCGGGTAGTCAGGCGCATGGTGACAGTATACAACGAAGCAGTATAAGTGCCCTGGCTCGTATTCACCCATGTCAGCTGTCTTTTAGGTGTGGGTCCATACCTACTGTGTCCCCATAGCGAGGCACACGTCAGAAAATGGGAAGTTTTATCCACAGTTTGCGTTGTGTATATTACTGCAATTCTGTCTTTACAAAATAGGGTCGATGTCCCATAGTGCTTACCAGGACGAAAGCACGACAAATATATACATAGGTCGCATGCAAATAGTCTCCAATCAATCACAACTGAGCAAAGGAGAACGCACTTATCTACGAAAGGACACTACTAAATGGCAGAGAGCCCTTATCCGACGTTCAAAGAGACGTTCGGCATCATGAAAGAGAAATATAACGATCGATACGATCCGAGGCTGATACAAGCCATAAACAAGTACAAGCAGTGGCACAAGGCGACGTTTGGTTCAGAACCATCTCGATCAGACATCCTGAGCACCGCTGTACTGCAACACAACAGCAGAATCAGAGACTATTACAACGACATAGTCAGAAAGGAGAAACATAGTGGGCGCAAGCACCTCGACGGTATCAAGCAAACCCACCCAATCTGGCAAGAAGACTTCAGCGACATATAGTGCGGAAGAACCGTCAGAAGGTGTGGTGACAACACAACCGGCTGCCCAGGGCGATATTCCAATACAGATTGCCCAGGCAATCATCGCCATACAAAAGAAGCTCCTGCCACTCGTGCGCTCATCTGAGAATGATGAATACGGGAGCAAATACACCCCGCTGCACGTGGTTATGACACAGGCGCTCAAGCTGCTCAACAAACACAAGGTTGGAGTCATGCAGCCGCCGACAGTCATTGATGGCCAGGCAGGGCTCCTAACGATCCTGGTGCACGAATCAGGTGTCTCCTATCAGTCAGCAACCAAGCTTGCACTGACCAAGGTAGACCCACAATCGCACGGATCGGCGATCACGTATCTACGTCGCTATTCACTGATGGCAACCCTAGGCCTCACATCTGAAGAGGATGACGATGACGGCAATAAGGCCAGTGGCGTTCAACTGAAGCCAACAGAGGAACAGCTCGAACAGATCAAGACCCTCTGCCTGGCAATGAGGTATCCATCGAAGCAGATTGCTGCTGAAGTATGGAAAGTGAAGACTAGGGACCACGCCGCGCTAACCATCCGAAACCTGAATGTGATGGTGTCGCAAAAAGTGCGAGATCTAGAAGCATCCGATAGGGCTCTGGAGATCGAACAAGGCATCCCAAATGAAGACGGCGTGCATATCCCGGTATCGACCGATGAGCCTTCTCCAGACATCGAGGCGCGGCTAAGGGCGCTTGGGATGACTGAGAAGCGAGTCATAAACAAGTTCGTGCTCACGTTCACTGACAAGCCATTCCTCGCGAACTGTAACAGCGACGATATAGCCACTCTGGATACGTTTGTAGGGCGGCTAGAACGAGGGGAACTTGAACTCCCCGACGACTGGCTTGAGGTAATGGATAGAGCCACGGGCAAAGAAGAACAACAACCTAAGGAGGCTCAAGCCTCGGAGAACAAATAGATGGCACACGGTAAGAACATCACTAAGGCACAATTCCGCGTAATCATGCGCGACATCAAAGACAACTTCGGTAGCACTCAGCAGATTGCTGACCGGAACCAAATCAGTCCAGAGTCAGTACGAGCTATTCGCCGTGCTAAGACATGGCCAGGCTTCCAGGCTGCGAAGAAATCTCGACGCAAAAAGCTTGCTCAGGCCCCTAAGAAGGTTGCAGCGCCGTCAAAGGACGATCAACTGCAGCAGGAACTCGATATGGTTCCGAGCCTTCCTCTAACGCCCGACTACGTGAAGGAGCTCCTCGATTCACAGATAAAGGTGATTCAGAGTAACGAACGTACTGCGGCACTGCTCAAAGAGGGGAATGAATCTTCCCTGGTTATCCGACGTCAATTGGTGCGCGTAGAGCAAGCCCTAGAAGGCCTAAAGAACCGCCGACGTTGGTGGAAGCGCTAAACATGGTACTGCAGTCCATTAATCAACCTGAGGGCACATCCTAGTGCCCCAGGTCATTGGATACGCCCGCGTTAGTACAGGCAAGCAGGACTTGGATAACCAGCGCTATGAAATCGACCGATACTGCGAGAAGTCAGGTTTAGTACTGACGGAATTTGTAGAAGAGGTCGTGTCCGGATTCAAGACCACTATTGGTGACCGGAAGATTAGCCAGCTACTCGATGGCCTAGGTCGCGGGGACACTTTGATCGTCAGTGAAACCAGCCGAATATCCCGACGCCTCATAGACGTGCTCAACACAATCCAGATCTGCTTGGATCGCGGTGTCACCATCATCGCGGTCAAGGAGAGCTATGTATTCCGCGACGACATCAACTCCAAGGTCATGGCATTTGCCTTCGGACTGGCAGCCGAAATCGAGCGCAGTCTCATTTCGGCCAGGACAAAAGAAGCGCTGGCCCGTAAAAAGGCTGAAGGCGTCGTTCTAGGCCGTCCGGTCGGATCGTTCCAACATAAGCACTACAAGCTGCATGGCAAAGACGAAGAAATAGTTGCCCTGCTCCAAAAGCAAGTAAGTGTGAGTGCGTTGGCTCGCGTCTTCAACGTAAACCGAAAAACCATGCAGACATATATCGCGGACAACAATTTGCGCGATAACTCGCCAATCTAAACGCCCGTTTAGAATATATGGACTATTTTTGGATAAAAGCGCATAATACAACCAAATATGAACATCAAGCAACGACTACAACATCTATTAGACAATCACGCAAATGACGGTTACATCAATCAATGTCTTGGCCTAAGTCTCGAATCGATAGCGAACGCTCGGCTTGGACTATTTGGCCCAGAATTTGACCCGCCCGCGCAAGTTGTCACGAATTCTCAAAAGAAGACGCTCACGCAAGCGACAAGGCCCTTCCCCCAAATCCCAGTCAGTATGCGTGATTCCGAGCGCATACTCGTTCTAGCAAGGCACGGGTTGTCAGTGCGCAAGATTCGTCCCTACTTGACACTTCCGATTGGCGAGCGAGCCATCAACAACTACCTCACCAAGATGTTGGGCCCTGCCAGGAAAGGGTCAGTTAGCCGCGATCACCAGATTCATCCGTCGTTCATGCCATACGTGATCGAAGCGCTAGAACGACTCGGAAAAGATCAATTCACTTGCGAGATATGTCTAGAAATAGTCCCCAAGGGCTGCCAGGTCCATCATACGAAGTACGAAGGCGCGACCGTCTACGACTTGATGTTCATCTGCCAGAGCTGCAATTTATCCAGGGAGAACAAGGGTCTCATCTAGTCGTTGCTCACTCCCCCATCGTTGCAACTAACAAATCTATGCAGACATGCAGAAAGTACGTTAGCGCTTTACAAGCGATTGGGGAGTGGTCAAGGACCGCACAACAAATCTAATCGGAGAACACATGAATGAAGATATTTAGACAGTGCGCAGCTTTTCCGTTCGTGATCGTCGGCGTTCTCTTCGTCCTGCTCGGCATACTCGGACTTGTTATCGCTAGCCGAGTCGAAGGCCTGGACCGCGTCCGTGTTTTGTTTCGGACAATTGCCGAGATCTATGAGGAACATGAGGTGATCTCATGATCGATGCCTTCCCGCTTCAATGGCCCACCGGCCGCGCACGTACACCAAAGCACGAAATAAAGTGGGGAAATCTTAACAAGATGCCTTCAGGGCGAATACGTTCGTTGCTAGTCAAGGAACTGCAGCTGATGGGCTCCGATGGCTTTGTGATTAGCAGCAACGTGGAAGTTCGACGAGACGGACTTCCCTACTCAGGTCAAAAGCCACCCGATGACGCTGGTGTGGTGCTCTACTTCCAACGCAAGAGTGTTGATATCGCTATCTCATGCGACGCATGGGCAACAGCGGATGCCAATCTCAGGGCTATCGGTCTAACCATCGAGGCGATCCGAGGGATGGAGCGATGGGGAACCGAAGAGATGGTCGACCGTGCGTTTGTGGGCTTCAAAGCTCTACCCGAGAGGACTATTGTCACTCCTTATCAGGCCCGGCTTTGGTATGACGTCCTGGAAGTGTCACCCACAGCGAGCCCACAAATCATCAAAGCGGCCTATCGACAACAGCTACTGAAACATCATCCCGATCAAGGCGGTGAATTGGCGGCATTCAATGAGGTGCAGAAAGCGTACAAGGAGGCCACGTCGTGATGGACCAAGAACTATTCGAGCTGTGCAGGGCGGTCTATGAACGACTGCCAGGATGGGACAACACCGAGAAAGCCTACGCTTACCTGCAGAATCCGTATGTAAAGAATGTATGGGCTTGGGAAGTTATACCGCTTCACGAAGACAACGTTGATGATGTGGACGAATGGCACCCTCTCTACACTTCCGACTTCTTGCTAGACAAGCTCAAAGACTTTCAAGATGCCGGGGTTGGTACGAATACTCGCGTATGGCAAGCAAGAGTGCTGAGCGACAAGCAGCTTCCCGAATATGCACGCGTCCGCCAGTTCATTGCCACAGAAGCTGAAACGCCGTTGAAGGCTCTCCTCAAACTAGTCGTCGCATTGAATGATGCTGGGGAGCTACCACGATGATCGTCGGCTTCGACTACTGGCAAGTCATCAGCCACTACCCTGAGTACTTCAGTCGCCTGGCAATGATGCATCAGGAAGCGGGAGACAAGGTTGTCGTCAACTCTGCCGTTGGCCATAACCGGCAAGGAACCGTAGAAGCTGAGGTTCGAGATGCGGGCATTCCCAACAGCGTGCGTGTCCATGAGGTCGTATTTGATCTTCCAGGGCAATCCCCCACGTTGAAGCTGGCCAAGTGCCTAGTGCTAGGTGTGGAGGTCTTCTACGACGATCGCGATGATGTCTGCCGGCTACTGAATGAACACGGCATCCTGGCAATGCGCGTTACTCGTAAAGACGGCTCGACCTATGACCTTGGAGCTGAACGTGGATAAGTACGTCGTCAACTTCGAACAAGCCAAGCAACTGAAGAAGGCTGGTTTCCCCCAAGACACCGTTTACAAGTTCTACCAAGTAATCGTGACAGGTGAGGTGAAGCTGATAGCTGGGGACTATGAGGATCTAACAGTGGGCGGCAAGCACACGCGGTCATTTGCAGCACCTATGACGGATGAACTGCTGGAGCATCTAGATCACTCAATAGCATCTCCCCGACGTGGCACAAGACTGTGGCTCAACATGAAAGTTTCGCAGCACTCGGATCAAAAGGGATTCAGCTATGGGAAGGTCGGTGGGCTGCGGTACTCCTCAAAACCGCCTGAAGCATTGGCGATTCTCTGGCTCCGAGCAAATGACAATAACTACGTTGAACAAGATGAGAAGCGGATGACGATGCCTTGATATTGTTCAGCTTATGGCTGGGGAAATAACACAAGAAGCAATAGTGCTCGCTCTGGGCGGCGCTGGTATCGGTGCCACGGGTGCGATCGTCGCACAAATCGTGGGCGGGATATTCACTACGGGGCGCGAGAAAAGAAAGGCCAACTCTGATCGAGAGTTGTGGGAACTCGAAGCCGAAGCGAAACGCAGGGATCGGAGCATCGAGCAGAAGACGGAACTCATGACCGAGATTCTAACTCTGGCAGAGAATCTGATTTCCGATGTCTACTTTAGGTCGCATTTCGACTCAGGAGTTACGGCCAATCAAAATGCACAATATGACGAGCTCCGGCGCAGCGTGCACAGACTTAGCATCCTGGTGCCAGAGGTTTACCCGCATGCTAAAGCCTTATTGAATCCGACCGGTAGATTCATGCTTACACGCCATACCGACTTCTACAACAACGTCGAACACAGTGAAGATGTTGGCAACAGGATCAACGCTGAATACGCAATTGCGGGATCGTCCGTCCGATCGGCACAGGATGCCTTCAGCGCATATATCTCACACAAGTCACTTCCGGAAGTATTTACAATCGGCAACGGATACTAAGCAAACAAAACTACTTACCTTGAAGGAGGTGATAAATGACCAAAGACAATAAACCGGAGACACTAGATGAACTAGGAATTTCCTTCGCCAGTTTCTGTGCATCGCAAGGCACTCCCTTTGGCTCGATGCCTGAGGACAATGAGCGCTTGGAGCAATTTAAGGCCAGCCTCTCTGCAATGGTGGCGGAGATAATCGGTAAACCTATCGACATCCATGGCCGCTCCAGTATTTACGAGAGTAAGTCAGGAACCGAAGGAGTCTGGCAGAGATACTACGACTTGGGTACGAATGGCCGCATTATTGAGCAATCTGAGCGGGCCAGAGATAAGGGCTTCGCAGTCCCACGAGGCGAAGCGTAATGGAACGCCTGCCCCAACAAGAACCAGAGTTCAAGCTAAACGACGATCATCTCGTTGCCCTAGCAATCATCGAAGCCATCGCTGAAGAACGAGAGATCACAGACGCTGCAGCTCGCGTCATGGCATCCCAGTTACATGGTGGCCAATGGACTGCACTCTATGAGCTGGCTTCAACTGGCAGCATCGACGAAGAGCGACTCCCCCACGAATTTGTGGAGCTCTACAACGAGGAGACGGCTTCGATCCAGGTAAAGGACATGGTCAACCTGCTCGGCACCTACTGCATCAATCGCGAAGATAAAGGCAGTCAATCAGGTTGGAGCTTGCAGTGGATTGAGGCGCCGGAGATACCCGAAGGTTTAGGACTCGAAGATATAGATGATCCTGAGATCGTTGCAGAGCTCGTACACGCCGTGAACACCCACGGTGAGGCAATGACTCATTATTTGGATTACATCGGCTACAGGACGGCTCACGACGTGCGAGAAGTAGTGCGTCAGTTCCCCGAACACTTCCATGGCAAGTATGAATCGATGGAAGACTACGTGATCTACATTCTGGGAGAGCTCGGCCAGGTTGCGCAGCTCGATGATTTCAAGCGAACTGTTCCGGAGGATCTAATTGGATACCTGAACTGGGACACCAAAGGACTCGCTGAAGACTGGTCAATAAACAAGTTTGAAGTCGTCACTACAGATGACGCCGTGTTCGTCTATGACAAGTAGCCGGCCAAATCTGATTGACAAGAATGCCCTGCTGGTTCAAAATCTGGGGCAGGAGGAAACCGATGAGTAAGCTCGATTCCACCAAACTGTCTTTTGAAAACCTTGAATCCGACGAACCATACAGACAACGTTCTGAGGCCAATCGGAGACAAGCCAGACAAGAGGTCAAGAAACTGAAACATCAAATCGGCAGCCTATACGCTGTCGTCACCGCGGCTAAACCGTAGCGCACCGAGTGAACACGTTGCCTGCAAATTCAAAGGCCGTGTGGAGTAGAGGTGCCAAACCACTCCACGGCAACACACTCGCATTGAACTTTGACATCCAGAATCCAGATCCGGCCATGGTGTTGTGACGTGGCTGGAACTGGGCATACAAGTGGCGGAAGTAATAGACGCAGCGGCTTGTTAAAAGGAGTCCCTCTGCGACGGTAAGGACGAACACGGCAAGAGTCTGCTTGGCGAAGGGTTGCAAACCAGAGCCAAGCAAGTAAACGCCGAGAGACCAACGTGCAGGGTGAAGTTCCCTGCCTTGTATGCACTATCTGGACTATGTAGGAGGGCAGCCAAAAGAGTGATCTACGGCGGGGATTGGCTTTCGAACCAATCTACCTAAACGGCCAGGCTTACATAGACCAGTTGATCGCATCACCTCAACCTGGTGCGATCAACTGGACAGATGAATTTGCTCCCGTTTATTCGTCTGTTCTGACGCCGCAGTGCTGCACGAAGGTGTTTACACCTTTTCACCATCGTGCAGCGCCTTGTCCTCTCGGTAACTTGTCCGGTCTTTGTGATTGAACCATTTAAGTTGCCGGTGGGACTAGGCATCGATTTATCAATTAACACCAAGGAGGTGATGTGAGTGTTAGCAGCGAAAAAGGCAAGAAGCTAGAGAACGAAGTAGCCAAACTAATGCAGAAGAAATTGGGTGCTCGCGTTAGCCGTGACAAACGCAGCGGGGCCGGCAGTCATCAGAAAATGGACATTTCAGATTACTATCAAGACACTCCGTTGGATTTGGAGGTCAAGAACCACAAGACCATCAAGATCAAAGAGTGGTGGCGTCAGGTAGTCGGTGGCGCAAGCTTTAGCCGCATTCCGACCGTCGTCTTCCGCGCAGATGATGAAGTCCTGGCTACGCTCCGATTCAGTGACCTCGTAGACCTTATTGCAGAGACCCAACAGCACCGCGTGGAGATCAAGAAGCTACGTGCCCCCATCGTCAAGATTGGCAGCGGTGAAATCGTAGATCCAGACAAGATAACCCCCAGCGAAAGCCGTTCGTCCTGGCGGGAATGCCGAGGCGGCAACATCATCAGCCCAGGCGAAAAGAAGTGCTTGGTGAAGAACTGCCAATACTGCTCAAACAAGAAGGTCAAGAAAGAGAAGAAGTAGTCACCAGATCGCGGATTGGAATCTGTGCCTAACCGGGCACGGAAACAATCCACGATCGAAAAGAGTGATCATCATGGTCAAGGGAATCTTCATTCCATCGGATCAAGAGCGGGCCATTGAACTCCGTGAGTACAACTCACTGAACGACTACCAGCTTGCAGTCCAGGGCTACATTGAAGCGATAGACATCGACCGGCCTGGTGCAACCATCTTCATCAACGAAGAGGGCAAACTTACCGGACTGGATACCAACGGACGCGCGACACTTATCCTCTGGGTTCATCTGTCCCGATACAGGGGCATGGATGTCATCAAGGGAGACGTTGTCATCGTCGGAAGGCCCGATTCTCAAGGCAACACCCAGGACGTGCCACAGGAACTCGTAGATCTCTTGTTCAACACTGAGTCCTACAGAATCGAGATCAGCACGATCTCTGGCAACGTGAAGTGGTTGGGGAAGGATTCTCACTTCGACCAATGGACGACCGCTTATATGGTTGGCCTCCACACTGCCGAAGAATGGGCCGACGTCGACGAAGTGCGTGTGTTACCTGTTTGATCGTGGAAGCCCCTACCTAATCGTAGGGGTTTCTTCATGCCTAGAAATTGAAAAGACCCCAGTCCTACGTGAGTAAACTCGAACGTAAGACTGGGGTCGTATGTTGTGGGCTGCTGCCGGTTAGACCGCTGCACCTGGGCGAAAGTTCTTGCGTCGGCCCTTGAGGCCATCGGCATTGTCCAACACTTCCTGAATCTTGGGAGAGAGCTTGTTGAACTCTTCCAAGGTCACGACGAGCTCGACAACTTCAGTCCCGTGGCGAAGCTCCAGTTGAACCAGATCTTCGAGGGGCTTCAAGCCCTTCAGCTCATCTGGCAATGCGTCGAACTGGACGGATTCCTCAAGGCCTGGATGCGTGCGCACGACCACATTTGTGAACGCGTCGTCCTTACCTTCTTTGCCTGACAGGTCAGAGACTTTTCGGGATACCCATGCCATCTGACTCACCTACTTTCATGTGCGTAGCAATCACTGGTTGCGATCACTTCTGCGCATGATTATGAGACTTCGTCATTTAATGTCAATACGTATATATGCTTCCATCCACAGCTTTTTCGCCAAAAGAGTCGGACTTGAACTTGATCTTCATGTCCGGTAAATGAGATTTTAATTCAATAGCAATTTGATTCATTGCTTTATCACTGAGGTTCTCTTCGCTTTTGATCCAAATAGCTCCATCTGATAAGCCCAAGGAAAAATCAGCAATATATGGTGAATCTTCTAGCAGTTGCCCTACAATATTCAAAAAACTCTTGTCGAGGCGCGGGTTAGACACTAAATTAACCGCTGAATCGCTACCGATGTTATATGACGTGGTTCGAACTGGCCTGGTTCTCTTGACTACATCATTGCGCAGCAAGGCGTTTGTTCTCGTGAGCTCCCGAACGGAAGCGAGGATTTCGGCCATTGCATCCCCAGCATCGGCAACGATGGGCGAGGGATGAGGTGCCTTCGCCGGATCTACCTCTTCCGGGAATTGGACATTGATTTCAGCAAGCTTGGCCTCAAATGATGGCCAGCAAATCCTAAAGGCCTCTTCAAGTAAATTGTGTGGACGCTTGTCGTCGCCGAGCGCTTCATTGATCGAGACCAAGAGACTCTTCATGCTCTCCTGTTCGGGAAGGGTCGCTTGGTAGCTCGCCATAGGACCAACGAGATCAGTTGGCTTCTTGAAATCTATGAGCAAAGGCGCAACACGGGAATCTGAACCTTTGACACGCTTGGACAATGCACCTGCTTCGAAGTTCAACCATTGCGAACCTTGATTCCAAGGAGTAACAACAATGATGCCGAACGATGTGTCGTCAAGCTCACGTTCAAGCTGTTGGTTCCACTTGAGACCAGCCCTCAAACCTTCAGTGCTTATCCAGGGCTCAATGGCATTCACTACGGTTGGCAACCAAGCATGGAGAGCTTTTGCGACCGCCAGACTTTTCGTCTCTGATCCCGACCAACTAATGAATACCTTCAAAATGCTCCCCCTGCTTGCGATGAATACTTGGACCAGCTTATCAACATGGCATTGATGCAGATCATGTCAGGCGCACAGGCTGTGGGCGTCAGTCACTTACTCTTTACCTAATTGTACAAATTGTTATAATTATAGGTATATGAATGCAGGATTCAATCTACAGAAATACGTGAAGAAGTCGACAGCGGCTAGCGGCGTTCCTGTCAGGGTTGATCCGATTCAATCTCAAGAGGTGGCGACGCTTCTTGCGCAGCGCGGTTAGCCGTAAATTCCAAAGTTTTCTTTAGTTCTGCTCGCTGAGCTTCATCGTATTCCCGATATCGACGAGCCTCTTCTTTTCGTCTAGCGTCTTTCTCGTCCCCCGATCTCGAAAAGACCTTAAGCCCACCACTAAACTCGCTCCATTTCTTTTGCGTCTTGTTCATCTCGCGCACGGCCTTTGCCAGGTCATGCATTCCATACGTAACCATGTAAAGTTTTGACTTGTATACGCCCCAGTCGAGAATTGCTTCGGTATGGAGGACGTTGTCTCCTAGTCCCCGGTAGGTTATCTGCGCTTCATGACGGTCTGGCAACGTGGAATCTTTCCGAGCAAGCGATGTATCCCACATGGTTCGCCATTCTTGTCCAGGCGCTAGGAATGGAATCACTTCTGGGAGCTTTACTATTTCGCTGGGTGCCCGTTGAGGCCATGGATCGATGTCAATCTTGACGTCATACGCAGCCGTCAGTCCGTAATTCTTGATTACAAGATCAAGGATAGTTTCTGCAGCAGCTGGCTCTGTATAGGCAACGACGTAAGGCTGGGATCGCTCCATCTCCAAATCTTTGGTCTGCTGCCGTGCTAAAGATGCCTCCTTAAGTTGACTCTTCGCGTATAAGAGTGCAACAAGAGCAATTACGAACGTAAGCGCCGTAGCAACGGCCGATACCCAATCCGTAATCGACGGTGGCCCCTCGATGAAAATCATCCTTCTCCCCCAAATTCTCTAACGCGATCGTGCCCGTCAGCAGCCTGGTTGACTGCCTCGATCAATTCCTCATAAATGGCTCGATCATCTGGGCTCATCTTCTCATCACCATGGGACACATAGAACTCAGCAGCCTCCATCGCCAGTGCGTTCCAGGCCTTTCGTTCGGGACTCTCGCTCATCTGGCAAACCTAGCAATCACGCGGATTTTTGGCCACGATTCACTCGTTTTCGGGGCGCTGGTGCTTGTGGAGTGTTTCGCGTACTCTTGCCTCATCCAGGAACAGCACGCCCCGGTGGGCCCTGGATGCGGCGCCGGGTCGCGGGACGCCGCTGCCCCCGCCGATCAGCGCCACCATCGAGGCGCTGTGGTGCGGGGCCTCGAACGGCGGGCGGCGGATCAACGCGGTGATCTGCCCGCCTCCTGCCGCGAGCGAATGCACGGCGGTGGTTTCCATGGCCTGGACGTCGTCAAGGTCCGGGAGCAGGCCCGGCAGGCGCTGTGCGAGCATGGTCTTGCCCGCGCCCGGGGGCCCGGTGAGCAGCAGGTGGTGCCCGCCGGCCGCCGCGACCTCCAACGCGTAGCGTCCCTGCGCCTGGCCGACCACCTCGGCAAGGTCCAGCGCCCGCACATCCACTCCCGCCCATGTCCCCGGCTTGCGTTGCGGGGAGTGGTGTCGCGCCCGGAAGCGCAACCCGGACGGATCCGCCCCGCAGTCGGCGAGCAGCTGGGACAGATGGTCGTAGGAGCGCACCTTGGCCCCGGCGACGAGTTCGGCTTCGGCGAGGTTCCCGGCCGCAACAACGATCTCCGGGTAGCCGGCACGCACGGCGTCCATGACGGAGGGCAGCACACCGGCCACCGGACGCAGCGAGCCGTCGAGTCCGAGCTCGGCGAGGTAGACCACCTCGGGCTGTGGCGTGATGCTGCGATCCGCGGCAAGGGTTGCCAGCAGGATCGCCAGGTCGAAGCCGGAGCCGCGCTTGTGCAGGGTCGCCGGGGTCAGGTTCACGGTGATGCGGCGGTTCGGCAGCGGGATGCCTGAGTTTCGTGCCGCGGAACGGATCCGCTCGCGCGACTCGTTCAGCGACGCATCGGGCAACCCGAGCAGCAGGAAGCCGGGGATGCCGTTGCCGACGTCGGCCTCGATTTCGATGAGCTGGCCGTTCAGGCCGGTCAGCCCGATGCCCAGCGTCCGCGCCAGACTCATGATTCGACCCCGACCAGGTGTTCGATGCTCGGTTCGCGCCCTGGCACCATGATGATCGCGAGCACGTCGACGCGCACCGTGCGGGCGTCCCTGCGGTGCTCGACGCACCAGCGCCGGGCCAACCTGGAGATCCGCCGCAGCTTCACCGGGCTCACCGCCTCGGCGGGATGCCCGAAGCCCAGCGAGCTGCGGGTCTTCACCTCCACCCCGACGATTTGGCCTGCATCGTCGGCGATGATGTCCAGCTCGCCGATCTTGCACCGCCAATTCCGTTCCAGCACGGTGTACCCGACACCGGCCAGGTAGCTTGCGGCAAGCTCCTCGCCCTTGGCACCCAGTTCTTGGTTGTGGTTCATACACCCGCATTCCCTTCGGCAATCCCCGGGCCGGGACTCGGCGAGCGCCCGGCCTGAATGGTTCATTGCACTTAGCGTGGCCGCTCAAGCAGCCATGCGGGGTCGGGACCGTCGGGAATGTGGATAAGCCGAGGCACGGTCCCAGGCAGCCGGCGCTAGCCCACGGAGCAGTGCCAGTAGGCGGCCTGCTCGCCATGCTGCCGAATGATTCGGTCACCTGTGGATCCGGTGGCGGGCCACAGGTCGATCCGGTACCTGTCGACGGTGTTTTCCTCTTCGAGGATGCAGTCTTGCTCATGCCCCTCGTCCATCTTGATGCCCGCATAGCGAAGCCGGTAGCGGCCAAGCGGAATCGCTAAGCGGTCCAGGGACGGTCCGCCCCATTCCGTCAGGCAGATCCCTTCGGTCACCTCGTACGGGACCTCGACAACTTCTTCCCATTCCTGGTCGAGGGCAGGTTCGCTGTCGTTCAGGTGTACCGAGAGTCCAACGTGTCCGGTGTGCATGCCCGTAATGAAGAAGACTCCCGGGTGCGCCGCGGCACCGCACAGGCCGTTGCTTTGGCCGCGAAACGCTTCATCCATGTCGATGTCGTAGTCGCCTTCGGGGAGGATGTAGAACTGGCCGTAGGCCACGTGGATCGTGCCGTCGAACAATGTCACGCGATCCCCCGGGGTCATGTTTGTCGGAGTCGATTTTCGCTTCGATTTCTTCTCGCGGGCGTCGACCCACGCCTTTGCGTCCGGCCGGTGGCCCCGGGCCGCGGCTTCGCGCAGCACTGCGGGGTCGAGGTCGAATGCAAGGTTCAGCCGCGGCGTCTTTTTCCGGTCATTCATCAGCCGGTCGATGCGCAGCGTGCAATGTAGTTCCCGGGCTGCCTGCAGGTTCGGGATCCACAAGTCGTTGCCGTAGATCACGAAGCCGGAGGCAAATGCGGCACCCCCGCTGCCGAAGGTGTCGGTGTAGTCAACCCTTCCCGCCGGGTCGTCGGCGCTGAAGGCGAGCTCGAGGGATCCTTGCCAGGCATTGACCCGGCGTTGCCAGTCCGCGTCCGTTTCGCTTTCCGCACGAATTTGCGCGCACTCAATCCCAAGCATGACCCCAGATCCGTAGACCTTGGCCGTGGCCAGCTGAACCAGCAGGCCTCCACCCGAATGCAGGAGTTGGTTTAGCGCGATCGTGACGCCGAGCGCCGGGCCCGAGGGACCGTAGCGGTTTTCGTCGTGCTCTTCCTCTTGCTCCTCCCCGGCGTCGTCCCACTCCCCGTATTCCGCACCGTCTGGGTCCTGATGCTCCCCGGCGCCCGACGAGTCGCGCATGAGCGGGTCGCTCAGGAAAGCGAAGCCGGTGTAGGCCTCGTGGCCGACATTGAGGCCAAAGAGCGCTTGGTGGACGGCGTCCGAGGCTTCAAGCAGCGGCGAACCGGTGTCGAATTCGTCGAAGACGGCATCGAAATCACCCTCATGCCCTGCCAGCACCCGCGAATAGTTCTCCAGCGCCGTGTGGAGTTCGGCAATGCCCTTGGTGAAGGCGCGTTTTCCGGCCTCCGGGGCAGGCTTCCCGCCGTCGAAGGACGGGCCGATGGAGTCCAGGTTCAGGCGGTTGCCCGGGGTGTCGTTGACGACGAATCCGACGGTGAAGCCGCCGAGCTCGGCGAGCGCCGGCTCATCGGGCGTTTCGGAGGGCGTTTGGTCCTGGACCATGAGTGTGGGCTCCTCGTGACTCGGGTACGGGATCTCGGCAAGACCCCTCAACCGACGGTTGACCTGTAATTCCGGTGTTTCGATGAGCCTACCAATGCGTCCCCGCAAATGGCTGCCGTTCGCGGCGGGGTCCCCTGTCGTCCGTCGGGCAACTGCTCCCGGCGCCAACAGGCCACGCACATACAGCGCTGCCCCGCGTTCCGTGGTGGAATGCGGGGCAGTGGAAGGCGCGGTGCGGCGGCAGGTGGCCGGACCGGGTGGGCACTCAGCCCAGGTCCAGGCCGTCCTTGGGCATGGCCAGGTCTGTGTCGCGGTTCAGTTCCTCGATGTTCACGTCCTTGAAGGTCACGATGCGCACCGACTTCACGAAGCGGCCCGTGCGGTAGACGTCCCACACCCAAGCGTCGGTGAGGGTCAGGTCGAAGAAGACCTCCCCGTCGGCCGAGCGGGTCTTCAGGTCCACCCCGTTGGCCAGGTAGAAACGCCGTTCGGTTTCCACCACGAAGTTGAAGAGGTTCGCCACGTCCTTGTATTCGCGGTAGAGCTGCAGTTCCAAATCCGCTTCATAGTTTTCAAGATCTTCGGCACTCATGTTGCTCCCTCGCCTTCCTTGTGCGATTCCCTAGCCCTTGGGTGTGAGCTGCCAGGTCTTGCGGTGGTACCCGGTGGCCCCGTGCTCGACGATTGCCTGCCGGTGCCCCGTGGTGCCGTACCCCTTGTTTTGTATCCAACCGTACGCCGGGTGTTCACTATCGTAGCCATCGAGCAGCTCGTCGCGCTCGACTTTGGCCAAAATCGACGCCGCGGCGATGGACAGCGCCAGCAAGTCGCCCTTGATCAGGGTTTGCACGGGGATCAGCAGGCCGTCGACGTCGTCGGGTTCCCCGAATCCTGGCATCAGCGAATCGAGCAGAGTGGGCTGCCTGGTGGCCGAGAGCCAGTCCAGGTTCCCGTCCAGCAGCACCGCGTCGGCATCCACGCCCGCCGCCGTGACGGCACGCAGGCCGGCAAGCCGCAGCGCGGGAACCAGGCCGAGTTCGTCGATCTCCGCGGCGCTTGCATGCCCGACTCCCCAGCCCGCGGCCCATTCCTTGATCAGCGGAACCAGGATGTGGCGCTGTTCGGCGTTCAGCAGCTTGGAATCACGCACGCCGGGCAGGTCCGGGACGCCGTTCGGGTCGATGACGACGTAGCCGACGGACACCGGTCCGGCCAGCGCGCCGCGGCCGACCTCGTCCGCGGCGCCGATGAGCTTGTGGCCCCCGCGGGCGGCCAGGGCACGCTCGTGTT
Source organism: Paeniglutamicibacter sp. NPDC091659 (assembly GCF_044756805.1). Taxonomy (NCBI): domain Bacteria; kingdom Bacillati; phylum Actinomycetota; class Actinomycetes; order Micrococcales; family Micrococcaceae; genus Paeniglutamicibacter; species Paeniglutamicibacter sp. NPDC091659. The sequence goes on from NZ_JBIVTO010000002.1 coordinate 515,745, forward strand.
CGAGGGTGGGTGGTTGTGAAGCCATTAGTTCTTGGTGGCCGGGCTCTTGGGGGCCGGCACGCTGGAGAAGACCTCCGGGTGGTTGGAGATCCCCCCGATGCGGTCCAGCGGCCAGGAGATGACCGAGGCCTTGCCCTCGACCGAGGAAATGTCGACGAACCCGTCCTGCACGTCCTCGTGGTAGCGCGAATCTGCGGATTCGGCACGGTGGTCACCCATGACCCAGAGCTTGCCTTCCGGGACCACCTTGGCGAATTCCTGCTCCGAGGGCGCATCGCCGGGGTAGATATAGGGTTCGGTGATTTCGACGCCGTTGACGGTCAGCTTTCCGTCCGGGGCGCAGCACTTGACGGTGTCACCTGGCATGCCGATGATGCGCTTGATCAGGTGCTGGTTGGATGCGTCCGGAACCAGGCCGACGAAGGCGAAGAATTCGTCGACCGGGTTTGTTACGGTAGAGGCGATGGGCGGAAGCCAGCCCTGGTCGTCGCGGAAGACCACGACGTCGCCGCGGGTGAGTTCGAAGGGACCGGGGACCATGAGGTTCGCGAAGATGCGGTCGTTCTTCTGCAGGGTTTCTTCCATCGATCCCGAAGGAATGTAGAAGGCCCTGAAGAAGAAGGTCTTCACCACCAGGGAGATCACCAAGGCGACGACGACAACGATGAGGATTTCCCGCACCGCCGCCCACAAGGGATTCCGTTTCCGGCGGGGTCGTTCCGATGCTGCTGCTGGCTCGCTGGCGTGCGTCACGTGCGTGGGGCCCTTTCAGGGGTGTCTAACTGCTGTCTTGGCGGCATGCGCTTCGTGTGGCACCGGTGTTGGGTGCCGTCGGCTGCTTGCGCGCCGCCGCCTCCAAGCCTACGTTGCGACGCTGGCAATTTGCCTATGGGGCGCGAAGGTTCGGAGAGGGCTCCCACGTCGACGCGGGATTCGGCATCCGTCGGCCGGCCCGGCCTGGCCGACGGATGCCGACACCTGTTATGCGCCCGACCCGGCGACGCTGAACGTGACCTTGGCGGGTGCCGAGGAGGTCTTGTTGAGAACCTGCACGGCTCTTGCCGTGTGGGAACCGGCCTTCAAGGTTCCGGGGATCCGCACCTTCCAGGTTCCCCGGACAACAGTGGCACTCACTTTGGCGCTGCCCAGGGTGACCTTCACCGTTGCACCGCTGATGCCGCGGCCGGAGATCGTGGTGGACGCCTTGCCATACGCGATTTTCTTGCCCGCGGTCGGGGATTCGATTGATGGCGCCACTGGGATGAGCTTGAAGCTGGTCCGGGCGCTTCCCGAGGTGTGCTTGCCGACTTTCTGCGTTGCCTTGATGCCGTGGCTGCCGTAGGACCAGGTGCGCTTCAGCTTGACGCTCCACGTGCCGTCCCCGCCGATGACAAGGCTCTTGGTGACTGCCCCGCTGAGCTTCAGCGTGGCCCCTGGAATGCCGGTTCCCGAAATGGCGCGCGGCGCCTTGGTCGAGACCCTGTCGCGTGCCGGGGCGGCAATGACCGGGGCGCGAACGGCAACCTTGAAGGAAACGACAGTCGCCCGGGAGACGTAGGAGCCCTTGGACTGCGTAGCGATGATCTTGTGTCCGCCGTATCCCAGTGCGCTTGTCTTTTTGCTCCAGTTGCCGTCCTTGTTGACCGTTGCCTTGCCCTTGACGGCGCCGGAGAGCTTGACCGTGGCGCCGGGAAATCCCTTGCCGGCAATCTTGGTCACGGCACCGGCGGTGGTCGCCCCGTTTTTGGGTGCCGTGAATCTCGGGGCCGGCATGGCCAGCTTGACGGAACCCGAGGTGGCTCGGGACTTGCTGAAGCCCTTGGCCGTCTGAACCGTGAACGTGAACGTGCCGAGCTTTTCAGGGGCCTTGAAGCTGAAGGCGCCCTTGGAGATCTTGGCCGTGGCGATCTTCTTGCCGGAGGAGACCACCTGGACCGTCGAGCCGGATGGTGCCGATGCAACCGTTCCGGAAATCTTCGCACCGGCCTTCAGGCTCGCACCCTTGGCCGGCGTGGTGAGTTTGGGGGCGTTGACAAAGAGCTTGATGGTGTAGCCCTTGGCCTGCTTGAGCGCTTGTTTGATGTCGGCGAAATAGGCACGGCTCCGTTCATCCTGTTTGTTCCCAGAAATCGCGCTGGTAATCCCCACCGCGTTGCCGCCTGAAATGACCGACCCGCCGGAATCGCCCTCGAAGGCCTTGGAGAACTTGGGGTTGGGCATGCCAAAGCCGCGGATGCCGCGAAGGTCCGTGGTGTTGTTCTTGAACCCTCCGACGAAGAAGATCCCCACCTCGTCAACCAGGTCACAGGTCCAGCCCGTTGTCCGGCCTGACTTGCAGACGGGTGACCCGATGACGGCGCTTGCCACTCCCGTAACCTTGGTTCCGGAATCACGCTCATCGACGCCTTTCTTCCAGTCGGTGACTAGCGGTTGCTGCCGCAGTGAAGGATCGATCTTGTCCAGCACCGAAATGTCGGTGCCAATGTTTCCAAGCACATGTGTGCCGTCGGTAAGGATTGCGGTGTTGCCGGGGCCACCGAATTGGGAGAAGCCGAAGGAACCGAATGGGGCACCGAATGGGGCACTCGGATCCACGAGTGCATCCGGTGCGCTGTGCTCGGCAACAAAGACCTGATCAATCTGCCCGTCACGCGTGCAGTGGCCGGCCGAGAGTGCGGCGCGGGCGCCAGTGGCATTGAAACCGTTGAAACCCACCGAACACAAGGTGTAGCCCTGGCCGAATGGCGCACTGTACGCCATACCGCCGAGCACGTCGTTGGACGCTGACACGGTTGCGGGTCCCTCGGCATCGTGGATGCTGACATCGGGGTACTGGGTCGCGAATTCCTCCGGGGTCAGATTGCCGCCGGACGTCAGGACGCGCGCGGCGGGACGGGCAGGTGCGTCCTTGGCGCCTCCGCCGGAGCGGATCACGAAGCCGTCGGCGGTCTCCATGACCGCCTGGAGTTGGCTGAGCGTGTCTGGATCGACCGACGCAACGTACGCCCTGTACAGCTCATCGACGTCCGTAGGACTCTTCTTGGTCGGTGCGGGGGCAGTCGCGGAAGCGGACGCTGTGCTCGCTTCGTCAGTGGAAATTGCGAGCTCGACCCCGGTGCCCCGCGTCAGCGTGTCCAGCTTTTGGGTGACGGCGGCATGTGCAGCAACACCGACCTTGACGGCTATCTTGTTGCCCTCAATGGCAAAGGATCCCTTGAGTTTTGCCTTCCGTAGATCCGTGCGGAGCCGATCCGCAACGGCAACGAGCTCGCCCTGGGCCCTGAACTCTTCGACGCCCATGCCCAGGTCGCGCTTCACCGCCTCGGCAAGCCCTTGGGGCAAATCCTCATCCCGAACATCAGATGCGGCCGCGGTGATGGCGGTTAGCGTCGTGACGCCGGGATTCGACGTCTGCCCGGCGGTTGCCGGCGGGGGTCCGGCCACGAGACTGCTGCCCATCACGAAGGCCGCGGTGGCGGCGGCAACACCGGCACGCCTTAGGAAGGTCAGTGACGATTCGTGCATGTGGTGTTCTCCCCATCGAGGTGGTGTCCGGCATGTTGCATTCTCGGATGCGTTGGGGACATCCGGACCGGGCACAAAACGAGCAACGTTTGACCGCAGGGTGTCACTCTAACCCGAGGCCATGCGGGAACGAAGTCCCGGCGCCACTATTGCGGCGACACCTTGGGAGCCCCGCAACCGCTCATGTGTGGCGGGGAATCCGAGGGGCCTGGCTGCTACTCGGGCGCCGATGCGGTGTCTGGCTCCGTGGTTCCGTCGCCCACGGGACGCTTGCGGTCGAGCGGCCAAATGACCTCACGGGCCTGCCCTAGGACCCTGTCGACAGAAATCATGCCGCCGCCGGGCGCACCGAGCAACGCCCGGGAGTCCTCGGAGACCGAGCGGTGGTCGCCCATGACCCAAATGCGGCCGTGCGGAACCTTGGCGGTGAACTCCTGCTCGCTGGGCTTGTCGCCGGCATAGAGGTAGGGCTCATCCAGCGGATGGCCGTTGACGCTGAGCTTGCCGTCCGGCCCGCAGCAGGCGACGGTGTCCCCTGCCACGCCGATGACACGCTTGACGTACACCGAGTCGTTGCCGGCAAGGCGAAGTGCCCAGGCAAGGGAATCCACGGCATTGGGACTTTGATAGGGCAGGAAGGAGCCACGGCCGTCAAAAATGATGATGTCGCCGCGCTTGATGGGCTCTGACTTGTAGGCAAGGCGGTTCACCAAGAGCCCGTCACCGGGGTTCAACGTCGATTCCATGGAGGCGGAACCGATGTAGTAGAAATCAATGATCGTTGCACGGATCACCAAGGTGATCACTGCCGCGGCCATGAGGGCGCCAACGGCAAAGCGCCAGCCCCGCGAACGGGACCGGCGCTTTGCTGAAGCGGAAAAACTTTCCGATTCTGTAGGTTGATCCACGATGGATCCCCGTGACCGCGCGAAGGCGGAAACGAAGGTTCTCGCTTTTCTTACTACTTGGCGGTGCGGAAGTCGCGCTTTTCGCGGATCTTCGCAGCCTTGCCGTGGCGATCGCGCATGTAGAACAGCTTCGCACGGCGAACGTCGCCGCGGGAAACCAGTTCGATCTTTTCGAGGACCGGGGAGTGTACCGGGAAGGTACGCTCTACGCCGACGCCGAAGGAGACCTTGCGAACGGTGAAGGTTTCGCGAACGCCGTCACCCTGGCGACCAAGGACGAAGCCCTGGAAGACCTGGACACGGGAGTTCTTGCCTTCGATGATGTTTACGTGAACCTTGACGGTGTCACCCGGGCGGAAAGCCGGGACATCGGTGCGCAGCGAGGCTGCATCGACAGAGTCGAGAATATGCATGAATGCATCTCCTAGGCAGACGCCGCAGGTCACCTACCTTAGACACGGGACACTTATTTTCCCCGACGCACAAAAGCGCGACGGCAGAAAGATTTGGTGTTCCGAAGCTTGGTACCGGGACCCGTTTGCGGATCCTCGGCGGATCAACTGTTGACTCGTTCCCCCTGCGGCAGGAGCAGAACCCAGTAGACCCAAGAATCCATTTTGCCATACTCCCGGCCATGCGGCGAAGTCCGGCACCCCGGGAGCTGCTCCCGCGGTCGCGATTCTTCGGCACACCCGACCCGCGTTCCGCCGTCGCCGGGCGATCGGCGGCACCCACGGCTCGGTGTCGAGGCGGCGCCACGCGTGTCCGACGTTACATTTGACCCTTCGGCGGAATGTGCTGTAGCTTCACTTACGACCACACGGGAGCCCTTGCAGGGGCTGAGATCGAGCTGACGCAGCTTGCGACCGTTGAACCTGTCCGGGTAATGCCGGCGAAGGAAGTGAGTACTCCTTGAGCACCATCGAAACAACGATCAACCCTGCCCAAGACGCCCCCGAGGCAACCGAAACCCAATCCCTGAGGTCCCACTCGCTGGCCTACCTCGAGGATGCCGATTCCGGGATCCGGGTCCCGGTGACCGAGATCGCGCTGGAACCCTCCCCCGGCGGCCAGCCCAACGCCCCGCTGCGGGTGTACCGCACCGCGGGTCCGGGCAGCGACCCGGTCGTGGGGCTGCCGCCGTTCCGCGCGCCGTGGATCGCGGACCGCTCGGACACCGAGACGTACGCGGGCCGCGAACGCAACCTGCTCGACGACGGCAAGTCGGCGATGCGCCGGGGGGCCGCCTCGGCCGAGTGGAAGGGAGCCAAGCCGGAACCCCGGCGCGCGGATCCCGGGAAACGGGTGACCCAGATGCACTACGCCCGCCGGGGCATCACCACCCCGGAAATGCGCTTCGTCGCCCTGCGCGAGAACTGTGACGTGGAGCTGGTGCGCAGCGAGGTCGCGGCCGGCCGGGCGATCATCCCGAACAACATCAACCACCCCGAGTCCGAGCCAATGGTCATCGGCAAGGCGTTCCTGGTGAAGATCAACGCCAACATCGGCAACTCCGCGGTGACAAGTTCCATTGCCGAGGAGGTCGACAAGCTGCAGTGGGCCACCCGGTGGGGCGCCGACACCGTGATGGACCTGTCCACCGGCGACGACATCCACACCACCCGCGAATGGCTGATCCGCAACGCCCCGGTTCCCATCGGCACCGTGCCGATCTACCAGGCTCTGGAAAAGGTCAACGGCGAGGCCAACGCACTGACCTGGGAGATCTTCCGCGACACGGTGATCGAGCAGTGCGAGCAGGGCGTCGACTACATGACCATCCACGCGGGCGTGCTGTTGCGCTACGTGCCGCTGACGGCCAACCGGGTCACCGGCATCGTCTCGCGCGGCGGTGCCATCATGGCCGGCTGGTGCCTGGCCCACCACCAGGAGAACTTCCTCTACACGCACTTCGACGAGCTGTGCGAGATCTTCGCCCAGTACGACGTCGCGTTCTCGCTCGGCGACGGGCTGCGCCCCGGATCGATCGCCGACGCCAACGACGCGGCCCAGTTCGCGGAGCTGGACACCCTCGCGGAGCTGACGGCCAGGGCCTGGGAATACGACGTGCAGGTCATGGTCGAGGGCCCCGGGCACATCCCGTTCCACCTGGTGCGGGAGAACGTCGAACGCCAGCAGGAGCTGTGCAAGGGCGCGCCCTTCTACACGCTCGGCCCGCTGGTCACCGACATCGCACCGGGCTACGACCACATCACCAGCGCGATCGGCGCCACGGAGATCGCCCGCTACGGCACGGCCATGCTCTGCTACGTGACGCCCAAGGAGCACTTGGGCCTGCCGAACAAGGACGACGTGAAGACCGGGGTGATCACCTACAAGATCGCCGCCCACGCCGCGGACCTGGCCAAGGGGCACCCGGGTGCCTCCGCGCGGGACGACGCCCTGTCCAAGGCGCGCTTCGAGTTCCGCTGGCGCGACCAGTTCGCCCTGTCGCTGGACCCGGTCACCGCCGAGTCCTTCCACGACGAGACGCTGCCCGCCGAGCCGGCCAAGACCGCGCACTTCTGCTCCATGTGCGGCCCGAAGTTCTGCTCGATGCGCATCAGCCAGGACATCAGGGACGAGTACGGGTCGGCCGAGTCGCAGGCCGCCATCGCCCAGATGTACGACGGGATGCGGGCCAAGAGCCGGGAGTTCCTGGCCTCCGGGGGCAAGGTCTATCTGCCCGAACTGGAAGTCCCGGCCAAGGTCTAGACCGGGATTCCGTCCCGTGTTCCCCCGCAGCAGGCCGGCGCGGGGGCACGGGACGTCCCGGGCCTCGACCACGTCGGCGGTCCGAAACTAGTATGGGGCCCATGCCCCTTCCACGCCCGGTTCGCGTCCTGACCACTGGTTCGTTGCTTGCTGCGCTGTTGGCGGTGAGCGCCTGCAGCACCCCGGAGACCGGGGCTCCGGAAACCCCGGCACCCACGCGCGGGGCCGCACCCGAAACCGCCAACGAAAATGCCGCGGCGCTGGGCCCGGCGCTGCTGGCCGCGGCCGTGGCGAACGACGGCCCCGGGGTGCGCAGGCTGCTCGAGGCCGGGGCCAACCCCGACCACCGGGATGCACGGGATCGGCCGGTGCTGGTGGTGGCGACCCGCGCCAACGCCGTGGAGGCCGTGCGCGAGCTGGTCCTTGCGGGGGCCGACGTGAATGCCAAGGACGCGATGTCCGATTCGGCGTTCCTCTACGCCGGGGCCGAGGGCCTGGACGAAATCCTGGCGCTCACCCTCGAGCACGGGGCCGACGTGGCCAGCATCAACCGCTACGGCGGCACGGCGCTGATCCCCGCCTGCGAACGCGCCCACCTTGAAACCATCGGGTTGCTCCTGGCAACCCGGATCGACGTGGACCACGTGAACAACTTGGGCTGGACCTGCCTGCTGGAGGCCGTCGTCCTGGGCGACGGCGGCACGGCCCACCAGGAAGTCGTTCGGCTGCTGATCGCGGCCGGCGCGGACCTGGACATCGAGGATTCCGAAGGCACCACGGCGCTCGGGCATGCGCTGCGGATGCAGCAAGGCGCCGTGGCCCGGCTGCTGCGGGAGGCCGGGGCGCGACGCTAGGCCAGAGGACCAAGGTTGCCGTTGGCGCCGGGAATCTGACGCCCGATGGCCTCGACCACGCCCCTGCCGCGAAATAGGATGAGGCCATGTCCAAGACGCCCGCGGTACGGAAGCTGGTCACGTGTTCGGTCATTGCCGCGCTCCTGTGCCTCGGCGCCTGCGGCATCCCCACCTCGGGCGTGCCGGGGTCCGTGGCACCGGCGACCCCGCCCACGGCAACCTTGAATCCCGACGCCGCGGCGGTCCTGGGACATGCCTTGATCCACGCGGCATCGGTCAACGACACGGCCGAGGTGGGCAGGCTGCTGGAGGCCGGCGCCCCCGTGGACTACCGCGGGGAGGACGCGCGGACGGCGCTGCTCGCCGCAACCAGGGCCAACGCGATCGAGGCGGCGCGCGAACTCATGGAGCACGGCGCGAACGTGAACGCGAAGGACGAGCTGAGGGACTCGGCGTTCCTCTATGCCGGAGCCGCGGGGCTCACCGAAATCCTGGTCCTGACCCTGGAGCACGGGGCCGACCTCCGCGCCACCAACCGCAACGGGAACACCGCGCTGATCCCGGCCTGCGAGCATGGCTACGCCGAAACGGTGGAGATCCTGATCGACAACGACATCGATGTGAACCACGTGAACGACCGCGGCTTGACCTGCCTGCTCGAGGCTGTCACCCAGGGCGACGGGTCGCAGCCCTACCAGGAGGTGGTGGCGATGCTGATCGACGACGAGGCGGGCCTGGGCATCAAGGACCCCCAGGGACTGACCGCGTTGGACCACGCCCGCCGGTTAAAGCAAAGCTCGGTGGTCCAGCTGCTCGAAAGCGCCGGATCACCGAGCCAGGCCACAACGACCGGCTCCACTACGACCGGACCCTGATCCTGTTCGACCTAGACCTGCCCGGCCTCGCCCTTGGCGACGATCTTGCCGTCGACGATGGCAAAGCCGCTGTGCCACAGGGTGTCGCGGTCGTGGCGGTTCAGCGTCGCGACGTCCAGCTGCACGATCAGGTCCGGGCGGCGCGCCGCGGTGCGTTCCAGCTGCTTGTTGCGGCGGAAGCGGGCGATCTTTCCGTGGTTGCCCGAGAGCAGCACCTCGGGGACCTCGCGGCCCTCCCAGGTGGCCGGCTTGGTGTACACCGGGTACTCCAGCAGGCCGTCGGAGTGGGACTCCTCGACCAGGGATTCCGGGTTGCCGATGACGCCGGGGATCAGCCGGCCGATGGCCTCTACCATGGCCAGGACCGCCACTTCTCCCCCGTTGAGCACGTAGTCGCCGATGGAGACCGGGCGGACGTCGAAGGCCTCGGCGGCGGATTCGATGACGCGCTCGTCGATGCCCTCGTAGCGCCCGCAGGCGAAAGCCAGGTGCTCGGCCTCGGCCAGCTCGTAGGCCATTTCCTGGTTGAACACGGCACCCGCGGGCGACGGCACGATCAGGATCGGCTTGTCGCCCGAGCCCTTGGCCACCGGCGATTCGGTGGCGATGCGGCCCAGCGCGGCCGCCCAGGGCTCGGGCTTCATGACCATGCCGGCGCCGCCGCCGTACGGGGTGTCGTCCACCGTGCGGTGGCGGTCGTGGGTGTAGTCGCGCAGGTCGTGGACGTTCAGGTCCAGGAGGTTTTCGCGGCGGGCCTTGCCGATCAGCGAAAGATCGAGCGCTGCCAGGTACTCGGGAAAGATGGAGACGACATCGATGCGCATCGGGGCTAGGCTTCCTGACCCGGGTTCTCGTCGGCGGCGTCCTCGCGGTTGATCTCGAAGAGGCCTTCCGGCGGGGTCATCAGGATGTAGCCGCCCTCGATGTTGACCTCGGGAACGATGCTCTCCACGAAAGGAACGTAGACCTCGTCGCCGTCGTTGGACTTGACCACCAGGAGGTCCTGGACGTTTCCGGTGCGCAGCGCGGTGACCTTGCCAATGACCTTGTCATTGACGCGGGCCTCGAGGTCCACGAGTTCGTGCTCGTACCAGCCCTCGCCCTCGTCCTCGACGTCATCGGTTTCGATGAACAGCTTTGCGCCGCGGATCGTTTCGGCGGTGTTGCGGTCGAGGATTTCCTCGAAGGCCAGCAGAAGGATTTCCTTGTTCCAGCGCGCACCCTCGACGGTGAGGGTCTTGATGCCGGGGTGCTCCACCTCGAAGACGGATCCCGGGACAAAACGGTCTTCCGGTGCATCGGTCAAGACCTGCACCGTCACCTCGCCGCGGATACCGTGTGGCTTGCCAATGCGGGCGACCTGCAGGCGCATGCGTTTTCTCCTTGAATAGGTGGGGGTCCGGGGATCCGGTGCTGGTGGTGGCGCGGCTTTGCGGCGGGAAGGCCGGAAAACCACTAAGTCTTGCTTCTAATCTTACGTGGCCGCGGGATGCCCCTCATGCGGGTCCCGTGAGCGTTGCATCGCATTTTGTCTTTAACGCACTGCGGCCCCACGCTTCCCTTGCGGGAATGTGGGGCCGCAGCTACACAAAAATATGTGTCAGAGGCTGGCTACCGGCGACGATCCGTGTCGACAACGTCAACACGAATTGGTTCGTCTGCCAGAGCGGCAATCACGGTGCGCAGCGCTTTCGCGGTGCGACCCTGACGTCCAATGACCCGACCGAGATCCTCGGGGTGCACGCGCACCTCAAGGATGTCACCGCGACGGTTCCCCTTCAACGCGACCTGCACGTCGTCGGGGGTGTCTACGATGCCACGTACCAGGTGATCCAGCGCATCTACGAGCACTGGCTACTCAGCCTCGGTTGCTTCTGCCTCAACGGCTTCAGCGGCAGGCTTTTCAGCCTTCTTGGTGATGGCCTCGGGCAGGATGACCGAGCCCTTCTCCGGAACAACGAAAGCAGGCTTCGGCTGCTTGAACTTCAAGGTGCCTTCCTGGCCCTCGATGCCCTTGAACTTCTGCCAGTCACCGGTGATCTTCAAGATCGCGGCAACCTGCTCGGTCGGCTGGGCGCCGACGGAGAGCCAGTACTGTGCACGATCCGAGGTGACCTCGATGAACGAAGGCTCTTCGGTCGGGTGGTACTTGCCGATTTCTTCAATCGCACGGCCATCGCGCTTGGAACGCGAATCCATGACGACGATACGGTAGTAAGGTGCGCGCATCTTGCCGAAGCGCTTCAGACGAATTTTAACGGCCACTTTAGTGGTCTCCTGTTTCTCAACATGTGCGAGCCGCTGTTTCTGCACCCGTGGGGCGGGCCATACCGCAGCAACTCAAAAAGGACAGGATTCAACGCGGAGAGAGGGGCCACATCGAATCGAGTACGTTTCCATTATGCCAGAGAATTCCCTCCATCATGGACCATGCGCCTCTTTTGAGGTGGAGCGTGTCGAATTCCACAAACACCGGCCCTGCCGCCGGACTTAGGAGCCCGGAATCCGCAGCACGCGCAGGGCTTCCAGCAGGTGAGGAAGGGGTTCCTTGTCCTCACCCTGGGCCCAGCGCAGCCACCCGGCAAACAGCGCGGCCGAGTAGGCGGCGGAAACATAATAGGCCTCCGAGCCGGACAGTCCCGAGGAAACCAGGAAATCAACAACCGCCTGCCGCTGGCCGCCCAGCATTGCGTAGGACTGCGCCCCGAGTTCCGGGTGCTCGGCGATCAACCGCAACCTGCCGCGCGTGACGGCCAGGTCGGGCAGCGCCCGGACCGAAGCCTCGGCCGCGGCGGGCAGCACTTCTAGCGGATCGCCCGGCACGGGTTCATGCCGTCGGCCAAGGATCTCCCGCGAGGCGGCGGTCGCTACCTCGAAACCACCCCAGACCAACGCCGGCTTGCTGGGGAAATAGCGGTACAGGCTCTTACGCCCGATGCCGGCCGCCGCGGCAACCTCGTCCATCGATGTGGCCTCGTAGCCTCGTGCGGCAAAAAGGCGCACGGCAACGGCGGCAACGGCGTCCGGGTCGATGCTCGGGGGCCTGCCCGCCGCGCGGACCTCCCGAGTCGTGGGGCTATCTGGCATGCCACAAGTATGGGCCATTGTTTTAGGATACGCCGTGTCATAACCTGTGGGTGTCTTAGTTTCCGGCATTGAGGAGAACGTCCCATGAGCACCGATACCACCTGGCAGGAAGTCACCACCACGGGCCGATTTGCGGGAAAAACCGTGATCGTCACCGGAGCGGGCTCCGGCATCGGCCAGGCCACGGCGCTGCGCGTCGCACGCGAAGGCGGCAGGGTCATTGCCGCGGACATCAGCCAGGAGCGCCTCGACACCCTCGTGGCGGAACATGCGGAGCTTGACCTGGTCCCGGTGGCGGGCGACATCTCCAGAGAGGAGGCCATCGCCAAGGTGGTTGCGGCGGCCGACGGCCGGGTTGATGCGCTGGCCAACGTCGCAGGCATCATGGACAGGTTCCAGCCCGTCCATGAGGTTGACGATGCCACCTGGGACCGCGTGTTCAACATCAACGTCAACGCGACCATGCGCCTCACCCGTGCGGTGGTTCCCCTGATGCTCGAGGCCGGAGCCGGCTCGGTGGTCAACATTTCCTCCGAGGCAGGCCTGCGCGGCTCGGCCGCCGGCGCAGCATACACGGCCTCGAAGCACGCAGTCATCGGCATGACCAAGAACTCCGCGGTGATCTACGGGAAGAAGGGCCTGCGTTTCAACGCCGTCGCGCCGGGAGCCACCATCACCAACATCGAAGCCCCGATGGATTCGCCCATGGCCATCGAGGTTCTGGGCCCGCTGATGGGTGCGAACATCCCGGCACCCGCCACCGCGGCACAGCTGGCCGCCTCAATCACGTTCCTGCTGAGCGATGACGGCAGCAACGTCAATGGCGTGGTCTTGGCCTCCGACGGCGGCTGGTCCGCCGTCTAGCCACCCTCCGCACCGCACCGAAGCCGCGCGCGGACGCCACCGGGCATCCACGCGCAGCTTCGGCTTTCGGGTGCCCGAAGGCTCATGGAACCAGCACGACCTTTCCGCACACACCGCCGGCCACGAGGTACTCCATGGCTTCGCGGGCCTGGCCCAGCCGGAAGATCTTGTCGATCTTGCTCTCCAGCTTGCCCGCGGACATCAACTCCACGAGCTCCGCCAGGTCCTGCCTCTTGTTGACGGAGACCAACATGGAAAGGGACTGCCGCAGGAAGGGGGACACGAGCACAGCCCGCAGTTGCCGGTTCATGCCGGTAAGACTCGGGCCCGGCGCCTCGCCCCCGACGATCACCGCACGCCCGTCCTTTGCCAAAATGCGGCGAAGGGTGGCGACAGGCGGGTTGCCGGCAATGTCAACGACAACGTCATAGGCGGCGTCCCTCGAATATGCACCGCCACCCGCGCGGTCGTAAACGATGTCGGCCCCGAGCGAGGAGACGAATTCCATCTTGCGCGCCGAGCATTCGGCACTTACGTGCACTCCGCGCAGCTTTGCCAGTTGCACGACGAATGACCCCACCCCGCCCGATGCCCCGGTGACCAGCATCCGGGTGTCCTCTCCGAGGACCCCGGCCTTCTGCAGGGCCTGCAATGCAGTGACGCCGGAGGTCGGCAAGGCGGCAGCCTGCTCCCATGAAATGCCCTTCGGCAGCTGGACCAGCTTGCGGGCATCCGCCAGGACATACTCGGCAAAGGATCCGGCTGACACTCCCAGCACTCGGTCGCCGACGGCAAATCCCGAAACTCCGTCGCCGACCGCCACCACTTCGCCGGCAAAATCGATGCCCGGGACAGGATTGCGAGGGGCGCGCAAACCGATGGCCAGCCGGACGGCGCGCGGCTCCCCGGCCATCAGATGCCAGGTGCCGCGATCGAGTCCAGCGGCACCCAAACGAACCAGAACCTTTCCAGGCTTCGGTTCCGGCCTGGCTGTCTCCGAAAATTCCAACACCTCGGGGCCGCCATAGCGCCGGTACATCACCGCTCGCATGGTGGATGGCGCACGACCGCCTGCCATCGCCTCGGATTCGACTGTCCGTACCTTGCGTTGATTCTCCATGGCTTGCCCTGCCTTGCGTTCTCGGATGCGGAGCCGGAACGGCACCGCAATTCGTACTATGTACGAAAATGTACCTTACGATGTACGAAAATGCGATAGGGTGGGCTCACTATGGTCAACGAAACTTCCGAACCCGGTGGCTCCAAGCCCCAATTGAGCCGCGAGCTGGTGCTCGACCGCGCCATGGAGCTGGCCGACGACGTGGGGCTTGAGTCACTCACCATGCGTTCCCTGGCGGTGGCATTGGGTGTGAAGCCCATGTCCGTCTACTACTACGTTGCCAAGAAGTCGGAGATCCTCGATGGGCTGGTGGACAGGGTCTTCGCGGAAGCTGACTCGGCCCGCTTCCGCCAGGACGATCCCTGGCAACGGGCCATGCGGGAGCGGGCCCTGACTCTGCGGTCGGTCCTGGACAGGCACAGGTGGGCGCTGGGGCTGATCGAATCGCGGACTTCCCCGGGGTCGGCGACCCTGCGACACCACAACGAAACGCTCGGAATCCTGCGGCGCGCAGGTTTTTCCGTCGAAATGGCGGCCCGCGCCTACGCCCTGCTCGACAGCTACATCTATGGTTTCGTGTTGCAGGAATCGACGATTCCCGTCGGGGACGCAACGACCGTAAGCGACGTCGCAGCATCCATGGTCGAGCAATTTGAATCGGGCCAGTACCCGTACCTCTTGGAGGTCGCCACCGAGGTCGTCATGAAACCTGGCTACGATTTTGGAAGCCAGTTCGAAGTCGGATTGGATTTGGTCATCCTCGGACTCGAGTCCTGGCTGGATTCATAGGTTTACCCGGCGTCCTCGCCCAAAGAACGAATCCTCCCGAGTCGGACACTGAACAGAAGGAAGCAATGGCACCGGCAGACAACTGGAAGCGCGCACAACTCGACGACCCATTCTGGGCCGAGCAGTTCGCGGGGTTGGCGAAGCCCCACGTGGCTCCCATCAATGAACTGGTGGATCGGTTGAGCCATGCGAAGGGCGCGGTCCGGCTCCCCCATGCGGCACCCTGGCACGGCGGGATCCACGCGCCGGTCCTCTGCGTCCTCAACGATCCGGGAGAGGAAGCGCTCGTCCCGGATTTCCTGTGCCTGCGAAACCCCGACCGGGCCTCGGACCGGCAGCGGCACCTGATGACGGAAATCGGCATCGACCCGGCGGACTTCTGCCCATGGAACGGCTACCCCTGGCCACGGGAGAACAAGAAGGACCTGACGCCCGAGGAAGCACTCGAGGGCGGTCGGGCGCTGCTGGAAATCATGTCGTTGATGACGAACCTCCGCCTGCTCCTGCTGCTTGGCCGCAAGGCACGTGATGCCGCCGATGCCGTCCTGCCGGAACTGGAGGCGACATATCCGCAGTTGGAAGTCGTACGTTCACTCCACCCCTTGGGCGCCAAAAGCACAGTTCACAGGCAGGAGCAAAAGGTCGTTTGGGCCAACGTTGCCGCCCTCATCAAACAGGACATGGCCTGAGTCGCGCTGTTGAGTGTGCGCTAATCGTCACCGCCATGGGGAGCAGGTTTAGTAGGTCGGACATGTCGACCATGCCATGCTTGTAACCTACGTTCCCACCAAACCGCTCCAAGAGAGAACCGAAATGCCGCGCATGATGAACGACCCCGACTTCAAGATCTCCCAAGAAGCGGAGTTGTGGGCCGAGCATGTTGCTCCAATCAATTCCCTGGTCGAAGACCTGCGTGTGCAGAACCCCGCCGAGGCGGGCGCCTCGGTCCAGTTCACGGCTCCGCTGCACGGCGGCACCGACGCAACGATCCTGTTCCTGATGCCCGCCCCGGAAGCGGCCCACCGCCCGCAAGAGGGCCTGGATATCCTCTCCACCGAAAACGACAATCCGTTGGCCGAGGCCAACGCGGAGCTTCTGGCCTGGGCCGGAATCGACGCCAAGGAAGTTCTCGTGTGGAATGCCTACCCTTGGTACCGGAACGAGGATGAGACGGGCCGGCTGAACGCAGCCCAGATGAATGCAGGGCTCGAGCCCATGAGCCGGCTCCTGCGCCTGGCCCCCACCCTTCGCGTTGTCATCCTGATGGGCAAGGGTCCCGAGGAATTCTGGGCCAAGATCGTCAAGAAGTATCCCGAGGCAGTCACCCGGATCACGGCAATTTCCAGCTTCTCCCCCGCACCGCTTTCCTCGGCCGGCACCAAGGCCCAGCGCGAGGTCCGGATCGAACGCCGCGGAGCCGCAATGCGCGAGGCACGCTCCCTGGTTCGCCCGGCCCACGGCCGCACGGCCGTTCGCCGCGAAACCCTGGTTCGCGCCGACGAACTGGGTCCGGAGCACTTGGGCCGGGTCGTTGAGGTGTCCGACGGCAACATAACCCTGCACGGCCCGTTGCTCAAGGCATTCCAGCCGAGCCCGGAATGGCGCGTGACGCTGACCGTCAGCGTTGCCGACCAGCGCCGCTCGCTGGGCGTCACCCCGGATACCTGGGTCCGCATTTACCGCGGCACCGGAGCCCGCTAGGCGCCGCCCGCCAAACGCATCGAAAGGCCTGTGCCCCCGGTAAAAAGATCCTGGGGACACAGGCCTTTCTTGTCCCGGAAAGTGAACGACGTCCAGCCCGTCGGAACCCCCACGCAACCACGGTAGAGCAAATGCCCGAGGCCGCCATGGAACCGGAGCGCCACGGTCAATGCACCGCATGATGATCGAGACTGGACTCCGACGTCGTCCGGTCCGTTCGGATTGAAGGGGAGCATCCGGCGGTCGTCACTCATCGCCTTGCTCCAATGCATTGGCGGCAAGTCCTCCAGATCCGGATTTGAAGCATATCGACTTTGGTTCTCGGTCCCCTTGACCGACTTTTCTGTGGGAATCACACTTAAGGAATCATCAGTCCTCACTGCGGAGGCGTGCCATGGGGATTCGTAATCGGTCACCGGGCAGATATTACGTACAGCCGTTTGGCGTCGAAGGCAGGTCTTGGCCCTTCACCGCCATGGAGATCGCGCGCACTGTTGGCTACGTCGCTGTTTCCTGCGTTGGCGTATCCATTGTGACCGCCAAAATGTTCGCTTTTTTGACACCAGGATCGGCTGCTGCCGGGCTCTTTCCGTTTTTCACCTTCGTGCTCCTGCTGATTCCGACCCTCCAGGTGGTGAGCCGCCTGCTCAGGCCGCCGGATACCGAGATTGCGAGGCGGTGGGAACACATTTTGTCCCATCCCGATGACTATCCCTATGAGCCGAGGACCATGGCGTAGATTGGCGGGGTCCCGCATCGGCCGGCTCTTGATCCAGCGCTCGACTTCGACCGGCAGGCTCGCCGGCCCCGGCCAAAAGGAATGCCGGTTCCCCGAGGATCTTTTTCCCCGAGGAACCGGCATTCCTGCGTTCATTCACAGTGGCCCAATGGACCGGCCACACCGCGGTGCGGCTACTTGGAAACCTTGCGCACCGGATCGGTGATCGAGTCGCCGGAACCCTTGGTGCGCTTCTCGGCCCGCTTCTCCTTGATGGACTTGGAAGGTTTCTTGGCTTCGCTCTTGCGCGGTGATTTGTTCGACATGTGGTGCCGTCCTAGCCGGGAATGCTGGACATTCCCAAGTGTTAGGGGAAAGTACCCCTACCCGAACCATACGCTGTATTGCTGATCGTCCGGCCAGGAACGCCTGATTCCACTAACAGCACCACAAATCGCCCGTCAGGACTCACCCTTGGAAAACAGGGACTCCTTGATCTTGGCCATGCCAAAGCCCCAGGCCTGTCCGGCCGAGGCGTTGGGTGGAACGGACACCTCTTCGGGATTCGTCACCACGTCCAAGAGCACGGGTCCGTCATGCGCCAAGGCCTCCTGGACGGCGGCATCCAGCTGGTGCGGATCCTCGACCCTGATTCCGTGCAGGCCGCAGGCGCGGCCCACCTCGGCCAGATTCGGGTTCTTCAACACGGTGCCGAATTCCGGCAGCCCGCCCTGTTCCTGCTCCAGCTTGACCATGCCCAGCCTGCCGTTGTTGAACACCACCAACTTGACCGGCAGGTCGTACGCGACCGCCGTCAGCAGGTCCCCCATCAGCATGGTCAGGCCGCCGTCACCGCAGAAGGCAACCACCTGGCGCGAGCGGTCCAGTGCCGAGGCGCCCAAGGCCTGGGGCATGGCGTTCGCCATGGACCCGAGGTTGTAGGACCCGATCAGCCTGCGCTGCCCGCGCATGGTGACGTAGTGGGCCAGCCACACGGTCGACATCCCGGTGTCGGAGGTGAAAATGGCGGAGTCGGATGCGTACTTGTCGATCGCGGCGGCCACAGCCTCGGGACGGATGGCGTGCTCCGGGTTGTCCACGGCGGTGCGCACCTTGCCCACCAGGTGTTCGTCATGGCTTGGGTCCGCAAGCCGTGCGTGCCGCTGCGTCCACTGCTGGTACCTGTCGCGCGCGCTGACAATGAAGGAATGATCGGTATGGTGCTTCAGCAGCGGAAGCAGGGCCTCCAGGGAGAGCCCGGCGTCCCCGACCACGCCGTGGGCCACGGCGGTTCGCCGGCCGATGTGTTCGCCCCGGCTGTCGATCTGGATGACGGTCTTGCCGTGCGGGTAGGAATCCCTGTAGGGGAAGTCGGTGCCGACCATCAGGAGCGTCTGGCAGTCCTCAAGGGCATGCTGGGCGCCCGGGTTGCCGATCAGCCCCGCCTGTCCCACCTGGAAATCGTTCCCGTCCTCAAGCACTTCCTTGGCCTTGAGCGTCAGCACCATGGGAGCGGCGAGCCGCTCCGCCGTCGCCAGGACCAAGCCCTTCGCGCCGCGGGCACCCATTCCGACCAGCATGGCCACCTTGGTCGAGGCGTTCAGCGCCTCGGCCGCGGCCCGCAATGCATCGGGGTGCGCGGCGGCCGGCTGTTCCACGTCGATGAAGTTCGGCACCGCTCCCTTGGGCAGCTCCGCCCCGCCGATGTCGCCGGGGATGCTCAGCACCGCGACGCCCCGGCGAGCCATGGCCGTGTTCACCGCCTGCTCAAGCAGGTACGGCATCTGGGCGGGGCTCGTCACGGTGCGGGCGAAGACCGCCACATCGCTGAAGAGCTGGTCGTTGTTGACCTCCTGGAAGTAGTCGCTGCCGATTTCCTCGCTGGGAACCTGCCCGCAAATGGCCAGCACCGGGGTGCCGGACTTCTTGGCGTCGTAGAGGCCGTTGAGCAGGTGGATCGAACCCGGCCCGACGGTTCCCATGCAGACACCCAGGGTTCCGGTGAGCTGGGACTGTGCGCCGGCGGCAAATGCCGCGACCTCTTCGTGCCGAACACCCACCCAATGCACCTTGTCGCTGGTGCGGATGGCATCGGTCAGCGGATTCAGTGCGTCGCCCACGACGCCCCAGATGGTCTTGACGCCAAGGTTTGCCAGGGCCTCGATGACCATCGTTGCAACAGTGCTCATTTCAACGTCCTTCCGTTCGTTCGATACCGCAATTCAAGTGCCGCCCCCGGAAACGGGAGCCGGCCGGGCCTATTTAACGCCTGCGAAGTCGGGCGCCGGTGCGTGTTCCAGGCGGATGATGATGGATTTTGACACCGGGGTGTTGCTGCCCTCGGCCGTGGCCTCGAGCGGCACCAGTACATTGCCCTCCGGGAAGTAGGTGGCCGCGCAGCCCCGGGCCGTGGGATAGGAAATGACCCGAAGTTGGCGCAGCACCCGGTCCCGCCCGTCGCCGGCCTCCGAATGGACGTCCACGTAGCCGCCGTCCCGGAAACCGAGTTCGCGCAGGTCCTCGGGATTCACGAAGAGGACGCTGCGGCCCTTGTGCACGCCGCGGTAGCGGTCGTTGAGGCTGTAGGTGGTGGTGTTGAACTGGTCGTGCGAGCGCAGCGACTGCAGGATCAGCCGGTTTGCCGGCAGGTCGATGGTCTCCAGCTCGTTGACGGTGATCACCGCCTTGCCGCTGGGGGTCGGGAAGCGGCGTTCGTCCCGCGGCGGGTGGGCCAGGATGAAACCGCCCGGTTCGCGCACGCGCCTGTTGTAGTCCGCGCAGCCATCGACCACGCGGGCAATGTGCTCGCGGATGGAGTCGTAGTTTTCCTCGAACGCCTCCCACGTGAAGGGGTGCCCGGCCCCCAGCACGGCGCGGGCCATGCGCGAAACGATCGAGACCTCGGAGAGCATCTTTTCCGAGACGGGCATGACCCGGCCCTGGGATGCATGGACCGCGCACACGGTGTCCTCCACCGTGACGAACTGCGGGCCGGAGGCCTGGATGTCGATGTCGCTGCGGCCCAACGTGGGAAGGATCAGGGCCTGCTCCCCCGTGAAGGCGTGGGACCTGTTGAGCTTGGTAGAGATCTGCACGGAGAGCCTTGTCCTCTGGATGGCCTCCTCGGCGACCCGGGTGTCGGAGATCGCGTGGACCAGGTTCCCGCCGAGGGCGATGAGCACCTTGATCTTGCCCTCGTGCATGGCCTGGATGCTTTGCACGGCGTCGAGGCCGTGCTTGCGCGGGGGCGCGAAGTCGAACTCGGCGGCGAGCTTGTCCATGAAGTCCTCCGGCATCTGCTCCCAGATGCCCATGGTCCGGTCCCCCTGCACGTTGCTGTGCCCGCGGATCGGGCACGGCCCGGCGCCCGGCTTGCCGATGTTCCCGCGCAGCAGCAGCACGTTCATGATTTCCTTGATCGTGGGAACGGCCTTCTTGTGCTGGGTCAGGCCCATCGCCCAGGTGACGATGACGTTCTCGGCTGCGAGGTAGCGGGCCGCCAGCTCGTCGATCTCCGGGCTGGAGAGCCCCGTGGCCACAAGCACCTGGGCCTCGGTGAGGGTCTCAAGGTGCGCTTTGTACTCGGCCAGCCCGATGCAGTGCTCCTGAAGGAACTTGTGGTCCAATACCGATCCGGGTGCCGCGTCCTCGGCCTCGAACACGCGCTTGGCCAGCGCCTGCATCAGCGCCATGTCGCCAGCGATCCTGATCTGCAGGTATTGGTCAGCCAGGTCGGTCCCCTTGCCGATGATGCCGCGCGGGCGCTGCGGGTTCTTGAAGTTCAACAGGCCGGCCTCCGGCAACGGGTTCACCGCCACGATGCTCGCCCCCGCACGCTTGGCGTCCTCCAGGGCGGCGAGCATGCGCGGGTGGTTGGTCCCGGGGTTCTGCCCCATGATGATGATCAGGTCGGTTTTCTCGAAGTCCTCATAGTGGATGGCGCTCTTGCCCACTCCGATGCTCTCCGTCATGGCCTTGCCGGTCGACTCGTGGCACATGTTCGAGCAATCGGGGAGGTTGTTGGTGCCGAAGGCCCGTACGAACAACTGGTAGGTGAAGGCGGCCTCGTTGCTGGCCCGGCCGCTGGTGTAAAACGTCGCCTCGCCAGGGAAGGGCAGTGCGTTGAGCTCGCGGGCGATGATGCCGAAGGCGTTGTCCCAGGAGACGGGACGATAGTGGTCCTGCCCCGCAGGCTTGTACACCGGCTCGACCAGCCGCCCCTGCTGGCCCAGCCAGTACTCGCTGCGCCCGCGCAGCTCGCCCACGGAGTGCTCCTCCCAGAACGAACGCGGAACCTTCAGCGGATCGGCTTCCCAGCTCACCGCCTTGGCGCCGTTCTCGCAGAACTCGGCCACCTTGCGGTGCGGGGGATCCGGCCAGGCGCAGCTCATGCAGTCGAACCCGTCCTTGTGGTTCATGTGCAACAGGGTCTTCAGCGCCCGCTGCGGCCCCATTTCATTGAAGGCCAGCGGGATGGATGCCAGCAGGCTGGGGATTCCCACGGCACTCGTCTTCGGCGGGCCCACTTCCAGGAACTCGTCGGTTGGATCGTCTTTCAGGGGTTTGCTTGCCATCTTTCGCGCACATCCTTCGCCGGGCCACCGAGCACCGGCTAGTGATCCATGGCCCAAAGGCTTCCGGTCCCGACACGCAACAAGCATGGGGGAAGCGGAGCACCCTTTGGCGGGCACCGTATGTCCACCTGTTTAGCACCGTAGGACCCGGCAAACAAGGGTCGGGGCCCGCACTCGTGCGGAACCTGCAGAGGGGCCGGTCGCCCGGGCCGGGGATGGGCTCGCCGTCCGCGGCGTGTGCCGATCCTGGACCCGACCATTTTGCCGTTTTGGCAAAAGCATGGGGCACTTTCCACCGGGTGTGCATAGGCTTGGCCCATGACGCATTCCCAGCACTTGCACGGACAGCACCCGCACGAACACGGCGAAGTACCCTCGCACGGCCATTCCAGCGCCAACGGCCACTCGCACGAGCATCCAGACGACCAAGGCATGGCCGAGATGCTCGACATGGACGCCGCCCTGCAGGCCGCGCACCTGGCGGAGATCACCGGCTGGGTTGCGGGTCTCGCCGGCGCCCCCGAAACCATCGTCGACCTCGGCTCGGGCACGGGAACCGGCACCCTGGCGCTCGCCGGGCGCTTCGAGAAGGCCACGGTGTTTGCCGTGGACAACTCGGAGCAGATGCTTGCGCATCTGGCGGCCAAGGCCGCGGCCCGCGGGCTGGACGGCCGGGTGGTCAAGGTCCACGCCGACATGGACGCCCAGTGGCCGGAGATCGGGGCCGCGGACCTGGTGTGGGCGGCTTCCTCGATCCACCACGTTGCGGACCCCGACAAGGTGTTCGCAGAGGTCTTTGCGGCGCTGAACCCCGGCGGGCTGTTCGCCGTCGTCGAGATGGATTCGTTCCCGCGCTTCCTGCCCGATGACATCGGCTGGGGCGAACCCGGGCTCGAGGATCGCAGCCACCGGCTCATCGACGCGCAGGGATGGAACGCCCACCCGGACTGGCAGGAGCAACTTGAAGCCGCGGGCTTCGAGGTCGAGCAGAGGAACTTCAGCTACGAGCTGGCCCCGGAACCTGAGGCCATGGCGACCTACGCGCAGATGTGGCTGGGCAGGACCCGCACCGGGCTGGAAGACAAGCTGTCGCCCGCGGACCTTGCGTCGATGGATGCGTTGCTTGATCCGGAAAACCCCGCCGGCCTTGGGCACCGCACGGACCTTGTGCTGCGCGGCAGCCGGACCGTATGGGCCGCTCGCCGCCCGTAGCGGATTCGCCGGCGGCGGCGGGGCCCGCCGCCGCTACCGGCCGAAAACGAAGTCGCCGGTCTTGACGACGGCGGCCGTGCGCTCCGGCGCCCTTTGGTACTGCCAGTACAGGTTCATGTGGGCGATGACCGCCTCCGGAGGCGGCGCACCCCATGCGCTGCGGTCGCCCGAGGTGTGGGCGTCCCCGACGAGCGTGACGTCGTAGCCGCGCGTGAAGGCGCCGTGGATGGTCGACCGGATGCAGGCGTCGGACTCGGCGCCGGCGACCACCAGGTGTCCGACACCCGTCGCGGCAAGCACGGTCTCGAGGTCGGTTGCCTCGAACGAGTCGCCGTAGCTTTTGTGGACCACCGCTTCCGACTCCTGAGGCTTGAGTTCCGGCACGATTTCCCACCCGGGGGTTCCCCGCTTGAGTTCCTGATCGGAGTGCTGCACCCAGACGACCGGGGTACCGGCCGCACGGGCGGAGTCGACCAACGTGGCGATCCTGCCCACGGTCGCCTCACGTTCGTAGGCCTCCCCCATGACGTCGACCTGCACGTCCACGACAAGAAGAGCGGTGTTTTCACGGTTTTCGAGCATTGTCATTCCGGGGTCCTTCGCGGTTGGTCGTCGGGCTTTTCCAAGGACACGCTATCCCCGGACACCCATGCATCGGAACACCGTCCAACGGGTTTCGATCGCAAAAGCCGCAGGGCGCCTTCTTCCCACAGCCCGGAACCACGTCACCGGACATCACACCGGCAGCGGCACTTCAGTCCCCTGCGGGATCGGCCGAACAATCGGGCTTGGCGGTGAACCTCGGGCCGACGTCGATGCCGTAGGGAATTCCCCACTCGTTGCGGTACTCGACGTGCACCGCACGAAGCAATGACTCCTGGCTCGGGTCGACCGGCTCCAAGGCCGTGAAGATTGATTCGTTGGGGCTGTCGCCCAGCCGCGCCGGCAGTTCGACGCGCGTGAGCCACGCTTCCACCTCCGGCGACCCATCTTCGACCACCGGGTAGGAGATGGCACCGCTAGCCGGAACCTTGTTCTGGACGCCGACACCGGCGAGTCGATAGTTCACCCCGTCAACCAGGTCGACCGACCGCACGTCCAGCCAGCGCCCGGGTTTCACGCCGATGTAGGGCGCGGTGACGATTCCGGGCGGGGTGTCGGGAAACCCCGTGCTGTGGCATATTGCGTTGCCAAGAACGTAGTCCTCCACCGGGTCGAGCATCCGGTAGGCGCCCCAGCAGGCAGTTCCCAGCACCGCCACCAGCGCACCGATCGCCACGACCAGCGGCCAGCGCCTACGCGGGCGCCCGGCGGTTCTTGGCTTCGACTCACGCATGTCGGCGTCCCCTCGAGGTGGCGGCGGTAGCGCTGTACCGCGCTCCTTTGATTCAGGTCAGCATAGTCTTTGGTGAAACAATCAGACAGTTCGTGTCGGTGTCATCGGGCAACCGGACCTGACTACTCGTTCAGGTACCGCGAACATTCGGAATCGGCGCGGTGGACTACGGGGTCGGCTCGCGGCGCCGGCCAGGCCTCCACCAGGTACTTTTCCGTCGGGCGGTCAACCCAGTCTCCCGCTGCCACGTCGCGGCCCGCTGGCGTGCACCCGCATCCGGTACCAGCCCTGGCCGTGCGCATCGAGCCTCTGCACCCAATCCGCCCGGTCATTCTCCGCATAGGGTTCGATCCCCCGGATCGACACGCGGGCCTCGGGGCCAGCCCGGAAGCTCACCTCGGAGACGTCCTCCCAGCCTGGTTCCACACCTGCAGGCGCCCGGTCCAGGGCCCGGATCTCGACGTCGACGGGACCGTCCTCGATCCCGGTTTGCACCACGATCTCTCCGTCGACATAGGCGGTCAGCAGCCCGCCCAACGAGGTGTCCTGTGCGGTGAGGCCCGTCTGGGCGGACTGGACCAGCAAGGTGGACAACTCGACTTGCGCCTCGTAGGTGCCGATGCCGCCGTTCCTGGCCCCGGAACCCGGCTGGTCCTCCACCACGGGATCAGGCATCCGCTTCATCAGCTCCCGGTGGAGTTTGTCCGTTTCATCCCAGGCCCGCTGGAGTTCCTCGGGCGTTGGGAGCTCGTCCGGAGCCGGATCCACCATCTCCGCGGAGCAGTACCCGGGACCCTCGTTGTTCCAGCCGCCGGCTTCGGCCGGGAACTCTCGTGGGGAGGCTGCGGCCGCAACGGCGGCCACCGCTGCGACGACACCGGCGAGCGCCCACCAAGAGCGTGCTGACTTGGGCAACATGATTGCACCTGGGTTGTCTCGGGACCGGAATGTCCCCAGTAATGCATGCGCCGCGGGATCGAGATGGCGGAACCGGCGAGCACGCGGCATGACCGCCGAGCGCTTCACGCCAACACGCCTCCTGCGTCCTAGTAGGCTGGGCGGATGGCTGATTCAACAGACACCGAGTCCCTGCCCGTCCGATCCCGCCTGGGTGGTGCAGTGGCGCTGGGGCTGGCCAGCGGTCTGCTGACGTTGATTGATCCGGCCAGGCTGCGGCCCGCCACGCGGGCGGGCCTTTGCGTTGGCTCCGGCGCGGCGGCCGGGGCGGTCGCATGGTTTGGCACCGCGCAGGACGAACCGCTGGAATCGAGGAAGCTACTCCGCGGCGCGCTCGCCCTGGGAATGACAGCCCTGGGCGCCGGCAGCACCAAGCTTGGCTTCGTGCTTGACGCCTCGATCCACCAGGCGCTTCTGCGCCGCGGGATCTCCAACCCCCGGCCGATCATGGCCGTGGGATCGGGAATCCTTGCCGCCGCGACCTTCCTGGTGGATGGGCCACGCGCCGGCGCCTTACCCGAACCCGGCCTCCCCGAGGAAGAGCTTCCCATCCGCGACCTGCCGCAGGCGGTGCGCGAGCTCATCGCGGGAATGCTTGGGCAGACCGATGAATTTGCTTCCGGGATCCTGCGCGGGCAATTGGCCGAAGCCAGGGAGCAGTACTGGGGCAACCCATGGGAGTTCGCCTACCAGCTCGATCTCGTGGTTCCGGACGGCACCGACCGAACGGTGCCGCGCGACTTCACCTTCCCGGTGCACGCGAACTTCAGGACCCCCGACGGACAGCCCGCCCGCGTGAGCCTGGTGGTCAACGACGGCCTGCTGGGAGCGTTGACCGTGGACATCGATCACGAGGCCATGGAGCCGGTCCACGGCGATGCCGCGGATCCGCTCGGGTCGATCACCAGGTGGCCGCCGGCCTCGGAGGTTTCCTACTCGTTGGAGGGCTAGCGCCACGCTGGCCGGGTGGATTCAGGATGGCATCCGGGTCGCGGCGCCCCTGCCGCTAGACCACTGCCTTTTTCATGCGCAGTTCGGCCACTGCGTGATCGAAATCTTCCTTCATGAGGTCGGCATTCACCCTGAGGCCCATGCCGAGCCCGTCGGCCGCGGCCATGATGACCTGTGCCATGGGGTTGGCAACGTTTCCCGCAAGCCAGAGTCCCGGAACTTCGGTCTGGCCGCCGTCGTCGACGGGCACATGCCGGCCGATGCCGGAGACATGCTCCTGCGTCACCAGTCCAAGGGATTTCACGCAGGAGACATCGACGTCGAAGTTCGGCATGACGACCAAGGCATCGATCTCGCGTTGCGTCCCGTCGCTGAGCTCAACGCCCCGCACGGAGCCCGCCTCACCGAGCACAGTGGTAACCACTGACTCCACGACTTCCACACCCAGCGCTTCCAGCTGTTCCAGTTCCTCGGCAGCGAGCACCTTGTTCGGGCCCTTGAACAGGGTGACGCGCTTGGACCACTGGGTGAACATCGGCGCCTGGTGCATGGCCATGGCGCTGTCGATGACGCCGAGGCGCAGGTCCTTGACCTCCCAGCCGTGGCAGTAGGGGCAGTGCAGCACGTCGTTGCCCCAGTGCTCTGCCAGGCCGGGAATGTCGGGCAGTTGGTCCTTCAGCCCGGTGGCAAGAATGAGGCGGCGCGCCGAGACCTCCGTGGCGTTGCCCAGGGAGATGGTGAATCCGGCCTCGTTGCGGAGGGTGTCCAGGGCGCGGGTGTTGATCACCTCGACGCCGTACTTGACGAGTTCGGCGCGGCCGACCTCGAGCAGTTCGAGCGGGTTCATCCCGTCGCGGGAGAGGAAGTTGTGCATGGCGGCCGCCGGCGCATTGCGTGGTTCGCCCGCGTCGATGACAACCACGGAACGGCGCGCCCTGCCCAGGGCCTGTGCGGCGCTGAGCCCCGCCGCTCCCCCGCCGATGATTGCAACGTCGTAAATCTTTGCCTGCGTTTCCATGGGAATTGCTCCAGTCGATCCATTCGCCAAGCCCTGTGCCCGCGTTCATCCAAGACTGCACCCCCAAGAGCCAGAGTGGCAAACATTTTTGCTGATATGGCAAACTGGTGCCATGGACCACGACATTGACAAAACACTTTCCCGGGTTGGCCCGAGGCTCAAGGCGCTGCGCACCGGACGCAACACCACCCTGCAGGAGCTTTCCGCGCTGACGGGAATCTCGGTGAGCACGCTCTCGCGCCTGGAATCGGGCCAGCGCCGCCCGACGCTGGAGCAACTCCTGCCATTGGCGCGCGCCCACGGCGTTCCGCTGGACGACCTGGTGGGAGCCCCGGCCACCGGCGATCCGCGGATCCACATCAAGCCGATCATCGGCAACGGGATGACGATCCTTCCGCTGAGCCGCGGTTCCGGAGGAGGGCTCCAGGCGTTCAAGCACGTGATTCCCGCCGGAAAGCCATCCACGGACGCGGATCTTCGATCCCACGAGGGCTACGAGTGGCTGTACGTGCTCAAGGGCAGGCTCCGCCTCTGCCTGGGCGAGCACGACATCGTGCTGTCGGCCGGAGAAGCCGCGGAATTCGACACCCGCACGCCGCACTGGTTCGGCCGGGCCGACAACAACGGGGTGGAGTTCCTCAGCCTGTTCGGGCCGCAGGGCGAGCGCATGCACGTGCGCGCCAAGCCGGCCAAGAAGGCCCCCAGCGCACCCTAGACCAGTGATTCCAAGGGTTGGTGCTCGCAGGCGACCAACGAACGGCGGGTCACGGCACCGAATATTCTCGTTGCGCCAGATCGCCGCCGTCATCGCCAGCATGCGTTGCACGAAGCGGACGGTGACTCCGGCCTGGTCCTGCCTCCGCGCCGTTCCAGGCCAAGCTGCCCCTTGTGGGTGTCATTGGGTGGATACGCCGATTCCGCCCCCCTTGCCTGCGCGGTCACCCCTCGGAATCACTCGTCTAAAGGCCCCTTCCGCTGGGCGAGACGATGATCTTCACGGCTGTCTCGTTGTGGTTGATCAGCGTGTCGAAGCCCTTGGCGATCAGGTCGTCGAGCGCGATGCGCCCGGTGATGAACGGCTTGAGGTTGATCTTTCCGCTTCCCACCAGCTCGATGACTTCGGCGTGGTCCCGCACGTAGGCGATGGTGCCGCGAAGGTCGATCTCCTTGAGCACGATTTTCTGCATGTCCACCGTGGCCGGCCTGCCCCAGATGGAGACGTTCACCAGCACCCCGGTCGGCTTGAGCGCATCAAGCAGGGTGTCCAGCACGACGTTGACCCCGGCGCATTCAAAGGCGACGTCGGCGCCCAGGCCCCCGGTGATTTCCAGGACGCGCGCCTTCACGTCCTCCTTGCCGGGATCCAGCACATGGTCTGCCACGCCGCTCTCCCAGGCCATGTCCTTGCGGGCCGTCGACAGCTCGCTCACGATGGTTGTCACCCCCATGCCCTTGAGCACTGCGGCGGTAAGCAGACCGATCGGGCCCGCCCCGCCCACGAGCGCGACCTGTCCGGCAACCACACCGCTGCGCACCACCGCGTGGTGGCCGACGGACAACGGCTCGATCAACGCCGCCTCGTCCAACGGGATGTCGCCGATCGGGTGCACCCAGCGTTTGTCGACAACGACCTTCTCGCCCAGCCCGCCGCCACCACCGGCCAGGCCGATGAAACCCATTTTCTCGCACAGGTGGTACCTCCCTGACTTGCATTGCGGGCAGACGCCGCAGGTGAAGTACGGCTCCACCACGACGTTCTGGCCCACGGCAAGGTCCATGACGCCCTCGCCCAGCGCGGTGATGGTCCCGGAGAATTCGTGCCCCAGCGTCACGGGTGGTTCCTCGTGCGACAGCGGGTGCGGATGCCCCGGTGCCGGGATGAAGATGGGACCCTCGAGGTACTCGTGCAGGTCCGTTCCGCAGATGCCGCACCAGGCCACGTCGATGGCGACGGCTCCGGCGCGCAGAACGGGTTCGGGGATCTCTTCGATGCGGATGTCTTTTTGAGCGTGGAAACGTGCTGCCTTCACGGCCTGGCCTTTCGTAGACATCGGGCACGGGGATTTTCCGTACCCGGCAGGGTCCGTGGTGGCACGGTTTTCAGACAGCGCCGCAGACCCGTTCGTTTCCGACGCTATCGCTGGTTGCCGGGGTTTGCTAGACATCGGTCGGCACGGGACCATGCAAACGGCAAAACAAGCCCAAGGGTTCTCGTCCGCAGCCTGGAGGATCTGCCGCTCAAGAATGGCCTACCCATACCCGCCACCGCCGGCCGCCCATCCTCTCTCGCGCGGATCACCGACCTCGTCGAGCAGCTCGTCTCCACACGCACAACCGTCACCTCCACCAAATCACAAGCTCGCCAAGCCACCATATTGGTAATCACGCTCCCAAAGGCGATGAAACGAAGGCGAGGAGAAGCAGCATGAGCACACATCGAGGAATCAGCCGATACCGCTTCGCATCGACAGGAATCATCACCATCGCCGAAGCACTGGCCCTCGTCGCCCTCGTGTGCGCTTTCCTGCCATACGCGATCCTTGCCAAACACTTCGAATGGTCCTGGGGCATGTCCTTCACTTCCCGCATCAGGGCATTCACCTATAGGCGCATGTGCCGTATCGAAGCCCGCGTCCGAGTCCTCGGCCTCCACCTGCACCACCACAAGATTCACATTGCATGAGCACGGTAACCACCCAGATCCTCGAGGACACCATCCGAGAACATATCGCCGACGAATAACCCGGCGCTCTGGTCTCCGCATGGATCGTCGTCGTTGTCGCCGTCGAACCAGGCGCTGACCACGGCGACATGCTGCACGTCTCAGTGACCTACCCGCGCACCACACCACGGGTCTATTGACCCACAAGGTCAACAAGATCGAGCCCGGAGCGGTGGCCGATGTCGACCAACAAAGGCTTCAAAGGCATCGCCAACGTCTTATCCGCCCAGCAGAGCGACCTCGATGCACTCAAAGAACACACCGAAAACCCAGACCTCACCTGGCAGCAGATCACCACCGCCTCGGCGCCGATGCCGAAGATGGTGATGTTGTTGCCGTCCGCGTCGGTCAGCCAGTCGGGCTGTGCAAACTGGACGGTGCCGTAGATGAACACCGCCAGCAGCATCACTCCTCCGGCCAGCGGGAAGAGTCCGCACATGATGAAGTGGCGCTCGCTGCCCGTCAGCGTCTTGCGGTAGCACCAGACACAGGCGAAGCCGGTCAGCCCGTAGTAGAACGCAATCATGAGCCCCAGCGACCCGATCAACGCGCTCAGCAGGTTCTCGCTGATCAAGGTGAAAATCGGGTAGAAGCCGGCGGACACCAGCCCCATGGCCACCGTGGCCCAGGTCGGCGTCAGGAACCTTGGGTGGATCCGCGCGAACTGCTCGGGGATCGCCTTGTGCGCGGCCATCGACAGGACCGTGCGCGCCGCCGCGGGAAGGATCGTTGTCTGGGTCGAGGCGGAGGTGAGGATGGCGGCGGCCAGCATTCCGGCGCATTCAGTATGTTCGGGGCCGATTAGTCATTCGAGCATGGTTGTCTTTCGTGATGTATGAATAGCGCCAGTCGCGGATTACGGCTGCCTCAGGGAGTAGCGCTTCTGGGAGTTAGGGGTCGTGCTGGTAGCCTGTCTCGGTGCCAGAACTAACTAGCAGAGTCCGCGATCACCGTCTCGACGCCGCGAAGGGTGTCTTGATTTGTCTCGTGGTGTTCGGCCATCTGCTTGAGCAGACGAGCTTTTGGGATGCCGGATCGATCAGGTTGCCGCTGACGGCGATCTATCTGTTCCATATGCCGGCGTTTGTGTTCCTCGCCGGGGTTACGGCGAAGACGTCACGGATGGTGGAGCGCGCGGGATCTTCACTGGTTCTTCTACTGGCGTTCCAAGGCCTGTACTTCGGATTCGACCTACTGATCGAAAGCCCGCAGAAGTTCACTTACTTTCCGTTCTGGACCCTCTGGTTCCTGCTTTCCATGGTCTATTGGCAACTGCTGCTACCGGTGATCCTGAAATTGCGTGGAGTCGCCATGGCCGGGTCCGTTGTCCTGGCGTTAGGGGCTGGTTTCGCCGATGGCGTGATCGGCAATGACTGGGCCGTGTCGCGGGCTTTGGTGTTCCTGCCGTGCTACGCAGCCGGAGCACTCTACGGCCACAAGTTCCTCGCCCTGGCCAGCCGGACTTCGACCGGGCTAAAAGCTGGTCTTGTGGTGGCCTCCGGTGCGGTTGCATGGGTTATCTTCAGCTTGGATATGAAGCCCGGCTGGTTTTTTGGCAACCGCAGCTACGCGGGGTTGGGAGATGATGCCCCGGACGGGGTGTTCGTCCGAGCCGGGCTGTTGGCTGTTGCGGCGCTGATGACGTTTACTCTGCTGTGTTTGATACCAAACCGCGTGGGAACAGCCACCGCGGTTGGTCGATCGAGTCTGGCTGTGTACCTGTTCCACGGCTTTGTAGTCATGGCGGTCACTCCTCTGATGCCACTCGTGTGGGAGAACGCGGGCCGATGGGGAGCACTGGCTTTGTGCGCTTTGTTTACCGTGGTTATCGTTGCTGCGTTCAGTCGACCAGTATTCGACAAGGCATTGCGGGTCACCAGCCAGACCATAGTCCGGCTAGTGACCGCGCCGCTTGCCGACCGGCCGAAATCCTCGAGAGAGACCCCCGAAAAGATGCAGGTTGAACCCGAGTAGCATCCACACCAGCGCCCCGGTTCTCAGCCCCCTTGCTGGCTACGTTCTGCATCGTATTCGGCTTGGATGCTGACATGGACGTGTCCCTGATGAATCGGCCATAGCAGGAGGCGGCGCTGGGTGCGCTGGTGCGATCGTTCTCGGAGAGCGATCTAACGAACGAAGCCTGTTCCCGGGATCCATCCGCTTCCTATTGGTAGACGAAAACGACGAAATATGGAGGCTGGCTGTCCGCAGTAGGTTGGCAGTGAGAGGAGTGGAAAGCCTCAACGACGCAATAATGGCGAGCACATCGAAACATCCAGGATTCCATCTCACAGGCTCGTTGGACGGATATTGCGTTGCCCTAGCCAGTGGTCTGGACTACTGCCACCTCGGCGTCCACTGAATGCAACAGGTGCACCCAATTCATTCACGCTGTCGTTGGCCCACGGATACACGATTGGCCGCACCCATCGTTCTGGTGCCTACTCCGCCGGATAACCACCTGGTTTTCACCACTGACCATCAACACTGGATGCGGCGAAACCACACGGTTCTATTTCGTAAAGGTCAGCTCCGCTTTGATCGGATGGTGGTCAGATGGGACGGTGCCTCGGAACTTGCCTGTCAAAGGATCGACATCCGCTACGAGTTCCCATTTCTTCACGGCAACACTGCCACTCGTGAAAATGTAGTCGATTTTGGTTCCATAGGTCTTTGCGGGATAGGCACTGTATCCGTGGCTGCTGTTGAAGTTCGCTTTCACCTTGGGAACATCTGCCGCCTCGGTATCAAAGTACCCAGCCGATTCCAGCTTTGAGACTGCAAAATTGTCCCGGTGGGAGTTCAAGTCACCCATGATGACAACTGGCATTGGATCGGCGGCCAGCCTGGACTTCAACTGCGTGAGCAGGCTTTCCATTTGCTCGGCCCGGCGATTGTCATGGGTCGACCTGTCGTTGATCCCTTGCGAATAGAGGTGTGTATTGACAGCCAGGAAGCGCTTTTGGACGGTGCCTTTGGTTTCGAAGACCTGCCACGTTGCAGCGTAGCCGCTGTCCCGGTTACTCGGATTTGGCAGGATGAACTTCCCGCCCTGCCCAAGTGGCTTCAACGTGGACGTCTTGTAGAAGATATGGTTGCCATCCAGCTGATATTCGTCTTCCCAGCACTTATCTCCTCCGCACTCTCCATAGTTGTACAAGCCGTCGGTCCCCGACTTCGCCCTCTCGTAGCCCACCTTGACCAAGCGCTTCCGCAAGTCTTCCCACTGCGGATCTCCAATGCTCTGCACGTAGTCCCTCGTGGCATACGCCTCTTGGGCGCCCAACAGGTCGATCTGTTGGTTTTGTACCGTCGCCACCACAGCGCCCCGACGACTGGACCAGAGCTGCGAAGCTGGTGCTGTTGCGTCCGCGCTGGCTGTTCGTACGTTGAAACTCATGGCGTTGATGTCCACCGAGGGGTGGCCGACCGTCGCCGACACGGCCGTGGAGTACGCACTCTTGGCAATGTTCTGGTCGAGGCCGTTCAGGGATCTAACCCGGAAATAGTACTTTGTATCCGGCTTGAGGCTATTGATCTTGATCGCGTTGCGGCTTGTTGTAGTTTTGTACGTCTTGGCATTGGCGGTGAACGTTGAGTTAGTAGCAACGGACAACTCATAGGTCCGGGCGTTTTGGGCCCTGGTCCACTGAGCGGTGGCGCCAAGAGCCGATACGGCCGTGACTTTCAGACCTTCGGGTTTGGCGGTGGCCACATTTCCTTCGACTCGTGGCGCCTGGCGGACATTTGCCTTGTTCGCCTTGTTGAATGCGTAGACGCGATAGTAATAGGATTTCCCGCCCGCGAGACCAGTGTCGATGATCTTGGTGCTGCTGGTAGTGAATTTTTTGACTCCGGAAGCGAAGGACTTATCCGCGGAACGCCAAACTGCAAAACGAGTTGCATTGCTTGGACGAGTCCATGAAAGCTCGATGGAACTGGCAGATTTTGGTGTTGCCTTGATCTTGGAGAAAGTCCCGGGCCAGAAGCAATCCAAGGTCACTTTTTGGGCTTTCGAGTATGAACTCTTGGATTTGCTTCCGTTATTGGCAAGGACCTTGTAGTAGTAGGTCGTGCAATTTCGCAGCTTGATTGGTTTGTATTTGGTTGACCGCGTACCGAATGTCTTGACGCCTTTCTTGAACGCCGCATCTGCCGCAATCTTCACCGTGTAGCTTGTCGCACCCTTCGAGGCATTCCAGGAAAAGGTGAAGCTCTCGTACTTCGTTTCTGTCACTTTAACTTTGCTTGGTACCGGCGGCTTGGCAACGGCACTGTTTGCGACTGACCCCCCGTGGACCAAAGTGGCTCCAACCAAAGCAAGACATGCGAGTGTCGCGGAGATCTGGCGAATCAAGGGATACCTAACGTCGAAGCGAAGTGGGTGCTAAGCCATAAAATCACAGAAGTGAAGGAGATCGGTGGTCAACAACCTTCTTCAATCAATATCGACTACATGGTTGTCTGCGTAAGTAGGGTGCCGGCTAATTTATCTCGTTACGAGCGCACTCATAACATTGGCGAGCAACTGGTGCCACCGCCGGTGCACCAGTTGCACACAATCCAGCAGAAGCTAGCGGCATTTGTCGTGTGCACACGTGTACGGTGACCGCCCGTTCGCAGTTAACGCCATCTTCGAGTGCCGTGGCAGCGAAGGCTTGTGAGAAGCCAACCACGAATCCACAGGCAGGACAAGGAGCAGCCCTGGGGATGGCAAGCAGCTGGGATTGAACCTATTTGCGGCCCGTGAAATGCTCCATCGACTTGTAGACGCCGAACACGCGCCCGGCAACCAGGTCCCAGGCCGCCAGCGGCAGCACCCCGCGCAACGCGGTGCTCAGCTTCACCGTCCACGGCATCATGAGCATGGGCGTCCCCTCCTTCATGGCCCGCCAGACGCGCCGGGTCACGGCCTCGGGTTCCAGCAGCGGGGTCAGCAGCGGCCCGCGGGCCCCCTCGAACATGCCGGTCTTGATGTAGGACGGGCAGAAGGTCGTCACGGCGACGTGCTTGTGGCCGGCCTGGATGAGTTCGAGCCGCAACGAATCGCTCCAGCCGACGACCGCCCACTTGGAGGAGGAGTAGATGCTCATCCTTGGGTTGGCCAGCAGACCGGCGGCGGAGGCGACGTTCACGATCCGGCTGGTGCGCCCGCGTTCGATCATGGCGGGCAGAAACTCGCGGGTGATGTGCATCAGTGCCAGGGTGTTGATGTTCATGGTTGCGGCGATGTCGGAGCGCTGGTCGTGCTCCCAGAAGTACTTGCCGCGCACGATTCCCGCGTTGTTGATCAGGATGTCGGGAGAGCCGGCCTTGGCCCTGGTCTGCTCGGCGGCGCGCTCGATGTCCTCGAGCCTGCTGACGTCCACCACGTGGGTGTGGATTTCGGAGCCCTTGCCC
Organism: Paeniglutamicibacter sp. NPDC091659; assembly: GCF_044756805.1. NCBI lineage: Bacteria > Bacillati > Actinomycetota > Actinomycetes > Micrococcales > Micrococcaceae > Paeniglutamicibacter > Paeniglutamicibacter sp. NPDC091659. The sequence continues at coordinate 551,071 of NZ_JBIVTO010000002.1, forward strand.
TCCAGCTCGCGGGCCGTCTCTTCCAATAGATCGGCGTTCACGTCCCAGAGGATGACGCGGCTCGCGCGGTCCTCCACGGCGAGGCGGGCGTACATCTTGCCCATGCCCATGGCGGCGCCGGTGATCAGGATGGTGGAGCCGGCCAATGAATCGATGGTCTTGCTCATGCTTGTTCCTCCGTTGCTGCAGGGATGAGTTTTCCGGGGTTCATGATGCCGCGGGGATCCAGGGTGTCCTTGATGCCGCGAAGCACCTTGATGCCGAGTTCGCCGATTTCGGCGCCCAGGTACGGCGAGTGTTCGCTGCCCACCGCGTGGTGGTGGGTGATGGTTGCCCCGGCCGCGACGATGGCCCGGGACGCGGCGTCCTTGATCCTCGCGTTTTGCGCCAGTCCGTCCCGTTCCAGCCCTCCCAGGAACGTGTAGTAGAGCGAGGCGCCGTCCGGGTACACGTGGGAAATGTGCGTCTGGACGTACCCGGCGCCGCCGCCTTCCTCAATCGCATCGAGGATGGCGGAGCGGACGGCCGCGTAGGTCTTGTCGAGCTCGCTCCACGTTGCCGCGGTTTCCAGCGTTTCGACGTAGACGCCGCGGGTGAGCAGTTCGTCGCGCAGGTAGGGGGCGCTGAAGCGGCCGTGTTCCCAGGCGGTGGCGGGCATCGGCCCCAGCGGCACGCCGCCGGAACGGCGCATGATGCGTGCGCTGCGGCGCTTGCGGGCCCTGGTCTCGCCGGCGTCGCCCTCCCAGACAAAGAGGGAAAGCGCGGGGGTGCGCTGTCCGCGCAGGCGCAGGTAGCGCGCGAGCAGGCCCGTTTTCCAGCCGCCGAGCTTGAAGGTCGCCGCGGTCTCGTCGGTGTCGCTGAGCCGGCATACGTGGGGCATGTCGCCGCGGACGCCGTCCTGCTCCAGCCGGCGCATGGCTTGGGTCCCGGCCTCGAAGGACGGGAACGACCATGCCCCGTAGGACTTGTGCTTGGGCATCGGAGAGATCTTCAGCGTGGCGGAGGTGATGACCCCGAGGGTGCCCTCGCTTCCCACGACGACGTCGAGCAGCTTCGGGCCGGCGGCGCTGCCCGGTGCGGAGGAGCCGAGCTCAACGGGCCCGACGGGGGTTTCCAGGCGGACCGACTTGACCAGGTCTTCGGGCCGGCCGTAGCCGGTGGAGGCCTGGCCGGCGGAGCGGGTCGCCACGTAGCCGCCGAGGGTCGCCTCCTGGTGGCTCTGCGGGAAGTGGCCGAGCGTGAAGCCGTGGGCCTGCAGCGCGGCCTCGATCGCGGGGCCCCGCATGCCCGCCTCAAGCGTGGCGGTGCGGGAGACCGGGTCGAGGTGCAGCAGCTTGTCCATGCGGCGCATGTCCAGGGTGATCACCCCGGCGAAGCGACCGCGGACCGGGTCGACGCCGCCGACCACCGAGGTGCCGCCGCCGAAGGCCACGACGGCGATCCCGCGCCGGACGCACAGCGCCAGGATCTCCCGGACTTCCGCGGCGCGTCCGGGGAAGACCACCGCGTCGGGGGCGGCCAGGGCGTCGCCGGCGCGCAGGCGCATCAGGTCGGGGGTGCTTTTCCCGCCCGAGTGCAAGATGCGTTCGGCGGCCTCCGTGGAGACGTGTTCGGCTCCGCTGATGGCCCGGAGCTCGGCCAAGGCCTCGTCGCCGAGATGGCTATCCCCCACACGGACTGCGGAGAAGTCCACCGGCGGGTTGACCGGCTCCACCCCGGAGAGCTTCAGGGTGTTGCGCAGGTAGTCGAGGGCGCCGGCGCCCAATTGCTTCGCCCGGGCCGGGTCGCCCCAGCCGTACCAAACCGAGCGGGGAATTTCCTCTGTAATGTGCGTCACCATGGGATACAGTGTGACACATGCCGTCACAACGTACCATCATGCAAAGCGACGAAAAGTTGCTCACCGCCACCCGGGACTCGGTGATCCTCCACGGCGTGCGACGGACCACCGCCAATGACATCGCCGAGCGCGCGGGCGTTTCCCGCATGACGTTCTACCGGCGCATGGGCTCGGTCGAGAACGCGGTGCTGCAGACCCTCACCCGAGAGTTCCGTTCCCACGCGGCCACCCTGCGGACAGGCACCCCCGAGGGGACCGGGCGCGAGCAGCTGGTCCACTTCGCCGTCGAAAGCGTGAAGGTGTTCGCCACCTCGCCGCTGCTGGCGTCCATCGGCGAGCGCGACCCGGAGTTCCTGATCCCCTACGTGACGGACAGGTTCGGCTCCAGCCAGCAATTGATCCTCGAGCAGATCGGCTCGCTGATCGAGCTCGGCGCCGCCGACGGGAGCATCGAGGCGGGGGCCGGCACGGCGACCACGCTGCTGCTGGCGCTGCAGGGCGTGTCCCTGTCCTCGAAGGTCCTGCTGAAGCTCGGCACCTTCGACGAGTCCCTGGCCGAGCTGCGGAAAATGCTTGATCGGTACCTCACCCCCGGGAGCGCGGCATGACGAAGCCGCACCCCGACACCACAAGCACTCGCACAGCAAGCACGGACAAGACCTGGATCAACGACGCAACACGTTCGCGCGCGCTGGGGCACGTGGCCGCAAACACCGTCGACGTGGCGGTGGTGGGCGGCGGCATCACCGGGGCCGGGGTTGCCCTGGACGCGGTGAGCCGCGGGTTGAGCGTGGCGCTCATTGAAAGCAACGACTTCGGCTCCGGCACCAGCGGCTACAGCTCCAAGCTGGTCCACGGCGGGCTGCGCTACCTGACCAAGGCCGACTTCCCGGTCGCCTGGGAGTCCGCGGTGGAGCGCCGCTGGCTCATGCAGAGCATCGCCCCGCACCTGGTGCACCCGCTGGGCTTCATCATCCCGGACGCCAAGGACTCCCCCGCCCACGAGGCCATGGTCGCCGGGGCCGGCGTGGTGCTTTACGACCTTCTACGCCGCGCCTCGGGGCTGCGCAGCACCACGCTTCCGCGCCCGCAACTGCTGACCAGCCAGGCGGTCTCCGCCATGGTCCCGGCGCTGGAGGCCAAGAGCCTGCGCCGCGGGCTGCTCTACTGGGACGGCCAGGTGTTCGACGACGCCCGGCTGGTGCTCGGCGTGCTGCGGACCGCCGCCGGGCTCGGCGCGCACGTGATGCGCGACGTGAAGGCGACGGCCCTGGGCGCCACCTCCGTCACGGCGACCGACACCCGCACCGGCGAGCCCGTGGAGATCACGGCGCGGGCCGTGGTGAACGCCACCGGCGTCTGGGCCGCCGGCTTCGACGACACCCTCGAGCTGACCCCCAGCCGCGGGACCCACCTGGTGGTGCGCTCCGCTCGACTGGGCAACCCCCATGCCGCGCACACCGTCCAGGTCCCGGGGCATTTCGGCAGGTACGTGATCGTGCTGCCGCAGCCCACGGGTCTCGTCTACATCGGCCTGACCGACGAGGAAGACCGCCAGGCCGACGGCCACCGCCCCGCCGTGCCGGAACACGACATCGACTTCCTGCTGGGCGTCGTCAACACCGCGCTGGCCGTGCCGCTGACCCGCGCGGACGTGGTGGGCATCTTCGCCGGGCTGCGCCCGCTGGTGCGGGACAAACACGTGGGCGGCAGGGAAGGCACCGCCGACATCTCCCGGCGGCACCTGGTCACCGACACCCCGGGGCAGCCGATCACCGTGGTGGGCGGCAAGCTCACCACCTACCGGAGGATGGCCCAGGACGCCGTGGACGCGGTGGCCGCCCGGCTTGGCTCCGCGGAACAAAGCCGCACGCGAAGCCTGCCGCTGGTGGGCGCGGCGCGCCGGAAGGTCCTGAAGGGAATCGACGCGCCCGCACGGCTCGTCCGGAAGTACGGGACGGAAGCGCAGGCCGTGCATCGCCTCGCGTTGGAGGACCCGCTGATGGCGGAGCCGATCTTCGAGGGCACCGAGATCACGGGCGCCGAGCTGCTGTTCGCGGTGCGCGCGGAGGGCGCCTCGAGCATCGACGACCTGCTGGACCGGCGCACCCGACTGGCCCTGGTGCCGGAGGACGCGGCCAGGGCCCGCGAGCGGGCCGGACTCATCCTGGCGATCGGCCTCGACGGGCGCAGCGAGGGAACCGCGGACAGCAAGGGAACGCGCAGTGAAGGAACGGCGCCATGAGCGGCTTCGCCGGCGGACCGGTACTGCTCCTGGTCAATCCGACGGCGGGGCGCGGCCGCGGGCTGCGCCTGCTGCCGCGGGCCCTCGGGGCGCTGGAAGATGCCGGGTTCACCGTGCAGGTTTCGGTCACCGACAGCCTTGAACAGGCCACCGAACGGGCCCGCACCGCGCCCAGGGGCTCGCTGGTGGCGGTCCTCGGCGGGGACGGCTTCCTGGGGGCCGCCGCGGCCGGTGCCGCGGATTCCGGGGCGGTCCTCCTGCCGCTGGCCGGCGGCCGGGGAAACGACACCATCAGGCGACTGGGGCTGGACCTCGACCCCGCCAAGACCATCGGGGGCATCAACGGCCTTGCGGTGCGCGCGCTGGACCTGGGCCTCGTCAACGGGCGCGCCTACCTCGGCGTGGCAAACGTCGGGTTCGACGGGCTTGCCAACGAGTACGGCAACAGCGCCCGGATGAACCTCGGCCCGTTCACCTACCTCTACGGAGGGCTCAAGGCCCTGGTGCTCTGGCGGAACGTGAGGTTCACGCTCACCGTGGACGGGCGGTCCTCGATCTTCCCGGGCTGGTTCATCGCCGTGGGAAACGTCGGCCAGTACGGCGGCGGGCTGCGCATCTGCCCGGAGGCGAAGGCGGACGACGGCCTGCTGGACGTCGTCTCGCTGGGGCGCGCCACGGCCCTCGGCGTTGCGTTGACGTTCCTGCGTTCCTACCGGGGCAGCCACCTCGGGCAGGCCAACATCGGTTTCACGCGCGGCAGCAACCTGACGATCAGCGCCAACAAGCCGCTGAACATCTACGCCGACGGTGAGATGGCCGGCCCGCTTCCGGCAACGATCCGCCTCGGACCGCGTGCGGTCGGCGTGCTTGCCCCCGCGGACTCGCCCGCGTTCGGACGAACCGGCAAAATCGGTTTCACACCCGATCCCGTGGGCGGGAACGCGGCCATGGCGAAGGCCAAGGCGGGGATCGCCCGGCTGCGGGCCTTGTGAAGTGACCGCCGGCGGGAGGAAGATTGCGGCATCGGGCACCGGCGGTTCTGCCCCCGGTGTTTTTCGGGCCCGATCCCTGCCACGTGGCAAGCCTGGGCCGCAGCCCGGGGCCAAGGACCCGCGCAGCCGGGCCGAAGCCCATCTCGGCAGCGGGACTATCACCTCGGGGCGATGACCTTTGCCTCTGGTTGCGGGTAGAAGGTTCCGCAAGAGTGGCAAACAACGAATGGGGTGTGATGACATGACGGTCAATCCAACGACCGAGGGCGGGACGCCCGGCCCGGGCGCTGCCCGCAACACAGCCGTGGGCGCAGTCATCGCCCTGGTGCTGGGCCTCCTGCTCGCGCTGGTTGGCATCGGAGCGATCATCGGCGGCGCCGCCTCGGCCGCGGTCCTGTCCAAACAAGGACCGGACGGCTATCTCAGTACCCCGACGCGTGGATTCTCCGCCACGTCCTACGCACTGACCTCTCCCCCCGCCCGGATCGGCACCGACACGATTCCCCACAACCTGGGCAGCCTGCGGCTCTCGGCCGAGTCCACGGCACCCGGCGGCCAGGTCTTCATCGGCGTTGGCCCCAAGAGCGATGTCGACAGGTACCTCGCCGGCGTCCACACCACCGAGGTCGCCGGCGTGGAAAGCTCGCCATTCCGGGTCCAGTACCGGGACGTGCCGGGAACCGCAGTTCCCTCCCCTCCGGACGGTCAGGGCTTCTGGGCAGCCTCCGCGTCCGGGCCCGGCACCCAGCAGGTGACCGTTGACCTGCGCAGCGGCGACTGGGTCGTCGTGATCATGAATGCCGACGCATCCGCCGGGATCACGGCCAACATGCAGGCCGCGGTCCGCTCCGATCTTTTCGGGGCGTTCTCCCCCGTGCTGTGGATCGTGGGAATCATCGCCCTGGCCATTGGCGCCGGATTGGTAGCACTCGGCGCCGTCGTCCTCGGCAGGGGGACGCGCGGCCAATCGGTCTCGGGCCCGGCCACGGGGAAGGAATACCCCGCGCGGCTTTCCGGCCATCTCGATCCCCCGCTGTCCCGCTGGCTGTGGCTGGTCAAGTGGCTATTGGCCGTGCCCCATTTCATCATCCTGTTTTTCCTGTGGTTCGCCGTCCTCATCACCACGATCGTTTCCGGCTTCGCCGTCCTGTTCACGGGCCGCTACCCGCGCCCGCTGTTCAACTTCGCGGTCGGCGTCCTGCGCTGGAGCTGGCGGGTGTCGTTCTACACCTATTCGGCCTTGGGCACGGACAAGTACCCGCCGTTCACCCTTGCCGCCACCGACTACCCCGCCGACTTCGAGGTCGACTACCCCGAAAAGCTCTCCCGGGGGCTGGTCCTGGTCAAATGGTGGCTGCTGGCCATCCCCCACCTGCTCATCGTCTCCATCTTCACCGGCAGCGTCTGGGCATCATCGAACGGCAACGACACCGCGCCATCGGGGGGCGGCAGCTGGCCAGAGGACTACGGGAACGCTGCCGGATTCTCGCTGTTGGGCATCCTGGTGCTCATCGCGGCCATCATGCTCCTGTTCACCGGCCGGTACCAGCGTCCGCTCTTCGACCTGGTCATGGGAATCAACCGCTGGGTATACCGCGTCCTGACCTACACGCTGCTCCTGCGGGACGAATACCCGCCCTTCCGGCTGGACCAGGGACCTGACGATCAGGCCTGGGCAGATGTTCCCACGGGACTGGCATCTCCCCCGCCGAACGGTGCCCCGCCGCCGCCGATGGAGTAGCGGTTCCAGTGCAGCCCCGTTCCGGCGCCGCATGCGCTTCCCTGTTGCCTTGGGCCTGGCTCGCATTTCCAACCCCGCGGAGGCAGGCATTGCCGCATCGAGTCCCGTGATTGGATGCCGGCGCATATGGCCGGACGGCCCGGTCAAAGCAACCCGTGCAATGGGTCATGGCCCCGGAGCGGCTTCTGTCCACGTTGCCGGCGGGCACCCGGAAACGGCGAATGCGGCCCCGGCCTTCCGGAGCCGCATTCGCCGTCACTCATGACGGGTGCAAGGTTCGATCGATGGCGACTCCACCCGGGTGCCTAATGGCAATCGGGGGTTCCGGCGCACATGTCAACGTAGCGTAGTCTCAGCCGACGGCGACGCGCAGCTGGTTGCGCCACGGATCCTCGAAGCGCAGTTCGGCGCCCGTGTGGTGGCTGGCGACACCGGCAACCTTGAGCCGGTCGGCGAGCGCGCCCACCTCGTCGGCGTTCGGGACGGTGATCAGCACCTCGCCCAGGCCCAGGGTGTCCTTGCGCGGGCCGGCGCCGCGGGAGTTCCACACGTTCATGGCCATGTGGTGGTGGTAGCCGCCGGCCGAGACGAACAGTGCCTGGCCGTGGAAGCTGGTGGTCTTGGCAAAGCCGAGGGTGTCGACGTAGAACTTTTCGGCCATCGGCACGTCGCCCACCTGCAGGTGCACGTGGCCGATTCCCGCGCGGGTCGTGCGCAATTCGCTGACAGCCTGCTCGCTCAGGTGCTTGTTCAGGTAGTCGTTCGGGTCCAGGTGGATGGTGTCCATGGCGATGGTGTCGCCGGTCCACTTCCAGGTGTCGCGCGGGCGGTCGAAGTACAGCTCGATGCCGTTGCCCTCGGGGTCGTTGAAGTAGAAGGCCTCGGAGACCAAGTGGTCGGAGCTGCCGGTGAACAGCGAGCCGTCGAACTGGGCGGCGGAGAGCACCGTGGCGGCCAGGTCGGCCTGGGTGTCGAAGAGCAGTGCGGTGTGGAAGAGGCCGGCCTCGCCGCGGCCGGGCAGGTTCAGGCCTTTCCCCTCGGAGAGGTGGACGAGTTCCAGGCCCTGGCGGCCCAGTCCCACTCCCTGCGCGGATTCGGAGACAACTTCAAGGCCAAGCGCCTTCTGGTAGTAGCCGCTCATGTTCTTCATGTCGCCGACCTTGAGCATCACGGTGCCCATTGCGAGGTCTGCGGAGAGCTGGTCTTGGGTGGTGCTCATGGCTGGCGATCCATTCTGCGTGGAGGTGGAATTGTTCTTGCTCCAAGTATCGCACAATTTGGTTGAAGCTACAACCATTAATTTCTTCGGACTCAGACGCCGCCCGCAAGACCTTCCACTTCCAGGGAATCCCGGGCCTGCACCGCCAGCCACAGCTGCGCCACCGAGGCCGTTTCGGCCAAGTCCAATCCCGTCAGTTCGGCGATCTTTCGAATCCTGTAGATGACGGTTTGCCGATGCGTAAAAAGCTCTGTCGCGGCCTTCTGCGCCGAACGCTGGTTCTTGAGATAGGAACCCAATGTCGCCATCAGTTCGGCACCATGGGTGCGGTCGTATTCCAGCAAGGGGCCAAGCAACCGATGGACCAGCGCCTCGCCTTCGCGGTACCCGTTGAGACCGAACCAGGAAGTCTCCGTCGAATACAGGGCATGACGCGACCCTCCGGCGCGCGCCATGCCAAGCGCCCACACGGACTCGCGCAATGCACGCTGGAGATCCGAGGCGCCCACGGACGTGCTCAGCCCCAGTGAAATATCGGCATCAATGACGTGCAGAAGCGACTCGACGGAAGTTTCCGCGGAAACGAGCAGGTGAAGCCTTTCCCCGCCGTCGACACAGACGCTATTGACCCCGTGGCGCCACAGCGCACGATGCACCTCGGGCAGGTTGAACCCCGGCCGCGAAGCCAGCGAAAGCACCCGAGCCCCTTCCTCGGGAAGCGAAAAGTCCGCGAGTCGCCGGGCGGCCTCGGCGGCCCCCATACGTCCACCGAAAGCCTGCAGCAAGAATTCGCCGCCGGTGCGATACCTGCCTTCCATGGCCAGCGCCGAGCGGGACAGCCCCAGGCCAAGCACCGTGGCAGCGTGCAAAAGCACCACACCATCCGGAGTCGACTCGGATTCCGGCAACACCACCAGCATCGCGTGTCCGTGCGTGGGAATGTCCATGAGCAGCACCGACCGCCCGCCGTCCTGGCTCCAGTGGAAATGCCGGGATCCGACCTCGGACTTTTCACTGGCCTCTGCCACCTGCCGGATAGCCTCTTTCGGCAGCCCCCGGTCCCCGGGTTGCCAGGGATGCAGGCACCTGCGGTCAACCACAAACAGCCGCGCGGAGAGTTCCCCGCCAATGCCGGCCAATAGTTCGCTCCACGTTTCACCCGGAGTCGTAGCCTTGCGCAGAAGGTCATAGATCCTCGCGGTTTGCTTGACCCTTCGGGATTCTTCCAGGAGCGCAGCCTCGGCAATGGACCTGGATATCGCAATGAACGGCAGGGGGTACGGAACATTGATCAGGGGCAGCGGCAGCGAGTCGCAGGCCTCGAGGAATTCATCAGTGAACGCCGGGGCATGCATTTTTTCGCCGACGGCAAGGCCACTGGCACCCGAGGTGACCAGCGCTCGGGCCATCTCGACCTGGCTCGAGGCATCGGCCGGGATCGAAAGCCCGTTGGTCATCAGCAGGACCCCGCCGGAGATCCATTCCCAGAGATTGGGAAGGTCGGAGGTGTGCGACCAGGTGATGGAATTGTCCAGCCCGGCCTCGCCCGCCAGGATCCCCAGGCCCAGGTGCGGCTCCGCGAGGAGCTCCTTCACGGTCATCGACATTCTGCACACCTTCACAATCGGATCCAAAGCACACCCATTGAATCCCGGCGTTCATACAAATGTCTAGAGCGGTGTTTCAATTGTTGACACCGGTTGATTGATCGAGTGACCCCCGTCACTAAGTATTGAGATACAAACTTCCCGCCCAGCACCTGGGCACTTAGAGAAAGAAGGGTCGCAATGAGCTCCTCCGTTCATCTCATTGATGACGCGCCGCTGACCCGATTCCACAAGAAGCTGACCACCTTTTCCTCCGGTGGACCGTTCATCGACGGCTACGCGTTGTCCATCATCGGAATCGCCCTCATCACGATGACCCCGGCGCTGGACCTGGGGCCCTCGGAAATCGGCATGGTCGGCGCGGCCAGCCTGGTTGGCATCTTCTTCGGCGGTGGCGTCTTTGGCTGGGTGACCGACAAGGTCGGCCGCCACACCATGTACATCCTGGACCTGATCGCCCTGGCCGCCTTCTCCATCCTCAGCGCATTCTCCACCGACATCAGGCAACTGGTGCTCTGGCGCTTCCTGCTGGGTGTTGCCATCGGCGCCGACTACCCCATCGCCACCTCGCTGCTTGCCGAGTTCCTGCCCAAGAAGCATCGCGGCCGGCTGCTTGGGGCGACGTTCGTGGTCTGGGCCATCGGCGCCGCCGCGGCCTTTGCGGTGGGCTACGCCCTGCGCGATGCCGGCCCCGACGCGTGGCGCTACATGCTCGCCAGCCCCGCGATCTTTGCCATCATCACCCTGCTCTTCCGGCTCGGGACCCCCGAGTCCCCGCGGTGGCTGCTCTCCCGCGGCCGGGTCGACGAGGCCCGTGCCGTCATCAAGAAGGTCTACGGCGAGAAGTACGACATCGAGTCCCTGGGCGAAGCAACCGAACCCGGCAGCAAGCAGGCCAGGTTCACGGACATCTTCAACCGGAAATTCTGGCGGCGCACGCTGTTCGTCTCGATCTTCTGGACCGCGCAGGTCATCCCGCTCTTTGCGGTGTACACCTTCGCACCGGACCTGCTGGCGTCATTCGGCATGGACGGGGACGCAAACCTCTACGGCGGCTCGCTGCTGATTTCGCTGATCTTCGTCGTCGGCGGCATCCCCGGACTGTGGCTGGTCGAACGCATCGGCCGGCGCAAGCTCCTGCTCTGGTCCTTCGGCATCATCGTGGTCGCCCTGGCGGCCCCGGCCTTCATCCCCAACGTCGCACCCCAGACGCTCTTCACCGCACTGGCCATCTTCGCACTGGCCTCCGGCGCCTCGAGCTTCCTCGAGGTCGTGTACCCCAATGAGCTCTTCCCCACGGAAATCCGTGCCACCGCCGTGGGATTCGGGACGGCCATCAGCCGCGTCGGGTCCGCCGCCAGCACCTACCTCATGCCCGTGGCGATCATTTCCTTCGGCGCCGCCGGAGCACTGTTGATCGGCGCCGGCATCTCCTTGGTCGGACTCATCGCCACCTTCCTGCTGGCGCCCGAAACCGCCAACCGCAGCCTCTCCGAGACCACCTCGCGTGACGGCCGCTCAGAGAACCCTGAACAAACCAGCATTGAACCACTCAACGTCGAACTAGAAGGAAAACTGTCATGAGCACCCACAAGCCCATCGGCCCGGTAGACGCAACCAAGGTACCCCGCTTCGCCGGCTTGGGAACCTTTGCCCGCCTTCCCCAGATCGACGCGGTCCCCGACTACGACATTGCCATCCTGGGCGTCCCCTTCGACGGAGGCACGTCCTTCCGCCCCGGCGCCCGCTTCGGCCCCTCCGCGGTCCGCGAGGCCTCGCGGCTGCTGCGCCCCGGCTACCATGTCGAACTCGACGTCATTCCGGTGGAAATGGCACAGGTCGTCGACGCCGGCGACGTGGCCTGCACCCCGTACAACATCGGCCGCGCCATCGAGCAGATCGAGGAACAGGCGCTCCCGCTCCTGGCCAAGGACAAGCGCGTGATCGCCATCGGCGGCGACCACACCATCGCCCTTCCCATACTGCGGGCCGTCAACAAGGTCCACGGTCCGGTGGCACTGCTCCACTTCGACGCCCACTTGGACACCTGGGACACCTACTTCGACGAGCCGGTCACCCACGGAACGATGTTCCGCCGGGCCTTCGAGGAGGGCCTGCTCATCGAGGACAAGTCCATGCACGTGGGCATCCGCGGGCCGGTCTACGACAAGGACGACTTCCTGCGCGACCACGAGTTCGGCTTCCAGATCATCCGCAGCACCGACATCGACGAAATCGGCGTCGCCGCGGCAATCCAGAAGATCAGGGACCGCCTGGGCGACACCCCGGTGTACCTTTCGGTCGATATCGACGTCCTGGACCCGGCGTTCGCCCCGGGCACGGGAACCCCGGAAATGGGCGGGTTGCACTCCCGCGAATTGCTGCGGCTCATCCGCGGCCTGAACGGAATCAACATCGTGGGCGCCGATGTCGTCGAGGTCGCACCGGCCTACGACCACGCGGACATCACCTCGCTGGCCGCCGCAACCCTGGTCTTCGACATGATGGGCCTCATGGTCAACGGACCGCAGTCCTTCGCCGGGGCCGGCGAAGAGGAACTGGAAAGCGCCACGGTCTAGCGTCTCCCGCAAGGCAAGGGTGTGCCGCCGATCCCCCAACGGGATCGGCGGCACACCCTTTGCGTCGGGGTCGCCGGCGGCGGCCCGCTTATTGCCCCGGCGCCCGGTATGACGGCGTCTTCTTGGCCGCTTCGTCGATATCCTCCGGGGTCATGAGCGGCTTCAGGTGCAGGTTCACCGCGCCCGTCGAATTGACCATGAGGGACAGCGCCACGGCACCGGCCTGGTCCGGGATGTCAAAGACCCCCAGGACGTCGGTCTCCCCGAATGCGTAGTAGAAGCTTTCGAGCGAGCCCCCCACGGACTTGAGGGCTTCGTCGACGGCATCGCGGCGCTTGGTGCCGCCATCACGCATGAGCCCCTTGACGCCTTCGCCCACGTAGTTCGCTTCGAACAGATACTTGGTCATGGTCTTTCCTGTCCCGTGATGTCCGGGACGTGGGATCCTACGGTGCGCACGACGCTCACGGTGGGAAGGTCCCGGAGCCGTTCCCCGAAATGGGGCTTCAGGCACATGGTAGGCCTTCGGCTTTGCGCTTACAACGGTTCGTGGCTCGCCGGGATACGGGCTCTCCGAAATGGTCGGCAGCCCAAGCGGCAGGGCCATGCACGGCATACTGCCGGCGGCCCTGCCGCCCGAGGTCCGGGCGTCGGTTGGAAGGTGTTGAGCATGCTCGCCATGGCGCGGGGCAGGATCCGCACCGGGCAGGCAATGGGCATTCCGGTGCCGTACCGAAAGCAAAGGACATTGGCCGGAGCCTGCCTGGAAAGGTCCACTTTCATTTGGCTGCCCCTTGGCGACATGATTGCATGGCGGCGTGGCAACCATTTGCATCGACCGGTGATCATCCCATCGCCATCCGTGAACCACGCCGCCCATTCACAAGCAGCCCCGAAGGAGCCGCCGCATGAACGTGTGGGACACGCTGATCGCCGTCGTGGGCGGCGTGGTTCTGGTCTACGCCGCCCTGCTGGTCTTGCTTGCTCTTTACGCCCGCCGCCGCCCGGAGACTGCGGGCTTCAAGGAATCCCTGCGACTGCTGCCGGACCTGCTGATACTGCTGCGGCGGCTGGCCGCAGACCGGACCCTTCCGCGCGGAATCCGCGTCCGGCTTCTCCTGCTTTTCGTCTACCTCGTTTCACCCATTGACCTGGTCCCGGATTTCCTTCCGGTCATCGGGTACGCGGACGACGCCATCATCGTGGCATTGGTCCTGCGCTCGGTCGTCCGCAGGGCGGGCCACGCTCCGCTGGAGCGGCATTGGCCCGGAACTCCGGTCGGTCTGGCCCTTGTTCGGCGGCTGGCCGGCACGGCTCCGCCCCAATCATGAGTGGGTTCCGAATCGCCAGTGCCGTCGGCACTGGCGATTCGGAACCGAGGGTGCCTCGGATTCACAGCACTCGATTCCCGAGCACTGGATGGATCCGTCTGGTTCGGTCGGGAGTCCACGCCTCATGTGGTGGCATCCGGAAAACGGCCGATGATTCTCGCATGAGTGTCGGCGTGACGATGGCCGGGCTTGCCATCCTCAGAATTTCGGAAGCGACTCCCCACCCATGGCAGGTTTCACCCCTCCGGGAAATGAAAACTACGCCTCAACGAGAATCACCAAGGTTTCACCCAATACGCCGTCGTAGTCCATTGCCGCGGCCATGCCATCGGTTTTCATGGCTTCCATCAGGGCGTCCAGATCGGGGACGTCCATCAGCACAGCGACCTTCGTCGGGTTGCCGGGATCCACGAACGTCCGGATGTTGGTGATGCCAAGAGGTCCGAAAACCTCTTCGCGCTTCGGTGAAGCAAGCCAATGGTCCTTGTCCTTGACGTCGTGGTAACCGATCACGGTCGGCATGGCGGGTCCTCTCGACGGGGGCCGGCGGTCCGCAGGCCCACTATTCATCACGCTACTGGCCGCTCGGCACCCGTACAAGTCTTGGGCGGCCCCTTCCGCCCGGCTCGCTGAAACATGCACACCGGTCCCCTCAACCGGCGCTGATCTCCATGCGTTTCCACCATTGGCCGGTCACGGAGATGCCGATCAAGGAAACCGGGACGCAGAGGAAAAGTTGCAACGGGCTTACGGTGCCGGCGGCCGCAGTACCGCCCATGCCCATCCACAACCCCGGTGCCGCGTAAGGGAACCATGCCCCGGCACCGAAGGCCGTCACGACCTGGGTGATGACGACCAGCAACACGAGCCCTCCGATGCCCGGAAGGTACCCGCGTGCCATGCTCGCCACGACGGCGAGCGGACAAGCAAGCATAGCCGCGAGAACGCCCACGAACCACGCCTTGCCGACGGCGACCAGGGCCTCCTGGCCTGGCATACCCAGGCCGATGACGAGTCCGGCCACCAGCGAAACCACCATGCACGCCAGGCAAAGGGCCATCGACCACAGCAGGATCACCGCGAACTTCGCGTAGGCGATCCGCCGGAGGCCGACGGCCAGGGCAAACAGGCAGGCCTCCCGCCTTTCGGTGAACTCGCTCCCGAAGCACCAGCACACCACGAATCCGATGCCCAGCAGTGGCGCGGGGGGGGGGGGGGGGGGTTGTTTTTGTTTTTTTTTTTTTGGTTGGTGGGGGGGGGGGGGGGGTTGGGGGGGGGGGGGGGGGGGGTGTGGGGGGTAGTGTTGTTCCGTTAGGCGGGGTGCTGGTCGCGCCCCGCGCCCCGGCGGTGGGTGGGGGGG